>CAWKMR010000075.1:0-46558 GCA_963850705.1 uncultured Alphaproteobacteria bacterium | reverse complement strand
CCCGGCCGCTGACGACGTGCAGCCGCCGCAACTGCCCGAGACCACGGCTCCGGCGCTCGCCGGCGCGCTCTCCGCCGCCGAAGACGTGATGAAGACCGCCGCCGACCTCACCGGGCAGGGCGTCATCCTGCTGGTCGAGGACGAGGAGGGGCTGCGCGCGCTTAACGCGCGGGGCCTCACGTCACGCGGCTACACCGTGATCGAGGCCGGCAACGGCGTCGAGGCGATGGAAGTGCTCGATCGCGAGGGCGGCAAGGTCGATCTCGTGGTGTCCGACGTGGTGATGCCGGAGATGGACGGGCCGACGCTGCTCAAGGAATTGCGCAAGAAAAATCCGGAGACCAAGATCATCTTCGTCTCGGGCTATGCCGAGGACGCGTTCCAGAAGAGCCTGCCCGACCCCGACGACTATAACTTCCTGGCCAAGCCCTTCACGCTCAAGCAACTGGTCGCGAAGGTGAAGGAGACCATGGCGACGGTCTGATCGCCGGGTCTCGCTGCTGCGTGGACATGGACGAACAAGAAAAGCAGAGCGACGAACGGGCGGACGCCCGCAGGGCGGAGGACCGCGAGCGTACGATCACGAACATCGTGCTGCTCCTGATCTTTGCGGCACTGGTCGGGATCGGCGTCTGGATCTCAGGTGCGATGCTCGACGCCCGGCGCGCCGACGAATGCATCTCGGCGGGCCGCCGCAACTGCAATCCGATCGAGGTCCCGCCGCGCTAGCGGGTGGATTTGACATTCGCGACCGACCTGGCAGCGGGCTCACAGCGCGAATGCAAAATCCAAAACTCCACTGGCAACATATGCTTGCCAGTGATCCTTTGATTCTAACATTCGCAAAGTCGCCCGCCGAAATGGGATGCGAATGTGAGAATCGGACCACCGGGCGCGGATGGACGAGGCCGGTTTCAGGACGCTCCTCAAGCGCGCTTTGGTTTCTTCTGAGAGCGGACCGGGCGAGCGGTCGCTTGCTTCGACGCGTTCAGCGCCACGGCGGCGCGAATGAGCGCCTTCAACGCCTTCTCATCGATCTTGTCGCCCTCGCGGATATCGATGGCACGTCTCACGTTGCCTTCGAGGCTGGAGTTGAAGATCCCTGAAGGGTCCGCCAGCGCGGCGCCGTTGGCGAAGGTCAGCTTCACGACAGCCTTGTAGGTCTCGCCGGTGCAGATGATGCCGGCGTGCTCCCACACCGGAACCCCTCGCATCGCGTTCGACGGCTTTTTCCATTTCACGTCCTCGACCACGTCGGGGTCGGCTTGTTTTATGAACTTCGGACCCGGGCCAGCATCTCGCCTCGCCAGTCGCCCAGCTCCTTGATTCTCGCATCGATCAGCCGGGAGGGAGAGTCTCCCGCTTTTGCTTCCTTGGCGCCGCTCTTCGTCTTCTTCATGGTTGTCGCTTTCTTCGTGGTTGTTGTCGCTCGCCCGTCACTTTAGAATAAGCAGTCATTTGTCGCTGATGCCGGGGGAACCTACAATTTCTCGGGGAGGCGATGCGAGAGGTATGCCTGCGACCATGCGGAAGCGGTGGCTCCTTGCCGCCCGCGCTAACACGGTACCTCGCTTGGGCAGCGGCTCGTTCCCTCCCAATGCAGCAGCTCTTCAGCGAATGGGCCAAGATGGGGTTCGCGGATACGGACCGGCAGATGGCTGAGCCACCTCCAAAGGGTTTGATGAACGCGACGGACCCAAAGCGAGATATTCGGATGATTCATCCGACGCTCGGCATTCGCACGTTTGCTCATGGAACGGATTTGCAGGCCACCATGAGAGATGGCTGGACGCCAGACTACGACGATCCGGCCAACTTCCTCGAATCGGTTCACATTCAGGCGCATTATTTTCAAGTGCGCTTCTTCCCGCGGTTGCGATGGTTCACACTACGCGCGCCCGATGGCGAGTTTTTTGTGATGGCCGATCGTGCTGTTGGATGGGCAGCGGATGGTTATGTGAATGCTCCGCCAAGTTGCCTGCGAGACCCGTCGGCGTACGTGCTCGCTCCCATCTCGCGGAATCTCGTTCTCGTCGGGCGCCACCAAACTGAACTCTGGAACGTTACGCCAGCGCAGGTGAACGCCGTGATTGCGGTTTGGGCACACGAGTGGATTGTCGGCCCGACCGAGCAGGTGATCGCAAGCGCGATCGCCGCACGCCGAGACGCGCTGGTCGATGGCTAGGCGTCCGCTCACGCACGCACCTCGCGACGTCCCGCTCACATTCGTTCGCCGGGCAAAAGGCTCGCTTGCTTCACCCACGCGGCGAACTGCGCCTCGTCGAGTTGGTCCCTCATTGATATCGAGGTAGCGCGTGTCCTTGCTCTTGGATTCGCCGGGAGGAAGAGGACGCAGCGACGTGCCGCGGAAGAAAGCCACCTTCACGTACTTCGTGAAGCAATGAAAGCTGAGGAACCAGCCTTCGCCCTCGAGGCCATAGAAGGGTGAGTTCCATTTGACCGCCTTGTGCACGCCGGGGACAGTGCGCACGATGAGCGCGTCGAGGCGGCGCCCGACGTCCCGTTTCCAGTCCGGCATGGCTGCGATGTAGGCCTGCACCGGGGCGTCGCCGTCGGCCTTCGCGATCTGAGGGTTGCCGCCTGCGAGGAGCGTCGGTTTGGCGACCTTGCGGGGCTGCGACTTCGGCGCCGTCTTGCGCGGCTTGGCCCTCGCATCGACCCGCTTGGCGGCGGCCTTCGTAGCGACCTTCGCCGACTTCTTGGACGTCCTTTTGGCCATTGCGTTCATCCGCAGATGCCTACGCTATGCAACTTTCTAACATTCTCAAAGTCGCCTGCTGAAACGGGATGCGAATGTTAGAATCGCACCACGAGAGCGCCGACCTTTACTCGATCTTGATCCCGACCGCCTTGATGACCTCGCTGCGCGTCTGCGCCTGGGAGCGCATGAATGCCGCGAACTCCTCCGGGCTCTGGCTGCCGGAGGGCTGGATCCCGACCTTGATGAGATGGTCGCGAACATCCGGCATTGCCAGCACCTTGTTGATCGCGGCGTGCAGCCTCGTCACGATCTCCTTCGGCGTGCCGGCGGGTGCGACCACGCTCTGCCAGATCCCCATGTCGAAGCCGGGAAAGGTTTCCGCGATGGTCGGGATTTCCGGCGCCAGCTCCAGCCGCTTCTGGCCGGTCAGCGCAATGATCTTGATCTTCTTTTCGCGGTGGAGCGGCAACGACACGTTCACGCTCTCGTGCCCGATCGGAATATCGCCGGCGAGCATGCTGGTGATCTGGGTGGTGCCGCCGCGATAGGGGATCATCGTGAGCTTGATACCGGCACGCATGTTCAAGAGCCCGATCGCGACCTGCGAGGTGGGCGTGCTCACCCCGATCTGGAGCGTGCCGGGCTTCGCCTTCTCGATGTCGACGATGTCCTTCAGCGTGCTCACCGGGGTCGTGATGGCGGCGGTGATGGCGGACGGCACCGCGGCGACCAGCGTGATGGGCTCGAAATCCTTGAACGGGTCGTAGGGCAGCTTGGTATAAAGGAACGGGTTCATCACCAGCGTGCCGTCGATGGCAAGCAGCAGCGTGTAGCCGTCGGGCTTGGCGCGCGCCGCCGCTTGCGCGCCGACAATGGTGTTGGCGCCCGAGCGGTTGTCGATGATCACTTGCTGGCCAAGCTCCTCGCCGAGCTTCTGTCCGATGACGCGGCCGAGCACGTCGGCCGGCCCGCCGGGGGCAAACGGCACGATCAGGGTGATGGAACGGCTGGGATAGGTCTGCGCGGTTGCCGCTGGGGCGAACGCGAACAGGGCAAGGACCAGGCCGACGATGCGGCTGAGAGCGGTCGCCATAAACATCCTCCCGTGGTCGCTCTGTCGTTCAGTTGCGTCGCGACCGTACCCGTCTCCGGGTGACTCACATATGCTTCATCAGCCGCCCGAGCTCCGGCATCGCCGGCAGCGGGGCGAGCGCGGCGCCGAGCCTGCGCAGACAACCCCAGAGCACGGCCTGGTTCGAGTTGACCACCGGCTTGCCGAGACGGCGCTCGATGTCGGCGATGGCTTCGATCTGGGTGGTGTTGGTGCAGGACAGAAACATGCCGTCGACGTCCTCCCCGTCGTTCTCCTGCGCGAGCGCCGCCCATTGTGCCGGCGTGATGTTGCCGAAGTCGAGCGGCTCGAGCTTCAGCGCCACGTCGCGTACGACCTCGACGCCGGCGGCGCTGAGGTAGTCGACGATCGACTTGTTGCTCTTGTAGGGCGTGAGCAGCGCGACGCGCTTGAGGCCGAGCACCTGCAGTGCCTCGAGCACCAGGCGGCTGGTGGCGAGCGCATCGATGCCGGTGGCATCGCGCACGATGTCGAGGATCTTGCCTTCGCCCTGCGGCCCCTGCGACATCGACGTGTCGGTGCAGTGGAAGACGATCAGGTCCGGCGCGCAGTCGGCGAGGAGCTGCGCCGAGGTCGCGATCTCTCCCGCCATCTCCGGCAGCGGCCGCTTCCATGGGCCGGCCACGCGCGCCCGCGCCACGTGGATGCCGAGGCCCTGGGGCGCGAACCGGTTGAACTGCGGCTCGCTGAACGTGTTGACCGACGGGATGATGAGCCCGATGCGTGCGAGCGGCAGCGCGTGCGTGTCTGCCTGAGTAACGGTGGTGACGTCGTCCATGGTCCGGCCTTCCGTGGTTCGGATCGCTCAATCCTAAAGCTGTTTTCCGAAATAGGTAGAGCCCCCAGTGTCCCGAACTCCGAAGTTCGCACTCCGTGCTGCAGACGCCTTTGCCGGCCGCACGGCGGGCGACTTCTGAACCGCCTACTAGATCGAAAAGAGCTCGCTGAAGCGCTTCTTCACAGCCGCCGTTTAGGCCTTTTGGTAGGCCCAGCGCGAAACGCGGCGCCCAGCCGGTCAAAACCGCCAGACTGTGACGGCGATCACAGAACCGATCCTCCGCGCATGCGACTAACCGGCATACGACCATCGCAAGGGGAGAAAGCCATGTTGTACGTCAGTGATATCGAATCGGCGCTGTTCAAGCGTGTTGCGGGCGGCCACATCTTCCAGGCGCCGAACCCTTGGATATTCGGCCAAAGCAGCCACTATCTGGTGAACGATAGTCAGAAGGCGCAGCTCCTCGCCATCATCACGCCTCGCCGGCCAATGCTGAGGGTTGCTGTGATTACAGCCGGCATTCTGCTCTGGACGGTCGCGGTTGCGGCGCTTGTGTGGGCCTTTAGCGCCGATCAAGACCTGCCGACGGGGCCCGAGATGATTGCCATGGCCTTGCTGACTTTGGTTCCGATGTTCCTCGCCCTGGTGCTGGCGCTTAAACGAAATCTGCGACGCATGCAGCCGGTGCTTGCCGGTGCGCCGCGCACGGAACAACGGATCAGCCGCAGCGAACTCCGACAGGCCATGGCCAAGGCCATGACTTTCAGGGCCACGCTGCTGATCGGCGCCGCCTGGGCCATCATCCTCCTGCTCCAAATCTTCAATCTTGTTATGGGCAGTGCCCGGCATCCACTGTTCAGCGACGCCCAGTCCTTCCTGAACGTCTTCTTGGTGATCAGTGCCGCAGGGTTGGCCGCCCACTATCTCGTGATCGTAATTCGCAAGGTCCGGTCAAAGGAAATGACCTGATCGTGCCGGGCTCCGCTCGGCTATTAGAGCCTGATCCGATTCGATTGAATCGGATCAGGCTCTCGCTCTTTTGTTTGAGCATGATCTTTTCCCGCCCTTTTGCCCGCCGAAGCGGGCTTCGCGAAGGCGGGAAACCGGTTCCACTTTTCGGGACCATGCGACTAGATCGAGAAGATCTCGCTGAAGCGCTTCTTCACCGCCGCCGAATTGGCCTTCAGATACGTCGTAGTCGATCGACGACACCTTGATCTTGTCGATCGGCGGGCTGCCGAGCGGCGGCTCGACGTCGGTGCGCGCGGCATAGACGCCGCTTTCCGGCCACAGCTTCTGCGCTTCGATGCTGAGCGTGAACTCGGCCATCAGCTTGGCGGCGTTCGGATTGCGCGAGCCCTTCACCACCGACGTGGTCGAGGGCACCGCGAAGGTGCCGTCGGCCGGGAAGGTGTTGTCGATCTTGTGGCCCTGCAGCCGCGCGCCGCTGGCATATTGGCTGTCGCCGCCGGCGACGATCGGGCGCTCGCCGGTCTTCGCCAGATTGAGCGCCTGCTCGTTGCCTTGCACGATCATGACGTCGTTCTTGTTGAGCCGCTCGAAGAATTCCCAGCCGTGCGCGCGCGACAGCATGGCGACCACCGCGACCTGCAGCGAGGTGAAGTTCGGATTGGTCATCACGAGCTTGCCCTTGAATTTCGGATCGGCGAGGTCGGTCCAGGTCTTCGGCATCTGGTCGGGCGGGACGAGGTCGGTGCGCCCGTAGATCGAGATGATGCTCATGCGCTGCGCGACATAGAGGCCGGTCGGCTCGTTGAACGCCGCCGGCACCTTGTCGATTTCCAACGGCTTGAACGGCACGAAGCTGCCTTTGGCCATGAGGTCGTGCACCGCGGAGAGGTCCGACGACACCAGCACGTCGGCGCCGCGGCCGCCCGGCATCCTGCTCCATCATGAACCGCCGCAGCACCTGCACGCCGCCGGTGCGGAACAGCTCGACCGGGATGCCGTATTTCGCCTGGAACGCGGTCGCGATCTTCTGCGCGGCGCCGAGCGGCGCCGAGGTGTAGACGACGACCCGGCCTTCTTTCTTGGCGGCGGCGAGGTCGACGGCCTCCTGGCCGGCGGCGCGGCCGATCAGCGACGGCAGCGCCAGGGCGGCGGCGCCGCCGAGGACGGATCTGCGGGTCAGTCGGCATCGCGTTGTCATGGCTGCATGTCACCTGCGATGCTTCGGTCGCGTTGTGCAATGTGACGTTCTTAAAGCGGCACGTTAAGGCACGCCATGCCTGCGCCACGGCGACACCGGGTGCGACAAGGCGCGCCACGACACACGGGAGGCATGATCCATGCGCTACGAGCTCTATTACTGGCCGGAGATCCAGGGACGTGGCGAGTTCATCCGCCTGGCGCTTGAAGAGGCGGGTGCGATCCTATGTCGACGTGGCGCGGCGGAGGGCGGCGAGGATAAGCTGGTCGCGCTGCTCGGCAACAGGCGGCTGGACGCATCCGCCCTTTGCGCCGCCGTTCCTCAAGGCCGGGCGGCTGATGATCGGCCAGACCGCGAACATCCTTCAGTATCTCGGCCCGCGGCATGGGCTTGCGCCGAAGAACGAGCAGGGCCGGCTCTGGGTCGCACCAGCTCCAGCTCACCATCGCCGACTTCGTGGAGGAGGTGCACAACACCCACCATCCGATTGCCTCGGCGCTCTATTACGAGCAGCAGCGCAAGGAAGCGAAGCGCTACAGCCGCGAGTTCTGGCAGCGCCGCCCGCAAAAATATCTCGGCTATTTCGAGCGCGTGCTGGAGCGAAGCGGCGGGCCGTGGCTGCTGGGACGCCGGATCAGCTATGCCGATCTGTCGCTGTTCCAGGTGGTCGAGGGCCTGCGCTACGCATTTCCGAAATCGATGCGGACGACTGGAACCGAAAGTTCCGGGTGTGGTCGCCGTGCATCACGCGGTGTCGGAGCGTGCCGCGGATTGCCGCATATTTGGGCTCACCGCGGCGCATCCCGTTCAATGAATACGGAATTTTCCGCCACTACAAAGAGCTTGACGCATAGGCGCGGATGGTTCCTGCTGTCGGCGAATTCCAGGGGCGGCCCGACTGAAAATTTTAACGGTTCCAGAAATAAGACGTCGCAACGCCGAAGCATGCGGGGGCCATGCCGTCGATGTTTGAAACCATCAACCTCATCTATCTGATCGCCGACGCCATTCTTTATTTCGCTATCCTGTCGGCGTTGTTCCGTCTGCGCTCGCACCTCGGCATCGGCGCGTTTTTCTGCGCGCTCGGCGTGATGCACTTCCTCGAGACCTATCTCGCCAGCGTCGCCTATGTGTCGCTGCCGTTCGGGATCGTCACCTCGCCGGGATCGACGGTGCTGTTCACCGGCAAGCTGATGCTGCTGTTGCTGGTCTATATCCACGAAGACGCCGTCGTTGTGCGCCAGCCGATCTACGGCCTGCTGGTCGGCAACATCCTGGTCGTGATGATCGCCTACATGATGCGCAACCATGCGCTGTTGCCGCTGTCACCCGAGCGCGTCGCCGATCTCGGCTTCCTCAACGAGATGGGCGTGCTGATGGTGTGGGGGACGGGCATCCTCTTCATCGACTGCATCCTGATCATCCTGCTCTACGAGCGTTCGCGAAGCTGGTTCGGCAATCAGATCTTTGCGCGTCTCGCGCTGAGCGGCGCCGTGGTGCTGACGTTCGACCAGCTCGCATTCTTCGCCGGCCTGCATGTGATGACCGGCGCGGGGCTTCCGGTCCTCATCGGCGGCTGGATCGCCAAGATGGGCGCGGTCGCGGTCTACAGCCTGCTGGTCGGCCTCTATCTCTGCTATTTCGAACGCCGGCAACGGACCGGCCGCCCGCCCAAGATCGGCGACATCTTCGACATCCTGACCTATCGCGAGCGCTACGAAGATCTGCTCGCCGAAACGAGCCAGACAGCGCCCATGGGCGTCCCCCGTCGCCGCCGCGCGCAGCGTCCTGATCGACTTAACTAGAGACGCAGCGCGCCGCTATTTGGCGCGACACGTCGCGCATTGGCAGCCGTTCTTGAAGAACAGCTTCACGTATTCGCGGCCGTAGTCGTAGGTGATCTCCTCGCCCGGCAGGATGCGCCGGATCGCTTTGAGGAAGATCTTGCCGCGGATCAGCACCGACTCCGCGTTCGGCCGGCAGGCGTGATTGGCGTAACGCCCCATATTGTCGCGGCCGGCGCCGTCAATCGACCAGCGGCTCGAAATCTCGAACATGTATTTGCTGCGGCCGGCGCGCTCGCGCGCATGCGCTTCGGACGTCGGAATGCGCGGACCGGAATATTCGACGATCAGCGCATGCTTCTTGATCGGCGCGGTCGCGAACAGGCCGAGCCCGGTGTGCGAGCGGCCGACGCGATAGGGCTTTGTGTCGCTTTGCATGGGGTTCGTTCGAGCGCAAGATCGTAGCGGTTAGCAGGGCAGGGGCAACATGAACGATACGATTACCGCAATCGATACGATCGTGCTGCGCATTCCGCTGGATATCTGGGCCCCCGCGCCGGTGTCGCAGGGAAGGCCGCGCACCCATGTCGAAAGCCTCTATGTCCGCGTGACGACCAGCCGGGGCGTGGTGGGCTGGGGCGAGTCATTCGGCACCGCCCGGCCCATGGTGATCGCGGCGTTCGACGACTGGATCAGGCGGCTCGCCGTCGGACAGAGCGCCACCGACACGGAACTGATCCCGCGCATCGAGCGCACGCTGCTTTCGTTGACCCGCGGCGGGCCGATGGTTAGCGCGCTCGCGGGATTGGATATTGCGCTATGGGACATCCGCGGCAAGCTTGAAGGCGTTTCGGTGTCGGCGCTTCTTGGAGGCGCCAAGCGAACGCGTGTCGAATGCTATGCCTCATTGCTGCAATATTATGGGAGTCCTGAGTACCTGAAGCGTAACACCGCTCGCGCCCTCGAACGCGGCTATCGGCACATCAAGCTGCATGAGCGAACGCCCGAGGCCGTCGCCATCGCGCGCGACGTCACGGGCCCGGACATTGCTCTCATGGTGGACACGAACTGCGCGTGGACACCGGCTGAAGCTGAGGCGGCCGTGACGGCGATGGCGCCGTCGAAGCCGTATTGGGTCGAGGAACCGATCTACCCGCCGGAGGATTTGGAAGCGCTCGCGAAATTGCGGAAGGCGACGGGCATTCCACTGGGCGTGGGCGAGAACACAACCAGTCTCATTGATTTCCGCAACATCGTCACGACCGGCAAGGCCGACTACGTGCAGCCCAGTCTCGTCAAGATTGGCATCACCGCGATGGCAAAGGTCGCCGCCGACGTCGAGCAATTGGGCGCCACCTGCACCCCGAACGCCTTCTATATCGGGCCAGCCTATCTGGCGGCGCTGCATTGCGTTGCAGCGAAAGACAAGAACTCGCCGCTTGAACGCATGTTCGCCGATTTTGGCGCCACGCCGTTTTCAAAGACCGTCCCCGTGATCGACGGTGGCGTTGAGGTGCCGCAAGGCCCGGGCCTCGGCGCGGATCCGGAGGACGATCTGATTGCGCAGTTCAGGGCGTGAGGGGTTGCCACGCGCGTGTACTGTAAAATATGGTGCCCTCCTTTCGAGGCGGTGAAATAGGGCGGCTCCCTTTTCGGATGCAGTACCAGCAGCGAGCACCACAACCCATCTCGGAGTTCCCGAACCAATTTCCTCTTACGGCCCCCCAGATTGCGATCTGGCTCGACCAGTCAAATTATCCGCATAAGCCGATTTACAACACTGGCCAAACGCTGACGATCCGAGCCCCCTTGGTCATCGACCGATTTGTCGAGGCCTTGAATCGGGTGGTGGCGGAAAACGATGCATTTCGGTTGCGCGTCATGCAGCGTGACGACGAAGTCTTTCAGGAAGTTGTAAGCGATCTCGCGGTCGATCTGGATTACAGGGACTTCTCAGGTGAGAGAATTCCAGAAGCTGCAGCGGCAGCCTGGATCGAGCAGACATTTTGGAAGCCGATCGGACCAGGTGATTTTCCTCTCTTCAAATTCGCGCTTGCCAAAGTGGCTGACGATCGCTTCCTTTGGCTTCAGAAGACGCATCATTTGATTATGGACGCGATCAGTCGGCAGCTCGTTGCTGCCCGCGTGGCTGAAATCTACGATTCGTTGTCGGCGAAAGTATCACCAAGCAGTCATGACTTCGGCAGCTATGCCGACCTGGCCGCTTTGGAAAAGCGATATCAAAGTACAGACCAATGGGTTGCCGACGAAGCGTACTGGCGAACTCGCTTCGCTGACATGCCCGAGCCGCTGATTCAGACCGACCACCGCTTGAGCGAAAAATCGCGCACCGGGCGTCCAGTGCGATTGACTTGCAATGTCTCACACCAGGATTCCCAGGCACTTCGAGCGTTCGCGCGACAGCAGAATTCTACGTTGTTCAGAACGATCCTGGCGCTGACCTACTGCTGCTGCAGCCGCCTTTACGGGAATTCGGACGTGATCTTTGGGATCCCGGTTGCCAACCGGGACAATGCCGCGCGGACCGTGGGCTTGTTTGCAAAGGTAATGCCGTTCCGGGCGCAATTGAATCAAACGGCATCCCTTGCTGACTGCCCTCTCGGCGCTAGGTAGCGATCTCCGAAGGGATCTTAAGCATCAAGGGTTTCCAAGCCATGGCATCAATCGTCTGGTCAGATCGAGGGACGGCCATCCTGAAAGCCCCTATAGCATCATTCTGAATTACCAACGGAATGACTACACTTTCAAGCTAGGTGGTTCGCCGGTCACATGTTCCAACCTTTCGGTTGGCTTTGCCGCACCGTGGGCGATCACTGTGTTTGAATACGGCCAGGATGTCCCCCTGGAGATTGCTATCGAGTACGACCCCGGTCGCATTGAGCGTGACGAGGCTCTCCGGTTTGTCCGATGTTTCGAGGAGCTATTGCGGCGCGCTCCGGAGTGTGCGGACATCGCAGTCGGACGTTTGCCGATGGTTCCGGCCGACGAACAAGCTGCCCTCCTGCTCCGAGGGCAAGGGAAACGCGTTGAAACGCCGGCGGGGACGAACTCTCGCAACGCTTTTCAATCAACAGGTTGCGCGGACGCCGGAAGCTTCCGCGCTGATATGCGGGGAGCGCTGCCTGACATATCGCGAGTTGAACGACCAGGCAGAGCGGCTGGCGGCAAAACTGGTTGCTCTGGGCGTGGGACCGGATGCTTTGGTTGCGGTATCTCTGCCGCGCACGAGTGATCTGATCGTTGCAATTTTGGCGATCCACAAGGCCGGCGGAGCGTATTTGCCACTGGACCCGAGCTATCCGCACGAACGTCTCACCTACATGGTGGAAAATTCGAATGCACAATTGATCGTGACACAGCGCGCACAGGCAACGCTGTTCACCGCAACCGGCGCCCGGCTGGTGTTGCTCGACGAATTGACTTCAGAGAAAGCCGATCACCCCGCAAAATTTGAAGTGCAAGATCGAATTCAACCGGACAATCTTGCCTATGTCATCTATACGTCAGGTTCCACTGGAAAGCCGAAGGGAGTCGCCGTAACGCACGAGAGTGTGGTCAATATGGTCCTGTCGGCGAGGACTATCGTCAGCGATGAGGACATTTCGGGCGTTCTCTTTGCGACATCACTGAATTTCGACATTTCAGTCTATGAGATTTTTTTGCCGCTTTCCTGCGGTGGCGCCATCATCCTGGTGAATAATCTTTTTGATCTTGCGACGGCATCCGCCAAGGACAAGATCTCCCTCATCAATACCGTCCCGTCGCTGATAAGTGGCATTCCTGGCGCAGGCCAGCCTTCCGAGCGGCGTTCGCGTTGTCAACCTCATCGGGGAGGCGCTGCAGCGCGACCTGGCAGAGCGGATCTTTAAGGACCGCCCTGATGTCCGCCTCTTCAATCTGTACGGGCCAACGGAGACAACCGTCTACTCGACGGGGGCGTTGGTTGACCGCAAGGATCGACGGCCGCCGCCGATTGGCGGTCCAATCTGGAATACCGACGTTTATGTGCTGGATGAGTGCCTGAGGTTGGTGCCGGACGGAGCCATTGGCGAACTTTGGATTGGCGGCGCCGGCGTAGCCCGAGGAGTACCTCGCACGTCCCGAATTGACCGAAGAGCGTTTCGTCCCGAACCCGTTCGGCGATGGCCGAATTTACAAGACGGGCGATCTTGTTCACTGGCTTGGCGATGGACAGCTCGGATATTGCGGCCGCGCGGATCAGCAGGTGAAGATCAACGGCGTGCGCATCGAACCTGAAGAAATCGAGGTGGGCCTGCGCGCTCATTCCGCGATCGGCGAGGCCGTGGTGACGACAAGCGAGGATGAGGGCGGGCAAAAGTGTCTTGCCGCGTTCTTGCTATCGCGCCCTGGAGTGGCCAGGCCGGATATCAAGGCTATCCGTACGCATCTCGCGACGACTCTCCCGCCGCAGTTGATACCCGCAATTTTTGTATGGCTTGATGAATTACCCCTGACATCGAACGGAAAGACTGATCGCAAGGCGCTGTCCCAGATAAGGGAATTTACGCGGGAGCCCGTCAGCCGCTCTCATGAAGAGGCGCACAACGAGATCGAAGCGGCGGCACTCGAGATTTGGCGGGACTGGTTCAAAGACAGGAGTCTCGGTGTTCGCGACGACTATTTCGAGATGGGAGGCGATTCCCTCGACGCATTTTGGCTGATTGGCAAATGCAACAAGCAGTTCGGCACAAACCTGCCGCTCTCTTCGCTGTTCGAGCATCCCACAGTCGAACGCTTGGCCGTCGCCATTGCAGCAGCATCTGCTGAAAACACCGATCAAGAACCGCAACGGCGCAAGAAGAGCGGCAACACGACGCCTCTTGTCGTATTGATGCCTGGCGCGGCCGGGGACAATCGAACTCTTGCGCGTTTTCGCAGCGGGTTCAACGACAAGCTTCGCTTCCTGGTGATCGAGTACCCATCTTGGCGCGATATGATCGACGCTAAGGGAACTCTTGATGCAATTGTTGATTCCGCTGTTAGTCAGATTCGCGCCGCATGCGGGCAAGAGAGGTGCCTGCTTGCTGGCTATTCATTCGGCGGATTGGTCGCATACGAGGTTGCAACGCGGCTCAGTCAGTCCGGGCACCCCGTTGGTTTCCTCGGGCTGATTGATGCGCGATTGTCGGATCGAAGACCCCGTCTCGCCATGATCGAGCAGGGTGTCCAGCGATGGACGCTGAATAAAGGCATAATCGGCCGACTGCGGATGCTTGTTCTGGTTCTCCTGCGCTTACGTGCATTCGCGCTATTGCGCATTCTTTCTCATGTGGTGATGTCGCTGCCTTCGAGGTTTGCCGCTGAATTTCATACGATGCTTGTCATACAGCTCCAAAGAATGGCGCTGAGGAATTGGGCGCCCCGCCCCTTGCGAGTTCCCACCACCTTGTTTCGATCGGGAGATGAAGTCGAAGGAGTGGAGCGTGATTACGGATGGAGTGAAGTGTGCGAGCAACTGAAAATAACATGCATTGGCGGTGACCACGCATCGATCTTGCTACCTCCGCACGACGAGGTTTTGCAGGCCTCATTTTTGGAGGTCGTGCAGGACGTGCCGGCGACCGTTGCTCACGGGCGCCGACGAGGTGATTGAATGAGGCCAGCGCAGTGGGTCAGTCTGGCAAGCCTTCCGGGCCGCGCCTTTAACCAAGCGCGACTTGCGTTGATACGCGAAGCGGCTGCACATTACGGCATCTCTCCTGGTGCACTCCTTCGTCGCGCAAGCCATCTTTATTTGCGCCACGGCTTCGGCTTTCAGTACGCGCTGAGTATCGGTTTACTCGACCCTCGCGCCTCTAACGCCGCCGTGCACAGATGCGTCACGCGCAAAGACCTCTTCACGCACCAGGCGCGCTACAATCCGGCGGATTGGAGGTGTCTGACGGAAGACAAAGCGGTGTTCTATGCTTACTGCAAGAGCGTGGGATTGCCGGTCACCGCGCCGGTCGCCGTGTTTGACCGCGCCGGCGGATGGACTGCCGATGGCACGCTTGTTCGGGAGCGCCGCGATTGGGAACAATTCTTCGATGAACGTCTCCCGAGTGACTTCATCATCAAGCCGACGCTCGGTGCGCGCGGCCAGGGATTCTCGGCCTATCGACGGCAGGCCGGGGGCTTTCTGGATGGTTCCGGCCATGTCCTGTCCGCGCCGATGCTGTACGACCGATTGTGCGGCGACATCAATTTCGATCGGTTCATAATCCAAGACCGCATACGCAATCATCCCGATATTGTCCGGTTAACGGGGACGGATGCGCTGCAGACAGTTCGCCTTGTGACGTGGTTGATAGATGATCGCGTTGAATTTCTCCAGGCTTGCTTCAAGATCGTCAGTGGCGCCAGCCTTCACGACAGTTTCGGGTCCGCCGGCAACCTTCTTGCCAATATCGATCTCGACCGGGGAGACTTGGCGACCGCGGTCGCCCCCGCATCGATCGGAATTGAAACCGTCGCCGTTCACCCCACCACGGGATTGACGTTCCGCGCGTATCAGCTGCCCGATTGGCGCGCCGCTCTCGATCTCGCCTGTCGCGCGGCGCGATTGTTCGCCCCTCTGCGGACCATCGGTTGGGACATCGCGTTAACAGCCGAGGGCCCCAGTTGTCCGAGGGCAACGCCTTCTGGGATCCGGGGAATACTTTGGCGGTTGCGCCACAAACCTCGCCCGAGCGAGATCGAGAATTGGTAGCGCTGATGGCGCGCTTCAAAGCGAGCGGCCGTTGGCACAGATCGAATAAGCAAGCCGGGTTATGAATGCACTGTCTATAAGACTTCGGGTTGGCTGCTCTTGGACGTAAAAACAGCCGTCAGTCGGCAAGAAGGAAAGCCGCTGCGCAAACAGCGGTTGCACGCCACTCCGTTTTCAAAGATCTGCCGGTCGTCAACGGCGGCGTTGAAGTGCCGCAGGGTCCGGGCCTCGGCGCAGATCCAGTTTCGCAACCCGTGTCCAGTTTGCTATATAGGCGCTTATTTCGTGTAGTGGCGCGAGACTTGGGAAATGTCGTTAACCCCGGCAACATCGTCGCCGGAATCAGCGCGACTGCAGTCAGTCGATATCTTTCGCGGCGCTACGATCGTCGCGATGATAATCGTGAATGCGGAATACGCGCCGGACGAGAGCTACCGCCAGCTTGCGCATGCAGCCTGGAATGGCTGGACTTTTGCAGACACGATCTTTCCCTGTTTCCTCTTCATCGTCGGCGTTTCGCTTGCTCTCTCAATTTCGTCACGCATGGTTCGCGGCCAAAGTCAGGTCCACCTCCTCGCGCACGCTATGCGCCGGGCGTTGCTCATCTTTGCTTGCGGCGTGGCGATCGACTATTTGCGATTCCCTTCTCATGACTACCCGTTCGTCGGCTTGCAAGCTCATCTTCAACTCACTGGCGTCCTGCAGAAGATCGCCGTCTGCTATCTTGTGGCCTTCGTCATCTTTCTATGGACCGGGTTGCGTGGCGTGATTGTCGGGATCATCGGCCTAAATCTGTTGTATCTCGCGCTCCTTTACTTCTACCCGGTGCCCGGATGCGGTCCCGGCTCGCTGGTGGAAGCTTGTAACTTCCCAGGCTATGCCGACGAGGTTGTGCTCGACGGCTTCAGGTGGAACAGCGCAAGCTTCGACCCTGACGGAGTGGGGTCCATTCTCCCCGCCATCACCTCGGTCCTGTTCGGCGTGCTGGCTGGCCTACTCCTCCTGCGGCAGGAGCGACGTCCACAGCAGCGGCTTCTGCAGCTTCTGTGGGGCGGATTAATTTTGATCGCTGCAGGCGAATTGCTTTCGGCCTGGGTGCCGATCAACAAGCACCTCTGGACTACATCCTTCGCCGTTTTGATGGCGGGGCTCGCAACAACAGCCCTTGTTTGCGTAGTCTGGCTCGTCGAGGGCCGCCCCTTTCGTCGTTGGCTTAGACCGCTGGAGATCTTTGGGTTGAACGCGATCGCCGCCTACTTAATCTCGCGCCTCGTGGCAAACGTGCCTCGGGTACACGTCAAAGGAACATCACTTTACGCCGACGTCCTTACCCATTTGGCCAGCCCGCCGAATGCGTCTCTGATGTTTGCGACGGTCGTATTGGGTGCCGTCTACTTCGCAGTCTGGCTCATGGATCGACGGGGCTGGCATCTAAAATTCTAGTGAGACAGCCTGCGAAGCGGACATTCGACGAACCCGCTTACAGAACCGGATTTATGAGTACGCGCACTAGAGCGCAAGCCGTTGCGCAAACAGCCGTTGCGCATTGCCGCCGAAGATCTTCTGCTTCTGCTCGGCCGGCAGGTCGAGCGCCTCGATATAGGACGGATCGGAGATGATGTAGGGATAGTCGGTGCCGAACATGAAGCGGTCGATGCCGATCTCGCCCACCGCCATCTCGATGAACGATCTTCGAGAACGCGCAGGTGTCGTAATAGAGATTCTTGCGCGCGAACACGCTCGGCAGCTGCGTGATGTGCTCGCGGCATTCGTGGAACAGCTGGAAGCCGTGGTCGAGCCGCTCCAGGAGGCCGATGAAGGCCGAGCCGGTATGCGCGACGATGAACGCGAGCTTCGGATGCCGCTCGAACACGCCGCCATAGATCATGCGGGTGACGCAGAGCGTGGTGTCGAACGGAAATCCGACGCGGATCGGCAGCGCGTAGCCGGGCAGATGCTCGGCGAAGGTCGGCAGCATCGGATGCTCGGAGACCGGCAGGCCGAGCTCGGCGATGCGCGCCCACACCGGCTCGAGCCGGCGGTCGTCGAGCGCGACGCCGTCGAAATTCGAGCCGACGCCGATGCCGACGATGCCGGGCGCGTCCTTGATGCGCTCGAGCTCGATGAGCGAGGCCTCGACGTCCGGCAGCGGCAGCGTGGCAAAGCCGCGCACCCGGTCCGGATTGCGCTTGGCGCGCGCCACGATCGAATTGTTGAGCGCGCCGCGCGAGGTCGATGCGCTCTTGCGGCTCGAACACATAGACGCTCGGCGTGTTCATCGACAGGATCGAGATGTCGATGCCCTTCCTGTCCATCTCGCGGATCAGGTGGTCGGGATCGAACATCTCCGGGCGGAACGGCAGCCAGGTCTTGCCGTCCTTGAGCAGGTAGCTGAAGCGGTCCGGATTGACCTTGATGGTCACGCCCGGCAGCGAGCGCAGCGCGTCGAAGAAGATTTCCTCGATCTGGTGGGAGTGGACGTCGATTTTCATGATGCGGCTACTTTGTACTGTTAACGGAGCGCCGTTCGCTGCGCCGATGGCGGTGGCTGTGAGGAAAGCGTGCGAAGCGCGAGTTGAGCATTTTTTCGCCACGATTGCGCGTGCCGACTGGTGGTCAACGCTACGAAGCCGGGCGCTGATTCGATGGACGCGTACGGGAAAGACGAATGGCCGTGTGGAAAAGACCGACGGGGCGCGCCCTGGCGATGCAGGCCGTTCTGGTGGCCGCCTCCGCGATGGCGATAACGGCGAACGCCGAGACCGCGTCGCCGCAGGCCTTCGTCGACGGCATCTACAAGCATTATCTCGGAAAGGATTCGAAGGGCCTCGTCGCTCTCCAGCGAAGCCGTCATCCGCCGCTATTTCGCGCCGCCGCTGGCCGACGCCATGGTCAAGGATTTCGCCGCCGCGCATAAGGCCGGCGAAGTGCCGATGCTCAACGGCGATCCGTTCATCGATGCGCAGGATTGGGAGATCGCGAATCTCAAGACCGCCGTGAAATCGACCGGCGCCAACACCGCGTCGCGACCGGCGACTTCGTGATGTTCATGGAGCCGCGCACGCGTGACGCTCGATCTCGTCAACACGCCGGCCGGCTGGCGGATCGCCGATATCCGCTGGCCGCGGGGCTCGCTGCGCGCGCTCTACAAGCTGAAATAGGAAGCATGCTTCGACGCTGCATCTGCGACATTGCTGCTCCTGCAGAGGAATCCAGTTCGCCAGCCTCTTTCGCAAGTCACGCGGCCTTGCGCGACTCCCGCCACAGCAGGAACAGGCCGGAGCCGGCGACGATCGCGCCGCCGATGAGGAGGCTGACGGTCGGCATGTCGCCCCAGATCGCGAAGCCGAGCATCATCGCCCAGATCAGCGAGAAATACTGGAACGGCGCCACCGCGGAAGTGGGCGCAAGATGGATCGCGCGCGTCCACCAATATTGCGCGATGCCGTTGCCGACGCCGTTGAGGATGAGCCAGCCGGCGTCGGTCCAGGTCGGCACCACGAAGGCGAACGGCAGCACCAGCGAGAACGCCGCCGACATGACCAGCATCTGGTAGAGCGTGAGCGTCTCGGTGGATTCGGTCGAGGTCAGCCCGCGCACGCCGGCGGTCAGCGTGCCGTACATCACGGCATTGGCGAGCGCGAACAGCGCGCCGATGGTGAAGGTCTCGGTGCCGGGGCTGGTCACGATCAGCACGCCGAGAAAGCCCACGATGATCGCCGACCAGCGCGCGACCCCGACCGCCTCCCGCAGGAAGATGATCGAGGCGAGCGTCGCGAAGATCGGCGCCGAGAAATTGATCGCGACCGCGCTCGCGAGCGGCATCAGCGAGAACGCGATCATCAGGAAGGTCTGCGAGGTCGATTGCGACGCGCCCGCGCAGCAGATGGCCCTTCAGGCGCTTGGTGCGGAACACCGCAAGCCCGGTGCGCGGCAGGATGATGATCGCGAGCCCGATCAGCGGAATGAACACGCGCGAGAACAGCACCTCGCCGATCGGATAGGTCTCGATCAGCCATTTCGACAGCGCGCTGGTGCAGGTGAACACGAAGGTCGCGCCGAGCATCAGCCCGATCGCGAGCGTGCACATGCTCCGCGCCGCATCGGACGCGCGGGTTCGGGCGGCGGCGCTGTGCCGTTGGCGCTCGGACTGACGCTCAAGGAAGGGATCTCTCCGGCAGGAGACGGTGGCGCGGCAGTCAGAAGTGGCGTCGGCGTGCGGCCGATGGGAGCGAAGTCGAACCAAATGCCGCATGAAGCGGCGCCGGTGTCGCCGGGGTCGCGTCGGCACTTGCGCACGGTTCGACGGAATGGCACATTGTCGGATAACATGGGCGGACACGAATCCGCATACTGCTGTGCATGGCGATGCGATGGACGACGAATCAGTTCAGGCCACCCGATGCGCTGGTCATCATGCGCAATGTGGAGAGCGACATGTCGACGCCATCGGACACGACGCGCTGGCCCGGAATTGCCCTATGCGGCCTGGAAGGACACCTGCCAGACGCTGCAGCTGTGGACGCAGATCGTCGGCAAGATCCGGCTCGCCCGCACGCCCTGGCTCAATCACTCCTGGCACGTGACGCTCTATGTCACCGCGCGCGGGCTCACCACGTCGCCGATCCCCGACGGCGCGCGCACCTTCCAGATCGATTTCGATTTCATCGATCACGTGCTGTGGCTGCGCACCAGCGACGGCCATTTCCGGCAGGTCGTGCTCAAGCCGATCACGGTCGCGGAATTTTACGGCGAGGTGCTGCACGCGCTCTCGGAGCTCGGCATCGCGGTGCGCATCAACGGCAAGCCGAGCGAGATCCCCGACGCCATCCCGTTCACCGAGGACCGCGTGCATGCCTCCTACGATCGCGACTACGCCAACCGGTTCTGGCGCGTCCTCAGCGCGTCGAACGAGGTGTTCGCGCATTTCCGCACCGGCTTCCTCGGCAAGGCGAGCCCGGTGCATTTCTTCTGGGGCAGCTTCGATCTCGCGGTGACGCGTTTTTCCGGACGCAGCGCGCCGCGCCATCCCGGCGGCGTGCCGAACCTGCCGGACAACGTCGCGCAGGAGGCGTACTCGCACGAAGTGTCGAGCGCGGGTTTCTGGCCGGGCGGCGGCGCGATCGACTATCCGGCCTATTACTCCTACGCCTATCCGGCGCCGGAGGGCTTTGCGGCGGCGCCGGTGCGGCCGGCGCAGGCGTTCTTCTCCAAGGACCTGGGCGAATTCATCCTGCCCTATGACGCGGTGCGCACGGCATCCGACCCGCGCGCTGCCTTGATGGATTTTCTGCAAAGCACCTACGACGCGGCCGCTGACCTGGGCAAATGGGACCGCAAGGCGCTCGAATGCGCGATCGGCGAGGCGAGGGTGGTGCGGCGGTTTAGAATCTGTAGCCCGGATGGAGCGAGCGAAACGGGCGCTGAAGAGACCGGATCGCGCTTCAGGCCCTCGCGACGCTGCGCAGCTCGAACGAGCTGACAGGTGGTCACACTGGCCGAAGTGACGCTGGGCATGCCGCGGTCGCTTCGCCCACCCTACAAGGACTAATTGCGACATCGGGAGGAAGGCGGATGATGGTCCGTTCGATGCTGGCGATGCTGATGGCGGCCATGCTCGGCAGCGCCGCGCAGGCGCAGGATGCGAAGGACTACCCCAACAAGCCGATCCGCCTCATCGTCGGCTTCGCCGCCGGCGGCATCGCCGATCTCGGCGCGCGGCTCCTGGGCGACCACATCACGCGCGAGACCGGCCAGCCGGTCGTGGTCGAGAACCGCACCGCCGCCGCCGGCACGGTCGCGGCGCAGGCGGTCGCCAAGGCGCCGCCGGACGGCTACACGCTCGGGCGTCGTGCTCTCCGGCCAGCTTGTGATCAATCCGTTCGTGCAGAAGACGTTTCCGCTCGACGCGCTCAAGGATCTCTTGCCGGTGGCGGCGATCGGCGAGGCGCCGCAGATGATCGCGATCAACGCCGACGTGCCGGCGAAGACGCTGAAGGAGTTCGTCGCGCTCGCCAAGGCCAAGCCCGACACCATGAGCTACGCCTCGGCCGGCTTCGGCTCGCTGCCGCATCTGTCGGCGGCCGAATTCCTGCGCCAGGCCGGCATCAGCCTCGTGCATGTGCCGTACAAGGGCAACCAGCCGGCGACCGCCGACCTGCTCGCCGGACAGGTGCAGCTGCTGTCGAGCTCGATCGGCGGCCTGCGCGGCGGTCTCGAAGCCGGCAAGATCAGGCTGCTGCTGGTCGCGACCAAGAAGCGGCTGCCGTACATCGCGGATGTGCCGACCTCGGCCGAGGCCGGCATTCCCGACTATCTGATGACGGTTTGGATCGGCGTGGTCGCGCCGGCCGGCACGCCGCAGCCGATCGTCGACCGCGTGCACGCGCTGGTGCAGGGCATGCTCAAGGACCAGACCATGGTCAAGCGCATGGCCGGCGCCGCGATCGACGTGATGCCGATGAGCCAGGGCGACTTCGCCGCCTTCGTGAAGGACGAATACGGGCGCTGGCAGAAGATCGTGAAGGATGCCGGCGTCGAGCCGCAATGATCTTGAGGTTCTCCGCCGCGCTGTCGGTGCGTAGAAATACCTGTTGCAATCGGCTAATCTGCAACCTCGGGTCGTGGCTGGGGGAAGCTTCATGACATGCCGGTTGGTGGCGCTGCTTGCGGTGGCCTTGGCGCTTGCGGGCGCCACCGGGGCCGGTGCGCAACCGCGCGGGCAGAAAGCGCAAAAGGCTCCATCCGGATACGAGATGACGCTGCAAGTCTATCTCGCCAAAGGCGAAGCCAATGCCTGCGGCGAAGGCTGCAGCGAATGGATCGTCGCCGAAGGCTATTTCGACGGCGGTGCCGCCGGACGGATGCAGGCGTTCCTGAAGCGTCATGGCGCGCGCAAGCTCCCGATCTACTTCCATTCGCCCGGCGGCGACGGGGCGGCCGCGATGGCCATCGGCCGCTTGCTGCGGGAGCGCGGGTTGACGGCAGGAGTCGGTATGACAATTCCGCACGCCTGCGCGTCGGCCGCAGACCAGTCGCCGGCGTGCCGCGCAGCGAGGCGGTCGAGCCAGGCGGTCGCGGCGGAGTGGCGCCCGAACGGCGGCTGCAACTCCGCCTGCGTCTATGCGGTGATCGGCGGCAAGGTCCGTCATGTACCGCCGGCCGCGCGGCTCGGAGTCCATGCCGCCAAGACCACGATCTATCGCAGATATTCCGACGGCCGTGTGCAGCAGGTGACGGCGAAACAGGACTCAGCGTTGCTCAGAAACAAAGCCGCCGAGTTCGACGCGACGTTGCGGCGTTACCTCCGCGAGATGGGCATCGACGGCAAGTTTTTCGAGACGTCGGTGAAGGTGCCGCACGAAAGCATCTACTATCTCAGCCGCGACGAAGTCGCCGCCTACGGCATCGATCGTCGCGCGTTTGTGGAGACGCCCTGGTTCATTGCCCCATCGCCCAGCAACAGCGTTCACCTCAGCAAATGGCTCGTCGAAACTCGAGGGCCCGGGCGCAAGGACTATCGCGTGAGCTTGGTATTTTTCTCATGCTTGCAGGCGCGGCGTTCCATGATCGGGTATTTGCGCGGACTCGCAAGCGACGAGATTGGGCGGCCCGTGACTGTCACTTTTTTCATCGGCAACCATAAGGCCAGGTTCTCTTTGACGGGTACCGGTACCAAGCAAGACATCATCGACACCGGCGCCCTGTTTGCCTCAGGCGCCGGCTTGATCCCGCTGGACGAACTGGAGGCGGCGGCGGCTCAAGGGGCCATCGGCGTTGTTGAAGTCGATCCGCGCGCCGACGCCGGGCAGCCGCGCGCCGTCGAGCTTTCGACCCATGGGCTTGCCGAGGGCATCAAGGCATTGCGGGACAAGTGCATGCCGTCCGCCCAGCCCGGTCAGCCCGTTCCGAGTTGGGTGAGCGGCGGCGGCCAGGTCCCGTTCGTTCCCGCGCAATCGGGAACACAGAACCAGGCCGTCCCCGGAATGCCGGCTGACCGTTTTCTTCTCCTCGAAGGGAAGAAGAAAAAGAAACGCGTGCTGAGGCGCGCGCCGCTACTTCGCCCGCAGCGCCGCCGCGGTGCGCTGCAATGATCTCCGGCGGCGTCGCCGCGATCTTCTTCGCGAGGTCTTCCAGATATTCGCCCGGCGCCGGATCGAACTCCGATTGCGACTTCTTGATTTCGGCCAGGAACTCCGGATCGCGCGTGGTTGCCTGGAACGCGTCGCGCAACGCTTTCAGCCGGTCCGCCGGAATGCCGGGCGTGCCGATCAGCGAGCGGCTCACCGCGGCCGACGAGGTGTAGAAGGCGAGCGCCGCCTTGTCCTCCGGCGTGTTGCCCAGCTCGACCAGCGTCGGCGTATCGGGCAGCTCCTTGCTGCGCTCGAGCACCGCCTGGATCAGCACGTTGATCTTCTTGGTGTCGACCCATTCGCGCTTGGTGCGCACGACCGAATTCCAGGAATTCTCCAGCGCGTCGACCTCGCGGCGCTCCATCGCGAGCATGATCTCGGAGGTGCCGCCGAAGCCCGACACGATCCGGAACTTGGTGCCGGCGAACGCATTCAGCAGCCGCGGATAGCCTTCGGTCGGCGACGTCGGCCCGGTGCCGCCGGCGATGATCTCGTATTTGCGGACGTCGTGGATATTCTTGGCCTGCGCCTCGTGCCAGCTGATCATCGTCTCCAGCACGCCGGTCATGCGGCCGACATAGCTGAACTCGACCGCGTTGTATTTCACGCCCGGCGTGCCGAGCGGCGCTTCGAGCATCACGGTCTGCGTCACCACGCCGAGCGCGGTGCCGTCCTTGGGCGCGACGTTGTAGAGAAAGTTGGCGGCGCGCAGGCTGCCGGCGCCCGGCATGTTCTGCACCACGACGGTCGGATGGCCCGGGATGTATTTGCCCATATGAGCGCGCGAACACGCGCGGATAGTAGTCGTAGCTGCCGCCCGGCGAGTAGCCGACCGAGATGGTGACGGTCTTGCCGGTGAAGAACTCCGCGACCGATTGCGCATGAGCGGGGAGGGTGAGCGGTTGCGGCGAGCGCTGAGAGCCGACACAAAAATCGCTGCGGCGAAAGAGCATCCGCGAGCGGCGTCGAAGGGTGTGCATGAGTGCCTGTCGTCCTTGTTGACCGGCGTGACGATATCGCGATGCCGATATCGCCGCCGATGGGTGACAATGTCTCAGGCGTGACCACCCCGACGCGCCGGCCCCGGCAATGGCGGCGCGTTCGATGGGCGCCACGTTATTGAACTTGCGCGCGGCGGGCAACGCGCAAGCCCTGCGGCGATCATGCAGTCGATGAGGAATTGCGGCTGGGTGCGCTTTCATGGCCGGGCGCCCTGTCGGCGCATTGATGGCACCGCGACCCGCTCTTCGTGCTACACTTGCCGGAAAAGGAATAACGGATAGGGAGGTTTTTCATGCGCCGCATTCTGCTTGCCGCCGCCGTCCTGGGCCATGCGCTCGCCGCCACGGTGCTGTTTCCGCAGCCGCTGTCCGCGCAGGAATGGCCGACGCGCCCGATCCGCGTGATCATCCCGCTCACCGCCGGCGCCGCGACCGACATCATGGCGCGCGCCGTGTTCGAGCAGGTGTCGCAGCAGGTCGGCCAGCCGTTCATCGTTGAGAACCGCCCGGGCGCCGGCAACACCATCGGCATGGCGGCGGTCGCGCATGCCGAACCCGACGGCTACACCATCCTCGCCAATTCCTCGACCCACACGGTCTCGCCGGCCACGCGTTCGAAGCTGCCGTTCAACGTGCTCACCGATCTGTCGGGCGTGATCCCGCTCGGCAACATGCCTGTCGTGATGGCGGTCAATCCGAAGAAGGGCTACAAGACGCTTGCCGACTTCGTGAACTACGCGCGAAAAAATCCCGGCGCGATCAACTACGCCTCCGCCGGCGCCGGCAATTCGTCCCATCTCAACGGCGAACGCTTCCGCCTCGCGGCGAAGTTCGAGGCCGTGCACGTGCCACAGCGCGGCGCGCCCGAGGCGCTGACCGAAGTGATCGCCGGCCGGCTCGATTTCTACTTTGCGCCGCTCTTGAACTCGATCACCTTCCTGCGCGAGGGAACGCTGCAGGCGCTGGCGGTGTCGGGCTCGCAGCGCGCCTCCGCGCTGCCCGACGTGCCGACCACGGTCGAGGCCGGCTATCCGAACTCCGAGTACAATTTCTGGGCCGGCGTGTTCGTAAACGCGAAGACTCCGCCGGCGATCCGCAACCGGCTGCATGCCGAGATCGTGAAGGCGCTCAAGAGCCCGGTGCTGAGCGAACGGCTCGCCAAGCTCGGTTCCGACCCGTTCCTGATCACGCCTGCGCAGTTCGACGCGCTGGTGAAACAGGAGATCGAGGTGAACACCGAGCTCGTGAAGGCGGCCGGGATCGTCGTGAACTAGCGGGCTCGTCTTCCGCTCGTCCCCGCGACCCCTTTACGCTCGGTTCGAGCTACGGCGGGTCGCGGAAATGAGCGGAGAGCGAGGCCGAATTGCCTAGCGCGGGCCCGGCGCCGGCAACAGCTTGAACGAGTCGAAGAAGCGCCGGACCGTGGCACTGGTATGGATGTCCGCGTTTCCGATGACGTTGAGCATGATCCGGCGGTTGTTGATCACGACAAACCGCATGATGCCGTTCATAAGGGTCGATTCGATGGCGATTTGGCGTCCCTCGATGCCGTTCAACGTGAACGGCGTGACGCGCATCTGGCCCTGGAGCGCCCGTGCGACCGTCCGCTGCGCTGCCACTTCCTCGTCCAGGAACGCCGGGTTCCGGTATTCGGCGTAGTTGGCGCCCATCGTCATCTGTTCGACATTGACCTCGGCGTCTATCGATTTCACCACCGGATCATCCCCTTCGTATGTCTCGGTCGTGATCTTGGGCTTGCCGGGCAGCTCGACTTCGAAGCCGAGATCTTCGCGGCGATAGATTTGCCAGGCGGCGCCTTGCGCGCGCGCCGTTGCGATGACGGCAGGCGACAGAAAGGCGGCTGCGACGAGCGGCATGAACGCACGTCGCGAGATCGAATTGGCTGGTCGGCAAGACATCACACGAGCTCCCATCGGGTGTTGCATGGGCGCCGCATCGGTTGATGTGGCGCGATGCTTGTCTGTCGTCACCGGCGGCTGGCAGGTTCGCCGCGGGGACGGCGCTTGCGTCCGTCAAATCCGCGATTTTTGTGATGGCCATCACACTTTTGGCTGTGGCGGTGCATTGATGCCGCGGGCGTCCCAAACTGGCGTGCCGATTGCTTCATATCGACGGATCACGCGGAGTCACGCATGCCTCAGCCGCTGCTTGTCACATTCGCCGCCGGCGACGCCGGCCCGTGGCGGATCAAGCACGTGGCGGCCGTGATCGGCGAAGCGCTGCCCGCGGCGGACCGCCTGGCGATGATCGAGGCGGGCGGTGACCTTCCTGCATTCAGATGGGCGTTGTGCGGCGTCACCAGCAACACGCGCTACACCACCCGCGCCGAAACGGCGGCGCTGGCGGTGAAGCAGGAGGGGCTCGGCCGTCCGCAGGCGACGTGCGCCGCGCTGATCCCGATCCGCAAGTCGGAGGCGTGGTGGGCACTGGCGCAGGACGAGCGCCGCGCCATCATCGAGGAGCGCTCGCGCCACATCGCGATCGGGCTCGACTATCTGCCCGCGGTGGCGCGGCGGCTGCACCACTGTCGCGATCTCTTGATCGACGGGCGCGCGCAGCCGTTCGATTTTCTCACCTGGTTCGAGTTCGCGCCCGCGCACGAAGCGGCGTTCGACGAGATGCTCGCAAAACTGCGCGCGACCGAGGAGTGGCGGTTCGTCGAGCGCGAGGTGGAGGTGAGGGTGGAGCGCGAAACACCGTAACGGTGCGACGCGGATGCGCGCTACGGGAACATCGGCGCGACCAGTGGCCACATGAGCACCGCGACCACGACCGCAAACCCACCAAGAAGCAACGCAGCGCCGACCTTGGCGCCCGACGGTCCGCCCCATCGGCTGTAGATCAGGGCGGGGACGACGAAGATGATAAACAGGGGTGTCGCAAACAGGATAGTCAGAATTTCGACTTGGATCACAGAACCCGAAACGGGTACGAGCTCTGCAAACAATGCCAGCACGGCGAGGGCCCAGAACAGCGTGATGGTGAGGCCGACGATCTGCACCGCCGCGCGAAGTTTCGGGTTGGCGCTGTCGTGTTCCTTCGATGGTCGGGCGGCGGGTATGGCACGCTCCGAATTCATCTGCACGTTACCGGAATATCGTCGTAACAAACATGCCGACCATCACGACAACCGCGCCGAGCAGCAGCATGGCTCCGATCTTGGCGCCGGTCGGGCCGCTGAGCAGGCGGAGGAGCGGCGCGGGCCGCACGAAGACGGCGAAGATCGGCGTCGCCACGATGAGGACGAGCAACGTTCCCCATGCCTCCATGCCGCGGCCGCCTGGCGCGCCGAGGAAGGCGAGCAGGATGAAGACCGCCGTTGCCGCGATGGCGAGGCCCTGGACGAGGCCCGGACCCGCCGCGTTGTCGGCGTCCGTCCGGTTGGCGTGTTGCATGTCGGTCATGGTGTCTCTCCGAAATGGCGGAACAATCGCTACGGCCGGTTAGACGGACGCGTTCGATTTTTTGCGCGGATTGCCAATCGCTTAACCATAGCGGCGGTAGCGGCGTCGGCTGTGCGTAAGGGCAGGGATGCGCCATCTGCGGCTTGCGCGCGGGTTCGATACGGGAGGAAAATGGACGACTGCCGACCGAGCGGTTCAGCGTCAACCCAAGGAGGCCTGCCATGTCCACAACTCATGCTCCTCAAATGCCCGGCCCGCGCGGGCTTGCGCCCGGCGCGTCGCTGCTTCATGCGCTCGCACAGAACTGGTGGCTGGAGGTGCTGCGCGGCGTTGCCGCCATCATCTTCGGTATTCTGGCCTTCGCCTGGCCCGGCATCACGCTGCTGACGCTGGTGCTGTTCTGGGGCGCGTTCGCGCTGATCGACGGCGTGCTGGCGATCGTCGCCGCCATCAAGGGCGGGAACCCGATGCCGCGCTGGTGGCTGGCGATCGTCGGCATCGCCGGCCTCGTCGCGGGCGGTCTGACCTTCCTGATGCCGGGGCTCACCGCGCTGGTGCTGCTCACCTTCATCGCGGTGTGGGCGATCATGCTCGGCATCATGGAGATCTATGGCGCGATCAAGCTGCGCAAGGAGATCGAAGGCGAGTGGTTCCTGATCCTCAACGGCGTGATGTCGGTCCTGTTCGGCATCCTGCTGCTGTGGCGGCCGATGACCGGCGCGCTCGCGGTGATCTGGATCATCGGCGCCTACGCGATCATCCTCGGCGTCATCTACGTGATCTTCGGGCTGAAGCTGCGCAAACACCAGGCGGCTTAGTTACCGGGCGCAGCAGCCACAAGCGATGGCGTATTGCGCCATCGCAGCGCACGATCATGTTTGGTGGAATAGACGACGCTATTCCGTCGGGCGGGCTACGATGTACGTGCCGGTATCATGTTGTCGGCAACGCCGGGCGCTTCATCTGACGTCGGCGGTGCTGATGTCAGCGGTGCTGATGTCAGCGATGCTGCGGTGGGCGGTGCATCGGACACCTCGGCTGCATTGCTTCGGCCGCTTGTGCTGTCCGGCCCGTAAAGCTTGTGAATGAGGCGGGTTATCGTCGTGACCGAACGTTGCGCGCCAGCCTTGCCAGTTTGCGCGCGCGCGCGGCGTTGCTTTCCCTTTGCTGCGGTCTTGCGGACCGCGAATGTTCTGGGTGACACAGCAACACTCCCCCGATTCGAATCCGATTCGATGCGTGTGCCTGCGGATAAAGACGGAAACGTGGGCGCAGGCGTGCGAACGCGTCGAATGGTGTTCGGGAACCTCGCGATAGCACCTCAATACCGGCCGGCGCGGGCTCATGGCGGCCCGGCGCCCAATTCCGCGCATGAGATTCTAGGGTGAGTGAATTAACAATTTCGAAAGGCGCGGGGTCCGCGCACCGCGGCGCTGTCACAAGGCGGTGAAGCCCGGGGTCAGGGCACCATTTCCAACTGGTGCTCGGAGGCGACGCGCTCCTGCCCGCTGGACTGGTTCTTGATCCGATAGGACATCTCGTCCGCGCGCTCGACCGGCATCTGGCGAAGGATCTGATAGAGACCAATGCCGGACTGGCGATCCTGGGAAAAGGTGGGGCTGAAATGGACCATCTGGCCCGCAGAAAATTTATGTTCGCTCATACCTCTCTATATGCGCGCATTGCCCGCCATTACCTAGCACCAATTAGTAGGATTGAATTCAACTCCGCCGCGCCACTCCGTCACAGGATGAATCCGACGCCACGAAGTCGATCTCGCCGGCGACTGGGATTGGGCGAAGCGCGCCGTCTCGAAGCCGGTTGAGCCCGTTCCAGTTCATCATGTTGTCGCTTTGCCGTTGTCGACCGTTGGTCCGGGAAATAGGGATCGGCGGTTCGGCATTTCCCGCGACTCCAAACTTCGTCGAACGGGCGCGCCAGGGGTGGTCATCTCTTGGCGCGCCCTTTTTTTGGGCGTGCGAAGCACGGCGGCTTAAATCGAGCGTTTCCGGGTGTAACCGATCCCGGCCGCGTTTTGAACCGCTCATTCTCTTGCAATTTCCGATGAGTACTGGCGGCGAGTAAGGTTAATTATCGAGGTTAAGAAACATCTACTAGTGCTTCTCCTCGCTACATTGTGCACTTAATCCCTTTGGTAAGTGAGATACTTAGGGTGCAAAGTCTCTCAGGGTGAAAAAGTCTCTTAGGGTGTAAGTCTATGTTCGTCACGCAATCCAGGCCGCATGTGATCTTGCTGGGCAACCAAAAGGGGGGCAGCGGCAAATCAACTCTTGCGATGCACATTGCGATCTCGCTGCTCAAGAGCGGCCAGCAAGTCGTTTCGGTCGATCTCGATTACGAACAACGCACCCTCACGCGCTACATTGAGAACCGGCGGATAACGGCGAAGGAAAATCCGCTGCAGGTGCCGGAACACATTTGCATCGACGAGCTCAGCCATCGCGGCGTCAAGTGGAACGACGCCGATCGAATCCAGGCGCTGTCGGACCTGATCAGATCCTATGACGGCGCGTGTGACTTCGTCCTGCTCGATACCGCCGGCAGCGGAAGCCAGATCAATCTGTTTGCGCACGGGCTTGCCGATACGCTCATCACCCCCGTCAACGACAGCTTCGTCGACCTCGACGTCATTTTCAGCATGGGGCCGACACCCGACACGATGATGAAGCCGTCCCGCTACGCCGAGACCGTCAAGCGGGCGATGGAGGCGCGGCGCGCCCTCGGCCAAAAGGAGCCGGATTGGATCGTCGTGCGCAATCGCATTTCGCCGCTGGGGTCGCGCAACGAGCGCGGCGTCGTCGAGGCATTGGATGAATTGGCGCGGCGGGGCACTTTCCGGACCGCGAGCGGGCTTGTCGAGCGGGTCGTGTACCGGGAGTTCTTCCCGCATGGCCTGACCACATTTGATTCCTTCGAGACATCCCTGATCGGCGTGAAGCCCAGGATGTCGCACGTGCTCGCGCGACTGGAAGTTCGGCAGTTGATTACGGCGCTCGAGCTTCCTCTCAATCCAGCAAGCATGGGGCCAGGGCCTGCGACCCAGGATCACCCGACCGCGATGGACGGTGACCTGCGGCAGCTTTCGCTGCCTGAGAACTAGGATTTTGGAAGTGGATGGCAAGAAAAGAAAAGGCAGCAACATGGAACGGCGTCAAGACGTTAAAGACCAGGAACAGGCTGAGGGTCACGACCCGGACCGGGCCGCGGCTGGCCTCGACCTCGTGGAGCGGACGGCGGAGTTGATCCGGGCGACCGAAGACCACGCGGCCACGCTTGTCGCACGCTCCGAGTCGGCCGTCGCGCACCTGCAAGAAGAGATGCGGCTTGCCGAACGCGTGCTGGAGGCGGCGGAGACGCGGCGGCGCGTTGCCGAAGCCGAAGTCAAAGAGCTCAAGACCAGGCTGGCCGAGTCTGAGAAGAAGTATGAGGAGCGCATCGCGACGCTGACCAAGACGTCTCAGGAGCGCATCGACACCCTGACGGGCGATCTTCTCGCCGCGCAGATGCACGGTACCCGGCAGGAGGAACGCGCCAATGAAGCCGAGGGCGCGCTGGCCCGGGTCCAGAACGCCATGCAGGGCATCCTGAAGATCCGCTCCAACGATTGAGCCGGTATCGCGGGCAAAGCGCATCCAGGACTGCGGGTGCGTGCGCGGACGTCGCACGCCCGTCGTGTTTCAGCCGATTAACGTTGCTTATTAAGGTTGCGCGTTCATCACGCGCCGATGTTTTGCTGGCGGCGTTTCATCCGGAAAATTAGCATCGCCTCGTCCGGCCTACCTCCATCGGCCCCCCATGTCGACGGCTTGGCCGGATGGGACCCCGTCAAGGATTCGTCACCCTTTCCTTGGCGGGGTTTCCTTTTGCGCATTTGCGCACGCCAGGTGCGAATGCATTCACCAAGCGATTCCATTTCCGTTGTGGCGATCGATGCGAAGCTTGAGAACTCTGGATGCCGGCCAACGCGTCCCCCTCCGGACGTGGCCGGACAACCCGCCAAGGGCTCTGGCGTTAGTCGTGTCCTTGGCGGGACCTCGCGCAAGCGGACTCCTCGTTGAATGAGGGCGTGTACTCATCAATCGCGGTCGGGTAATCGCGCTGTTGACGGTCGTGCTTATCCCAGAGCGACTTTTGCGATTTGCCGCCGCGGTAGTTCGGGTTATTGCGGCGTCGCGGCGAACGGTCGAAGCGGGCCACAAGCGGTCATCAGGCCAGTCAGTGGTGAGCGCATTGCAGCGATCAAGCTTCGCTGCGCCTGAGTTGCGCCTTTAGCTTCGCGAGATGGACGAAGTAGGCGATCGCCAGTCCACCGGCAACCAGGAGCGGCGTGCAATAGGCGATGCTGCGAGCCAGATGTCCTTCGAAGAAGGCGTCCACCAGCAACAGGATCGCTCCCACGATCATGACAACGCCGCCGATCATGCCGACCACCAGGACCCAGCTCGGCACCGACGCGGCGATCTTCGCGAGCTGATCGGCCACCGTGATCCGCTCGCTGGTGCGCGGTGCATTGCTCAAGAGCCGCCGCAGCCCCCGCATCAAATAGATGTGGGGCACAAGGACCATCGGCACGACCACCGCGGCCATCAGCAGGCTAAACCCCGTGCCAAAGGAGCCCATCCCGACGACCTGAATGATTGGCCGGAACAGCCCGAAAAAGGTCCCCGGCGACAGCGTTACGAACGCGACGACCGCGCCCATGAGCGCGAAGGCGACCATCATGAGCGTCAGCAGGAGGATCCGCCAGCGTCGCATCCGCTCGGAAATCGCCGCCTTCTGCGTGTCGTTCACGAGGTAATAGCGCGGACGCGCCAAAATCCACGGATTTGGCGACGGAAGACATAGCCTCCGTCAGTGGCTTTGAACGAGGCCTCATTGGCCGCTTCGTACCATTTAGCCATAGCAGTCCTCCCTGATCTGAAAGGCTCAGAACGAGCCGGTCAAACATTGGTCGGCCCGAGCTATGCGTCCGGTTCGTCGGGGTTCTGCCGCATCGCGGGAAAACCGACAAAGTGTGATGCCGATCACAAATCGAGATCGAGTGTCACCGCTGATGCGCTCGTTCGCGCGGGTGCTGCGCGCAACAAGATTTCTGTTGATACGCGTTGCGCCGATATCGCCCGGTTTCGCCGCGCTCATCCGATCGTCGGCGTTGCGGGTATCAACAGCTTGCCCACAGTCCGCTCTGGATAGCGGTTGCTTTCGTTTGACTGGCTGTTGTCTCCGTCTAACGTCACGCCGTCCCGACCGCCTAGGGTGCTCTTCGCGAGGCATCGTAAGGGCAGGGCGGGATGCGGCGTCCGCGCGTTTGCCGATGCAAGCAAACTCCCGGGAGGCTTCGGAACCCCGCCCTCCGCCACTACGAGCGGACGCAGGAGCTCGCAGACGGTGAAGCCGATTGCTTCATCCCGCGCGGGACCGAAGCCACAAATCCGCAGTGGAGCGCCGAGAGGCGAGCGTTCCCGCTGGAACGCAAGGCGCGCGCAAGCGCCTGCGGGCCTACGTCACTGGCCCGCGAGCGGGTGCCGCTGCACCCGAGCGCCTGTTGGCGCTCCGCTCCCTCACTTTGTGTGGTGGGGGAAACTGGCAAAGCTCGGAGGATATTCGCCTCGCGAGAAGGATTATGCTTGCGTAGCCCGGATTTCGCTTTGGTCATTCCGGCGCTACACTTGTTTCGCTTGTCCGGGGTACTATTGCATGAAACGGAATTGCGGAACGACACTGGTTGAGAGGCGACGGCTTACAGCAGCAGTTTGTTCATGACGCTTTGCCGCCGGCGCGCGGCGAGCAGTGGATTGCTGACACCAAACTTAAGGGATTTGGCCTTCGCCTATGGGCGACAAACTCCGGCGGCAACAAAGCATTCGCTATCCTAGTCACCGATGCCGACGGAAAAATCGTTCGCAAGACCTTTGATCTGAGCGAGGCGCACCTCACCAATTGTCGAATTTCGGTACGGCGGTCGAAAAGAAACCTTCGGACTTGGCGAATACCTTGAGGAAGCCCGAGATTGGGCACGCTAACAAGATCTGACAATGAAAAGGCGCGTTTGACTGTCCGAGAAGAGCATTGGATCGAACACGAAGCCGCTGGTGAGTTCGTAAAGAAAAATGACATTAGGCGATGCGGCACAGTCGCTGATCACGGGCATGCGTGCGAACGGCCGATCTCGCAGAAATACGTCGATCGTCTTGATAAGCTTTTTTCAAACAATGTTTCCGCAAAACTAAAGGCCACTCCCCTTCAACGCGTTTCCGCCAAATCAGTTGCAAAATGTTTGGTCAAGACAGAGGTGCCAGCGGGCAAGCATAATAATTCTGCGGGCGTTCATAGGACAGTTATTTGAGCGCGGCGCAAATTTCTATGGACCGTTCCTCGGCTTTCGTGACGAGCTGAGCGTGGAGGTTCAAAAGCAGTGGAAAAAGAACCGCGACGTGCGATATCCGGAGCTTCGAAAGCTGAAGGAAAGAGAACTGCCGAGCTATTTTTGACAGGCTCGGAACCGAAAAAGAATTCTGGCAATCGGCATTGTGCATTCGTTTGTTTTTCGAATTTCGCTCACCTCTGAGCAGAGTTTTGAACGGTCAGTGGAATCAAATCGACGGTGACTATTGGTATCCGTATTGGCCGGACGAGAAGAGATATTGGTACGAGTGCCGTGAACAAATTGAAGACCGGACGCGATCTCTCTTAGATAAGATTGCAGATCGCGGTAAGTACGAATTTGGTGGTAGTTCATACTGGTTTCCAGCGCGGTCTGGCCGGCGCAGGCGATGTATCAGTTCAGTCGATCTTATGTGGCGCAAGGCATTGGCCGACTGTGGGATGCGTTATTATCCGCTTCGAGAATTTGCGCGTAGTTATCGCGATCCCAATTGTCCAAGCTATTATCTCCAGTTTCCTGCGCCAATATGGTGAGCACTTCCGAGCAATGGACAATGTGGCGGAACTGTCCAAACGTCGCATGTCGATGAAAGAAGTCGCGTAAAATCAACTGATTATCGGTAGAGCACTATATATCGCAAATCCTCATTCCTTGAAGTAGGCGAGCTCTCGTCCAATAACCCACGCGAACGGCCGTTCTCACTTCAACCTTCTGAAGCGTCTTCAAAAAAAGGCGATGAGAATGAAGCATTTCGTCGAAAGCTGAAATCGCAATCGTCAAAGCCCTGGATTCTGCGCGGCGACAAGTACGTCGAAATCGCGTCAGACTATCGGATCAATCAGGGACGTATCGCCGACCTCAAGTTCGGACGCTGATCCATCCGGACGTCAAGCCGGCGGACCTGCAATAGGTGCGTGCAAACCAAGCAGGGCAACCTCCAGTCCCCGCTTGGTTCTTTCCATGTGACCTTGGTTTGTTTAGAAGGCTTCCGAACTGAATGTCGAAACAGAGATTGCCCATGAACGCCCCCGCCCAGATCGTCCCGCCCTACAGCCACACGCCGCTGTTCCCGCTCGGGCAAGGACAAGACCCCGTACCGCAAGCTCACCAGCGCCGGGGTGCGGGTCGAGAAGATCATGGGCCGCGACATGCTGGTGGTCGAGCGCGAGGCGATCCGCGCGCTGGCGGAGGCCGCGTTCACCGACATCAACCACCTGCTGCGGCCGGGCCACCTCAAGCAGCTCCGCGCGATCCTCGACGACAAGGAGGCGAGCGCCAACGACAAGTTCGTCGCCTACGACTTCCTCAAGAACGCCAACATCGCGGCCGGCGGCGTGCTGCCGATGTGCCAGGACACCGGCACCGCGATCATCATGGGCAAGAAGGGCGGCGAGGTCTTCACCGCCGGCGACGACGAGGCGGCGCTCGCCGAGGGCGCGCGCGACGCCTATCTCAAGCGCAACCTGCGCTATTCGCAGCTCGCGCCGATCACGATGTTCGAGGAGAAGAACACCGCGTCGAACATGCCGGCGCAGGTCGAGATCTACGCCGAGAACGACCACGCCGACGAATACAAGTTCCTGTTCATGGCGAAGGGCGGCGGCTCCGCCAACAAGTCGTTCCTCTATCAGGCGACGCCGTCGATCCTCACCCACGACCGCATGATCGCGTTCCTGAAGGAGAAGATCCTCACGCTCGGCACCGCGGCGTGCCCGCCGTATCACCTCGCGATCGTCATCGGCGGCACCTCGGCCGAGATGACCATGAAGACGGTGAAGCTCGCGTCGGCGCGCTACTACGACGAGCTGCCCACCAAGGGCTCGCAGGACGGCCACGCCTTCCGCGATCTCGAGATGGAGAAGGAAGTCCACAAGCTGACGCAGGCGCTCGGCGTCGGCGCGCAGTTCGGCGGCAAGTATTTCTGCCACGACGTGCGCGTGATCCGGCTGCCGCGCCACGGCGCGTCGCTGCCGATCGGGCTCGGCGTGTCGTGCTCGGCCGACCGGCAGGCGCTCGGCAAGATCACCAGGGACGGCGTCTTTCTCGAGCAGCTCGAAGAGCATCCGGCGCAGTATCTGCCCGACGTCGACCAGGAGAAGCTCGGCGGCGACGTGGTGAAGATCGACCTGACGCGGCCGATGAAGGAAATCCTGGCGACGCTGTCGAAATATCCGGTGAAGACGCGGCTCTCGCTCACCGGGCCGATGATCGTCGCGCGCGACCTCGCGCACGCGAAGCTGCGCGAGCGGCTGGAGAAAGGGCAGGGGCTGCCCGACTATTTCAAGAACCATCCGGTCTATTACGCCGGGCCCGGCGAAGACGCCGGAAGGCTACGCGTCGGGCGCGTTCGGCCCGACCACCGCGGGGCGGATGGATTCGTTCGTCGCCGATTTCCAGGCGGCGGGCGGCTCGATGGTGATGCTGGCGAAGGGCAACCGCTCGCCGGCGGTGCGCGAGGCCTGCCAGAAGCACGGCGGCTTCTATCTCGCCTCGATCGGCGGCGCGGCCGCGAACCTCGCCGAGCACTGCATCAAGAAGGTCGAGACGCTGGAATATCCCGAGCTCGGCATGGAGGCGATCTGGCGCATCGAGGTCGAGAATTTCCCGGCCTTCATCGTGGTCGACGACAAGGGCAACGACTTCTTCAAGGAATTGAATTTGGGGTAGGGCGTGTCTCGATGGCCGATCAAGCCGTTCTTAAGTGTGACGTTCCGCTTGTCAAATATTTGTCGGCCTGGTCACGGTCGTAACTGCTTGCACACTTTCTCCCGCCGCTCGCGCGCGACGCTGTTTCCGATTTCTACACGGGTCGCACCATTAAAATCATGGTCGGCTTCGGGCCCGGCGGCGGATATGATGTCTATGCTCGAACGCTCGCGCGGCACTTCGGCGCCCATGTGCCTGGACGTCCCAATGTCGTGGTCCAGAACGTGCCCGGCGCCGCTGGCCTCAGTCTTGCGAATTCGCTCTACAATGTCTTGCCAAAAGACGGCACGGTCTTCGGCACCTTCAACCGAACGATTCCACTGGAACCGTTGCTCGAAGGTGCGAAAGCGCAATTCGATCCCCTGAAGTTCAGTTGGCTTGGCAGTCCGTCGAATGAAATCTCGGCCTGTGTCGGTTGGCATTCGGCGCGGGCCAAATCGATCGAGGATTTGCGCACGACCGAAATGCTGATGGCGACGACCGGCCCCGCGGCCGATGCAACGATGTATCCGAAGCTGTTCAGGGACGTGCTCGGGCTGCAATTCAAGGGCGTCGGCGGCTATCAAGGAGCGGCCGATTCAATTCTGGCGATGGAGCGAGGCGAGGTCGAAGGCTTCTGTCCCTGGGGCTGGGCCTCGATCCAATCGACGCGGCCCGATTGGCTTCGCGATCGCAAGATCAACGTGCTCATGCAGCTCGGCTTGCGTAAACATCCGGCGCATCCGGAGGTGCCGCTGGTGCTCGATCTGGCGAAGACGAAGGCAGACCGGCAGGCACTCGAATTGATGATGTCGCCTGTTCTTTTTGCCCGGCCTTTTGCAGCCCCACCGGACGTGCCGGCGGAACGGTTGTAGGCGCTGCGCGCGGCATTCAAGAAAACCATCGAGGATCCGGCATTCATTGCCGATGCCGCCAAGGCGAAGCTCGATATCGAATACGTCAGCGATCAGGAAGTTGTCGCGGTGCTTGAGCGGCTCTACGCAACGCCAAGGGACGTCGTGGATCGCGTCAAGGCTGCCGTGAAGTGAAGTTATGGAGATCGCTTGCGCGGCGCCGCGTTTGTCGTGGGCCTGCTCACTTCTGCATCGCGACCAGCCGCTTCTTGATCTCCGCCGGGATCGCATAGGCCGCCCGGATCTGGGCGTCCATCTGCGCGCCGGTGCGGCTGTCGTCGCATTCGACGCCCTGCTTCTTGCAGTCGGCGAGGAATTGCGGGTCCTTGAAGGTTGCCGCGAACGCCGCGCGCAGCGCGGCGATGCGATCGGCCGGCACGCCGGGCGGCGCGGCATAGGGGCGGCCGAAACCGAGCGGCGCCGAGGCCGCGGTGAGCAGAAGCTTGTCGTCGGCGTTCTTCGACCAGATCCATCGCGAACGGCACGTCCTTGAGCTCGGGATGCGGCGCCGCGCCGTACTGGAACAGGATGCTGATGATCTTCTGCGGATACCAGGTCGGGCGCTGCACCTTCAGGCTCGACCAGAACGGCGAGGTCATCGCGTTGGTCTCGCCCTGTTCCATCGACAGCAGAAGCTCGAGCTGCCCGGGATAGCCGCCGATCAGCTTGGTCTTGGTCCGCAGGATCTGGTTGAACAGCCGGCCGTAGAACGCCGGCGTCGAGGCGGTGCCGGTCGTGCCGGCGATCGTCTCGTGCATCTGCGCGTCGCGCAGCGTCTGCACCTTGGACGTGTGATAGACGATGTAGAGCCCGACTTCGGTCGCCGGCGTGCCGAGCCAGTTCATCTTCATCGGATCGAAACGGGCGGCCGGGTTCTCGAACAGCGGCTCGAACGGCACGGTGTTCTGGATCATGCCGAACACGGTGCCGTCCGGCGGGGCGACCGAATAGATGTGGTTCGCCGCCGCAAGGCCGCCGGCGCCCGGCATGTTCTGCACGATGATCGCGGGATTGCCCGGGATGTGGCGGGGCAGGTGGCGGCGCGACCGCGCGCGCATAGGTGTCGTAGCCGGTGCCCGCGGTGGTGGAGACGATCATCCGCAGGTCCTTGCCCTTGTAGAAATCGGCGACGGCTCTGCGCGTGCGACGGTGCGGCAGGAGCAGCGGCGAGCGCCGCAAGCATCAGCGAGGCGCGGCCGATGCGTCCGAGATGCGGCATGGCGCTCCTCTTTCCTGCGCGCCTACTGCATCGGCGGCTGCGGCGGCTGCTGCTGCTGCGGCTGTCCCTGCCCCTGCGAGCGCAGCGGCCGTCCGCTCATGCCCTTGCCGAAGGCGCCGAGCGTGATCGCGCTGGCGAGATATTGCGCGAGGCAATTGTAGCCGGCCTCGGTGCGCTCGAATTCGTCCGGGCCGAAGCCGCCGCCGGCCTCCTGCGCGGCGGCGATGAACTGCATCGCCTCGTAGCGGCGGATGATCATCACGTGCTCTTTGGCGGCGATCTCGCGCAGCAGCTCGCGCATGCGGTAGTAGTTGTCGTCCTGCGACACGCGATCGACATATTGCAGGCCGGCGAGCACGACGTCGACATTGTGCTCCTTGAGCCAGCGCGATGGTCGACTGCACGGTCTCCGCGAACTTCGTCGAGCGGCACGAAGGCGAGCGCGTCGTCGGTGCCGACCTGCCAGATCACCAGGTCGGGGCTGGTGATCGCCACTTCGTTCTTGATCCGCAGCGCGGCGTTGGCGGCGAGCTCGCCGGAGACGCCGCGATTGATGATCACGACGTCGGCGCCCTTGACCACCTGCTTGAGGATGCGCTCGATCTGGCGCGTGTAGCCGCCCTGGCGGCGGCCGGCCGAATTGCCGATCGCGAGGATGCGGACGGTCCGGCGCTTCTGCAGCGCGGCGGCGACGTTCGGCAGCGGCGACTCGGTGACGATCTCGGTCGATCCGCCCTGGCACTCCGGCGAAAACGGCGCCGGCGCGGCGACAGCCGGCACCGGCGCGGCGGGAGCCGCGGGCGACGTGCCTTCGCCGAGCACGGCGCCGGCGATCAACGACTGCGGTCAGGACGCCGGCGACGGCTGCGCCGAGCCTTTTGATCTGACTTGTTCTCGCCATTCCGGAAGCCATGCGGACAAACGCCATGATTGCGATGCCCAATATTACCACAACCGTGTCGACCACGATATCGCCACGGTAAACGAAGCGTGTGATCTGCCCGGCGAGGCTGAGGAGCGAGCCGACGCAGAACACGATCAGCGAGTTGCGCCCGAGCATCGAGCCGAACTCGACGAAGCCGGAGCGCCCAACGCTTGATATAGGGATAAGTCGCTGAAAACAAAGCGATCAGCGCCAGGAACTGGATCAGCCGCATCGGTGTCACATAGGTCTTGTCGGCGATGAACAGCAGCCGCGGCTGCGGCATCAGCGTCGGATCGGGCCACATCCGATTCCAGACGATATAGGCGCTGACTGCGACGATCGGCACCGACAGCCAGCGGATCGGCACGATGTGGCGGCGCACAAATCCGCCGACGCCGTCCTCGCGCGCCATCACGAAGCCGAGCACGAACACGAGCTGCCAGGCGAGCGGGTTGAAGAACCATTGTCCGTCGACCGGCCAGGTCGGCACCGGCATCGGCACGATCAGCGTGGCGAGATAGAGCGCGATCGAGAGCGGCAGCAGCCAGTTCGGCGCGTAGCGGTCGATGATCGCGAAGATCGGCGCCATCGCCATCAGCACCACGTAGAGCGGCAGGATGTCGAAATAGCCGAGGTGATGGGTGAGGGCGGCGAGCCCGATATGGGTCAGGATCGGATCGTAGAACACCGCCGCCGCGTTGTGCCATTCGAGCAGCAGCGGATTGTCGAGCATGGTCGCGCTCGCCGCCAGCATGGCGATCGCGATCATCGTGATCAGGATCTGCGCGGCGTAGAGTTCCACCGCGCGGCCGCCGAGCCGCAGCACCAGATACCCGGTCGGCTGCGGCGGCCGGTTCGGCGAGCCGACGATGTAGCCGCAGCGACCAGCCGGCCAGGAACACGAACAGGTCGGCGGAATCCGAGAACGAATAGTTCGCGTGCGTGAAGCGCGCGTAGTACATGCCCGGCACATGGTTGATGAAGATCGTGATGAGCGCGATCCCACGCCAGAAATCGATGGCATTGGCTTCGCGGGGCATTCCATCAACTCCGGGCCGCGACGTCGGACCCTGTGGCGTCGTCGGCGCCGTGCTGACCGGCGTATCCAGCTATGTCGGCGCCTGCGGCCGGGTCAAGGCTTTCGCGGACGCGTGCCGCGCGTAGCGGATGACGGGCGGGACGCGGCTTGTACTATGCTGCAGCTCGACGAGCCGGACAGCACGTCAAGCATTGGTGATGACATGGCACTGATCAAGGCGAAGGACATGGCCTATGGGCGGCTGCGGTCGCCCGACCTCGACCTGATGGAGGAGTTCCTCACCCGCTTCGGCATGACGCGGGCCGCGCGCACGCCGACCGCGCTCTATATGCGCGGCACCGATCCGGCCCACCACATCCACGTCACCGAGAAGGGCGATCCGAAATTCGTCGGCTTCGCCTACTACGCCGAGAGCGAGGACGACCTCAAGCGCATCGCCACGGCGCCGGGCGCCAGCGGCATCGAGACCATCGACGAGCCCGGCGGCGGCAAGCGCGTGCGGCTGACCGAGCCGAACGGCTACCAGATCGAGGTCGTGCACGGCATCGCGACGCGTCGAGCCGATCCCGCTCAAGCCGCGCCAGAAGCTCAACTCCGGCGAGGATCCGCTGGCGCGCGCCGGCGAACTGATGCGGCTGCCGAAGGGGCCGTCGCAGGTCAAGCGCATCGGCCACGGCGTGCTCAACACGCCGAAATTCGGCGAGACCGTGGCCTGGTTCCGCGAGACGCTCGGCTTCATCTGCTCCGACGACGTCTATGCCGGCGACAAGTCGAACCTGATCGGCTCGTTCAACCGGCTCGACCGCGGCGACGACTTTGTCGATCACCACGTCTTCTTCTGCCTCGTGCACGAGAAGACCGGGCTGAACCACCTCTCGTTCGAGGTGCAGGACATCGACGACGTCGCGATGGGCCACAACTATCTCAAGCAGTTCGGCACCTACGAGCACATGTGGGGGCTCGGCCGGCATCTGCTCGGCAGCCAGGTCTACGACTACTGGGCCGATCCGTGGGGCCGCGTGCACGAGCACTGGGCCGACAGCGACCGCCTCAACGTGAAGAACGGCTCGCACCTGCTGCCGGCCGAGGAGGCGCTGGTCTCGCAATGGGGCGAGGGGCCGCCGGAGAAATTCATCAATCACGCGAGCCCGTGAGCGGCAGCTTCGCGCGGTGCACGTCAATCGCGCTTCAGGAAGATCCAGTAGCCGCCTGCGCTCGCGGACTGCACGCGCACGCGCAGATGCCGGTTGCGATCCTCGAAATCGCCGAACCAGCCGAATTCGAGATCGAGCTTTCCGGACGCCTGCGCCGCGCGCACGCGGCCGAGAAACTCCGCATTGTCCATGCAGGGCGCGATCTCGGTGAAGAACACGCGCCCGAGTGCCGGCCGCTCGCCATAGCCCGACAGCCGCGCCTCCGCCTTGCTGAAGAACTGCACGCGCCCGTCGTCGTCGAGACGGATGGCGCCGAATCCAAGCTTGTCGATGTCCGGCTCGGACAGCCGTTCGACATCGCGCGCGAGCGTTGGAGAATCGAACTCGACCATGATCGCCCTCAGTGCACCGGCGTTAGGTCGTTGAACAGCACGACGCCGGCGAGATGGGTCACTCTGTCGCCGCCGAAGAACGGCATCACCAGCCGCTCGAACAGGAACGGCCGTTCGTCGCCCAAGGCATAACGCACGAATTCGTAGCAGGGCGCCTGTTGCGTGCGGCATTGCCGGTAGGTCGCCTGCAGTGAGCCGAACAGCTCGTGCGCATCGCCGTCGACCGATTCGCCGACCGGAGAGCGGCCGAGTTGTTTCACCAGCGCATCTCCGACGAAAGTATAACGGAAGCCGTCATCGACGACGGCGACGATAAATCCGTGCGGCGATAATTCATCGTTGTCGAAATCGAACGCGCGCAGCCCCGGCAATTCGGCGCCGTCCAGCAGCAACTGGCGCCAGCGCAGGTAAAGTCGCTTCAGCCCGGGCGATTTGATGTTCCGCTCGATCGAACCGGAAGCTGCCGGCTCGTTGGCGTTGGCGGAATCGCCGTGTCCACGTTCATGTCCAGGTCCAAGTATCAGCTTGTCGTCCATGAAACCTTGTTCTCCGCTGCGTTGTCCGGTCCGTCGCCCTGCGGGCCGCTTTGGACAGCATTGAAGCGACTCGGATATTAAATCGTCAATGTTGCAGTGGGCCGGGCAGGGAGTGCCAATGGACAGCATTGACTTCAATTGTGCCAACTTGGCGTCGCAGGTCGAGCAGCTTTCACAGGAAGAACTCGACCGTCTGCCATTTGGTGTGATTCTGCTCGATCGCGATAGCACGGTCATATTCTACAGTGCAACCGAGGGTCGCCAGTCAGGCTATGCGCCACGCTCGCCGCTGGGACAGAATTTCTTTGAAGTGTCCCGCTGCATGAACACCGACGATTTCCGCGGCCGGATCACGAAGGCCCTGGAAAACGGCGGCAAGGTCGACCTCGAGATCGGCTGGTATGGCGATTTCAGCGATCCGGACCGCGACCTGCGGATTCGCATCCAGTCGGCACGCAACGGCGGAGTCTGGATCTTCATCGAGCGCGATCAGGATCAGCCGTCGGTCGACACCCCTGCGGCTGTGGCGCGCCGTCCCGTGGTGCGTGACTGATCTCTTCGCCTTAAGGCGTCGCCAGTTCGATGGCGCGGCCGCGCTTGCCGATGACCATCGGCGGGCTGTTGCAGTCGAAGGTGCGCGCGTGTTCGTCGGCCGCCTTGCGCGCCAGTTCGTTGGCGTTGGTGCCGGCATTGGCGTGCACGTCGACATAGGCGACGTGGCAGGCGGGATTGAGCCGCGTCACGACCAGCATCGCGACCGGTGTCGGCCGCCCGTCCTTGTCGGGATTGGCTGAGTCCGACAGGAACCAGCGCTGGATGGTCGCGAACGGTGCGCCCTTGGTCATGCGCCATTCGAGCGTGTCGTGGATGCGGTTGAAGGGCGCGAACTGGTGCTTCGACGCCGGCTCGTCGGCGGCGGACTTGCGAGTCGCGCCCGATCGACACCGTCATGCGCAGGTCGTCCTCGGTCACGCGCACCACGTTGCCGCCGATGCCGGCGCACAGCCAGACCGTCCAGTCGCCTTCGCCGTCCTTGGCGGCGTCGACCTTCTTGCAGTTGCGCGGCGCGGTCGAGCTGTAGAGGCTGGCGAATATCCTGCGCGAATGCCGCGCTTGCCGCCGCAATCAGCGAGCGCTGCGGCGGTGATCGATCCTGCATAGTCGGCGGCATGCCTGATCCTCTGTTGGGCCGCTGGCCGCAGCCGCGGCCGGTGCTATGCTTGATAGCATCAGCCGGGGCGCCTGACATCCGGCGCGAACGAAGGGAGGGCAGCATGAACAACAAGGCGACAAGCCGCACGACGATCACCCGCCGCGCGCTGGTCGCCGGCGCCGCCGCCGGCACGCGTCGCGCTCGCGAGCGCGCCGGCCTCGGCGCAGCGCTGCCCGGCGGCGCCGCCGCCGCGCACCAAGGGCCCGCTGGTCTGGATGGACATGGACCAGCACGAGCTCGACGAGGCCTACGACCAGTCGGTCTATGCCTTCAACCAGCGCTTCATCCAGGAGCGGCGCGACGAGCGCAACGACGCTGATGGCCAAGGTCCTCGGCAAGCCGGAGCGCGTCGCCTACGGGCCGGCGCGAGATCGAGAAGGTCGACATCTACAAGACCAAGCGGCCGAACGCGCCGGTGATGATCTTCCTGCACGGCGGCGCAGTGGCGCGGCGGCCGCTCGGCGCAGGGCGCCTATCACGCCGAGCCGTTCGTCAAGGCCGGCGCGCATTTCATCAATGTCGAGTTCAACAACGTGCCGGAGACCAACGGCGACCTGATGCCGATGGTCGACCAGTGCCGGCGCGCGGTGGCGTGGGTCTACCGGAACGCCGCGAGCTTCGGCGGCGATCCCGAACGCGCTCTATCTCAGCGGCTTCTCGTCGGGCAGCCATCTCGGCGGCTGCGTCGTCATCACCGAGTGGGAGAAGCAGGGCCTGCCGCGCGACATCCTCAAGGGCGCGCTGCTCGGCAGCGGCATGTACGACCTCAAGCCGGTGCGGCTGTCGGCGCGTTCGAGCTACGTCAAATTCACCGACGAGATGGAGCAGGCGCTCTCCGCCATGCGCCATCTCGACAAGGTGCACACGCCGCTGGTGCTCGACCATCGGCCTGCTGGAGACGCCGGAATTCCAGCGCCAGTCGCGCGACTTCGCGGCCGCGCTGACCAAGGCCGGCAAGCCGGTGCAGCTCATCGCCGCCAAGGGCCACAATCACTTCGAGATGGGCGAGTCGCTCAGCAATCCCTACGGGATCATGGGCCGCGCCGCGATGGAGATGATGAAGCTGACCACCGCCGTCTAGAAAAAATCAGGGAGGACATCATGCAAGCGAAAAAAGCCCACACGATCACCCGCCGCACGCTGGTCGCCGGCGCGGCGGCCGGCACGGTCGCGCTCGCCGCCGATCCGGCATCGGCGCAACGCTGCCCGCCGGCGGCGGCGCGCACCAAAGGTCCGGCGGTCTTCCGGGATCTCGACCAGCTCGACATCGACGAGGGCTATGACAACGACGTCTACGCCTTCAACTCGAAGACCATCAACGAGCGGCGCGTCTTCAACAACCGGATCGCGCAGTCCGTGCTCGGCAAGCCGGAGCGCGTCAAATACGGGACGGCCGAGATCGAGCGCGTCGACATCTACAAGACCAAGCGGCCGAATGCGCCGGTGCTGATCTTCATCCACGGCGGTAGCTGGCGCGGCGGGCGCGCCGAGCAGTTCACGGTCTATGCCGAGCCGTTCGTGAAGGCCGGCGCGAATTTCGTCGTGGTCGATTTCACCAATGTGCGCGAGACCGACGGCGACATCTTCCCGATGGTCGACCAGTGCCGGCGCGCGGTCGCCTGGACCTACCGCAACGCCAAGAGCTTCGGCGGCAATCCCGACGCGCTCTATCTGATCAGCCGCTCGTCCGGCAGCCATCTGGCGAGTTGCGTTCTCATCACCGAATGGGAGAAGCAGGGCCTGCCGCGCAACATCCTGAAAGGGCGCGGTGATGGGCTCCGGCATGTACGACCTCGCGCCGGTGCGGCTCTCCAAGCGCTCGTCGTTCGTGAAGTTCACCGACGCGATGGTGCAGGAGCTTTCGGCGATGCGCCACATCGAGAAGATCCACACGCCGGTGGTGATCGGCGTCGGCGCGCTGGAGACGCCGGAGTTCCAGCGGCAGGCGCGCGAGTTCGCGGCCGCGCTCAAGGCGGCCGGCAAGCCGCACGAGCTGATCGTCGCGCCCGGCTACAATCACTACGAGATCGGCGAGACGATCGGGCAGCCCTATGCCGTGCTCGGCCGCGCCGCGATCGACATGATGGGGCTCAACAAGGCGTGAAACCTTGACGACGCGGAATTTTAACGAAGCATAAACCTCCCGAAGTGCGAGCGTTAACGAAGCGTTAACCTCCCGAAGTGCGAGCGTTAACGAAGCG
>CAWKMR010000074.1:0-103394 GCA_963850705.1 uncultured Alphaproteobacteria bacterium | reverse complement strand
TCGCGGAAGCTACGTCTCGACGATGCCTTCCTTGAGCGTCGCGCCGGAGTCGCCGCGGCCGTGCGGCAGCGCCAGATAGGATTCCGAGCGCATCTCGATCAGCCGCGACGCCGTGCGCTTGAACTCCTGCGCCTCGTAGCCTTCGTCGGCGATGTAGAGCTGATCCGGCTCGGCGGCGGCGGAGGCGACGAGCTTCACCGCGTGATCGTAGAGCGTGTCGATCAGGATGATGAAGCGCTTGGCCTCGTTGCGCTTGGAGAAATCCATCACCGGAATCCGGTCGAGCACGAGCGAATGGAAATCGTGCGCGACGCGCAGATAGTCGGACGCCGCCAGCGGCTGCTCGCAGAGATCATGAAATGAAAATCGCGCGACGCCCATCGCCGCGCATGGCACGCGCACGCTGCGGCCCTTCACGGTCAGCTCGCACGACGCGCCGCGCAGCCCGCCGGTGAGCTTCTTCCAGGCGTCGTCGAGCGCGGCATCGGCCTTGCTCGTCCGCCGGCACATGCCAGACCGGCGCCCCGGAAAGCTTCTCCAGCCGGAAATCGGTGCGCGCTTCGAGCCGCGTCACCGTCATGTGCTGCTCGATCATCGCGATGAACGGCAGGAACAGCGCGCGATTGAGCCCGCCCTTGTAGAGCTCGTCGGGCTCGACGTTCGAGGTCGCGACCACGACCACGCCGAGCTCGAACATCCGCTTGAACAGCCGCCCGAGGATCATCGCGTCGGCGATGTCGGTGACATGGAATTCGTCGAAGCAGAGCAGCCAGCTCTCGTCGGCGAGCGCCGCGGCGGTGAGCCGGATCGGATCTTCGCCGTTGCTGTCGGCTTTATGCTGCTCGCGGAACTGCCGCACGTGCTCGTGCACGTCGGCCATGAATTCATGGAAGTGCACGCGCCGCTTGCGCCGGACCGGCGACGCCTCGAAGAACAGGTCCATCAGCATGGTCTTGCCGCGGCCGACGTCGCCGTGGATGTAGAGCCCCTGGATCGGCTCCTGCTTGCGGGCGCGGCGCCGAACATCCAGCCGAGCGCGGACGATTTGCGCGCGAGCCGATGCTCGCGCAGCCGCACTTCGAGATCGCTCAGGAGAGCGACCGCGCGCGCCTGCGCGGCGTCGCGCTCGATCTCTCCGGCAGCGACCAGCGCCGCGTATTTGGCTTGGACGGATGAGGACATTCAGTCGGCAATGCGGTTTCCCACGACGGAATACCGCGTCATGGAAACGGCCGCAACGTCGCCCCATTCGCTCGTCCCCGCGCAAGCGGGGACCCAGGGCTATACCGGGATCTGGATTCCCGCTTACGCGGGAATGAGCGGCGAGAGCTTGCTATGCCGCCAGCGGATAGGCCGCTTCCACCACATAGGGCCCGCCGCCGACCGAGGCGCGCGAGGAGAACAGCACGAAGCGCGAGACCGTGAACGGCAGCGGCGCGATCAGCGCGCGCGTGGCCAGATAGTCGGCGACCTGCCGGCTCGAGGAGTCGCGCAGCCGCGCCAGCGTGACATGCGGCGTGTATTTGCGCCCTCCGGCTCGAGCCCGACGCGCTGCATCAGCCGTTCGTGCTCGGCCTGCAGCTCCATCAGCGCCGCGGTCTGCGCCAGCGTCGCGATCACCGCGCGCGGGCGGCGGCCGCCGAACGACGACAGTGTGTCGAACCGCAGCTCGAACGGCTTCCGCCGCACCCGCCCCAGCAGCGAGGCGACCTCAAGCTCGGTCTGGTCGTCGACGTCGCCGATGAAGCGCAGCGTCAGGTGGTAGTTCTCGGGATCGATCCAGCGCGCACCGGGCAGCCCGCCACGCAGCATGGCGAGCGACTGGGCGACGTTTTCGGGGATTTCGAGACCTGTGAATATCCGTGGCATGGCGGGGCCTCACAAAACGAAAGGCCGAAGGCGAATCAACGGTTTAGATTGTCATCATGCACAAAACGGAATGATGACAATATGGGCGGATCCGGACAGGCCAAGATCATGGCGGGCTCCTCTGGCGGATGCGCGCGATCAGCTCCTCCACCTTCGGCAGGATGCCGGCGACCATGCGGTCGACGCCGGCCGCGGTGGGATGGATGCCGTCGCGCTGGTTGAGCTTGGCGTCGGCGGCGACGCCGTCGAGCAGGAACGGATAGAGCAGCACGCCGTGCTTAGCGGCGAGCTCCGGATAGATCGCCTCGAAGCGCTTGCCGAAGTCCGCGCCGAAATTCGGCGCCGCGCGCATGCCGGCGAGCAGCACCGGGATCTTGCGCTCGGCCGAGCCGGCGCAGGATGTCGTCGAGCGCCTTGCGCGTCACCGCCGGATCGAGCCCGCGCAGCATGTCGTTGGCGCCGAGCGCGACGATGACGCCGTCGGTCTTGTCCGGCACCGCCCAGTCGAGGCGGGCGAGGCCGTTGGCGGCGGTATCGCCGGAGACGCCGGCGTCGGCCACCTCGGCCGCAATGCCCTTGGCCTTCAGCGCCGCCTGCAACCGGACCGGAAACGCCTGGTTGGCCGGCAACCCGAACCCGGCGGTCAGCGAATCGCCCAGCGCCACGATCCGGACCGGCCGCTCCTGCGCCGCTGGCCGACGGCGGAAAACCCGCAGATCGGCCGCGGCGACGAGCAGTCCCTGGACCACGCGCCCGAAATGCCCATATGAGCGGACGCGCCGCCCTTGCGAGGGCGGCAGCACAGGTGACCGGCGGATCCACGGCATGAACGGCAGCTCCCCCCGCGTGCAACGGCGCGGCGATCGCGCTCAGCGGGGTCAACCTCTCGCTCGGCCGCGGCGCGGCACGGGTGCACATCCTGAAAGACATCGACCTCAATATAGGGCGCGGCGAGGCGATCGGAATGGTCGGCCCGTCGGGCTCCGGCAAGTCGACCCTGCTGATGGTGATGGCCGGGCTGGAGCGGCCGGACACCGGCTCGGTCACGATCGCGGGCGAGGCGCTCGATGCGCTCGGCGAGGACGATCTCGCGCGCTTCCGCGGCCGCAATGTCGGCATCGTGTTCCAGTCCTTCCATCTGATCCCGACCATGACCGCGCTCGAGAACGTCGCGGTGCCGCTCGAGCTTGCCGGCGCGAGCGACGCGCACGAACGCGCCGCGCAGGAGCTTGCCGCCGTCGGACTGTCCGACCGCGCGACCCACTATCCCGCAGAGCTGTCGGGCGGCGAGCAGCAGCGCGTCGCGCTCGCGCGCGCGCTCGCGCCCAATCCCGCGATCCTGATCGCCGACGAGCCGACCGGCAATCTCGACGAAGCGACCGGCGCCGAGATCGTCGATCTCATGTTCGCGGGCCACGACAAGCGCGGCACCACGCTGGTGCTGGTGACGCACGACGCGGCGTTGGCAAAGCGCTGCGACCGCGTGGTGCGCATGCGCTCGGGGCGGGTCGAGACGCAATCATGAAACCGTACAATCCGCTGTTAACAATCGTCCATGCATTCGGGACCATTGCATCGCGTCCGTCTGAGTCCGCGGACAATCACCGAGGATATTCAACATGTCGGCCCCCTGAGCCTCGACACCACGGCGCCGCGCATCCCGCTGTGGCTCAAGCTTGTCTACACCGCGTTCATGGCGGTGCTGGTTCCGGTCTATCTCTACTACTACGGCTGGACCAACTTTCTGTACTTCTGCGACGTCGCGCTGATCCTGACCTTGATCGGCATCTGGAAAGAAAGCCCGCTGCTCGTCTCCATGTGCGCGATCGGCATCATGGTCCCGCAACTGATCTGGGTGATCGATTTCGTCGGCACCGCCTTCGGCTATCCCGTCGTCAGCATGACCGCCTACATGTTCAACGCGTCGAGCTCGCTGTTCCTGCGCGGGCTCTCGCTGTTCCACGGCTGGCTGCCGTTCCTGCTGATCTATCTGGTGATGAAGCTCGGCTACGACCGCCGCGCGCTCGTCTACTGGACGGTGCTGGCGTGGGTGCTGATCCTCGTCTGCTTCTTCTTCATGCCGCCGCCGAATCCGAACGCCGGCCTGACGCCGGTCAACATCAACTATGTCTGGGGCTTCAACGACGCCGCCGCGCAGACCTGGATGCCGGCCTGGGCGTGGGTGACCGGAATGATCGTGCTGATGCCGATCCTGTTCTTCCTGCCGGTGCACTACGTGTTCAGCCGATGGATGCCGAAGGCCCCTGTCGAAGCGACCAAGTGAGACCGACATACGGAGTGCAATGACCCTCGCCGCACGTGACAACAGCGCCCCCACCCTTCCCTCTCCCGCAAGCGGGGGAGGGTTAGGAAGGGGACCATCCCGCTTCGCGATCCCGCTGCGCTTTGCGCTGCGCGATCTGCGCGGCGGGCTGCGCGGTTTCTACGTGTTCATCGCCTGCATCGCGCTCGGCGTGATGGCGATCGCCGGCGTCAACTCGTTCGCGTCGAGCCTCGGCGACGGGCTCGCGCGCGAGGGCCGCACCATCCTCGGCGGCGATCTTTCGTTCACGCTGATCCATCGCGAAGCCGACGCCGCGGAGCGCGCCTTCCTCGACCGCGCCGGCCGCGTCTCCGCCGCCGCCACCATGCGCGCGATGGCGCGCACGGGAGACGGCCGCACGGCGCTGGTCGAGGTCAAGGCGGTCGACGCCGCCTATCCGCTGTTCGGCGCGGCGCGCTCGATCCCGCGATGCCGCTCGCCGATGCGCTCGCCGCGCGCGACGGCGTGTTCGGCGCCGCCGTCGATCCGCTGCTGCTGGCGCGGCTCGACCTCAAGCCCGGCGCGCGCATCACCATTGGCGCCGCGACCATCGAAATCCGCGCCGCGCTCACCGCCGAGCCCGACCGCCTGTCGGCCGGCGGCTTCGGTCTCGGACCGCGGCTGATGATCAGCCCGGACGCGCTGCGCGCCACCGGCCTGTTGCAGCCGGGCTCGCAGGTGCGCTGGCACTACCGTTTGCGGCTTGCCGGACAACGACGCCAGCGATGCCGCCGTGCAGCGCACGATCAACGCCGCCAGCGCCCAGGTGCCGGATGCCGGCTGGGAGGTGCGCAGCCGCAACAACGCGTCGCCCGGGCTCGAGCGCAACATCGAGCGCTTCACGCAATATCTCACGCTGGTCGGCCTCACCGCGCTGCTGGTCGGCGGCGTCGGCGTGGCGAACGCGATCCGCGGCCATCTCGACCGCAAGCGCGACACCATCGCCACCATGAAAACGCTCGGCGCCACCGGCGGCAGCGTGTTCACGATCTACCTCACGCAGACGATGGCGCTGGCGTTCATCGGCGCCATTCCCGGTCTCATCCTCGGCGCGGCGCTGCCGTTCCTGATCGCGTGGGGCTTTCGGATCGATCCTTCCGCTGCCGCTGGCGCCGACGCTGCATCCTGAGGACCTCGCGCTCGCTTTGCTCTACGGCCTGCTCACCGCGCTTGCGTTCGCGATCTGGCCGCTCGGGCGCGCGCACGACGTGTCGGTCTCGGCGCTGTTCCGCGACGAGGTGGCGCCGGAACGGCACTGGCCGCGCACGATCTATGTGGCGCTGACGGTGGTCGCGGTCGCGACGCTGGCGGTGCTGGCGGTGAAGCTCGCCTACGACCAGCGCATCGCCGCGATCTTCGTGGTGGCGGCGGCCGGCGTGTTCGTCTCGCTGCGGCTGGTCGCGAGCCTGGTGATGGCGGTCGCGAAGCGCGTGCCGCGGCCGCGCTCGACCGCGCTGCGGCTCGCGATCGCCAACATCCACCGGCCCGGCGCGCTCACGTCGAGCGTCGTGATGTCGCTCGGCCTCGGGCCTCGCGCTGCTCGTCACCGTGATCGAGGTCGACGGCAATCTGCGCCGCCAGTTCATCGCCGCGCTGCCGGAGCAGGCGCCGTCGTTCTTCTTCCTCGACATCCAGTCCGCCGACGCCGAGCGCTTCGACGCCTTCATCCGCCAGCATGCGCCCGGCGCGACGCTCGAACGGGTGCCGATGCTGCGCGGACGCATCGTGTCGGCGAACGGCGTGCGCGCCGAGGACATCCGCGTGCCCGCCGAGCCAGAACTGGGTGCTGCAGAGCGACCGCGGCATCACCTATTCCGACACCATCCCGGCCGGCTCGCGCGTCGTCGCAGGGCGCATGGTGGCCGGCCGGACTATTCCGGGCCGCCGCTGGTGTCGTTCGAAAGCCGCGTCGCCGGCGCGCTCGGCCTGAAGCTCGGCGACACCATCGTGGTCAACGTGCTCGGCCGCAACATCGAGGCGCGCGTCGCCAATCTGCGCACGCTCGACTGGCAGAGCCTCGGCATCAACTTCGCGATGGTGTTCGCGCCCGCGAGCCTGCGCGGCGCGCCGCATACCTTCATCGCCACGCTGACCTATCCCGGCGGCAGCACGGTCGCGCAGGAGACCGCGCTGCTGAAGGCCGCCGCCGACACCTTCCCGGCCATCACCGACGGTGCGGGTGCGCGAGGCGATCGACTCCGTCGGCGGCGTGATCACCAACCTGGTGGCGGCGCTGCGCGGCGCCAGCGCGCTCACGCTGCTGATCGCCGTGCTGGTGCTCGGCGGCGCGCTGGCGGCGGGACACCGCCATCGCGTCTACGACGCGGTCGTGCTCAAGACCGTGGGCGCCACGCGCGGCAAGCTGCTCGCCGCCTATGCCCTCGAATACCTGATGCTCGGCGTCGCCACCGCGGTGTTCGGCGTGGCGGCCGGCACCGCCGCCGCCGCGTTCGTGATCCGCCAGGTGATGAACCTGCCCTTCACCTGGCTGCCGGGCCCCGACCTTGCCGCCGCCGCCGGCGCCATCGTCGGTCACCGTGGCGCTCGGCCTGATCGGCACCTTCCACGCGCTCGGCCAGAAGCCGGCGCCGGTGCTGCGGAGCCTGTAAAAGCAGGCAAATTCTGCGGCAGTTACCGCCGTAACAGTCCGGGCTTTGCCGGCACGCGATGCCCGATTGCGCCGGCCGTCACAAAACAAACTTACGAAAATGCAATTAACCTGCCGGCCTTCCGATGCATCTAACAATACCGCTTGTGGCATCTGGCGCGGAAACCAATCCCGCACTAGATTCCCGCGCATCAGGCGTTGCGCCGGGCGCTCCGGTGCGACGCCACATACCCGGCCGGCGGCCGGTACACGAGAGAGGGAACTTCCATGTCGAATTTCGACCCGAACTACGCCGCCCAGCGCGGCGTCGGTACGGACCGGACGCGGCAGAGATCGATCAGGGCCTGCGGGCCTACATGATCGCTGTCTACAACTACATGGCCATCGGCGTTGCGCTGACCGGCGTGGCGGCTGGCTGGCCTTCCAGCTTGCCGGCGGCGACGCGATCAAGGTCACCGGCAGCCGCATCGGCGGACTCGACCGATTTCGGCCAGATGCTGTACAGCATCGCCGGCATGATCGTCATGCTGGTCGCCACCTTCGGCCTGGTGCTGTTCATCAGCTTCCGCATCGACAAGCTGCAGCCGGCGACGGCGCTGGCGCTGTTCCTGCGTCTACGCCGCGCTGCTCGGCGTGATGCTGTCGTCGATCTTCATTCACGTACACCGGCACGTCGATCACCCGGGTGTTCTTCATCTCGGCGGCGTCGTTCGGTGCACTGAGCCTCTACGGCTACACGACCAAGCGCGACCTGTCGCCGATCGGCGCGTTCCTGATCATGGGCCTGATCGGCCTGTTCATCGCCATGATCGTGAACATGTTCTGGCAGAACGGCATGATGGCCTTCATCATCTCCGTCGTCGGCGTGCTGATCTTCGCCGGCCTGACCGCCTGGGACACCCAGAAGATCAAGGAGATGTATGACGTGAACGACGACGGCACCATCACCGCCCGCAAGGCGATCATGGGCGCGCTCACGCTCTACCTCGACTTCATCAACCTGTTCCTGTTCATGCTGCGGCTGCTCGGCGACCGCCGCTGATCGCAACGGAACGGACTGAACTGCGACGCCCCGGCCCAAAGCCGGGGCGTTTTGTTTTGTGCGGCTATCACGATCGTCATGGCCGGGCTTGTCACGCGCCATTCACCGTCGTACGAATGCAGCTGCAGCGATGCATCGCGATCCGGCACGACACAGGACGTGGATGCCCGGCACAAGGCCGGGCATGACTCCGCAATGACCACTACCATCCGCCCCGCCGAGCCGCGCGACATCGCCGCGATCACCCGCATCTATGCCCACGCCGTGCAGCACGGCACCGCGTCGTTCGAGCTCGAGCCGCCGGACGAGGCCGAGATCACGCGGCGCTACCACGCGCTGCGCGACGGCGGCTTTCCGTATCTCGTCGCCGAGATCGACGGCGCGGTCGCCGGCTACGCCTATGCCGGCCCCTATCGGCGCGCGGCCGGCCTATCGCTTCACCGTCGAGGATTCGATCTACATCGATCCGGCCATGCAGCGGCGCGGCGTCGGGCGCGCGCTGCTCGAGCGGCTGCTGGTCGGAGTCGGAGGCGCGCGGCTTCCGGCAGATGATCGCGGTGATCGGCGATTCCGGCGCAGACGCCGTCGATCGAGCTGCACGAGGCGCTCGGCTTCCGCATGGTCGGCACCTTCGAGGCGGTCGGCTACAAGTTCGGCCGCTGGCTCGACAGCGTGCTGATGCAGAAGGCGCTGGGCAAAGGCGCGACGCACGACGCCTAGCGCCTTGCGCTCTGACGAGCGCTCTACGCCACCACGCTCAGCGACTTGTCGATCGAGCGCAGCACGCGGTCGAGCTCGTGGCCGCGGCGCACGATCAGGCCGGTGGCGGAGATCACGCTGTAGGCGCCCTGGCGGCGCGCGAGCTTCGGGATCTTCTCGATGCGGTAGATCGGAACTTCGCTGGAGCGGCGGAACACCGAGAACACGGCGCGGTCGCGCAGGAAGTCGATGGCGTAGTCGCGCCATTCGCCGGCGGCGACCTTGCGTCCATAGAGATTGAAGATGCGATTGAGCTCGCGCCGGTCGAAGGTCACGCGGCTTGCGGGGGCGAAGGCTGTTGCGATTCGCCCCCGTGACTCTGGCTTGGGTCGGCATCTCCGGGTTCCAGGCTCATGGCCGGCCTCCATTCTGTGACGGAACGATGATCGCGCCGGAACCCGGCGGGAGCAAGGGCGCAGATACAGTCACGCGTCGTAGCTGCGCGCAGCGTTCGCGCGCAATCGCCGCGCTCACGAATTCGTTAATGGAATCATATTACTGCCCGATTTCGGTCAATCGGGGGTCAAGCTGGAATGGGAAACGGAAGACTGTTGCCTCAGGGCCCGGTCTGCTTTCGAGCACCGGATTCCTCAGCCCCCCAGCCCCCCGGGGTTTGGAGCAGGCCGGGCCCAAGTGTTTTTGTAGGTACGCGTACAAGTTCAATCCCCCAACGCTTCTTCGGGCCGGCACTCGCGTGCCGGCCGTTTTTTTGTGCGATGAGGAGCCGCACTCAATACACGCGATTGATCGGCGGTTCGTTTCGCAGCAGCACGCGCTCGACGTTCTGCCACGACGAGCGGAACAGGAACGCCGACGACTGCCGCGTGACGCCGGCGATATGCGGCGTCAGCAGCAGCCGCGATGCGGCCTCGCCTGACAGCGTCAGCAGCGGATTGTCGGCGGCCGGCGGCTCGGTGGAATAGACGTCGACCGCCGCGCCGCCGAGATGGCCGGACGACAGGCTCGCCGCCAGCGCCGCCTCGTCGACGATGCCGCCGCGCGCGGCCTGAATCAGGATCGCGCCCTTCTTCATGCGCGCCAGCTCGCCGCGCGCCGATCAGATTCTGCGTCGCCGGAATCAGCGGCACGTGCAGCGAGACCACGTCGCAGGTCGCCAGCAACTCGTCGAGCGACACCGGCCGCGCATCGAGCGAGGCCGCGACCGCGGCATCGACCGGGGCCGGATCGTAGAAGCAGAGCTTCGCGCCCATGCGCCTGGAGCGCCTGCGCCACCGCGCGGCCGATGGTGCCGAAGCCGACAAGCCCGACCAGCAGCCCGTCGATGCCCGACGAGATTGTCGGCGATCATGCGCGCGCGGATACTTCGCGTAGTTGCCGGCTTTGATCTCGGCGTCGGCCCAGGCGAAGCGCCGCAGCAGCGCCGACGCCGTGGTGACGACGTATTCCGCCACCGCGCCGTTGCTGCCGCCCGCCACGTTGGCGACGGGGATGCCGAGCCGCGTCATCGCCGCCTGGTCGAGGCGGTCGACGCCGGCGCCGGTGACCTGCACGAGCTTGAGCTTGGCGCCCTCGAACAGGTCCGGCGCGAGCTTCGGCCCGACCGCCGGGATCACCAGCGCGTCGCTGGATTTGATCAGCGCCGCACCGGCGCATCCGTGGGAGCGTGATAGGCGACCGCAAGGCTCGTCGGCGCAGCCGCGCCGACGCGCAGGAAATCGTCTTCCGGGCGAAGACAGAGAACGCGATTGGACATGGATGCAGGCTTTCGGAAGGAGGCTTTCGGAAGGGGCTTTCAGAAGCTCTTGAATTCGGTGGTGCCCTTGCTGACGTCGGGCTCCGCGAAGAAGCACAGCAGCACCAGCGGCTCGGTGCCGGTGTTGCGGGTCATGTGCTTCTCGTTCGGCGGGATCAGCACGATGTCGCCCGGCTTGATCGGGATCTCGCCGCTCTCCGCCATCGTCGTGCCGGTGCCCTTGAGCACGTAGATGCATTCCTCGAAGCCGTCGATGCAGATGCGGCCCGCGCGGCGGATCGCCGGGCTTCGGCACCGCCAGCTCGGCGATGCGGAACGTCACCTTCGATCCGATCGCGCCCGACACCGGCTCGAGCGACGTGCGGCCCGGCAGGCCGAGCTTCTTCGCCTCGGATTGCTTCAACAGCCGCGCCATCAGCTCACCTCTATCAGCTCACTCATCAGCTCACTTGCCGCAACTGCTTGATCTCGCGCGGCGCCGCCCTGCACCGCATCGAGCTGCCGGAAGATGTCGCGCGCCTCCTTGGCGATGGCGTCGGCGATGTCGGTCAGCATCTTGCCGCCCTTCTCGGCGGTGGCGTGCTGCGGGCTGCCGAACCAGCCGGTCGGCGCGATCGAGCGGATGTCGGTCAGCACCGGCTGATAGGCGCGCGTCCGCCGCAGCTTGTCCATCTTGTGGCCGTGGCTGTGCTCGGACGAATAGTCGATGCGGTCGAGATGCACGAGGTCGGGGCTGTGCGCCAGCACCGCCAGCGCCTCGATCTCGCCGCCATGGGTGAGCCCGCCGCAGGAATGGCCGTAGAGCTCCTCGGCGACGTAGCAGGCCTGCACGGTCAGACGCTCATGCCGTGCTCGCGGTGCAGCGCCTCGGCGGTGATGGCGAGCGAGGGGATATTGCCCTCGTGCCAGTTGATGATCATCAGCTGCTTGGCGCCGTGCTTCGCGGTCGAGACGCAGGTCTCGGTCTGCACCCGCATATAGGTGTCGGGCGTCAGCGTGATGGTGCCCTCGAACGGCATGTGCATCGGCGTGACGCCGAACGGCGTCGCCGGCAGCACCAGGCCGTCCATCCGCTCCGCCACCGCGTGCGCGATGATGTTGGCGGCGAGCGTGTCGGTCCCGGTCGGCAGATGCGGGCCGTGCTGCTCGACGCTGCCGCACGGCAGGATCACCAGCGGGTTCTTCTTGAACTGCGCGGCGATCTCCGGCTGCGTCAGGTCGGCGAAATAGCGGCTAGGCAACATTGCGGCTTCCTTCCGCGAGCTTCTTGTGCGATTCGGCGATGATGTCGGCGATGCTTGACCGCCTGGCTCTGCCGCTCGATCGAGCGCAGCGCCGCATAGACGACGGCGAGCGCGACATTGCCGTTGCGCGCGTTCAGCTCGTTCGGCTTTCCGGTGCGGCAGCTCTCCGCGAACATGTCGAGCTCGGCGCGGAACATGTCGCTCTCCGGCACCGGCAGCTCCTCGCGCTTGCCGTAGCCGTCCTTGCCGCGCTGGATGTAGAGCGTCGAGGTCTGGTGCAGCTGGTCGGGCGTATCCCAGGTGCCGAAATCGATCTCGTAGTGCATCAGGCCCTTGGCGCCGAACACGCGCACGCAGAACACGCCGGGCGAGGTCCACGAGCTGCCGACATAGCCGATCTTGCCGTCGGCGAATTTCAGCACCGTCATCGACTGGTCGTCGACCTCGGCGCCGACCGGCGACAGCTTCGACGCGGTGGAGCTGGCTTCGAGGATCTCGCCGCCGAGATAGTGCAGCACGTCGAACTGATGGATCGCGAGCTGCGACAGCGGCCCGCCGGGCGCGCGGTCCTTGTACCAGCGCCAGGCTTTCGGCGTCAGCTCGAGCGCGCGCTCGTTGGAGAAATTCGCCTCCATGAAGCCGACGCGGCCGAGCTCGCCCGCCTCGATCGCCTTGCCCATGGCGCGGATGCCGGCCATCAGCCGCGCGCTGTGGCCGACCGTCACCGTCACGCCGTAGGTTTTTTCCAGCGCCTCGATCGCGAGCCCTTCTTCCAGCGTCGCGGCGATCGGCTTCTCGGTGTAGACGTGCTTGCCGGCTTTCGCGACCTCGCGCGCCAGCGGCAAATGCTGCTCGTTCGGCACCGTCAGGATCACGCCCTTGATCTCCGGATCGGCCAAGCAGCGACGCGAGATCGGGCGCGCTCTTCACGCCGAATTCGCTCTGAAACGCCGCGCGGCTTTCCTCCGAGCGGCTGAAGCCCGAGACGATCTCGATGGCGTCGGAGGTGCGGGCGGCGCGCGTGAGCACCTTGGCCCAGCGGCCGAGCCCGACGATGCCGACTTTGACGCGATTTCCACTCATTATTGGCGCCTCTTCCCTGGCTAAACCGCGGTATCCGTATCACCGCGCAGAGGCAAGCGCCACCACACCGCGGCATGGCGGATATCAGCCAGAGGCGGCGCAACAATCGCGATGAAACAGGAAGCGCGTTAACGGATCGACGCCAGCGTCGCGCCGAGCATCATGCTCGGCTTCTCCGCGGTGCCGGTCTGCACCAGGACGGCGGCGCTCTCGATGCCGTCGCCGGCGAGATCGCGCAGCGGCACGTTCCAGCGATTGGTCGCGGCGTTCCAGGCGCCGAGATTGACGCAAGCGCCGCACCACGTTGTGGTAGGTGACGGTGCGGCCCTTGTTCTCGCCGCGCGTGATCATCACCGTCACCGCCTTGGCGAGCCCCCAGACCGACACCGTCGCGGCCGCGGCCGGCGCGCCGTCGGGCAGCGCGATCGTCAAGCCGGTCGCCGCGCGCGCGACGCCGTCACCGGCACCGACATCACGGCTTCGTTCTGGCGGCTCTTGGCGATCGCCTTCTCGATGGCGGAGCGGTCGCTGCCGAGCGCATGCGCGGCGCCGTTCACCACCACCTGCGGCGTGTAGCGCTCGCGGTCGCCGCGCGACTTGGAATAGGCCTGCCAGCGCGCGGTATTGCGCGGATCGGCGAGCGTGTCCTTCCAGCCGAGATAATCCCAGATGTCGATCGGCAGGCTGATCGCGATCAGCGACGGATCGCTGGCCAGTTCGCCGAGCAGCTTGTCGGCCGCCGGACAGGACGAGCAGCCCTGGCTGGTGAACAGTTCGACGATGGCGCGGGGGCCGGCAAGGACGGGCGATGCCGGCCGAGGTCGAGCAGGCCGCAATCACGGCCAAGGCGAGGCAACGACGTACCATGCCGATCTCCGCGCCCCGCAGTCCCGCCCCTTACGCTGTACCGGATCGTCACCCTACTCGGGTCAGGGTCACCCGCCACTCACTTTCAGGTCACGTCGTGGTGAAGCCGAGTGAAGTAGACCGTCAGCTCGCGATGAGCTGACGGATCACGTATTGCAGGATGCCGCCGTGCTTGAAGTAGTCGAGCTCGTCGAGCGTATCGATGCGGCAGATCAGCGGCACGCGCTTGAGGCCGCCGTCGGAGGCCACGATCTCGGCCATCATCTTCTGGCGCGGCTTGATCTCGCCGTGCAGGCCGCGGATGGTCACCTGCTCGTCGCCCTTGAGGCCGAGCGTCTGCCAGGAGGTGCCTTCCTCGAAGCACAGCGGCAGCACGCCCATGCCGATCAGGTTCGAGCGGTGGATGCGCTCGAACGACTGGCAGACGACGGCGCGCACGCCCTGCAGGTTGACGCCCTTGGCGGCCCAGTCGCGCGACGAGCCGGAGCCGTATTCCTTGCCGGCGAAGATCACCAGCGGAACCTTGTCCTGCTTGTACCGCATGGCGGCGTCGTAGATCGTCATGCGCTGCTTGGACGGATAGTGGATGGTCACGCCGCCTTCGACGCCCGGCACCATCTGGTTCTTGAGCCGGATGTTGGCGAAGGTGCCGCGCATCATCACTTCGTGATTGCCGCGGCGCGTGCCGTACTGGTTGAAGTCGGCCGGCTTGACCTTGTGGTCGACCAGATACTTGCCGGCCGGCGAATCGACCTTGATCGAGCCCGCCGGCGAGATGTGGTCGGTGGTGATCGAGTCGAGCAGCAGCGCCAGCACGCGCGCGTCGACGATGTCGGCCAGCGGCGTCGGGATTGCGGCCCATGCCGACGAAGTACGGCGGGTTCTGCACGTAGGTCGACTTCTTGTCCCACGCATAGGCGAGCCCGCCCTTGACGCTGATCTTGCGCCAGAGCGAGTCGCCCTTGAACACGTCGGCGTATTTCCTCGTGAACATCTGCTTGTTGATGGTCTTGCGCGTGAGCGAGGCGATCTCGCGGTTCGTCGGCCAGATGTCCTTGAGGAAGACCTTCTTGCCCTTCTTGTCGACGCCGAGCGGCTGCTTGGCGACGTCGGAATACATCGAGCCCGCGAGCGCATAGGCGACCACCAGCGGCGGCGACGCCAGATAGTTGGCGCGCACGTCGGCATTGATGCGGCCTTCGAAGTTGCGGTTGCCGGAGAGCACCGCCGCCGCCACCAGATCCTTGTCGTTGATGGTCTTGGAGATTTCCGGCGCCAGCGGCCCGGAATTGCCGATGCAGGTGGTGCAGCCGAAGCCGACCAGATTGTAGCCGAGCTTGTCGAGGTCCTTCTGCAGGCCGGACTTGTCGAGATACTCGGCCACCACCTGCGAGCCGGGCGCCAGCGAGGTCTTCACCCACGGCTTCACCGTGAGGCCCTTCGCCACCGCCTTGCGGGCGAGCAGGCCGGCGCCGATCATCACGCTCGGGTTCGAGGTGTTGGTGCACGACGTGATCGCGGCGATCACCACGTCGCCGTGGCCGAGATCGTGGTTGCGGCCTTCGACCGCGTGACGGCGGCCGCCCGGGCCGGCCTTGGCGAAATTCTTGTCGAGCGGCGCCGTGGCGATCGACGGATGCAGCGCGAACACGTCCTTGCCGCCGCCGTCGGAGCCCTTGTTGAACTCCTTCTCCATCGACATGGTGAAGCTCGACTTCACGTCCTTGAGCGCGACGCGATCCTGCGGGCGCTTCGGTCCCGCGAGCGACGGCTCGACCTGCGACAGCTCGAGCTTGAGCACGTCGGTGAAGATCGGATCGGGCGTCGACTTGGTGCGGTACATGCCCTGCGCCTTGGCATAGGCGGCGACCAGCGCGACGCGCTCGGCCGAGCGGCCGGTGTCGCGCAGATAGGCGATGGTCTCGTCGTCGATCGGGAAGAAGCCGCAGGTGGCGCCGTATTCCGGCGACATGTTGCCGAGCGTGGCGCGATCCGCGATCGCCATGCTGGCGAGGCCGGGGCCGAAGAACTCGACGAACTTGCCGACCACGCCGCGCTTGCGCAGCATCTGCGTGACGGTGAGCACGAGGTCGGTGGCGGTGACGCCTTCCTTGAGCTTGCCGGTGAGCTTCACGCCGATCACTTCCGGGCAGCAGCATCGAATAGGGCTGGCCGAGCATCGCGGCTTCCGCCTCGATGCCGCCGACGCCCCAGCCGAGCACCGAGAGGCCGTTGACCATGGTGGTGTGCGAGTCGGTGCCGACCAGCGTGTCGGGATAGGCGACGTCCATCGTCTGCGACCTTGCCGTCGACCTTGACCTTGTCCTTCCTGGTCCAGACCGTCTGCGACAGGTATTCGAGATTGACCTGGTGGCAGATGCCGGTGCCGGGCGGCACCACGCGGAAATTGTCGAACGACTTCTGCGACCACTTCAGGAACTCGTAGCGCTCCTGGTTCTGCCTGTACTCGTCCTCGACGTTCTTCTTGAACGCGGCCGGCGTGCCGAAATAATTGACCGCCACCGAGTGGTCGATGATGAGGTCGACCGGCACCAGCGGATTGATCTTCTTGGGATCGCCGCCGAGGTTCTTCATCGCGTCGCGCATGGCGGCGAGATCGACCACCGCCGGGATGCCGGTGAAGTCCTGCATCAGCACGCGCGCCGGACGGAACGGAATTTCGCGGTCGGAGGTCTTGGTCTTCAGCCACTGCGCGAACGCCTGCAGGTCCTGCTTGGTGACGCTGCGGCCGTCTTCGTTGCGCAGCAGGTTCTCCAGCAGCACCTTCATCGAGAACGGCAGCCGGGAAATTCCCTTGAGCCCGTTCTTCTCGGCGGCGACGAGGCTATAAATGGCGTAGGTCTTGCTGCCGACCTTGAGCGGCTTGCAGCAGCGGAAACTGTCGAGTGACGTCATGAGGGCCGATTCCCATCCAACCGGGTGCTGAGGCAGAGCTTCGAAGCGGTAATTTACTACCGGAGCGCCCCTGGTCGCCGGTCGCGACATCCGGGCGCTCACGGATCGCGCGCCCGAACGGATCGGGCTTATAAGGTCTTTTCTTGTGCGGTTCCAGAAAATCGATTCTCGTCAACAAGATGGGCGGAAATGGCCGGGATTTCCAAGGTACCGGCCGGCCGGCTTTGGGGCGCCCGGCGGGCCGCCGGCCGCGCCAAGCCGGGCGGCAAGAGGGCCTGATGCAGCCAAATCGGCGGCCGACCCGGCTTCTGGCCTCCGATCTCGCCTGCATCCGGGGCGGCCGGGCGGTGTTTTCGCGGCCTGAGCTTTGCGGTCGGCGCCGGCGAGGCCCTCCTGGTGAGCGGGCCGAACGGCGCCGGCAAATCGTCGCTGCTGCGGCTGGTCGCCGGCCTGGTCCGGCTCGACGGCCGGGCGGCTCGACGCTCGAAGGCGGCGACGCCGAGGCCACGCATCGGCGAGCAGGCGCACTATCTCGGCCACCAGGACGCGCTGAAGCCGTCGCTCACGGTCGGCCGAAAACCTCGACTTCTGGGCGCGCTATCTCGACGGCGGCGCCGCGACCGCGGCCGGCGCTCGACGCGGTCGGGCTCGGCAGCATCGCGAGCCTGCCCGCCGCCTATCTCTCCGCCGGCCAGCGGCGGCGGCTGTCGATCGCGCGGCTGATCGCGGTCGAGCGGCCGCTCTGGCTGCTCGACGAGCCGACCTCCGCGCTCGACGCGGCGGCGCAGGCGATGCTGGCGGGCCTGATGCGCAACCATCTCGCCGGCGGCGGCATGATCCTCGCCGCCACGCACGGCCCGATCGGGCTGGATGGCGCGAAGGAACTGCGATTGGGAGGCGCGGGATGATTGCGCTGCTCGACTGTCGCTGTTGCATGCTGACCTCGCCACGCGACGGGTCTGTTCCCCTCCCCCCACGCAGTGGCGGGGAGGGGTTAGGGGTGGGGGGCGATTTTTTGCAACTCGCACCACCCCCCACCCCCGACCCCTCCCCGCCATGTGCTTCGCACATGGGTGGAGGGGAGCCGCCCGCGGCACGACCGAGTCCAACACGATCAGCGATCGCGGAGAGTCGAGCATGACCGCCCTCGCCGCCATCCTCGTGCGCGACATGCGGCTGGCGGTGCGGCTCGGCGGCGGCGCGCTGATCGGCGTGCTGTTCTTCCTGATCGTCGTGACGCTGATGCCGTTCGCGATCGGCCCCGACCTCGCGCTGCTGGCGCGCATCGGGCCGGCGATCCTCTGGCTCGGCGCGCTGCTGGCGAGCCTGCTCGCGCTCGACCGGCTGATCGCGGCCGACTACGAGGACGGCTCGCTCGACCTGATCCTGATGGCGCGCGCGCCGCTCGAGCTTGCGCTCGCCGCCAAGGCGCTCGCGCACTGGCTCACCACCGGCCTGCCGCTGGTGATCGCGGCGCCGCTGCTCGGCTTCCTGCTCAATCTCGATCCCGCCGCGACCGGCGCGGTGGCGCTGACGCTGCTCGCCGGCACGCCGGCGCTGACCTTCATCGGCCTGATCGGCGCCGCGCTCACGGTCGCGCTGCGGCGCGGCGGGCTGCTGATCGCGGTGCTGGTGCTGCCGCTGACGGTTCCGGTGCTGATCTTCGGCGTCGCCGCCTCGAACGCCGCGATCGTCGGGCCGCTGCCGTTCGGCACGCCGTTCACGATCCTGTGCGCGCTCACGCTGATGAGCGCCGTGATCGGCCCGTTCGCCGCCGCCGCGGCGCTGCGGCACGGACTGGAATGATGCTAGAATGCGCCATAGTTGACCGGTAAACATGCGTAGCCCATGCCCCTGATCGACCTCGCCAACCCGACGCGCTTCCTGGCGCTCTCCGGCCGCCTGCTGCCGTGGCTCGCCGCCGCGACGCTGATCGCGTTCGCGTTCGGCATCTGGCTCGATCGCCAGCGCGCCCGACGACTACCAGCAGGGCGCGACCGTCAAGATCATGTTCATCCACGTGCCGGCGGCGTGGCTCGCCATGGGATGCTGGACCGTGATGAGCATCGCCGCGCTCGGCACGCTGGTGTGGCGGCATCCGCTCGCCGACGTCGCCGCCAAGGCCGCCGCGCCGCTCGGCGCCGCGCTTCACCGCGATGTGCCTGATCACCGGCATGCTGTGGGGCCGGCCGATGTGGGGCACCTACTGGGTCTGGGACGGCCGGCTGACCTCGGTGCTGGTGCTGTTCCTGATGTATCTCGGCGTGCTGGCGCTCTGGCGCACGGTCGAGGATCCCGTCGCGCGCCGCGCGCGCGGCCGCGGTGCTGACGCTGGTCGGCGCCATCAACCTGCCGATCATCAAGTTCTCGGTCGACTGGTGGTCGACGCTGCACCAGCCGGCGTCGGTGCTGCGGCTCGGCGGCCCGACCATCCATCCGAGCCTGCTGACGCCGCTGCTGGTCATGGCGCTCGCGTTCCTGCTGCTGTTCCTGACGCTTGCATCTCGCCGCCATGCGCAACGAGATCATGCGGCGGCGCGTGCGCACCATGCTGATGCTGCAGGCGGAAGCGGCCGGGCGACTGATCATGAACCTCGGTCCCTACGCCACCTTCATCGTCGGCGCCTACGGCGCGGCGGCGCTGATCGTCACCGCGATGGTCGCATGGGTGGTGATCGACCACCGGCGGCAGGCGCGCGCGCTCGCCGACCTCGAAGCGCGCGGCGTGACGCGCCGCTCGGAGCAGCGCCCGGGACGAGCGACGTCCGAGGCGACGACATGAGCGCGACCGAAACGCCGGACGCCGCCGCCGCGCGGCGGCGCAAGCTCGTCGCCTATGTGCCGCTCGCGATCTTCCTCGGGCTCGCGTTCCTGTTCCTGATCCGCCTCGGCGCCGGCGACATTTCGCGCGTGCCGTCCGCGCTGATCGGACGGCCGGTGCCGCAGACCGTGCTGGCGCCGCTGCCGGGCCTCGAGCGCGACGGCAAGCCGGTGCCGGGCCTCAATCCCGGCGGACTTCAACGGCGCGGTGACGCGTGCTCAATGTCTGGGCGTCGTGGTGCATCCCCTGCCACGCCGAGGCGCCGCTGCTGCTCAAGCTCGCCGCCGACAAGCGCATCCGCGTGGTCGGCATCAACCAGGCCGACCAGCCCGACAATGCGCGCCGCTTCCTCGGCCGCCACGGCAATCCGTTCGTCGCGGTCGGCGTCGATCCCAACCGCCGCGCCTCGATCGAATGGGGCGTCTACGGCGTGCCGGAGACCTTCGTGGTCGGCCGCGACGGCCGCATCGCCTACAAGCTGATCGGCGAGATCACGAGCGCGAATCTCGAGACCGACGCTCAAGCCGCAGATCGAGAAGGCGCTGGCCGCGGCGCCTTCCTCCTGACGATTTTCACTGGCTGCATCGGGCGAGCATCAATCGACGGGGAGCACGCGATGAAGAAGACGTACCACGGCAGCTGCCACTGCAAGAAAATCCGCTACGAGGCGGACATCGACCTCGCCGAGGGCACCGGCAAGTGCAACTGCACCTATTGCTGGAAGCTGCGCTGGTGGGGCGCCAAGGCTCAAGCCGGACGCGTTCCGCCTGATCGCCGGCCAGGAGGCAACCGGCTACGGCTTCCCCACCGACAAGTTCATCACGCGGGCGCATTGCGTGCATTGCGCGGTCACGCCGTTCGGCTGGGGCAACATCCCGCAGGTCGGCGGCGATTTCGTCTCGATCAATCTCGCCTGCCTCGACGACCTCGATCCGGCCGAATTGATCGCCGCACCGGTCACGTACATGGACGGCCGCGCCGACAACTGGTGGCATCCGCCGGCCGAGACGCGCCACCTCTGATTACTTATTCTCGCCGGTCTCCGGCACCGCATACTTCTGCAGCAGCGGAAACTGCGCCGCCGCGAAGAGCATCGTGAGCGGCAGGAAGCCGAACACCTTGAAGTTCACCCAGGCGTCGGTCGAGAAGTTGCGCCAGACGATCTCGTTGAGCACCGCCATCACCAGGAAGAACACGCCCCAGCGCAGCGTCAGCTTGCGCCAGCCTTCGTCGGTGAGGTTGAACACGGAATCGAACACCATGCCGAGCAGCGGCTTCTTGAAGGCGAGCCCGCCGAGCAGCGTCGCGGCGAACAAGCAGATAGACCAGCGTCGGCTTGAGCTTGATGAAGGTCTCGTTCTGCAACGCCAGCGTCAGCCCGCCGAACACCACGACGATGACCGCGGTGACGACCGGCATCACCGCGATGTGCCGGGTCAGCGCGTAGGAGATCGCCAGCGCCAGCGAGGATCGCCGGGATGAACACCGCGGTCGCGACGAAGATGCCGGCATGCTCGCCGGTGATGAGCGTTGGCGGGCAGAAACGGCGACAGCACCGGCGCGAAAAATTCCGGCCGCGAATTGGCGAAGAAGAACAGGAGCAGCGGCCCGAGATCGAGCAGCAGCTTCAGGCCGGGGCTGAGCTGGGGTTTCGATGGTGCGTCCGTGGTCATGGGCGGTGTGTAACCCAGATCATTCTCGATGTCATTCCGACGACGGCGACGGCTTATCCATCCGTCCCCGCGATCGCCTTGGCGAAATCCTTCGCCGCGAACGGCGCGAGATCGTCGATGCCCTCGCCGACGCCGATGAAATGCACCGGCAGCTTATGCTTTGCCGCGATCGCAACCAGAATGCCGCCGCGCGCGGTGCCGTCGAGCTTGGTCATCACCAGCCCGGTGACGCCGGCGGTCTTGCGGAACTCCTCGACCTGCGACAGCGCGTTCTGCCCGACGGTGGCGTCGAGCACCAAGCAGCACCGCATGCGGCGCCGACGCGTCGAGCTTCTTCATCACCCGCACCATCTTTTCGAGCTCGTCCATCAGCACCGCCTTGTTCTGCAGCCGCCCGGCGGTGTCGACCAGCAGCACGTCGATCTCCTCGCCTTTCGCCTCCGCGAGCGCGTCATAGGCGAGGCCCGCGGCATCGGCGCCGGGCTCGCGCGCCAGCACCGAGGCGCCCGAGCGCCCGGCCCAGATCTTGAGCTGATCGATCGCGGCCGCGCGGAACGTGTCGGCGGCGCAGAGCATCACGCTCTTGCCTTCGGCGTGGAGCTTCGCCGCGAGCTTGCCGATGGTCGTGGTCTTGCCGGACCCGTTGACGCCGACCACCAGGATCACGAACGGCTTGCCGTCGCCGACCGCAGCGGCTGCGCCACCGGCGCCATGATCTTCTCGATCTCGGCGGCGAGCACCTCCTTCACCTCGGCTTGAGATTCGTGGTAGCGGCCCTCGCCCATCACGGTCGCGATCGCGCGCCGCGACGTCGACGCCGAGATCGGCGCGGATCAGCGTCTCCTCGATCTCCTCGATGCGCTCCGGCGTGAGCGGCCCGCGCATGACCAGATCGGAGATGGCCGCGCCGATGGCGGTCGACGTGCGCTTGAGCCCGCCGGCGAGGCGCTGCCACCAGCTCGGTTTGGATGTGCTGTCATTCATTGGTGTGCTGTCATTCATCTCGGCGTCTGTGATAGCGGTTCCATCATGACCCCGGAAGAGATAGTGGCTCGCCTCATCTATCGCGACGGGCTGATGCTGATCATCGACAAGCCCGCCGGCTATGCGGTGCACAAGGGGCCGAAAGGCGGCGAAAGCCTGGAGGACCACTTCGGCGCGCTGCGCTTCGGCCTGCCGCGTTCGCCGGCGCTGGCGCACCGGCTCGACCGCGACACCTCCGGCTGCCTGGTGCTCGGCCGCCACCGCAAGGCGCTGGCGACGCTCGGCAAGCTGTTCAAGGACGGCAAGGTCGGCAAGACCTATTGGGCGGTGGTCGAAGGCGGCCCCGCCGAGGACGAAGGCCGCATCGACCTGCCGCTCGGCAAACGCGACGACAGCCGCGGCTGGTGGATGAAGGTCGACCCCGAGGGCCAGCCGTCGGTGACGACGTGGAAGGTGATGGGCCGCGCCGACGACAACGGCAAAGCCATCACCTGGCTCGCGCTCGAGCCGCTCACCGGCCGCACGCATCAACTGCGCGTGCATTGCGCCGCCATGGGCTGGCCGATCATCGGCGACACCATCTACGGCACCGCGCCGCGCGCGGGCGGGCCGCCGTGCTGCATCTGCATGCGCGCGAGGTCGTGGTGCCGCTCTACAAGAACAAGGATCCGGTCCGCGCCATGGCGCCCGCGCCGCTGCACATGCAGGAGCGGCTCTACGCCTGCGGCTGGCAGGGCGAAATCTTTACCCTGGTGGATGAGCGCCTCCGCTTTTTGGCAACGACCAATGCCACTGAACATTATTATTGAATTGGCGCGGCGCCTAATTGCGCGCGGAGATTTTTCGCGCCCCTCGCAAAATTTCAAAAGCCGTCCGTCTGATGCGGGCATCCAGTCACGAGCCGCACGACACGAGCTTCTCGTGGAATTCCGCAACCATTCAACCTCGTCACACGGAGACTACGACCATGATCACCAAGACCATCAAAGCTCTCGCGATTGCCGGCGTCGTTGCCGGCGCCACCGCGACGGCCGCCTACGCCTATCCGCACACCGGCTACCAGGTGCAGATCGAAAACCAGATCAACAGCGTCATCGCCGGCGCGCGCGGCCAGGGCTTCAACCTGATCGTCGCCAACCAGCGCGGCCAGATGTACACCGGCGGCAACGACGTCTACTTCATCGTCTACCTGCAGGCCGGCGCGACCTATCGCTTCGCAGCGCGCTGCGACTCCGATTGCACGGACCTCGACCTGTCGCTCCGCGACGCGAACGGCCGCGAGCTCGCTCGCCGATCGCGACTACGACGACATCCCGACCTTCAACTTCCGTGCGCCCTACACCGGCGCCTACCGGGTCACGCTCGAAATGGCGCGCTGCCGTGCGTATCGCTGCCAGGTCGGCGCGGTGGTGCTCGGCAACACCATCTGACCTCTCCCGAAGGCGGGCCGCACTCCTCCCCCCTGCATTGCCCGCTTTCCACCTGGCGCGGATCGTGCTCCCCCGGCACGGCCCGCGCCTTTTTCTTGGCTCTCGATCGATTGCCGCCTTGAACGAACAATTCGTTCGGTCGCTCAAAAGAAAAATCTCAGCACGGCGCCGCGAAAATTTCAGCAGCCGTCCGTCTGATGGGGCAATCCAGTCAGCAATCCCACGAGGGGATCGATCCCGTGGGACCTCATCAAACGGAGATGACGTCGATGATGAGCAAGACCCTCAAGGCGCTCACGATTGCCGGGTTGCTCGCCGGCACCACGGCGGCCACGGCTTATGCCTATTCCCACACCAGCTATCAGCACATACTGACCGAATCCCAGGTCAACAGCGTCATCTTGGGCGCGCGCAGCCAAGGCTTCAACCTGGTCGTCGCCAATCAGCGCGGTCAGATCAACGCCAGGACCGGCACGGTCTCTTTTGTCGTGCTGCTGCGGGCCGGCCAGGACTATCGCGTTCACGCGCTCTGCGACAACGGCTGTAACGGTCTTCGCCTGTCGCTCCGGAACGGAGTGGGCCACGAACTCGCCACCGATCGCGCCGATCAGGAGTTGCCCCGCTTCAACATCCACGCAACCTACACCGGCGCCTACGTGGTCACGCTCCAAGTGGCCGATTGCCGCGCCCATTCCTGCAACGTCGGCGCCGTGGTGCTGACCCGCAGGACCCCATCCCCCGAAGCGGGCCAGCTGCCTCACCACGCATAGCCCGCTTCACCCCGGCGCGGGTCGCGCTTCCGCCGAGTGTGGCGGTTCAGAAGTCCGCAACAGTAGATCGTCGGCTGAGTCCAACTGCGGACGTTCGTGAACCTAAGCCACACTAGAATCGATTCCGTTCGCGCTCCGCACCGCTTCTATCGATTCCGAAGTTCGCATCGGAACTCGCCGCTCGATCGTACGAACTTCGGCAATCGGGACACCAGGTGCACGGCCCGCGTTCTGTCTCTTCAATAGATCGTCGCCTTCATCCGCTCGAGCGCGGCGCGGTCGTGCTCGGGGCCGCCGAGCGCGCCGCCGGTGATCTCGGCGAGGATCACGCCCGCCGTCGGCAAGGTCTTGCGATCGACGTGGCGCGTCGCGTCCCACAGCTTCGAGCGCACGATCGCCTTGGCGCACTGGAAGAATACGGCGTCGACCGCGACCACGAGCACCGTGCGCGGCGTCTTGCCTTCCATGACGAATTGCTGCGCCAGCGCCGGATCGGTGGAGATCGAGGCGCGGCCCATCACGCGCAGGGTCTCGCTGCAGCCGGGGATCAGGAACAACAGCGCGACGCGCGGATCGTGCACGAGGTTGCGCAGCGTATCGATGCGGTTGTTGCCGCGCCGGTCGGGGACCAGCAGCGTCTTCTCGTCGGCGACGCGCACGAAGCCCGCGGGATCGCCGCGCGGCGAGCAATCGAGCCCGCCCGGCCCGTTCGACGCCAGCGCGAAGAACGGCGCCGCCTCGATCAGCTTGCGATAGGCCGGCGTGATGCGGTCGGTCTCCTTCGCCTTCGCGGGCGGGTAGACGTCGCCGTAGATCTTCTCCAGGGCGTCGATGGTGGTGATGAGATGGTCGTTGCCGCTGCTCATGTGTTTCTCGTGTGTTTGGTTGGCTCCTTGTAGCACAAATCGCTTCGCTCGGCTCGACGCGCCGTCTACACCCCGAACAGCTTGGCATAGCGCGCCTTGATGTCCTCGCTCTGCGCCTCGACCGCCGCGGGATCGTCCTTCATCAGCTTGATCCTGCTCAACGGCGTGCGCCCCGCCGGCTCCTTGATGTTGGCATGCACCGAGCGCAGGCCGCCGACGTCGACGATGAGCTGCTGCGCCTCGAGGCTCGCCATGTAGTGCAGCATCAGCCGCGCGGCGTTCGGATTCGGCGCGCTCTTGAACACCGAGGACGGGCCGGTGATGAACGGCGTGCCTTCGGTGGCGTAGACCACCTCGACGGGATGCCCTTCCTCGCGGAGCTGGATCGCGGTGTACTCGTTGCCGTCGGCCATGACCGCGCGCTCGCCGAGCTGGAGCTTCTTCGGCGGATCGTTGCCCGACTGCACCTGCATGATCTTCTGCTTCGCAAGCTTTGCGAAATAGTCCCAGCCGAGGTCGCGGGCGATCTGGAAGGTCGCGGTCATGGTCGAGCCGCTATAGGCGGGATGCGACTTGACCATCTTCCCCAGCCATTTGGGATCGAGCAGGTCGGCCAGAACTCTTGGGCGCGTCCTCCGGCTTCACCAGCTTGCTGTTGTAGCCGATGACCGACAGCGTGGTGCGGAAGCTGAAATAGGTCCCGTCAGGATCGCGATGCTCGGCCGGGAAATGCTTCGCCACGTCTTCCGGCACATAGGCCGCGAGCAAGCCGGCGCGCTTCCAGGTGATGGAGTGCGCGGCGTCCGAGCTGTTGACGACGTCGACCGCGTGGATGCCGCTCTTGACCTCCTGCCCGATGCGCTGGAACAGCCGCTCGGCGCCGGTGCGCTCGACCCGCACCGTGATGCCGGGATACTTGGCCTGGAAGGCTTTTGCGAACCGTTCCGCCACCGGCAGGTCGACCGCGGTGTAGAGCGCCACCCGGCCTTCCTTGCGCGCCGCCGCGATCAGTTCCGGCGTGATGGCCGATGGCGCGGGCGCCTGCGCACGCACCGGCGACGCATAGACGACGCCGGCCGCCATCGATCCCTTGAGCACATCGCGCCGCGAGAAACGAAGCCTGGCCATGTTCGATCCTCCCTGCTGACGTTGTTTTGAGAATCAACATAGCAGCATCGCGCGCACGCGTCGCAGCCCTCGCGGGGCTTCGGCTGCGCTATGGTAGGACGCATCGGACGGCGTCAGCAGGCGCCCAAGAGACGCCCAAGGAGAAACGATGAACAAGTCAAAGTGCGGAATGCGCCTCGCCGGAATCGCGGCGATCATGGCCTTCGCGATTGCCCCCGCCGCGGCCGACAGCGTCGCCGACTTCTACAAGGGCAAGCAGCTCACCATGGTCGTCGGCTACGGCACCGGCGGCGGCTTCGACGTCTATGCCCGGCTGGTGGCGCGCCACATCGGCCGCTTCATCCCGGGCAATCCGACCTCGATCGTCCAGAACATGCCGGGCGCCGGAAGCCTGCGCGCCGTCAACCATCTCTACAATCTGGCGCCCAAGGACGGCACCGTGATGGCGCACTTCTCCCGCAACATGCCGTTGCTGGCGGTGCTGGGAAACAATCCGAACGCGCGCTTCGACGCGCACAAGTTCACCTGGCTCGGCTCGTCGTCGAGCTTCGCCAACGACGCCTACATCCTGGTCGCGCGCACCGACGGACCGGTGAAGACGATCGAGGATGCGCGCCGGCCGGGCGGCACACCCATCGTGCTTGGCGGTTCGGCGGAAGGCTCGACCTCGAACGACGTGCCGGTGATCCTGCGCGACACCATCGGGCTGAACTACAAGCTCGTCGCCGGCTATCCGGACAGCGCGGCGCTGTTCCTGGCGACCGAGCGCGGCGAGGTGCACGGGCGCATGGTCGATCTCTCCGGCGTGAAGACGATCAAGCCGCATTGGCTCAAGCCGGACTGGGCTTCAAGGTGCTGGTGCAGTTCGGGCGCGAGACGCGCGTCGCCGAGCTCGCCGACGTGCCGACCGCGCGCGAGCTTGCGCTCAACCCATCGGCGCGCGCGCTGATCGAGCTCACCGAGCTGCCCTACAAGCTGTCGCGCCCGTTCGCCGCGCCGCCCGGCGTTCCCGAGGATCGCGCCCGCGCGCTGCAGGCCGCCTTCCTCGCCACGCACAAGGATCCGCAATTCCTCGCCGAGGCGGACAAGGCGAATATCGATATCAGCCCGGTCGGACCCGAGGCGGTCATCAGCGCGATCCGTCAGATCGAGCAGGCGCCACCGGAATTGTTCGAGTACCTCAAGAAGCTGTTCGCGGCGAACAAGGGCTGCCTCCACGCATGTCCCGCCAGTGCGGCGAAGCGCTCGGGCGAGTGACTGTTCGACCGCATAGCCGTCAGCGGCGTAAAGCGCCGGCTCGAACGGTAGTGCCGGCGTGCGTCGGCACCGGGTTCTCCGGCTCCTTGGGCTGCCGCTCGGTCTGGTCGGCGATGGTGTTGGCGAGGCGGCCGAGATTCTCGACCTCGCAGATCACGACCTGGCCGTTGTGCAGCCCTTTCTTCGCGCCGGGCGGCAGCGGCAGCTCTTCCGGCGAGCCGCCCATGATCATGTCGCCCGGCTTTAGCTCCATGACGTGCGAGAGATATTCGACCAGCTCGCCGAACTTCCACAGGATCGCATTGGTGCGGGTGTCCTGCCGCAGCACGCCGTCGATCGTGGCCTTGACCCACAGGTCGTGCGGATTGCCGGCGAGATCGCGCGGCACGATCGCCCGGCTCACCGGCGTGTAGCCGGGGAAGTTCTTCATGCGGATCGAGTCGTTGATGCGGCGGCCTTCGCGCCACGGGCTCCACCACGAGAAGTGCGTGGTGTAGTCGTTGGCAATCACATAGCCGGCGATGTAGTCCTCCGCGCGCTCGGCTTTCACACGGTAGGCAGGCCGGCCGATGATCGCGGTGACCTCGAGCTCGAAGTCGAACTGAAACACACCATGCTCGCGATAGATATTGTCGCCGTAGCCGCCGAGCGCCGAACGCGAGCCCATGAACATGTCGGGAAACACCCGCTCGTGCCGGGGCGGATCGGCCTTGCCGCTGATACGGCTCGGCCGTTCGAAGTTGTGGTAGGTCTGGAAGATGTTCCAGGGCTCCGGCACCGGCGCCATGAACTTCACGGCATCGATCGGCTTCCATCCATCGTCCGGCGCCGGCTTGAGATCGAGCCCGCGCAGCCAGTCGTGCCAGCGATCCCAATTCGGCATGAAGTCGCGCATGATCGGCGCGACCGCGCCCGGCGTCGAATGCCGCGCGACGATGTGTGCAAGACTGGCAACCTGATCCTTGACCACGACCGCCGTCGCCGGCTTGCCGTCCTCGACCATCGTTCCAATGCCGAAGGCGATTTCGACTTTTCCATCAGCCATAAGTGTTCAACCTGTTTCCGCCCGTGAACGAACTGCAAAGCCTGGATGGTGTGGTCGCACGCCTTGCCGATTGCAGAACCCCTGCACTGCTTTTTTTCTAGGCCGGTTCCCGCGGCGTCCGCAATAGGCATGAGGCTCGGCCGCTCGTGACCTTGGTGACCGCGAGTGCCGCGGTCAGCTTTCCGCGATGCGCTGCTACCGCGACCCCAGCCCGTCGGAGCCGACGACCGAATCGAGCTGAAGATAGGACGGCTCAAATTCCGCGGCCTTCTGAAGCCGCTGCCAATTCTTGATGGTCAGAACGCCGTCCTGCCACGTGAACAGGCCTTGCCTGCGCAGACGGCCGAGCACGCGGCTGACGTGGACGTTCGACAATCCGAGCGCATCCGCAATATCGGCCTGGGTGAACGGCATGGCGCACACGCTACCCTCCATGAGGCCCACGGCATTCATCCGCATCGCAAACTCGCAGACGAGATGGGCGAACCGCGCGTAGGCCGTCCGCCGGCCCATGCCCACGATCCATTTGCGGAAGATTGCGGCGTCCACCAGCGAGTCGCGCCACAACAGGTGCGCGATCCGGTGATTGCGGTCGATAAGGGCGCGCATGGCATCGTGCGCGATCAGCGCCACCTTGGTCGGCACCAGGACGGCAAGGTTGTGATCCATCACTTTGATGAAGAGCCCCTGAAGGTCGGGGATATCGCCGGAGATATGGAACGACAGGATTTGCCGCCGCCCCGAAGGGACCGTGGCATAGCGGCAGGCAAAGCCTTCCAGAACGAGACAGACGACACTCGGACGCTCGCCTTCGCGCACGATGTCTTCTTGCGCGTCAAACACCTTGATGGTCGGACGAAGCGCCGCCAGCGCGCGGTGTTCGACTTCGGTCGGATCGCCAATGGACTGGAGCTTGCGAAGAAGCGGCAGCAGATCTTCGCCTTGCATCGGAATCCTGCGCACGAATTCTTCGGTCAAAAAACAAACTCTGGGCAACGTGTGTGCCCGAACGGAAAACGAAGTTCCCGCGCTCATGGTTCCAACACGCATGACTGCTCAGCCGGCATCGGGAAGCCGTTCGATGCCGCGAATGGCGTAGTCGACCATCGTCCGCGGATCGCGCTCACCGCGGCCGGCGATGTCGAGGATTTTCTTTGCAATCGTTTCCAAGACGACGCGTGGCTGGTCTCTGCCGACCAGCATCACTGCGGCCTCATAGGCCTCACTCAATAATTGAATCGTCTCCGGCTCGAACGCCGCGCCCTGAATCAAGTTGTGCGGAGACATTGCCCCGTCCGCCCTCTGGCCCCTGCTTCATGGGTAGCGGGATAGGCGGAACTTCTCACCTACATGGGTTATGTGGATTCCCGTCTCGGTTGTATCAATCGACCAGCGCCTGATACACCAGCGCATTGATCACCTGCCGGAAGCGCCAGCGAATGGTGCCGGGCGAGTGCGCCATCCAGACGACCGTGAGCTCTTCGCGCGGGTCGACCCACCAATTGGTGCCGCTGGCGCCCGGCCAGGCAAACGTACCGACCGAACTCATGGTGCGTGAGATCCCCGGCAACGTGCGGACCGCGACGCCGAGCCCAAAGCCGTAGTCCGCTCGCGACGGGTCACCGGTCTCGCCGATCCGGTTCACGACGTTGGGGCCGAGATGGTTGGCGGTCATGTACTCGACGGTCTTGCGCCCGAGGACGCGCTGGTCGGCGTAGGTGCCCTTGTTCGCCAGCATGAGCGCGAAGCGCAGATAGTCGCTTGCGGTCGAGACCGTGCAGCCGCCGCCGCATTCGAACTTCGTCGGCTGCGTGAACGAGCGCAGCGATTGCGGCTTGCCGGTGTCCGGATCAATCGGCAATGCCTTGGCGTAGCGGACGACCTTGTCCTCGGGGATGACGAAATGCGTGTCGGTCATGCCGAGCGGCTTCCAGACATTCTCCTGGAGATAACGGCCGAGCGACTGCTCGCTGAGCTGCTCGACGATCAGCCCCAGCACGTCGAGGCCGAAGCCGTAGTCCCAAACCGCGCCCGGCTGGTAGAGCAGCGGCGCGGCGGCCAAACGATCGATGAGCTCGGCCCCGGTCATGCTCTCCGATGCCGGCGTGCTCCCGCTGGGAAACAGCTTGTGCACCGGTGTCGCGCCGCGGCCGCCATAGACCAGCCCCGACGTGTGCCGGAACAAGTCCTGGACTGTGATCGGGCGCACGGGCGCGACGCGGTCGACGATGTTTTCCTTTTTCGCATCGAGCACCGCGACCTGCTGCTTCGCGAATTGCGGAAAAAATCGCGAGACCGGATCGTCGATCGTTAGTCTGCCCTGCTCGTAGAGCTGCAGCGCCGCCACCGCGGCCATCGGCTTCGTCATCGACGCGATATTGAAGATCGCGTCGGTGCGCATCGGCACGCCCGCGGCCTTGTCGAGGAAGCCATAGGCTTCGAAATGCACGAGCTTGCCGCGCCGCGCGATGGCAAGCACGCCGCCGGGCAACTGGTCGCGGGCGATCTCGGCATCGATCCGCGGCCGGATCAACGCCAGCCGCTCGGACGACATGCCGACCGCTTCCGGCTTGGCGCGCGGCAGCGGATCGGTCGCCTGCGCGGCGAACGGCCAGCACAGTGCGCATGACGCAAAGATCGCAGTTCCGAATTTTCTCATGACGTCCTCCCTGCCCGTCTTTTGTTGCGACGGAGGATAGCCGCTTCCACGCAATCCCGACAGCCTCCTGCCGCTCGTCAGTGCCGACGAATTTGCATCAGTGGGCACGGGCCCCTCGCGGGCGCGGCCGGATTTCGCTACGCTCCCGGCCAACGACGCCGCGTACAAACGACGCGCACCAAGAGGGAGGATGTCGATGCACGCCATTGCCGGAGCGATTGCGCTTGTCATCGCACTGCTGTTGAACGCCGCGGCAAACGCGCAGACCTATCCGTCGCGTCCGATCACGATGGTGGTGCCGTTTCCGCCCGGCGGCAACACCGACATCATGGCGCGCGCACTGCAGGCCGAGATGTCCAAGGCGCTCGGCACAACGGTCGTCATCATCAACAAAGGCGGCGCCGCCGGTACGCTGGGCCTGATCGACGTGGCGCGCGCCGCGCCCGACGGCTACACCATCGCGCTGTCGCCGAACAATCCGCTCACCGCGCAACCGCATCTGCAGAAGCTGCCCTACGGCATGGACAGCTTCCGCTACATCTGCCTCACCTACTACGCACCCTATGTGCTGATCGCGGGACCGAAGGCGCCGTTCAAGACCTTCGATGAGTTCGTCAAGTTCACCAAAGCGAAATCGGAGAACCTCGTGTTCGGCCATCCCGGGCTCGCCAGCCAGCCGCACCTCGGCATGCTGGCGGTGCTCAAGGCGATCGGCGGCGACGGCCTCGGCGTGCCGTTCACCGGCGCGGGCCCGATGGCGCAGGCGCTGCTCGAGCGGCACCGTGATGGCGATCTCCGAGACGCCGGCCGTCGCCGCCGCGAGCAATCTGCCGATCCTGGCCGCACTGTCGGAGACGCGGCTCGCCGCACTCCCGAACATCCCCACGATGAAGGAGCTCGGCCACCCCGCGACATCGTTCACGGCCGGCGGCGTGATCGCGCCGGGAAACATACCGCCCGAGGTGGTGGCCACGCTGGAGAAGGCCTGCGCAGACGCGACGGCGCGGCCGGAATACAAGACCATCGCCGACCGGCTCAATGTCGAGGCGCGCTATCTCGGCGGCGCGGCGTTCCGTAAACTGTTCGACGCGGATTCGATCGAGAACGCGGACGCGGTCAAACGGATCGGGCCGGCGAAGTAGCCAATAACTGCCGCCCGTCGTGGCCGCTGATGGTGACGTCAGCCATCGCGCCCATCGCGGCAGCCACCTGCACCGGCGTGAACTGTTCGGTGCGGCCGATGTCGTTCAATTCCATCAACACGCGCCGCCGCTGCCCGACCTCGCCGTCGAGATGCCGCGCGAACGCCGCGGCGCCCTTGTTGCGGAGCCGCCTGGCGCGCTCCTTCGCGACGGTGTGCGGGACCTGCGGCATCTTGGCCGCCGGCGTGCCCGGACGCGGCGAGAACGGAAAGACGTGCAGATGCGTCAGCTCGCATTCGTCGACGAGGTCGAGCGAACGCTCAAACATCGTTTCGGTCTCGGTCGGGAAACCGGCGATAATGTCGGCGCCGAGCACGACGTCCGGCCGCAGCCGCCGCAGCGCGTCGCACAATGCGATGGCATCGGCGCGCAAATGACGCCGCTTCATGCGCTTGAGGATCATGTCGTCGCCGGCCTGCAGCGACAGGTGCAAGTGCGGCATCAAACGTGATTCAGTCGCGAACGCGTCGATCAGGTCGCGGTCGGCCTCGACCGAGTCGATGGACGAGAGCCGCAGCCGATCGAGCTCCGGCGCGTGCTTGAGGATCTGCTTCACCAGCGTGCCGAGCTTCGGCGCACCCGGCAGGTTGCCGCCGTAGCTCGTGAGGTCGACGCCGGTAAGCACGACCTCGCGAAAGCCGCGCTCGCAGAGCCGGCGCACCTGCGCCACCACCTCGCCCATCGGCACCGAGCGCGAATTGCCGCGGCCGTAGGGAATGATGCAGAAGGTGCAGCGGTGGTCGCAGCCGTTCTGCACCTGCACAAAGGCGCGAGCGCGGCCTTCGAGCCCGTCGATAAGGTGCGCGGCGGTCTCCTTCACCGACATGATGTCGTTGACGGCGATCCTCTCCTCGCGGCCGATTCCGAACGCCGGCGCATCGAGGACGTCGCGGGTTGCGCGCCAGAATTTGGCGTCGACCTTTTCCTCGTTGCCGATCGACCCGGCCGACACCAGGCAATTCGACGAACGTGTCAGGTTCGATCTGCGCCGCGCAGCCGGTGACCACGATGCGCGCGTCCGGCCGCTCGCGCGCGATCCTGCGGATCGTCTGTTTCGCCTGCCGCACCGCTTCGGCGGTCACCGCACAGGTGTTGACGACCACGGCATCGCCAAGCCCGGCAGCATCCGCATTACGCCGGATGATCTCGAACTCATAGGCGTTGAGCCGGCAGCCGAAGGTGATGACGTCGACGCCCATCACACCGCTCCCGCGGTGGAGAACAGCTTCGGATCGAACCGGCCCTCGAACTCGTAAGCCACCGGCCCGGTCATCAGCACGTGGTCGTCGCGCTCGCGCCAGTCGATCAGGAGATCGCCGCCGGGCAGGTTCGCGGTCGCCTTGCGGTTCACGCGCTTGAGCCGCGCAGCGGCCACCACCACCGCGCAGGCGGCCGAGCCGCAGGCCTTGGTCAAGCCGGCGCCGCGCTCCCAGACACGCACGACGATGCGCTCGCGCGAAACGATGTGCGCGAGCGAAATATTGGCGCGTTCCGGAAACAACGGGTGATTCTCGAGCAGCGGCCCGATCTTGCCGAGGTCGTAGGCGTTGACGTCATCGACCCAGAACACCGCATGCGGATTGCCCATGCTCACCACCGACGGCGAATGCAGGATCGGATTGTCGATCGGCCCGATCTGCAATTCGATTGCGCGGGTGTCCTCGAACTTCTCCGCGAGCGGAATCTCGTTCCAGGCAAAACGCGGCGGCCCCATGTCCACGGTGGAGATGAGCGGCGCATCGCCCTTCCAGCAATTGATCAGCCCCGCCTTGGTCTCGAAGGTCAAAGCGGCCTTGCCGCTTTCCTTGAACACGATGTCGGCGACACACCGCATGCCGTTGCCGCAGGCGCCCGCTTCCGAGCCGTCATTGTTGTAGATGCGAACGTAGGCGTCGGTGCCTTGCAGGCGCGGCGCATGCAGCACCATCAGCTGATCGTAGGGCGCGCCGTCCGGCTGCGCCGCCGCGCGCGCGTCGGCTGCGGTAACGGCGCCCTGCTCACGGCGCATGTCGACCACCACGATCTCGTTGCCGAGACCGTTCATCTTCACGAAGGGATGGTTGGCGAGTGCGCTCATGTCCTGGGCCTGCGACTGCCCGCCTTATATGGTCAAACGCGCGGCTTTGGCCAGTGCGTCAGCGGCGCTCGCTAGGCCTCCCGCCGCCGCAACCCCGCCGCCGTCACCACCCACCGCCACTGCCGCCACCGCCGCCGCGGTCGGCAACCGACCTCCGCGTGTGATCTCGGTCACGGCGGGAGCGCGCGCTCCTGGTGAGGGCGCCCAGTCCCTCGCTTCCGGGTTGATAGACGGAACCGCCCGGCACATTGAGCTTTTCGTCGAGCGCAAACAGCAGCGGCAGTCGCGTTGGATTCACGGGATCGATGTTCTCCAACTTGCAGGTGTACCACCACACCTGCTGAAGCCCGCCGTTGCTCTTCTCGTCCTTCGAGAGGACGGCCGCCGGCGCGTGGTGCAGGAATTCGCCGAACGCTCGCCGGCAGAAATCCTGATAGTCGCGGGCATGAAGAGTGAATTCGTGCCAAAGGGCGTCCGCCGCCACCGACGGCATCGACATGAATTCTTTTCCGCTCATCAGGTAGGCGGCGAAGAACTCCCGCAGGCCACGCGAAACCAACGAACTCTCTTCACGGGTGAAACCGGGATACCGTTCCTCCAGCTTCGACAGCAGCCCATGCGGAAACTCGTAGGTGCGGATGAATTCGACCCGGCGCCGCCGCCGATAGGGCGGAATGATCTTGATGAGCGCAAATACGACGAACGATGCGGCAATAATCGTCCAAGCCAGTGTTTCAAACTCGGTCATTCCATGACCTTCTTTCCGACCGCGCGCACGTCGTCAGGCGCATTGAATTTCTTGGCCACGATTTGGGCGATCTCTTCGCCGGACAGGGGCTCGACGTCGAGCCGGGCGCGGCGGGCGTCGTCGAGGAAGCCGGGATCCTTCATGGTCGCCGCGAAGGCCGCACGGACGGCGGCGACGCGCTCCGCCGGGACGCCGGGCGGCAGGAAGAATGGCCGCCCCATCGCCGGAACCAGGCACAGGAATTCGAAGATCTCGCGGTGCTTGGGATTGGTGGCGAGATCCTGCAGCATGCGCACGTTCGGCAGCTCGGCGGTCTTGCGCAGGCCGAACTGCAGCATGACGTTGGCCTTGCCGGTCGGTATCCAATCGGCCGTGATCTTGAGTGACGTCCAGCTCACGACGCGGCCGCCGACCTCGCCTTTCTCGATCGCGAAATCGAGTTCGTTCGAGCCAGGATAGCCGGCGACGACCTTGAACTTGGTGCCGAGCAGTTCGTTCATGATGCGTGGGTAGTAGGTCGTCGGCGAGCCTGGGCCGGTGGCGCCGACCACGAACTCCTGCTCGGCGCGCGTCCTCGATCGTCTTCACCGGATTGTCGTGCCAGCCCCAGAACACGTTGTTGTCCTCGACCGGGCTGCCGACCCAGTTGAACTTGCGCGCGTCGAACTTCACGCCTTCGGTGCCGAGCGCCTGATCCATCGCAATGCCCTGATTGGGCAGACCGATCATGGTGCCGTCATGCGGACCCGACATTGGCGAGGGTGTTGGCGAGCCGGCGGCTGCCGGCGCCCGGCATGTTCTGCACAATGACCGTGGGATTGCCCGGAATGTGCTTGCCGATGTGACGCGACACCAGCCGCGCATAGAGATCGTAGTTGCCGCCCGGACTGAAGCCGACTGCGATCGTGACCGTGCGCTTGCCGTAGAACTCGGCAATGGCCTTGTCGTCGGCGACGGCGGCCGAGCACAAGACAAACGCGATTAGTACAGCTAATCCGGCGCGATACATGCTCCGCCCTCATCCTGAGGAGGCGCGAAGCGCCGTCTCGAAGGATGGGGCGGCCATGCTTCGAGACGCGCACTTCGTGCGCTCCTCAGCATGAGGCCGATCATGTATCACTGCAAGTATCGCCAGGGAGAGAACGATGCCCGCATTCAACACCATCACCATCACGCGCGACGGACAGATCGCAACACTCACGATCCAGTCGAAGGACCGCAAAGCGCTGACCGGCCCGCATGTCGAGATCGGCGCGGCGATATCGGAGCTGCGCTACGACAACGGCGTGCGCGTCGTCGTCATCACCGGCACCGACGACGCCTTCTTCCTGCCGCCGAAGGGATCGCCGAAAGCGTCCGGCCATACCCCCGGACACGACTGGGACCTTACGCAGGGCATGCACCGCACCTATCAGTCGATCATCGAGATCGAGAAGCCTGTCATCGCCAAGGTCAACGGCAATGCGATCGGCTTCGGCTCAAGCCTCGCCTTCGCCTGCGACCTGATCATCGCGAGCGAGGACGCGATCTTCTGCGATCACCATCTCGCGATGGGCAAGAGCATCCAGGGCGGGCGCACCGATTTCGGCACCGTGCCGGGCGACGGCGGCACCGTGTTCGTGCCGCTGCACATGTCGCCCTGCCTGGCGAAGGAATATCTCTGGCTGGCGCGCGAAATGACCGGCAAAGAACTGGCGGCGGCGCGCGTCATCAATGCGGCGGTGCCGGCGGAGAAACTCGACGCCACCGTGGACGCGATGGCGAAGGCGCTGCTTGGCAGCGCACGCCCTATTCGCTCGCACTCGCCAAGCGCGCCGCCAACAAGGTCCATGCCGAGCGATTCAACCTCACCTACGATCTCGCCTGGAGCTACGAGCTGCTCAACTTCTTCCAGCACGGGCAGCATGTGGACGAGCGCGGCGTGAGCACGCTGTAGGACAATACGCGCTAGCTCTCCGCCCTCATCCTGAGGGCGAGCCATAAGCGCGTCTACCGCGCGTCTTCGACGTCCTATGGCGAGCGTCTCGAAGGATGGGGCGGCCACCGGACTCGCCGCCATGGTTCGAGACGCGTCGCTGCGCGACGCTCCTCACCATGAGGGCGAGACGTGCGGCACTAGTCCGGCCAGAGTCCCTTCGCGCGCAAAAATTCGATCACCGCGCCATCGAACGCCGCCGGGTCCTCGATGCAGCAGGCGTGGCCGGTGCCGGGCAGGACGACATGCTGCGCGCCCGGGATCATCGCGGCGGTCTCGCCGCCGCGCTGCAACGACACGTCATGCGCGCCGTTGATGACCAGCGTCGGCGGTTTCATGCCCGCCAGCCGGTCGCGCATGTCGCAGCCTTCGCGCGCACGGAAGATCTGCGCGATGCATTGGCCGGACAGCTCCTGCGTCTTGTCGGAGAAGAGATCGAGCACCCACGCCCCGAGCTTCGTGTCGCAGAATCCCGGCGCGACCAGCTCGCGGATATGCGAGCGCTGGTAGCCACGCAGATCGGCCGATGTATAACCGGCCACGCGCCCGCCGATGTCGGCGCCGCCTTTGCTGGAGCCGCCAACCAGGATGACGGCATCGCACATTTCGGGACGGTCGAGCCCGATCAGCAACGCCATGCCGGAACCGACGCTGACGCCCATGAAGATCGCGCGCGCAATCTTTTCCTGCGCGCAGACCGCCAGCACGTCGTCCGCCATATCGTTGAGCGTGAACGGCGTCGTGGGCTTGTCGGAGCGGCCGTAGCCGCGGATATCCATCGCGACCAGCCGGAAGTACGGCGCGAAACTCGCGATCTGGTAGGTGAACAGCCGATGGTCGAACGGATTGGCGTGCACGAGCACCATCGGCGGCCCGTCGCCATAGGTCTCGTAGTAGATTTTGACGCCGTGGTTGCTTGCGAATGGCATGGTTATTGCGACGCGAACACGCCGGCACGCTTAGCGACGTCGCCCCAGCGCACGATTTCGGATTTGACGTAAGCCTGCAATTGCTCCGGCGTCCCGCCATCGAGCGAGATCAGGCCACGCCGCGTGAACTCCGCTTGCACCGCCGGCTCCTTCACGATCGCGCGGAATTCGGCGTTGAGCTTGTTCAGAATGTCCGGCGGAAGCTTCGCCGGCGCGACCATCATCTGCCAGGACGAGGCGTCGAAATCCTTCAGCCCGACCTCGACGAGCGCCGGAATCTCCGGCGCGGCGGCGACACGCTGGAGCGGTCGAGACCCCGAGCGGCAGGAGCTTACCGGCCTTGATCAACGGTAGCGCGGTCGCAAAGTCGCCGAACATCATCTGGACGTGGCCGGCGACGATGTCGTTGAGCGCGGGCGACAGCCCCTTGTAAGGCACGTGCACGAGCTTGATGCCGAGCTCGCCGCCGAGCAACTCGGCGAACAGATGCGCGGCGCCGCCAGGACCGTTGGAGGCATAGGTCAACCCGTCCGGCAGCGTCTTGGCGTAGCGCGCGAGGTCGGCGAGCGACTTCACCGGCAAGGCGGGGTTGACCACGAGAACGAACGGCACGCCCGCGACCAGCGCGACCGGCACCAGATCGCGGATCGGGTCATACGGCAGCTTCTTGTAGACACCGACATTGACCGCCATCGTGGTCGAGGTCCCGATCATGATCGTGTGACCGTCGGGCGTGGCGCGCGACACGTAAGTCGCGCCGATCACCGAGGCGGCGCCCAGCCGCTGCTCGATCACGAACGGCTGACCCAGCCGCTGCTCGAGCCGGTGCGCCAGCGTACGCGCGATGCCGTCGGTGTTGCCGCCGGCCGCATACGGCACGACGATAGTGACGGGCCGGGCGGGATAGGTTTGGGCTGCCGCGTGCGACGTTGCACAGGCCAGTATCGCGGCGGCGAACAATGTCTTCCACATAGGCATCGCTTACGATCCTCCGCTCGTGCCGCGAACTCCGTCACCCTCTCCCCTTGCGGGAGAGGGTGGCGAACCGCCGAAGGCGGCGAGCCGGGTGAGGGGTACCTACCTCAGCAATCGCGCTACGCGCGTTACCCCTCACCCGCCCTCGCTTCGCTCGGGCACCCTCTCCCGCAAGCAAGGGGAGAGGGTATCCGAGCCAGCCGCTCGATCATTGCGAGCCGGCGATACCGGCCTGCTGCACCACCTTGCCCCAACGCGCGATCTCGGACTTCACGAATGCCTGCAAGTCCGCGACCGTCGGCGTCGGCATCGGCAGCATGCCGGTCTTGGCGACCTGACCCGAGACCTCGGGCGTGGCGAGCATTCCCTTAAGCTCGGCGTGGAGCTTGTCGACGATCGGGCGCGGCGTCTTCGCCGGCGCCACCACCATTTGCCAGGACGCCACGTCGAAGCCCTTCACCGTATCGTTGATCGGCGGGACATCGGGAATCGTGGGCACCCGCGCCGCGGTGGAGACGCCGACCGCGCGCACCCTGCCTTCCTGGATGATCGACAGCGCGGGCCCGAGATCGACGAACATCAGCGGCACGTGCCCGGCGACGACGTCGGTGATCGCGGGCACGCTGCCTTTGTAAGGCACCGGCGACATCTCGATGCCGGTCATGCTCTTGAGCAATTCCGCAAACAGATGATGCGGCACGCCGGGACCGGCGGTCGCGTACGAGACCTTGCCCTTCTGCTCCTTAACCCACTTGATCAGGTCGGCGACCGACTTGATCGGCAGCGCCGGATTGACCACCAGCACGAACGGCGTCTGTGCCGCCATCGCGAGCGGGACGAAATCGGCCGCCGGATCGTAGGGCAGTTTCTTGAACAGCGTGACGTTGACCGCCATGGTCGGTGACGGCGCGATCATGATGGTGTGACCATCCGGCTCCGCCCGCGCGGTCGCGACCGCGCCGATGACGCCGCCGGCGCCCGGCTTGTTCTCAACCACGAACGGCCGGCCGAATGCTTTTTCCAGCCGCGGGCTCAGGATGCGCGCCAGGATGTCGCCGGCGCCGCCCGCCGCGAACGGAATGACGATCGTCACCGGCTTGGTCGGATAGTCCTGCGCGACGGCAGGCGTTGCGAGCAGCAGGGCCGCAAACGCCAAACGTGCAACTATTCGCATCACTGACTCCTGTGACTATGTCGCCGCCGCTACTGCGTGCCTCTATTGCGTCCCCTTGGCGCCCGCGGCCTCCACCACTTTCGCCCAGCGCACGATCTCGGACTGCACGAAGCGCTGCAGCTCCGCGACCGGCGGCGTGGCGATGGCGATGTGGCCGCGGCCGTTGATGTCGGCCATGGTCGGCGGCTCGCGCACGATGGCGTTGAGCTCGGCATTGAGCCGGTCGACGATCTCGTTCGGCGTCTTCGCGGGCGCGACCAGCATCTGCCAGGCGGAGGCGTCGTAGTCTTTCACGCCGGCTTCCTGAAGCGTCGGAAGGTCAGGCGCCGCCGGCGCGCGATCCTTGGTGGTCACGCCGAGCACGCGCAGCTTGCCGGCGCGGATGTGCGGCAGCGCGCCGAGCAGGTCGGAGAACATGACAGACACGTGGCCGGCGATGGTGTCCTGCAAGCCCGGCGCATTGCCTTTATAGGGAACGGCCGTCGCCTCGATGCCGAGCGCGTTCTGTAAGAGCACCATGTAGAGATGCGCGGCGGAGCCGGCGCCGGTCGAGGCATAGGCGAGACCGCCCGGCTTCGCTTTTGCCTCCCGCACCAGATCGGCAATCGAGTTGATCGGCAGCGCGGCATTGACGACCAGCACGAACGGCACGCCCGACACCAGCGCGACCGGGACGAAGTCCTTCGCGGGGTCGTAGGCGAGATTCTTGAACACGCTGACGTTGATCGCCATCGTGGTCGAGGTCGTCATCAGGAGCGTGTGGCCGTCGGGCGGCGCCTTCGCGACCGACACCGCGGCGATGACATTGGCGCCGCCGGCGCGGTTCTCGACCACGAACGTGCCCTTGAGCCGCTGCTCAAGCTTCTGCGACAGCATGCGGGCGAGCCAGTCGGTCGAGCCGCCGGCCGGGAACGGGACGATCACGTTGACCGGCCGCGAGGGGTAGGTCTGCGCCTGCGCGCCGCCGGGGATGCCCACCGCCGCCATGGCGACGAGCGCAGCGCAAATGCGGACGAAACCCATTCTTCCTCCCAACCGGCGCGATGGGCGCGCTCTATCCGCTCATTCCCGCGCAAGCGGGAATCCAGGCCTTTTTGACCACTGGGTCCCCGCTTCCGCCTTCGCGCTAGGCGCTTCGGCGGACTCGACCCCTAAACGAGCGCGGGTCGCGGGACGAGCGGTATGGTTCTAGCTTAGTGATTTGGCCGCTGTCAGCGCGTTTCCTTGACACAGCGGGGCCCCATCGCCATAAACCCGCCAGCGCGCGGGCCGTTTTAAGCCTGCGCGCGTTAGTTGCGGGTGCTTCAGGCACCGCAGAAACCCCAATCGACTGGAAGAAGCCGGTCCGGACAACAAGCCGCGCACCGGGATCGAACACCAAGGGAAGAACGATGTTCGCAGTCATCAAGACCGGCGGAAAGCAGTACCGGGTCGCCGCCGGAGACAAGCTGAAAGTCGAGAAGCTCAAGGGCGAACCCGGCGAGATCATCCAGCTCGGCGAGGTGCTGGTGGTGGGCGGCGACAGCGTCACGCTGGGCGCCCCTACGGTGGCGGGTGCATCCGTCGCCGCCGAGGTGCTGGACCAGGCCCGCGGCCCGAAGGTCATCGCCTTCAAGAAGCGCCGCCGCAAGAACTCGCGGCGCAAGCGCGGCCATCGGCAGGAATTCACCCTGATCGGGATCACGGAGATCCTGACCGACGGCGCGAAGCCGACCAAGACCGCCTATCCGAAGCCCGAGCGCAGGCCGAAGCCGGCTGAAACCACCGCTGCCGACGCCGCGGGGGCCGATACCGATGACGAGGCCTCCGCCGCCCCGAAGGCCAAGGCCAAGTCGGGCAAGAAGCCGGCCGCCAAGAAGCCCGCAAAAGGTAAACCGGCGGCCAAAGGTAAGGCCAAGTCAAAGAAGTGATGATTTGGACACAAAGTCGGGTTATATAGCCCCCGACTGAAGGATATTTGTCATGGCTCACAAGAAAGCAGGCGGTTCATCCCGCAACGGGCGCGACTCCAATAGTCAGCGCCTCGGTCTGAAGATTTTCGGCGGCCAGAGCGTGATTGCTGGCAACATCATCGCGCGGCAGCGCGGCACCAAGTGGCATCCGGGCCCCAATGTCGGCCTGGCCAAGGACCACACGCTGTTCGCGCTGACCGACGGTCGCGTCGAGTTCCGCGCCAAAGCCAAAGGCCGCATCTTCGTGTCGGTTGTGCCGATGACGCAGGTGGCAGCCGAGTAAACGGCGAACCAAATTCAGGTTTCGCCGGCATCCAGTCGAACCGGCGGACCTACACGGGTCTAAGAGGGGAGACGGGATGCCGGCTCCCCTCTTCGCTTTTGAGGAGCCCGTGGCATGACCTTGCTGGAGCAGACTTCGACGGAAGCGATCCAGGCGGCGCGCAGCCCGGTCCTCAAGACCCGGCGGCTGCTGCTGCGCGCGCCCGTTCCAGACGACGCCGAGGCGCTCACGGCGCTGATCAACGACCGCCGGATCGCGGAGAACACGGCACGCATACCGCATCCCTATACGCTGAAGGACGCGGAGACGTTCATCGACCACGTGGCAGGCGGCAGCGAGGTCACGTTCATGGTCACCCTGACCGACGGGCGGATCGTCGGCGGCTGCGGCATCGCCACCCTGCGCGCCGACGGCCCCGAGATCGGCTACTGGTTCGGCGTCGCGCATTGGGGCCACGGCTACGCGACCGAAGCGGCGCGCGCCGTCATCGATCATGCGTTTCGCGATATCGGCCTTAAGGAATTGCGTGCCGGCGCACGGGTGTCGAACCCGGCGTCGCGGCGGGTGCTGGAGAAGTGCGGCTTCCAGTGGACCGGCGTGGTGCTGCAACGCGTCCGCGCGCTCAACTCGTCGGCGCCGAGCGACCGGTTCCGGCTCGATCGCGGACTGTGGGCATCGCTGCGGAACTGGGGCAAGGTGAAACGGATCGCCTGACGAGGAAGCCTGAGTATGGCGGCGCCCTTTTCGATCATCGGCCTCGACCACGTTGTGCTGCGCGCCCGCGATCCGGAAGCGCTCGAGAAGTTCTATGTCGACGTCCTCGGCTGCAGCCTGGAGCTTCGCCAGGGCAAGCTCGCGCAGCTTCGCGCCGGCCGCACCCTGATCGACATCGTGCCCGAGGACGAAGCGGTCGCCTCCTCGCGCATGGCGGGCGCCAATCTCGATCACCTCTGCCTGCGCGTCGAGCCGTTCGACGCCGATGCGATCGCGCGCCATTTCGCGGCGCATGGCGTTGCGTGCGGCGAGGAAGTATCGCGGTACGGCGCGGAAGGCCGCGGCCCGTCGATCTATCTTAACGATCCCGAAGGCAACGGCGTCGAGCTCAAGGGCCCGGTGGAGCGGATTTGACATTCGCGACTACCTCGCGGCGGAACTGCAACGCGAATGTCAAATCCAAGCTCCACCGGCACTTAACACTTTGCTAGTGGTCCTTTAATTCTAACATTCGCAAGGTCGCCCGCCGAGATGGTGTGCGAATGTTAGAATTGGACCACTAGTGAAGGTTGACGCGATCCAAATCGCGCGCACACAAACTGCGGCGTCAGCAATAACGCTTCCTTCCACGCTTGCATCGAGATTTGCAATCCAAGTTAAAACCTCACGCAACGCAAGGGGAACGCCGCTCGAACAAAACGATAGCGCGGCGAACAGGACGCGCACGCGCCTGTATGGCGGTAGTGGCGGGCTTAACGCGTGCTTAGCCCGGTTGACCACCGCAATGGCTAATGTAGCGTTCAGGGGAACCACATGATCGCCGCACGGGAGGTCAGAATGTCTTACGATCTCGATCAATTCATTGCGGACTGCCGTACCGCCTTGCAGCGCGATCCCGGGCCGCGGGGCCGCGAGCAGGTACGCCAGAACCTCGAGCGGCTGCTCAAAAACCCGGATTTCGTCGGCGCCTATTGCGCCGAGGACGCGCCGCGCGGCCTGAAAGTTCTCTACGAGGACCCGCAGCTCGGGTTCCAAATTCTCGCGCATCTCAATGACAAGGCGCGGGTGTCGCCGCCGCACGATCACGGCGCCTCCTGGGCGATCTACGGGCAGGCGTCGAAATACACCGACATGATCGAATGGGAGCGCGAGGACAACGGCGCCGACCCCAAGCACGCCAATCTCAAGCCCGCGAAGAAATACCGTCTCGAACCCGGCCACGCCGGCATCTACGAGGACGGCAAGATCCACTCGATCGACTATCCCGACCGCGCGGTGTTCGTGCGCGTGACCGGCACCAACCTCGACAAGATCAACCGCATCCGGATCGACATGAAGACCGGCGAGGTCCACCAGATGACGCCGCAGCAGGCGACGTAGGTGGAATGCTGAAGATGGCGCGAAGCCGCCGCTGGCAAATCTCTCCTCCGTGAGCCTGAGGTTGCCCGCGCGCAGCGATTCCCTCGAAGGCGGGGCCCCAGAATGCTTCCTTCTTGGCCGCCTCCTTCGGGGCCCGCTTCGCGGCCGCTCGGGACGAGCGAGATAGTGGAGCGAATCGAAATGATGCACCCCGTAAGCCCCCACGCCGTCAAGGCCATGCTCGCCGACGGCGAGGAACTGGCGCTGATCGACCTGCGCGAAGAGCTGATCTTCTCCCAGAACCATTTGCTGTGGGCGCGCTCGGTGCCGCTGAGCCGGCTGGAGCTGCGCTTTGCACGGCTGGTCCCTCGCCTCTCGACGCGCATCGTGCTGTGCGACGATGCCGACGGCCTGGCGCAGCGCGCGGCCGATATCCTCGCGCGCGCCGGCTATTCGAACCTGTCGTATCTCGATGGCGGCGTCGCGGCCTGGGCGGCCGCCGGCTTCGAGTTGTTCTCCGGCGTCAACGTGCCGAGCAAGGCGTTCGGCGAATTCGTCGAGCACACTTGCAACACGCCGAACATCGGCCCGGAGGAGCTGAACCGGCTGATCCAGCGACGGCGCCGACATCGTCGTGCTCGACAGCCGGCCGTTCGATGAATACCGCCGCGTCTCGATCCCCACCGCCACCAGCGTGCCGGGCGCCGAGCTGGTGCTGCGGGTGCGCGACGTGGCGCCCTCCCCTGACACGCTGGTCGTCGTCAATTGCGCGGGCCGCACCCGCAGCATCATCGGCGCGCAGTCGCTGATCAATGCCGGCGTGCCCAACAAGGTGGTGGCGCTGCGCAACGGCACCATGGGCTTCAATCTTGCGGGCTTTTCGACCGAGAGCGGCAAGTACAACCGGCCGCGGCGACTGTCCAACGACAGCCTCGCCTGGGCCAAGGACGCGGCCGCGCGGGTAGCGAAGCGTTACGGCATCGAGCGCATCGATGAGAACACGCTCGAATCGTTGGGACGCCGACGAAACCCGCACGCTCTACATTTTGGATGTGCGCGACCCAGACGAATACAAATATGAGCACATGCTCGACGCCATCTCGGCGCCGGGCGGGCAACTCGTGCAGGCGACTGACCTATACGTCGGGACGCTCGGTGCCCGCCTCGTGCTGGTCGACGATGACGGCGTGCGATCGGTGATGACCGCCTCCTGGCTCAAGCAGATGGGCTGGAAGGACGTATTCACCTTTCAGCCTCGTGCCCGACACGCTCGAGGACTACTGGCGCGGGCCTTACGACGAGTTCCTTGGACCGGGCCCGCCGCCTGACTTCGCGATCGAGTGCGAGGAGCTGGCCAAGCTCCTCGCCCGCAACGAAGCGACCGTGATCGACCTGTCGCTGAGCCCGAACTACCGGAGGGAGCACATCACCGGCGCCTGGTTCGCCATCCGCTCGCGCCTTGCCCAGGCGCTGCCGAAGATACCGTTGCGCGGCGAGATCGTGTTGACGTCCGAGGATGGCGTGCTTGCCGGCTTGGCGGTGCCGGAGGCGCGTGCGTTGACGCAGCTTCCCGTCCGATACCTGAAGGGCGGCAACAAGGCGTGGCGGCTCGCCAAGTATCCGGTCTCCAGCAAGCCGCATCATGGCCGACGACCCCGTCGACGTCTGGCTCAAGCCCTATGAGCGCGCCGGCGACACCAAGGGCGCGATGAACGAATACCTGTCCTGGGAAGTCGACCTGGTGGCGCGCATCGAGCGCGACGGCACCTGCAATTTCACGACGCGCCCGTTGGATTAGCGAGCCGCGCCAGACGCGCCGGCAAAAAGCGGCGCGAGCTTTTCGACCACCGCCGGACCGAAATGCGCCTGCGGATTTGACGGCGTCAGACTGTCCGCGAGCTCCCACCCGCTGATCGTGATGCGCGCGCCATTGAACGCGCGCTGCAAATCCATGCCTGGCCGCAGGCTGCGATTGAACAGCGCATCGCCGAAGAACGTCCAATCGCGCCCGGGCGCACACCCGAACGATGGATGCGCCGGCATCGGCGGCCGTGATGACGATGGTGTTGTCGTTCGCGAGCGGCGGCACGAATGAGCCGGAATAGCAGGCCGACACGATCACGATGCGGTGCTGGATGCCGGCCCCGTCGAGAATCTGCGCAAGCTCCCGCGGCGCGAGTTCGACCATGCGCCGTCCCGGCAATTGCAGGGCGAAGCCGCCGCGCGTGCCATGCGAGGTCATGAACAGAAGCAAGACGTCCTCGTCTTTATCCATGACCTCTGCGACCGCCCGCACCGCCGCCGCGATGTTGTCGCCGGTCGCGAGCGGCGTCGCAGGCGCGCCGGGGCGATTGATGAGGCGCATGACACGCCCGTCTAACGGCAGCACCTTCGTCAGGGACGCGATCGCCCCGTCGAGCTCCTTGATGAAAACATCCTCATCGGCCCAGCCTGCGACGCCGATGGTGTAGAGATCGGTGACGCCCTTGCGTTGTGGCGCAAGGCGTCCGACCGCCGATTTCAGAAGCGCGCGCTGCCGCTCATCGGCGGATTCCTTTTGCGGAAGCCGTTTGCTGTTATGTTTGGCTTTGCCTCTGGTCTTAGCCCTGTCTTTGGGCTCGCAAACGTCAGTCCGCGCCGCGGCGCTGCAATCCACGCTGCGTTGAAGGCCTTGGGATACCAAGCTGGCAGGAGCGTCGGCGAGCGCGCTCACAATCAGTATTGCCAGGCAAACGCCGGCAGTCCTGCCGCGTCGAGCCCACGCGAACGCGCGCCATCCCATCATCCGGCAATACTACTGACTTGTTCTACCCACCGCACTCCCTGGTTTTGGAACTCGAAACAATTGATGACAACGCATTCTTGACAATTGAGCCCCCCATACACACGATCAAATAGTCGAGACGCAGCTCGCACCAGAATGCGACCTGCGCCGCCAGCAAAAGGTGGAGGCGCGATGCCACCGGGTTACCGAGGCCGCGATAATCGCCGCGGCAGTGTTCGGGTTGCGGCGTAGCGGCTAAATTGCGGACAAGCGCGTCGGGAGCGGCCGATCGGGCCGCATCAGTGAGGCATGGCCCACCCTGGCCCCTCCCGGCGAGAGCTTTCCATCAATTTCCCCTTAGCGATGTTTTGCGATAGACGCTGCCTTTGAGCGGCGCTTCCGACATGCCTATATCCGGCCTGCCGAACGCCCAGCAGTATCGCGACGACCATGAAATTCCTCGATGAAGCCAAGGTCTACATCCGCTCCGGCGACGGCGGGAACGGCTGCGTGGCGTTCCGGCGTGAGAAGTACATCGAATTCGGCGGCCCGAGCGGCGGCGACGGCGGCAAAGGCGGCGACGTCATCGCGGAGGCTGTCGAGGGCCTCAACACGCTGATCGACTACCGCTACCAGCAGCATTTCAAGGCCAAGAGTGGCGTCGGCGGCATGGGCAAGGACCGTCACGGCGCGAACGGCGACGACATCGTGCTCAAGGTGCCGGTGGGTACGCAGATCTACGAAGAGGACGGCGAGACGCTCCTGGCCGATCTCGACAAGGCCGGCGACCGGATCGTGCTGGCCAAAGGCGGCAACGGTGGCTTCGGCAACGCGCGCTTCAAGACCTCGACCAACCGCGCGCCGCGCAACGCCAACCCCGGCCAACCCGGTGAAGAGCGCGCGATCCGGCTGCGCATGAAGCTGATCGCGGACGCCGGCGTCGTCGGCCTGCCGAACGCCGGCAAGTCGACCTTCCTCGCGGCGGTGAGCGCGGCGCGGCCGAAGATCGCCGACTATCCCTTCACCACGCTGCATCCGCAGCTCGGCGTGGTGGAGATCGACGATCAATCCTTCGTGCTGGCCGACATCCCGGGCCTGATCGAAGGCGCGCATGAGGGCGCCGGCCTCGGCGACCGCTTCCTCGGTCACATCGAGCGCTGCCGGGTGCTGCTGCATCTCGTCGACGGCACCTGTGAACACGCCGGCGAGGCCTACAAGACCGTACGCGCGGAGCTCCATGCCTATGGCGAGGGACTGGCCGACAAGGCGGAGATCGTTGCACTCAACAAGGCCGACGCGTTGACGCCGGAGCAGCTCAAGCAGCAGGTCGCACGGCTCAAGCGTGCGAGCAAGAAGACGCCGCTGGTGATATCCGCCGCAACCCGGCAAGGCGTGCCGGAAGCGCTGCGGGCGGTGCTGAAGGTGATCGGCAAGGAGCGGTCGTCCGCGCGCGGCCGCGACAAGGCGGAAGCGGCCTGGCAGCCATAGATGCCTTGCCGCGAACCGTGGCGCGCATGCTAAACAACGCGCCGACGCGGCAATGACCGCCGCTAGTGGTCCGATTCTAACATTCGCATCCCGTTTCCGCGGGCGCGTTTGCGAATGTTAGAATCAAAGGACCACTAGCAAGCATTAAGTGCTAGTGGAGTTTTGGATTTGACATTCGCTTAGCGAACCCGCTGCTAGATGGGTAGCGAATGTCAAATCCACTCCACTAGTTGCCGGTTAACCAATGTCCACCAAATCCCCATCCCTCGCGGACTTCCGCCGCATCGTGGTGAAGGTCGGCTCCTCGCTCCTGGTCGATTCCAAGGCCGGCCGGGTGAAGGAGGATTGGCTCGCCTCGCTGGCCGATGACATCGCCGGCCTGCACAAGAAGAAGTGCGACGTGCTGGTGGTATCGTCGGGCGCGATCGCGCTCGGGCGCGCCGTGCTCAAGCTGCCCAAGGGACCGCTCAAGCTCGAGGACTCACAGGGCGCAGCGGCGGTCGGCCAGATCGCGCTCGCGCGCACCTGGGCGGAGGCGCTGTCGCGCCACGGCATCGCCGCCGGCCAGGTGCTGGTGACGCTGCAGGACACCGAGGAGCGGCGGCGCTATCTCAATGCGCGCTCGACCATCGAGCGGCTGCTCGCCTGGCGCTCGGTCCCGGTCATCAACGAGAACGACACCGTCGCCACCAACGAGATCCGCTACGGCGACAATGACCGGCTCGCGGCGCGCGTCGCCACCATGGCGAGCGCCGATCTGCTGGTGCTGCTCTCCGACGTCGATGGTCTTTACGACGCGCCGCCAGACAAGAATTCCAAAGCGAAGCGGATTCCGCAGGTGGCGCGCATCACGCCTGACATCGAAGCGATGGCCGGCGCCGCCGGATCGGAGCTGTCGCGCGGCGGCATGCAGACCAAGATCGAAGCGGGAAAGATCGCGACGCAGGCGGGAACCCACATGGTGATCGCATCCGGCCGCATCGATCATCCGCTCAAGGCGGTGGCCGACGGCGCCGCCTGCACGTGGTTCCTCACGGCGGCGAACCCCGTCACCGCGCGCAAGAAATGGATCGCTGGATCGCTCGAACCCAAAGGCGCGCTGATCATCGACAAGGGCGCGGTCGCGGCGCTCAACAGCGGCAAGAGCCTGCTGCCCGCGGGCGTGATCAAGGTCGAAGGCGCATTCGCACGCGGCGATGCCGTGGTGATCCGCGGGCCGGACGGCGTTGAGGTTGCGCGCGGACTTGTCGCCTATGACGCCGACGATGCGGACAAGATCAAAGGACGATCGTCGTCGGACATCCTCCTGATCCTTGGCTTCGGCGGCCGCGCCGAGATGGTGCACCGGGATCATCTGGTGGTCGGCCGTTCCTGATCTTTGCTCGCGCCGACGCTCCGTTTGTGGCGCCTGTGCCTCATTTGCCCGCGCGCGGTCGATGAACCTTTTGCATCGCGAGGCAACAAAGCAGGGCTACGCCCGGCGGTCAGCAAGAGCCGCCGTCCTGTCCCAGAGGTTTGGAGCAATCAGATGCGTAAGGTGATGACATTTACATTCGGCGTCTTGGTTGGGACCATCGTTGCCACGGCCTGGGCCCAATTCCCCAACTACCCCACCGTGGACTTACCCCGTAACCAAGCGGGTTCGATCTCTCCGTTCGAGATGATGACGACCGCACCGCGGCTTCCCGTCCAGGGCCACGTCGACGCGTTCTGACGGCCAGACGGTATTACGCAAGTAGTTTTGCTTGTGAGCGACGTGCGCGTGAACGCGCCACGGCTCGCCGCGCGCTCATCCCGCCACAAACAAAAAAAGACCCCGGCACCCAGAACGGGAACCAGGGTCTCTACCAGCCGGATGGGTGAGGGGTTGGGGGGCTGGGGGCACTCCACCCGGCTTTGAGACACAATTCGCCAGAACCCCGGTTCGTTCCCCAAATGGTACAATTATTTTCGGCCCGCTGACCGGCGCTGCGGCGCCCGGCGGGAACTCGGCCGCGCTCCGGCATCGGCCGGCAAAACGACCTGGCGGCCGTCGGGAAACTCAAGATAACGCAGATGGACACGCCCTTCCCGGCCCTCGATGACGAATCGGGTACCGACCGGGAAACGGTTTGGCAGACGCACGGCAGACGAACGCATTGGAACCCTCCTGGGGACTTTGCTCCCCCCTGTGAGGCCGTAATGCCATGTGACCGCGACCGTTCCGCGACGGCGCGGAAACGTCCCCAGATTTCTGTGGATCGATGTGGACAGCCGGCGAAAGCGATGCGATCGCAAGCGCTTACGGTATCAACCCGGCGGCTTCGGCGAGCGCTTTGAGTGAACTTTCCGGCCGCGCACCCATGTGCTGGATCACTTCGGCCGCCGCCAGCGCCCCCAGCCGGGCGCAATCGCGCTGATTCGCGCCGCGCGCCAGCCCGACCAGGAATCCGGCGGCGAACAGGTCGCCGGCGCCTGTCGCATCGACGACCTCGTCCACAGGCTCCGCCCGCACCGCGTCGTTCTGCTCGCGCGTGATGACGAGACAACCTTTTTCGCTTCGGGTGACGACCGCCAGCTTGGCGTCGCTGCGCACCGCGTTGACGGCGGTGTCGAAATCCGCGGTCTGATAAAGGCTGTGCAGCTCGCGCTCGTTCGCGAACACGATGTCGACGGTGCCCTTGCGGATGAGATCGAGAAACTCCGCACGGTAGCGATCGACGCAGAACGCGTCGGAGAGCGTGAGCGCGACACGGCGGCCCGCGCCGTGCGCGATCTGCGCCGCCTTGAGGAACGCGTCCTTGGCGTGCGGCGGATCCCAGAGATAGCCCTCGAGGTAGGTGATTTGCGCGGCGGCGACGGCGTCGGCATCGATGTCGCGCGGATGCAGATCCTGCGCGGCACCGAGAAAGGTGTTCATGGTACGCTCGCCGTCCGGCGTTACCAGAATGTAGCAGCGTGCGGTGGCCGGCCCGTCGGAGGCGGGCGGCGTACCGAACTCGACACCCGCCGCACGAATGTCATGCGCGAAGGTGCGGCCGAACTCGTCGTCCTTCACCTTGCCGACGAAGGCGCCGCGCGCGCCGAAGCTCGCGACACCGACGATCGTGTTGGCGGCCGACCCGCCCGAAATCTCCACCGCCGGTCCCATCGCATCGTAGATCTTTTCCGCGCGCGGCTGGTCGATCAGCGCCATGCCGCCTTTGGCCATGCCTTGCTTGACCAGGAAAGCGTCATCGGCGCGGGCCAGCACGTCGACAATCGCGTTGCCGATGCCGAGAACGTCGTAGCGAAGCGCAGGCATGATTGACTCGACTGATTGTTGTGGGGAAGGCCGGCACTATACCTGCCGTGCCCGCGGAGGCAATTGCGGCCAAAGGAGCCTCGCGCCAATACTAGTGTGGCGGTTCAGAAGTTCGTATGAGGTGCCGCTGCGAGATGGGACGAACTTCGGAATCGGGACACTAGCCCTTCATGTCCCAGGCACGCGATGTCATGACCGTCGGCGGCGCGACCGTGTTGTCGCGCCTGCTCGGCTTCGTGCGCGACGTCGTGATCGCGGCCGTGCTCGGCGCGGGCGCGCTCGCCGACGCGTTCTTCATCGCAGTCCAGATCCCAAACCTGTTCCGCCGGTTGCTGGCGGAGGGCGCGCTCAACTCCGCATTCGTCCCACTCTGGCTTCGCCGCCGGCAGGATGACGGCGACCGCGCCGCGCGCCGTTTCAGCGAGGATGTGCTCGGCACGCTCGGCGTGGTACTCGCGGCCGCCGCCGTGCTGTGCGTGTTGTTTGCGCCCGGCATCGTGGCCTTGCTCGCGCCGGGCTTCTCGACCGAGCCGTATCTGTTCGCGATCTACTTCCTGCGGCTGTGTGCGCCCTATATCGCCATCGTCGGCCTGGTGGCGGTGATCGCCGCGACGCTGAACGCCGCCGGCCGTGTCGGCGCGGCAGCCTACGGCCCGGTGGTCTTCAATCTGGTGATGATCGGCGCGGTCGCGGGCATTGCGATCGCCGGGCTCGGAAGCTCGCCGATGGCGGGCGCGATCCTGGCGGGCGCGATCGTGGTCGCAGGCGTCTTCCAACTGTTCGTGGTCGGCGGCGCGATGTTCCGGCTCGCTGATCCGCCGATTGCGCCGCAGCTCAGCGCTTCAGGCGATGTACGCCGGTTCTTTCGGATGATGCTGCCGGGCGTGATCGCCGCCGGCATTCCGCAGATCACGTTGATCGCCGGCACCATCGTGGCGTCGTCGTCACCGTCCGCGGTGTCGTGGCTTACCTATTCCTACCGCCTCTATGAACTTCCGCTCGGCGTCGTGTCCATTGCCATTGCTTCTGTGATGACGCCAGCCATCGCCGCCCATGTGCGCGCCGACGACCGCGCCGCCTCCGCCTCGGCGCAATCGCGCGCCTTCGAAATCGCGCTCGGCCTTGCGCTGCCGGCCGCTGTCGGCCTGGCGCTGCTGGCCGGGCCGATCGTCACGGGATTGTTCGAGCGCGGCGCATTCGGCGCGCGCGACGCCGCGGCGGTCGCCGGTGCCGTCGCGGCGATTGCGCTCGGCATTCCCGGGCATGCGACTGGAGAAGGTTCTCGCCTCGGTATCGTTCGCCCATGAGGACACCCGCACGCCGATGCTGACGGCGCTTACCGGCCTTGCCGTCTCGGCAGCCGGTGCCGTTCTCCTGTTTCCCGTCTATGGACATGTCGGAATAGCCTTGGCGATCGGCGCGTGCGGCTGGGTGAGCGCCTTGTTGCTCGGCATCGTGCTGCTGCGCCGCCGGCAACTCCGTATCGACGCCGATTTCCGGCGGCGGATATCATGCATCGTCATGGCGACCGTGCTGATGGCCATTGCCATTGCCGGAATGCGGGCGCTGCTGACGATGTTTCCCGACGGCAATACTTCCTCCATCCGCTCGATCACCATCATGACGATCCTCGTCCTCGGCGGATTGAGCGTCTATGTCGGGGTGCTGCGGCTCTTCGGGGTGGTCCGGATCGACGAGATCCCCAACAAGGACCGCCCCGAGCAATAAGGCGCTCCTCTTGCGCGGGCACGGCGGGCCGTGGCATGGGACAGCCGCACATCAAAGGGCCGCCGCCATGTCATTCAAGCAACGCGTTTTTTCAGGGATGCAGGCGACCGGCAATCCGCATCTCGGCAACTATCTCGGCGCGATCGTGAAATTCGTCGAGCTGCAGAACAACTACGATTGCATCTATTGCATCGTGGACCTGCACGCGATCACGGTCTGGCAAGACCCGAAAGAGCTGCCGCGCGCGATCCGCGAAGTAGCGGCGTCATTCATCGCAAGCGGAGTCGACCCCAAGCGCAATATTGTCTTCAACCAAAGTCAGGTGGCCGAGCACGCCGAGCTCGCCTGGATCTTCAATTGCGTCGCGCGGATCGGCTGGCTCAACCGGATGACGCAGTTCAAAGAAAAGTCGGGCAAGGATCGGGAGAATGCATCGGTCGGACTCTTCGCATATCCGACATTGATGGCTGCCGACATTCTGCTCTATCGCGCCACACTCGTTCCCGTGGGCGACGACCAGAAGCAGCACGTGGAGCTGGCGCGCGACATCGCGCAGAAATTCAACAACGACTTCGGCGAATTGATCAGCGCCCATGGCTTCGCCGACGCATTCTTCCCGCAGCCCGAGCCGCTGATCCAGGGACCCGCGACGCGCGTGATGTCGCTGCGCGACGGCACCAAGAAAATGTCGAAGTCCGACCCGTCGGATCAGTCGCGCATCAACCTCACCGACGACGCCGATACCATCGCCTTGAAGGTGCGGCGGGCGAAGACCGATCCGGAGCCATTGCCGAGCGAGGTCAAGGGCCTCGAAGGGCGCCCCGAGGCCGACAATCTGGTCGGCATCTTCGCGGCGCTCGCGGGACAATCGAAGGCCGACGTGCTGGGGGAATATGGCGGCGCACAATTTTCGACCTTCAAGGCCGCGCTGACCGAATTGCTGGTCGCCAAAGTCGGCCCGATCACCGCCGAAATGCGGCGGCTGGTCGCCGACCCCATCTATATCGACTCAATCCTGGCGGACGGCTCGGCGCGTGCACAGGCACTCGCCGCCGAAACGATGAAGGCGGTCAAGGACATCGTCGGCTTCATCCGCCGCTGACAATACCTGCGACCGCCGACCGGCTTGTACCACTGCCGAGCGCCGTGGCAGATTCGCGGCCATGAGCATCAAGCGCCGAAGCTACGAGGCCGGCCACTCGCCGAAATTCCTGGTGGTCATCGACGATACGCCGGAATGCGACCGCGCCGTCTACTTCGCCAGCCGCCGCGCACTGCGCACCGGCGCCAGCGTGATCATGCTGCGCGTCATCGAAACCCAGGATCGCAACCAGCAATGGCTGGGCGTCGCCGACATCATGCGCGCGGAAGCCCATGAGGAAGCCAATGCGGTGCTCGATCGCCACGCCGCGCGCGCCTCGAGCATCACCGGCGTGATGCCCGAGCGGGTGATCCGCGAAGGCGAGAAGGCGGAGGAACTGCTCAAGCTGATCGAGGACGACGAGGACATCGCGGTCCTGGTGCTCGCCGCCGCCACCGGCAAGGAGGGCCCCGGGCCGCTGGTCGCCAGCTTCGCGAAGTCCGCCGGCGAGTTCCCGATCGTGGTCGGCATCGTGCCGGGCCACCTGAGCGACGAGGACCTGGACACCATGTCGTAGGGCGTATTCCCCTCTAAAGCCTTGAACTTCCTAAGTCCGGCGCCACCTAGTAGAATGACATTCGAAGCATCGGCCGGGCCCACTGGGCCCATGTGAGCCACGGCCACGGAGCAGACCATGTTCATTCAGACCGAAGCGACGCCGAATCCGGCCACGCTCAAGTTTCTGCCGGGTCGCACTGTGCTCGCGCACGGAACGCTCGACATGCGCGACGCCGAAGCGGCCGCGCAGTCGCCGCTGGCCGAACGCCTGTTCGGGATCGACGGCGTGTCCGGCGTCTTCCTCGGTTCGGACTTCATCGCCATCACCAAGTCGCAGGGCGAGTGGCAGCAGCTCAAGCCCGCGATCCTCGGCGCCGTCATGGAACACTTCATGTCGAACGCGCCGATCCTGCGCGATGAGGCGACCGCAGCCACCGGCGATGCAGCAGACGAGTTTTTCGACTCGAAGGATTCCGAGACCGTCGCCACCATCAAGGAATTGATCGAGACGCGCGTGCGCCCGGCCGTCGCCAATGACGGCGGCGACATCACGTTCCGCGGTTTCAAGGAGGGTGTCGTCTATCTCGACATGAAGGGCGCCTGCGCCGGCTGCCCGTCGTCGACCGCGACGCTGCGCCATGGCATCCAGAATCTGCTGCGCCACTACATTCCCGACGTGGTCGAAGTCCGGCCGATGTCGTGAGCTAGTGCCGCCGATTTGAAGTGGTAGTGCCCCGTTTCCGAAGTTCGTGTCAGAATGTGCGGCGGCGCATCACGAACTTCGGAAACGGGGCACTAGACGCGGGCAGCCAGCATTCTCGTCATTTCGTGATAGTCTCGACCGCGTTGGGGTTCTTAAGTCGTCCGCTAGTGGTCCAATTCTAACATTCGCATGCCATTTCCGCGGGCGAGTTTGCGAATGTTAAAATCGAAGGACCACTAGAAAGTATAAGCTGCTAGTGGAGTTTGGATTTGACATTCGCGTCGCGTGCTTGCTGCCAGGTGGGCGCGAATGTCAAATCCACTCCACTAGGCGGATGACGGGGGCGGCGAACTAAGCCATGCGTGTTCTTGCCATCGACACCGCGCTTGCGGCCTGTGCGGCCGCCGTGCTCGACACGCGTCACGCCGCCGTCGTCGCGAGCGAGTCGCTCCCCATGGCGCGGGGCCACGCTGAGGCAATCATGCCGCTGATCGCGCGCGTGATGGACCAGGCGGGCATCGAATTCGCAACTCTTGACCGCATTGCCGTCACCACCGGTCCCGGCAGCTTCACCGGGCTGCGCGTCGGCATTTCTGCCGCGCGCGGGATCGCGCTGGCCGCCGGCAAACCCGCGGTCGGACTTTCGACGCTCGCGGGATTTGCCGCGCCCCATATCGCGGAGAACGACAACTCGACCGTCGTGGCTGCGATCGATGCCCGGCATGAGCACGTCTATCTCCAGGTGTTCGGTCCCGGCGGAAAGACAGTCGTACCGCCGCGCATCGCGCCGCTGCGCGAGGCGGTACGGGCGGCGATGACGGGGTCGGTACGCATCGTCGGCTCGGGCGCGGAGTTGATCGCCGCGCAGTGGCCGAAGACCGAACCCTTGCCGGAGCTGGTCCAGCAATTGGGGGCGCCCGACATCGGCTGGATTGCGCGGCTCGGCGCCGCGGCCGCCGACGGTCACGGCCCGCCGAAGCCGCTTTATCTACGCGCACCCGACGCCCAACCGCAGGACGCCGCGCGTCTGCCACGCCGATGATCGAACTTCTCACCCGTCTGTTCTCCCGAAGCGAGCCCGTGCTGTCGGAAGCGACGCCGCGCGACGCCGCCGGCATCGCGAAACTTCACGCCGCGTCTTTCAACCGGGGCTGGAGCGAGGACGAGATCGAGCGCCTGCTGATCGAACGCAACGTGCTCACGCATCGCGCGGTCGCAAGCGGCCGGCTGGTCGGATTCATCATGTCACGCATCGCCGCTGGCGAGGCCGAAATCCTGTCGGTCGCGGTGTCGGCATCGTACCGCGGCAAGGGATTGGCGCGGCGGATGCTCAACCTCCACATGGGCCGGCTCCTGGGCGTCGGCACGCGCGTCATCTTCCTTGAAGTGGATGAGGGCAATACCGCCGCCCGCCGCCTTTACCGGCGCGCCGGCTTCGCCGAGGCCGGCCGCCGCGAAGGCTACTATGCTGCTGCTGACGGCAAGCGGGCGACCGCGCTGGTGCTGCGCCGCGATTTGGCGTGACGCCATCACGTGCTGTGTGTGCCCAACCCTGGCGATGGATTCCCGCCCCACTAGTGTCCCGATTCCGAAGTTCGTACTATTGTGCGGCGGGCTCGTATACGAACTTCGGAATCGAAGGACACTAGCAACTCATGGGCTCCAGTGTGGCTTGGTTCAGAAGTCCGCATTTCGGACTCGCGGCGAGCGTGATGCGGACTTCTGAACCGCCACACTGCCGTGATATGCGAAACCACGGAGAAGGCCCGTGATCGAGCACAAAACCAAGGATATCGAGGCACTTTGCGCAGCCAAGGGCATGCGGATGACCGAGCAGCGCCGCGTCATCGCGCGGGTGCTGGCGGCGGCCGACGATCACCCTGACGTCGAGGAGCTTTATCGCCGCTGTTCCGCCATCGACGACCGTATCTCGATCTCGACGGTCTATCGCACCGTGAAGCTGTTCGAAGATGCCGGCATCATCGAACGCCATGAATTTCGCGATGGCCGCGCGCGCTACGAGCAAATTCCGGACGCCCATCACGACCATCTGATCAATTTGCGCACCGGCGAGGTCATCGAGTTCCAGTCGGAGGAGATCGAGCGCCTGCAAGCCGAAGTGGCGCGGAAGCTCGGCTACCGCCTGGTCGACCACCGGCTGGAGCTCTACGCCGTGCCCCTGGACGACAAGCCCCGCCGTTAGCGGCGAGGCATTTCAAATCCCCGAAAAACCCGCTAAACCCGCGCCGCCCGTGATGGCCGCGCGCTGTCATGGCCAATTGTCCACGCCTTTGATATTGTTGGAAAAAGCTACTCCCGGGAGGTATCCGGGTCAGGAAAGTCGACCAGACCGCATGAGCGGAGCCCGCAAGGTCCATATCAAATCGTTCGGCTGTCAGATGAACGTCTACGATTTCCCATCGTATGGCGGACACGCTCGCACCCGAAGGCTTTGCCGAGACCCCGACGCCGGACGACGCCGACCTCGTCATCCTCAACACCTGCCATATCCGCGAGAAGGCCGCCGAGAAGATCTATTCCGAGCTCGGGCGTATCCGCGTGATGAAACAGGAGGCGGCGCGTGACGGCCGCAAGCTGGTGATCGCGGTCGCGGGCTGTGTCGCGCAGGCCGAAGGCGAGGAGATCATCCGCCGCGCGCCGGCGGTCGACCTCGTGGTCGGGCCGCAGAGCTATCACCGCCTGCCCGAACTGCTGGCGCGTGTCGCGCAGGGCGAAGCGGTGGTCGACACCGAGTTTCCGGTCGAGGACAAGTTCGACATTCTCAAAGCGCCGAGCCGCGAGGCGACGCGCGCACGCGGCATCTCCGCGTTCGTCACGGTGCAGGAAGGCTGCGACAAATTCTGCACCTTCTGCGTCGTGCCCTATACGCGCGGCGCCGAAGTCTCGCGGCCGGCGGCCAAGATCGTCGCCGAGGTCGAGCGGCTCGCCGACGCGGGCGTGCGCGAGATTTCGCTGATCGGACAGAACGTCAACGCCTATCACGGCGAAGGCCCGGACGGTGGCGCTTGGACGCTCGGCCGCCTGCTGCATCGCATCGCCGAGGTGCCGGGCATCGCGCGGCTTCGCTACACCACCAGCCATCCTTGTGACGTTGAGGAGAGCCTGATCGCCGCCCATCGCGATCTCGATGCGCTGATGCCGTATCTGCACCTGCCGGTGCAATCGGGATCGGACCGTATCCTCGACGCCATGAACCGGCGCCACACCCGCGCTGACTATCTCGGCGCGATCGCGCGCATGCGCGCCGCCCAGCCGGCGATCGCGTTCTCCTCCGATTTCATCGTCGGTTTCCCCAGCGAAACCGAGGACGACTTCCGCGAGACGCTGTCGCTGGTGGACGAGGTCGCATTCGCAAGTGCGTTCTCGTTCAAATACTCGCCACGACCGGGGACGCCGGCGGCGGACATGGCTGCGCAAGTACCCGAAGAGGTCAAGACCGAGCGGCTCTATGAGCTGCAAGCCGCGATCGACCGGCACCAGAAGGCATTCAATGCAAGCTGCGTCGGGCAGAACCTCGACGTGCTGTTCGAGAAGGCAGGACGCCATCCTGGCCAGGTCGTCGGCCGCTCCCCATATCTGCAACCGGTTCCGGTCATGGCGCCGTCGTCGATTATCGGCGAGATTCACCGGGTGAGAATCACCGAAGCGAGTGCGAACAGTCTGTTCGGCGAATTGGAGACGGGGCCGGTTTGGACCAGCGCGCCAATGATGGCGGAAGCAGGAGGCTGATACCGTTGCGCACGACAAAGTCGGACACCACGACGACGATCGCGGCCGCGGATGCCGCGGAACAAGGCGCCACAACGCATATCGTTCTCACCTTCGACGACAATCGCCTCGCCTCACAACTGTTCGGCCAATACGGACAGAACCTCGCGCTGATCGAGCGCCGGCTCGGCGCGGCAGCCGACCAGCGCGGCAACCAGGTCACGCTCGAAGGATCGCGCGAAGCGGTCGAGCAGGCGCGACGCGTGCTGGCTGGCCTTTATGAGCGGCTCAAGCGCGGTGACGAGGTCAGCTCCGGAGACGTCGAGGGCGCGATTCGGCTCGCCATCTCGCAGGGTTCGCTGTTCGAATACGATCCGACGACCCGGCCGAGCTTCGATGAAGTCAATCTGCGCAAGCGGCTGGTGCGGGCGCGCACGGCGGCGCAGGACGCCTACATTCGCTCGCTGCGGCGGCACGAATTGGTCTTCGGCACCGGCCCCGCCGGCACTGGCAAGACTTGGCTCGCGGTCGCGCACGCGGTGCAGCTGTTCGAGCGCAAAGAGGTCGACCGCATCGTCCTGTCGCGCCCGGCGGTCGAAGCCGGCGAGCGGCTCGGCTTCCTGCCCGGCGACATGCGCGAGAAGGTCGATCCCTATCTGCGGCCGATCTACGACGCGCTCTATGACCTGATGGACTCGCGCATCGTCGAGCGCGCGTTGCAGGGAGGCGAGATCGAGATTGCCCCGCTCGCCTTCATGCGCGGACGCACGCTGTCGAATGCCGTCGTGATCCTCGACGAAGCGCAGAACACGACATCGATGCAGATGAAGATGTTTCTGACGCGGCTCGGGGAGAACAGCCGCATGATCGTCACCGGCGATCCGAGCCAGGTGGACCTGCCCTACGGCCAGGTGTCGGGCCTCGCAGAGGCGACGCGCCTGCTCGCGAATGTCGAAGGGATCGGGCATGTCACCTTCACGGCCCAGGACGTGGTGCGCCACGAACTGGTCGGGCGCATCGTCGAGGCTTACGACAAGGCGGCGCTTGCCTCGTTGCGAGACCCGAAGCCGTGAGCGACGGCCCGGAGCGTGACACGGTTTGCGTGGAGGCCGATGGGCTTGAGCTCGAGATCGATGTCGCGCCGGAAGCTGCCGCGCTGGACGGCCAGCTTCCAGCCGTCATCGCGTCGGCAGTCGGCGCTGCCAATGAGGTCGCAGGGCCGGCGGAGGGCGGGGTCACCGTGATCGTGGACGACGACGAGCGGATACGCCTGCTCAACAAGCTCTGGCGGGGCTTCGACAAGCCGACCAACGTGCTGTCGTTCCCCTCCCCCGACACGCAGCCGGGTCCCGCTCGCACCATCGGCGATATCGCGATTTCCTACGAGACCGCGGCCCGGGAGGCCGCCGCCGAAGGGAAATCGCTCGGCGATCATGTCGCCCACCTGTCGGTCCATGGCTTTCTGCATCTGCTTGGTTACGATCACGAATCGGACAATGACGCCGAGGAAATGGAAGGGCTGGAGCGCGTTATTCTCGCGCGCATCGGCGTTTCCGACCCCTACGTTGCGCACGAGGCCGAGGGCTGACATCTAATCCCCATGCCCGACACCGATTCTCCAGGTCCAAGTTCTTCGGGGCCAAATCTTCCAGGTCCGGGTTCTTCGAGTCCTGCTGACCCGTCCGCGGGCGGGTCGCGCAATCTGCCGGTACCGATTTCGCCGGCACACGTCGCGGCACCGGCGAACGGCGACAACTGGTTTGTGCGCGCGCTGCGGACGCTGTTCGGATGGAAGCCGGATTCGTTCCGCTCCGATCTTCGCAGCGTGCTCGAGGGCCGCACTGGGGATATCGGGCTGTCGCAGCGCGAATCCGCCATGTTACGGAATATCCTCAGCCTGCGCGAGCGGCGGGCGGTGGACGTGATGGTGCCGCGCGCCGACATCGTCGCGGTTCAGAAAGAGATGCCACTCGGCGAGCTGATGAAGGTATTCGAGAGCGCCGCGCATTCGCGGCTCGTCGTCTATGACGACACGCTCGACGACGCGGTCGGCATGGTCCACATCCGCGACTTGATCGCCTACATGACGGCGCGCGCAGCCGAGAGCGCGAAGACGAACACCAAGCGCAAGAAACCGTTTCCGGCCGATCTCGATCTCAAGGCGATCGACCTGTCGACGACGCTGGCAAAAGCCGAGATCGTGCGCGAGATGCTGTTTGTGCCGCCATCGATGCCGGTGATGGATCTGCTCGCGCGCATGCAGACGAGCCGTATCCACCTTGCGCTCGTCGTCGACGAGTATGGCGGCGCCGACGGCGTCGTCTCGATCGAGGACATCGTCGAGCAGATCGTGGGCGAGATCGCCGACGAGCACGATGAAGACGATGCGCCGCGGATCGTGCGCCAGAACGACGGATCGTTCCTGGCCGACGCGCGCGCCAATCTCGAGGACGTGATCACCATCGTCGGCCCCGAATTTGAAGTCGGCGACGACGTGGCCAAGGAAGTCGATACGCTCGCCGGCTACATCGCGACGCGGATCGGCCGCGTGCCGGTGCGCGGCGAGCTCGTCCCCGGCCCTGGCCGCTACGAGATCGAGGTGCTCGACGCCGATCCTCGGCGCGTCAAGAAGCTGAAGATCTTCTTGAGCCACGATATCTCCCTCCGCGGCCGCGATCCGCAGCAGCGCATGATGTCATCCGGACAATCCTCGATCCCCTCCAACGTGTCCACGCCGCCGCCCGAACTCCCCATCACCCGCGATGCGTCGGTCAAGCTCTCGCCCGACGACCCGCCTTCGAAAGCTCCGCGCAAACCGTGAAGCTCACACACATTGCCCACTCCATCATGCTGGCCTGGGGCTGGCGGCGCGCGCTGATCGCGTTTGCGGCGGGCGCCCTCACGACGCTCGCATTGCCCCCGTTCAATCTGTGGCCGCTGCCGTTCCTGACGCTTCCGGTGCTGGTGTGGCTGATCGACGGATCGGCCGCGGGCCGATTCGGCGGGGTTGCAGCCGCCGCCTGGGCCGGCTGGTGGTTCGGCTTTGGCTACTTTCTTACGGGCCTCTATTGGGTCGGGCACGCGTTCCTGGTCGATGCCAGGACGTTCGGGTGGCTCCTGCCCTTCGCAGTCACGCTCTTGCCGGCGGGGCTCGCGTTGTTCACGGCGTTCGGCACCGCGCTCGCGCGTCTCTTGTGGTCTCGCGGCGCGATGCGCGTGATCGCTCTCGCGGTCGCCATCACCGCCGCCGAATGGTTGCGTGGGCATCTGCTCACCGGATTTCCGTGGAACACGTTCGGCTATGCGCTGGCGACGCAATTGCCGATCGCGCAAATCGCCTCCGTGGTCGGAATCTGGGGCCTCACCTTCGTTGCGGTCGCGGTCTACGCCGCGCCCGCGGTTTTGGCCGACGACCCGGCGGACACACGGCGCCGCTGGCTTGCGCCTGCACTCGGCGTCGCCGTGATCGCGGGCCTCGTCGCCTACGGCCTGTGGCGGCTCGACCGGACGCCGACAACATTGGTCGACGGCGTGCGGTTGCGGCTGATGCAGCCGAACATCCAGCAGGATCAGCGCTTCAACTATTCGCAGCGGCACGCGGTGATGGCGCGCTACGCGGCGTTGTCGGATCGCGCCAGCGGTCCGAATTCATCCGGTCTCAACGACGTCACACATCTGATCTGGCCGGAATCGGCGTTCCCGTTCTTCCTCACGCGCGAAGCCGAGGCGTTGGCGCAGATCGCCAAGCTCTTGCCTGACGGAACGGTGTTGATCACCGGCGCCGTGCGCGCGCCCGAAACCGTGCCGACCGACGCCGTCACCCGCGCCTACAATTCAATCTACGTGCTCGACCACGACGCTTCGATCCTGTCGATCTACGACAAGGTGCACCTGGTTCCATTCGGTGAGTACCTGCCGTTTCAGGACTTCCTCGAACGGTATGGCTTCGCGCAACTCGTCCAGGTGAAAGGCGGCTTCATCCCCGGCGACCGTCGCCGCGCCGTCGAGGTGCCGCGCGCACCGCCGTTCCTTCCGCTGGTCTGCTACGAGGCGGTCTTTCCCGGCGACGCGGTGCCGCGCGGCGAGCGTCCGGGCTGGATGCTCAATCTCACCAACGACGGCTGGTTCGGACAGAGCTCCGGTCCCTATCAACACCTCCAGCAGGCGCGCGTGCGCGCCATCGAGGAGGGACTTCCGTTGGTGCGCGTCGCCAACACCGGCATCTCGGCGGTCATCGATCCCGTCGGACGGGTGGTGAGTTCCCTGCCGCTCGGCACCGAAGGCGTGCTCGATGCACCGCTGCCGCGCGCCTTGCGGGCCACCCCCTATGCCGCCTGGGGCGACGCCCCGGCCGGCCTGATGGTCGCGCTGGGGCTTCTTCTGGTCGTGAACCGGCGTCGGCGCGGGGCGCATAGCTGACGTTGGACAAGTTTCCCAAGGTGCCTTGCTTGCCACAAACGGGCCACAGATTTGGCGGCTAATCCGGCCGACGGGGGCCAATATGACATCCAAAATAGCGCATAAGTTGTTGAATCGTGTGACTAATCGTAAAATTGCAATGAAATTTCACAATTTTTGTTCGGTGATCCGGAATACATCTCAAAAACGGATTGCTTTCCTGACGATGGCATGACCATTAGCTGAAACAGCATCGGCATAGGAGAGCGTTATGATGGCGAAGAAGGCCCCGAATCCCATAGACAAGCATGTGGGAAGCCGGGTTCGAATGCGCCGGATGATGCTGAGCATGAGCCAGGAAAAGCTCGGCGATGCTCTCGGACTGACGTTCCAGCAGGTGCAGAAATACGAGAAGGGCACCAACCGCATCGGCGCCAGCCGGCTTCAGCAAATCTCCCAAATCCTGCAAGTTCCCGTCGCGTTTTTCTTCGAGGGCGCGCCCAATTTGTCGCCCCAACTCGACGGGATGAAAGAGGCACCTTCCCCGGCCTACGTGTCGGACTTCCTCGCCACGTCGGAGGGCCTCGCCCTCACCAAGGCCTTCATGCGGATCAAGGAAGCCAAGTTGCGCCGCCGCATCGTCGACCTGGTTGAAGAGATTGCCGGCGAAGACTGACCGCCCGGTCCTTCCAGCCAACGTCCCACCTTCCTTCCAATCAGCAAAATGGCCTAGTGTCCCATTCCGAAGTTCGTACGATCCCGCGCACCACCTTTACGAACTTCGAATCGAAGGACACTGCAACTCATTGAATTAGTGTGGCTTTGGTTCAGAAGTCCGCATGTCGGACTCGCCGCGAGAATGATGCGGACTTCTGAACCGCCACCTCGCGGACGCGCATCTTGACCGCGCGGGGGTACGCTGCAAGAAACACGCGCACAAGAGCGGCCGGCACGGCCATGGGTGGTTCTGTGAGGGGAGTTTCCTAAGGTGTCACGCGCGAATTACCTGTTCACCAGCGAGTCCGTCTCCGAAGGTCATCCCGACAAAGTCTGCGATCAGATTTCGGACGCGATCCTCGATGCGTTCCTCGCCAACGACGTCAAGCTCGGCATCGCCGACGACAGCCTGGTGAACACGCGGCTCGGCTGCGAGACGCTGTGCACGACCAACAAGATCGTCATCGCCGGCGAAGGCCGCGGCCAGAAGCCGCTGTTCCACAAGCACGGCGACAAGGCGCAGATCAATCGCGAGCTGATCGCGCAGATCGCGCGCGATGTGGTCAAGGACATCGGCTACGACCAGGATGGTTTTTCGTTCCACGGCGCCGATGTCGAGGTGCTGCTGCACGGCCAGTCGCCCGACATCGCGATGGGCGTCGATGCCAAGAAGAAGAAAAACGGCGAGCAGGAAGGCGCCGGCGACCAGGGCATGATGTTCGGCTTCGCCTGCACCGAGAGCGAGGTCTACGAGAAGGGCTCGTTCATGCCGGCCCCGATCTACTTCGCCCACAAGATCCTCAAGGTGCTGTCCGACAAGCGCCGCAGCGGACAGATCTTCGACCTGCAGCCCGACGCCAAGAGCCAGGTCACCGTCAAATACGTCGACGGCAAGCCGGTCGGCTGCACCAAGGTCGTGGTCTCGACCCAGCACAATGCCAACACCCGCAACGGCAAGAAGTACACGCCGAGCATGGTCAAGGACCTGATCGGCGACGCCGTCGCCTCGGCGCTGCCCAAGGGCTGGATGCCGGCGAAGGGCTCCGACTTCCTGGTCAACCCGACCGGCAATTTCGTGGTCGGCGGACCGGACGGCGACTGCGGCCTGACCGGGCGCAAGATCATCGTCGACACCTACGGCGGCTATGCCCCGCACGGCGGCGGCGCCTTCTCCGGCAAGGACCCGACCAAGGTCGATCGCTCCGCCGCCTATGCGGCGCGCTACCTCGCCAAGAACGTCGTGGCCGCCGGCCTCGCCGACCGCTGCACCATCCAGGTCGCCTACGCGATCGGCGTCGCCGATCCGATGTCGCTGCTGGTCGATACCCACGGAACCGGCGACGTCGACGAGCAGAAGCTCGCAAAGGTCGCTGCAGGAACTCTTCCCGCTGCGGCCGACCGCCATCCGCCGCAGCCTCAAGCTCAACCGCCCGATCTATCGCCGCACGTCGGCCTACGGCCACTTCGGCCGCGCTCCGGAAAAGGACGGCGGCTTCTCCTGGGAGCAGACGAACCTGGTGAGCCAGCTCAAGAGCGCGTTCAAATAACGCTCTTCGAAGCGACAGTTTTGCCGATGGCCGGGCTTGTTACCGCAAGTCGCATTTTACCCGACTTGCGGTCAGTCAATTTAGTTTGCGCCATGCGCGCAGGCGACGAATTGCGCGTTCCATCGGCCTTTTTTGATATTACGCAGCATGCATCCCAATCATCGCCAGGGCGCGTTCTTCGGCCGGCGCAAGGGACATGCGCTAAAGCCCCGGCAGGCGGCGCTGTTCGAGACGCTGCTGCCGCGGCTTGCGCTCGATCTCGATCACCCTGCACCGCCCGATCTGCGCGCGCTGTTCGAAGGCGCCGACGATGTGCGTCTGGAGAGCGGCTTCGGCGGTGGCGAGCATCTCGTCGCGGAAGCGGAGCGAAGCCCGGAGACCGGCTTCATCGGGATCGAGCCGTTCATCAACGGCATGGCGAAGGCGCTCGCGGCGATCGACGACCGCGGCCTCACCAACATCCGCCTGCATCACGGCGATGCCACCGACGTGCTGGCGTGGCTGCCGAACGCGAGCCTCGCGCGCTTCGACCTGCTCTATCCGGATCCGTGGCCGAAACGACGCCATTGGAAACGCCGCTTCGTGCAGACGGAAAGCATTGCGCAGATCGCCCGCGTCGTGCGGCCGGGCGGCGAATTCCGGTTCGCGACCGATTGGCCCGACTACGCCGCATGGACGCTTGCGGCATCTTGCACGCGCGCCGGACTTCGAATGGACCGCCGAACGCGCCGACGACTGGCGGCTGCCGTGGCCGGGCTTCACCTCGACGCGCTACGAGGCGAAGGCCAAGCGCGAAGGCCGCGTTCCCTGTTATCTGATCTTTCGGCGGCGCTGAAATGTCTCTAGCGGCTTGCGCCGTTGCCCGCAGGCCGCGCCTGCCAGAACCGCATCACGCGCTGCGCGGTCGCCGGCGACAGACGCTCGAAATTGGTGAAGGCGTTGTCGAGACCGACGGAGGACGCGCTCTTGTTGCCGGTGCGCGCCATGATCAGCGTCTTGACGGTCGGCCACTCCCAGCCCGCCGACTTGCAGAGGATCAGGATCGGGTCGGGACGGTCGCCGCCCATCAGGCGATCCACCACATCGATCGGGACCACGCAAAGCCGCGACAGCGCGGCGACCATCTCTTCGTACTTGCCGGCGTTCGGCGAAATCCACGAGCGCGGCTTCGTTGAGCTTGCCCTGCTGATGCAGCGTTTCGACCGCACGCTCGGCGGCGGCGTAGTCGCGCGACTTGGCGGTGCCGACTTCGTTCGACACCTTGGCCAGCACGCGGCGGATTTCCGCCTGCGTCTCGGGCTTGGCGGCGGCGATCAGGCGCTGCTGCACGACCTCCGTCGCCTTCAGCAACAGTTCGCGGAACAGGCGCGGCGGAATGTCCGGACGCGTGCCGACCTTCTCGGCCAGGATTCCGTCTTCTTCCGCCTGGTCTCACCAGCGTCGTGAAGCCTCGCTCGGACAGCCGCGCCTGCCGGTTGTCCGCAACGCTGCGAACGACATGGCGGTCGCCGCGGCGGACCAATTCGTCGGTCACCGACTCCGCGATGCCGGTGCGTCCGGAGATCGCGAGCAGATGCGCCTGGCTCTTGGTCCTGGCGATATCGACCAGGTCGGCCTCGGGCAGCCGCGGCGACTGCTCCAGCACCGGACCGGCGACGGCGATGTCGTCGTCCTTGGCGAGCCGCCGCACCGCTTCGAGCGGAGCGTTGCCCACGGGCGCCAGGCGATGGGCGAGTTCGGCGCGCGCCTTGGTCTCGATCTCCTCGATCAGGCGCATGAAAACGCCGTCGAACAGCTCGACGTGGTCCTCGTTGTAGTGGTCGGCGCCGTTGAGAAAGAGCGACGTGATCCGCTGCAGGGTGCGCGCGCGACGCTCGGCGGAGCCGTTTTGGAGCACTTCCTCCAATTCGGGGATCAGCGAAGCGGGGGCGGCCATTTTGGATCCTGCGGCATCGACGGGAGAATCAGCATCGGGACCCGTCGACAGGAACAAGAAATATGCGCGGAATCTGAACGAAGGGTTAGCCAATTCCTACCAGTGTCCGAGGAACGGCCTTGCGCGGGGGCGGCAAATCGCTATATTTCGCGCTGTCCGCTAAGGACATCTCATAACGGTCGGATGCGATCTGATCGGTTTTTGAGAGTGGGTTCCCCCGGGACCCGCTCTTTTTTGTTACCGCGCGGCGGGGACAAAAATAAAGGCCCGCGAAGTGGCCGAAATCCGGGGCACGTACCGCAGAGACTACGGCTGAATGACCGAAGCGTATCTGAGCCAGTCGGACTCCGACCCGCGCCTGATTGTCGAGCAGGGCGTGGCCGCCCGGATTGCGGCCATCGCCGAGCCGGTGCTGGGCGGACTTGGCTACCGGCTGGTCCGCGTCCGGATGTCGGGCCTTGCCGGCTGCACCGTCCAGATCATGGCCGAGCTGCCGGACGGCACCATGACGATCGAGGGCTGCGAGGCGATCTCGCGCGCGCTGTCGCCGGTGCTCGACGTCGCCGATCCGGTGGACCGCGCCTACCGGCTGGAGATCTCATCGCCGGGCATCGACCGGCCGCTGGTGCGGCGCTCGGATTTCGAACGCCATGCCGGCAGCCGGGTCAGGATCGAGATGACGGTCGCGGTCGAGGGCCGGCGCAGATTCCGCGGGCTGCTGGTCGGCGTCGAAGGCAATGCGGCGCGCCTGCAGCGCGAGGATGCCGCGGCCGGCGAGAGCAGCGAGGTGCTGCTGCCGATCGACGAGATGGCGGACGCCAAGATCGTGCTCAGCGACGACGTCATCACCGAATCGCTCCGGCGCGGAAAGCACGCGGAGCGCGAGGCCAGCGAACGCGACGAGACTCAAACCAACCGGAAAGGGCCGGGCAAATACCGGCGTTCCGGAGATTTCCAGCCGCCGCCGGCACACGGCCGGCGCGCGGCCCATCAAGAAGGAGAGTGACCGATGGCCGTCAGCGCCAACCGGCTCGAATTGTTGCAGATCGCCGACGCGGTCGCCCGCGAGAAGTCGATCGACCGCCGCATCGTGATCGGCGCCATGGAGGACGCGATCGCGAAGGCGGCGCGCTCGCGCTACGGCATCGAGACCGACGTCCATGCCGAGATCGATCCGAAGAACGGCGAGCTCCGGCTCCTGCGCCACATGCTCGTGGTCGAGACCGTCGAGAACTCCGCCAACCAGATCAGCCAGGACGATGCACGGCGGCGCCATCCGGCCGCGCAGGTCGGCGACACCATCGCCGATCCGCTGCCGCCGCTCGAATACGGGCGCATCGCCGCGCAGTCCGCGAAGCAGGTCATCGTGCAGAAGGTGCGCGAGGCGGAACGCGACCGCCAATACGAGGAATACAAGGACCGCATCAGCGATATCGTGAACGGCATCGTCAAGCGCGTCGAATACGGCAACGTGATCGTCGATCTCGGCCGCGGCGAGGCGATCGTGCGCCGCGACGAGATGCTCCCGCGCGAAGTGTTCCGCAACGGCGACCGCATCCGCGCCTTCATCTACGATGTCCGCCGCGAGACGCGCGGTCCGCAGATCTTCCTGTCGCGGACGCATCCGCAGTTCATGGCCAAGCTGTTCGCGCAGGAGGTGCCGGAAATCTATGACGGCATCGTCGAGGTCCGCGCGGTGGCGCGCGATCCCGGCTCGCGCGCCAAGATCGCCGTGATTTCGCGGGATTCCTCGGTCGATCCGGTCGGCGCCTGCGTCGGCATGCGGGGCTCGCGCGTGCAGGCCGTCGTCAACGAACTGCAGGGCGAGAAGATCGACATCATTCCGTGGACGCACGATCCCGCCAACTTCGTGGTCAACGCGCTGGCGCCGGCCGAAGTCGCCAAGGTCGTGCTCGACGAAGACCGCCAGCGCATGGAGGTGGTCGTCCCCGATCAGCAGTTGTCGCTCGCGATCGGCCGCCGCGGCCAGAACGTCCGGCTCGCGTCGCAGCTCACCGGCTGGGACATCGACATCGTCACCGAGCAGGAGGAGTCGGAGAACCGCCAGGCCGAGTTCGAGAAGCGCACGAAGCTCTTCATCGATTCGCTCAACGTCGACGAAGTGGTGGGACAGTTGCTCGCCTCGGAAGGCTTCAAGTCGGTCGAAGAGCTCGCCATGGTCGACGAGAAGGAAATCGCCGGCATCGAAGGCTTCGACGAGGAGACCGCCGGCGAGTTGCAGAATCGCGCCCGCGAATTCCTCGCGGCGCAGGAGGCCGAACTCGACACCAAGCGAAAGGAACTCGGCGTGGAAGATGCACTCAAGGACGTGCCCGGCGTCACCACCGCGATGCTCGTCAAGCTGGGCGAGGAGGGCATCAAGACGGTCGAGGACCTCGCCGGCTGCGCCACCGACGACCTGTTCGGCTGGAGCGAACGCAAGGACGGCGAGACCACGCGGTTCCCCGGCATCCTCGACGGCTTCGAGCTGTCGCGCGACGAGGCCGAGGCGCTGATCATGCAGGCCCGCGTCAAGGCGGGCTGGGTCAAGGAAGAAGACCTTGCGCCGCCGCGCGGCGGCGGAGGAGACGCCCGGCTGAAACCGAACAGGCGCAGGCCTGAAGGAGCTGAACGGAACGACGATGCTCGCACATCTGCCGGATGACGCACTCGACGCCGGGCCGCGCAAGACAGCGCGCGGCGCGGAGCGTTTGTGCGCCGCCACCGGCACCGTGCGACCGGTCGATGACATGATCCGGTTCGTCGCTGTCGCCGGAAGGCGCGGCAGTTCCCGATCTGAAGCGGCGGCTGCCGGGACGCGGCGTCTGGATCACGGCGACCCGGTCGGCGCTGGCCAACGCGATTGCGCGCAAGGCGTTCGCGCGCAGTTTCAAGCGCGACGTGCGCGCGGCGCCGGATCTGGTGGAGATCCACCGAGCGGCTGCTGGAACGCGCGGCGCTCGACGCGCTCGCTATCGCCTATAAGGCGAGACGCGTGGTGGCGGGGTTCGCCAAGGTCGAAGCGGCATTGGTGCAAGGCGATGCAGCGGCGCTGCTGCATGCGTCGGATGCCGCGCCCGACGGGGTGAGAAAGCTCGACGGCACCTTGCGCCGGAACACCGACGGTGACCGGACCATCGCGGTTCTCAATGCATTCACCTCGGCGCAATTGGATTTGGCATTGGGCCGGGCAAATGTGGTACATGCTGCGCTGCTTGCCGGCCCCGAAAGCAAGGCGTTTCTGACGCGCGCCAGGCGCCTTGAACGATTTCGGACCGGGACGGTCGCGATCGAGCGGCTGAAAAGCCCGAGAAATGGGAACGGAATGGCTGAATCGACGGAAAAGACTGGCGACAAGAAGCTGAGTATCGCCACCACCAAGACGCTGACGCTCAAGCCGCGTGGCAGCGACACGGGGGTGGGCCGCCAGAGCTTGAGCCATGGCCGGACCAAGTCATTCGTCATCGAGAAGGTCCGCAGCCGCAGCGCCACCGGCAAGCCCGCCAAGGCCGAGCCCGCGCCGGCCCCCGCGCCGGCGCCGGCCAAGCGTGCGGCGCCCGGGAAGGCCGCCGCGCCGCTGCGACTGCCACGGCCGCTCCGGCCCCGACGGCCGCGCCGGCGCCCAAGCCCTCCGGCGTCGTGCTGCACACGCTGACCGACGAAGAGCGCAACCGCCGGGCGCACGCCCTCGGCGATGCCCGGCTGCGCGAGGCGGAAGAACGCAAGATCGCGGAAGAGGACGCCAAGATCCGCGAGCAGCGCGCGGCCGTCGAGCGCGCCGAACGCGTCGCGGCGGAAACCCGCAAGCGCGACGAAGAACAGCGCCGCAAGCACGACGACGAGGTCAAGCACAAGGCCGACGAGGTCGCCAAGAAGCGCCTTGGCGGCGAAGAAGTCGCTGCCACCACGCCAGGCCGGGCATGCGCCCGGTGGTGGTGCCCGAGGAAGACGACGAAGCGCCCCGCCCGCGGCGGCCCGGTGGCGCTGGCCGCCCCGTTCTCGCGCCCAAGCCGACACGCACCGTCGTCAGCAGCAGAAGCCGCGCGGCCGACTCACGGTCGTTACCGCCTTCAAGGCCGACGAAGAGCCGGAGCATTCCGTCGCCGCCTTCAAACGCCGCATCCAGCGGCGCAAGAAGGAGATGGTCGGCGGAGCCGCAAGGAAAAGCTCACCCGCGAAGTCACCATTCCGGAGGTGATCACCATTCAGGAGCTCGCCAACCGCATGGCCGAGCCGGCGCGCAGCGTCATCGCGATCCTGATGAAGCAGGGTCTGATGATGACGATCACCGACTCGATCGACGCCGACACCGCGCAGCTCATCGCCGAGGAACTCGGCCACACCGTGAAGCGCGTCGCCGAATCCGACGTCGAGGAAGGTCTGTTCGACGTCGCCGATGCGCCCGAAGCGCTGGAGCCGCGGCCGGCGGTCGTGACCGTCATGGGTCACGTCGACCACGGCAAGACCTCGCTGCTTGACGCCATCCGCACGACCGAAGTCGCGGCCGGCGAGGCCGGCGGCATCACGCAGCACATCGGCGCCTATCAGGTCACGGCGCCGTCCGGCGCCAAGATCACATTCATCGATACGCCCGGCCACGCGGCGTTCACCGCGATGCGCGCGCGCGGCGCGCGGGTGACCGACATTGTCGTGCTGGTGGTCGCTGCCGACGACGGCGTCATGCCGCAGACGGTGGAAGCGATCAATCACGCCAAGGCGGCCAAGGCGCCGATGATCGTCGCGATCAACAAGATCGACAAAGCGAACTCCAAGCCCGAGCGGGTGCGCACCGAGCTGCTGCAGCACGAGATCCAGGTGGAAGCGCTTGGCGGCGACGTGCTCGACGTCGAAGTCTCCGCCACCAAGAAGATCAATCTCGACAAGCTGCTCGAGGCGATCGGACTGCAATCGGAAATCCTCGATCTGAAAGCCAATCCGGCGCGTCCCGCCGAAGGCACCGTGATCGAGGCGAAGCTCGATCGCGGCCGCGGCCCGGTCGCGACCGTGCTGGTGCAGCGCGGAACGCTGCGGCCCGGCGACATCGTGGTGGCCGGCGCCGAATGGGGCCGCGTGCGCGCGCTCGTCTCCGATACCGGCGCGCCGGTCAACTCGGCCGGCCCGTCGACTCCGGTCGAGGTGCTGGGATTTTCCGGCACGCCCGATGCCGGCGACCGGCTGGCGGTGGTCGACAGCGAATCCCGCGCCCGCGAGGTCACCGCCTATCGCGCGCGGCAGAAACGCGAGAGGACCGCCGCGCGGGAAAGCGGCATGCGCGGCTCGCTCGAGCAGATGATGGCGCAGGTCAAGACCACCGGCCGCAAGGACTTCCCGCTGGTCATCAAGGCCGACGTGCAGGGCTCGAACGAAGCCATCGCCGGAGCGCTGGACAAGCTCGGCACCGACGAGGTGGCGGCGCGCATGCTGCATTCCGGCGTTGGCGGCATCACCGAGTCGGATGTCCGGCTGGCCGAAACGTCGAATGCGGCGATCATCGGCTTCAACGTACGCGCCAACAAGGAAGCGCGCGAGGCCGCCGAGCGGGCCGGCATCGAGATCCGCTACTACAACATCATCTATAACCTCGTGGACGACGTGAAGCAGGCGATGTCCGGCCTGCTGGCGCCGTCGATCCGCGAGACGCTGCTCGGCAACGCGCAGATCCTCGAGATCTTCAAGGTGTCGAAGGTCGGCAACATCGCGGGTTGCCGGGTCACCGACGGCACGGTCGAGCGCGGCGCCAATGTGCGGCTGCTGCGCGACAACGTCGTGATCCACGAAGGCAAGCTCTCGCAGCTCAAGCGCTTCAAGGACGACGCCCGCGAAGTCACCGCCGGTCAGGAATGCGGCATGGCCTTCGAGAACTACCAGGACATGAAGGTCGGCGACGTCATCGAATGCTACCGGGTCGAGACGGTGCAGCGCTCGCTGTAGAGCGGACGCGGCGTCTCACTTGAGCGGTTGAACCTTTTCCGGCTTCAGGCCGTCATAGGGAAATGGCCGGCGCGAACGGCTTTCGCCGCGCCCGGCGGCCATCCCGGAGCCCGACATGGACGATTTGAGCGCCCCCTCGCCCTGGCAGGCATCGCGTTTCGAAATTCGCACGCGGCTCGAACCGCTCGACTACCTGCGCGCCATGGCCGCGCTGAAATGGACCGGCCTGGAACGCTTCGTTGCATGGCTGCCGGTGGTCGGGATCTCGGGCATCGGGCGCCATCGCGGCGCTCGTCGCTCTTGGATGTGTTTGTCCCGCGCCTCCCGGTCTATCCCTATTGGGACTGGGGTCTCGCCACCGCCATTGCAGGTGCGCTGGTGGCGTTCGTCCTATACAAGGTCTTCGTTCATCGGCCCCTACGTGGACTCCATGTTCCAGGGCCAGCCGATCGGCATGGGCGAATTCGACGATCGTCGCCGATACCAAGGGCGTGACCGCGACGTCGGCCGGCGTCGAAACGCGGATTCCCTGGGACAAGGTTCAGGACGTGATCGTCACCAACGAGCACCTGTTCCTGATGTTTGCCCGGCTGGTGGGCGTGATCTGTTCCGCGCCGCGCCTTCGCCAACGACGGCGAGGCGCAGCGTTTTGCCGAGTTCGTGCGCAGCAAGGCGCAGAAGCCAGCTTGACGGAGAGAATTGAATGGCGCGCGGAAGCCGCCGCGACAGCGCGACCGGCCCATCGCAACGCGTCCTGCGCGTCGGCGAGCTGATTCGCCATGCGCTGGCGGACATGCTCACGCGCGGCGAAGTGCACGACCCCATCCTCGAAGGCCACATGATCACCGTGCCGGAAGTGCGCATGAGTCCCGATCTGAGACTCGCGACGGTCTATGTGATGCCGCTCGGCGGACGCGACACCCAAAAGGTTATGGACGCGCTCGAGCGCAACAAGCGCTTCCTGCGCGGCGAACTCGCGCGGCGCGTTAACTTGAAATTCGCACCTGACATCCGATTTCGCGCCGACGAACGATTCGACGAAGCAGAACGGATCGAGAAATTATTGAGAACACCTGAGGTCCAACGCGATCTGGGCCCGCGAAAGGACGACGACAGCGATGAGTGAGGAGCAAATCGCTCTGGCAAACGCGCGGCAGCAACGTCCCAAGCGCGAAAAACGCGACGTCCACGGCTGGTGCATCCTCGACAAACCGGTGGGGATGACGTCGACCCATGCCGTCAGCGTGGTGAAGCGCCTGTTCCAGGCGAAGCGCGCCGGCCATGCCGGCACGCTCGATCCGCTGGCGTCGGGCCTGTTGCCGATCGCGCTCGGCGAAGCGACCAAGACCGTTCCGTTCGTGATGGACGGACGCAAGACCTATCGCTTCACCGTGCAATGGGGTGAGGAACGCGACACCGACGACAGCGAGGGCCGCGCCACCGCCAACAGCAACGACCGGCCGACGCCCGATGAGGTCCGCGCCCTGCTGCCCCGTTTCACCGGAACGATCGAACAGGTCCCGCCCCAGTACTCCGCGATCAAGGTCGATGGCGAACGCGCCTACGATCTCGCCCGCGAAGGAGAGACCGTGGAACTTTCCGCCCGTCCGGTCGACATCCATCGGCTCGAACTGGTTGAGACGCCCGACGCCGACCACACCGTGCTGGCCGCCGAATGCGGCAAGGGCACCTATGTGCGCGCGATCGCCCGCGACATGGGCCGTGCGCTCGGGTGTTACGGCCACGTCTCGGCGCTGCGGCGGACCGGCGTCGGCACGTTCCTGGAAACGGACGCGGCGGCGCTCGCCGCTCTGCAGGCGGCGGCTCCCCCCGAAGGCGGCGACGTGACGGCGCTTACCGCGCTCCTCCAGCCCGTCGATGCCGGACTGCGGTCGATTCCGTCGGTCAGCGTCAGCCGCGCCGATGCCGCCCGCCTCGCGCGCGGCCAGGCCGTGCTGCTGCGCGGCCGCGACGCCCCGATCATGCAGGGCTTCGTCTCGGTATCGACCCATGGCGACCTGATCGCGCTCGCCGAATTCGAGCAGGGCGAGTTGCGGCCCCGGCGGATTTTCAATCTCGGCACTACCGGCTAACCGTTGCCGACGAAAATTCTTCTTGTTTTTTCAATGCTTAATGCGAGTTCCGGTGCAATCCGGCCTTGACCGCCATGGCCGCTTCCTATATCCCGCCGGTGCGCGTGATTACGCTCGCGCTATTCGCATGTGGCGACCCCGCTGGACGACATCCCGGCCCGGCCGCAGATCGTAAACCCCCGAGAAAAAAGGAAACCCGATGTCGATCACGACCGCACGCAAGGCGGAACTCATCAAGACTTATGGCAACAAATCCGGTGACACCGGGTCGCCGGAAGTTCAGATCGCGGTCCTGTCGGAACGCATCAACAACCTGACCGAGCACTTCAAGAGCCACGTCAAGGACAACCATTCCCGGCGTGGGCTGCTCAAGCTTGTGTCCCAGCGGCGTCAGCTCCTCGACTACCTGTCCCGTACCGACGAGGGTCGTTACAAGTCCCTGATCGGAAAGCTGGGTATTCGCCGCTGATGTCTAGTGCGCGGCTTTAGTTCGCGCGTTCGGAGCGGATGGTTGAAGCCAGTCCGCCCTTCATCCGGCAGCGAGATTGCTGCCGACTCTGCGACGGAGCGAATTGTTCGCCCGTCGGTACCAGAAGGCCTGGAAGCCATGGCAGGATCGCCAGACGCTGTACGTTCGCGGAATGTCGCCGCACGTGACAGCTTCTTGCCGTCTTGCTCATGGCTTTCGCCCCTTCGCGAAAACCATGAGAGACAATCGCAATGTTCAATGTCCATCGAGTTGAGCTCGATTGGGGTGGGCGCAAGCTCGTCCTAGAAACCGGAAAGATAGCGCGTCAGGCCGACGGCGCCGTCATCGCCACCTACGGCGAAACCACCGTCATCGCGACGGTGGTCGCGGCCAAGCAGCCGAAGCCGGGCATCGACTTCCTGCCGCTGACCGTCAACTACACCGAAAAATACTATGCGGCCGGACGGATTCCCGGCGGCTATTTCAAGCGCGAGCGCGGTCCGACCGAAAAGGACACGCTGACCTCGCGCCTGATCGATCGTCCGATCCGCCCGCTGTTCGCCGACGGCTGGCGCTGCGACACCCAGGTGATCATCACCGTGCTGTCGCACGACATGGAGAACGATCCCGACATCGTCGCGATGGTGGCGGCATCGGCGGCGCTCACGCTGTCCGGCGCGCCCTTCATGGGCCCGATCGGCGGAGCGCGCGTCGGTTTCACCGCTGAGAACGAATACGTCCTCAACCCCACGCTCGACGAGATGAAAGAGACCAAACTCGATCTCGTGGTCGCGGGCACGCAGGACGCCGTGTTGATGGTTGAATCGGAAGCGCAGGAGCTGACCGAAGAGATCATGCTCGGCGCCGTGATGTTCGGTCATCGTCACATCCAGCCGGTGATCGACGCGATCATCAGCCTCGCGGAGAAGGCGGCGAAGGAGCCGCGCGACTTCGCGTTGCCGGATACGGCGGCGCTCGAAAAGGAGATGCTCGGCATCGTCGAAGCCGACCTGCGCAAGGCCTATTCGATCCCGCGCAAGGCCGAGCGCCAGGACGCCGTCGCCGCGGTCAAGAAGAAGGCGATGGCGCATTTCTTCCCGGACGGCACGGACAATCCCGAGCGCCCGATGCAGATGGTCGCCGGCGTGTTCAAGGACCTCGAAGCCAAGATCGTCCGCTGGAACATCCTCGACACCTCCAAGCGTATCGACGGCCGCGATCTCGTCACGGTGCGTCCGATCGTCTGCGAGGCGCCGTTCCTGCCGCGCACCCACGGCTCGGCGCTGTTCACCCGCGGCGAGACGCAGGCGATCGTGGTCGCCACGCTCGGCACCGGCGAGGACGAGCAGTTCATCGACGCGCTGCAGGGGACGTACAAGGAAGCGTTCCTGTTGCACTACAACTTCCCGCCGTTCTCGGTCGGTGAGACCGGACGCATGGGTGCCCCCGGCCGTCGCGAAATCGGCCACGGCAAGCTGGCGTGGCGTGCCATCCGCCCGATCCTGCCGTCGAAGGAGGATTTCCCCTACACCATCCGCGTGGTGTCGGAGATCACCGAATCGAACGGCTCATCGTCGATGGCGACCGTGTGCGGCACCTCGCTCGCGCTGATGGACGCCGGTGTCCCGCTCAAGCGGGCGATCGCCGGCATCGCCATGGGGCTGATCAAGGAGGAGGAGCGCTTTGCGGTGCTCTCCGACATCCTCGGCGACGAAGACCATCTCGGCGATATGGACTTCAAGGTCGCCGGCACCGAAGTCGGCGTGACGTCGCTGCAGATGGACATCAAGATCGCGGGCATCACCGAAGAGATCATGAAGGTCGCCCTCAATCAGGCCAAGGGCGGCCGCTTGCACATCCTCGGCGAGATGGCGAAGGCGCTGAATACCGCCCGCGCCGAGCTCGGCGAATACGCCCCGCGCATCGAGTCGTTCAAGATCCCGACCGACAAGATCCGCGAGGTCATCGGCACCGGCGGCAAGGTGATCCGCGAGATCGTCGAGAAGACCGGCGCCAAGATCAACATCGAGGACGATGGCTCCGTGAAGGTCGCGTCCGCCAACGGCGAGTCGATCCGGGCCGCGATCAACTGGATCAAGTCGATCACGTCGGAGCCGGAGATCGGCCACATCTACGAAGGCAAGGTCGTCAAGGTCATGGACTTCGGCGCCTTCGTGAACTTCTTCGGCGCCCGCGACGGTCTGGTGCACATCAGCCAGCTCGCGCAACGCCGGGTGCAGAAGGTCAACGACGTGGTCAAGGAAGGCGATATCGTCAAGGTGAAGCTCCTCGGCTTCGACGATCGCGGCAAGACGCGGCTGTCGATGAAGGTCGTCGACCAGGAGACCGGCGAGGACCTCGAAGCCAAACAGAAAGCAGAAGGCGAGCAGCGGCCGCAGGAAGCGGTCGGCGGCGAATAGCCGTCAGCTTCGCCAAAGCGACATCAAGGCGGCCCTTGTGGCCGCCTTTTTGTTGCGTGCAATCGAAAGCGCTTTACGCCTTCTCGCGCAGCAGGAAATAGCTGCGCACGGCGCCGATGCCCTTCAATTCGGTCGTACCGACGCGTTCTTCGAACTCGAAATGGTCGCGCGCCAGCGCGTGGAAGCTCTCGCTGACATGGATTTGGCCCGGCTTGCCGTTTGATTCCATGCGCGCTGCGAAATTCACTGCGTCGCCCCAGATATCATATGAGAAACGGGTATCGCCGATGACGCCTGCGGTCGCCGGACCGCAGTGGATGCCGATCCGCAACTGGGGTACGCGCCCGCCGAGCGGCGGCTGTCGACCGATGACATCCAGCATCGCCAATGCCATCCGGCCGGCCGCGATCGCCCCCTCCTCACCCCGGCCATCGAACCCGGCCGCCGCCATGTAGGCGTCGCCGATAGTCTTGATCTTCTCGACGCCGTAGCGCTCGCTCAATCCATCGAAGATGCGTACCAGGCGGTCGAGAAAATCGACGACTTCCTCGGGCGGAAGGTGATGCACGGCCGCGGTATAACCGACGAGGTCGGCGAACATCACGCTCAGGGTCTCGATCCTGTCGGCAATACGCTCCTCGCCCGATTTCAACCGCTCCGCGATCGGCGCCGGCATGATGGCGCCCACGAGCGCCTCCGATCGATCGTACTGGTGCGCCAATTCGACTTCGTCGCGACGCCATCCAGACAAGGCATAAAAGAGGATGGCGGCATAGATCACGGTGAGGTTGACGATCGCCTGGGTCGACAAGAGTTCGCGCAGCTCGCGGTCCTCGGGCAGGATGATCCCGTCGTATGGCGCAAAATACATCGAGAACAGCAGCGCGGCGAGATAGAGAGCGAAGACCACGAGAAAGATGCGCCAGTGCTGAACGCCCAACACCACCAGAAACGCCCCGCCGAAGATGTAATAAATATGGAGGTCGCTGGAGATGCCCATCGCCCACACCACGAACATGTGCGCGACGAGGATCAGCAACGCGAGCGTGATCGCCCCCGCATTCTCGCTCACGCGGTGCAGGCGAGGAATGAACAGCGGCACCACGATCATGGCCGCGTTGTAGATGTGGAGCGGAAGCAGACCGTGGAAATCATAAACCGCGTTGAAAATCAGGTGTGACGCTGAGTTGGCCGCCGTCGCAAATACCGCGACGTTCACGCAACGCTGGCGGCGGATCACATCCCGGTCGGTCGAGACGATGCCCGCCGACAACAGGCGCGCGAGCCATGGCCAAATTTTAATGCCACGTTCCGGCTGTTGGCGGACGAGATCGCGTCGTTGCATGGGCGTCCGATGAACCAGGCCGGCGGAGAATCCTGCGGGCGCGGAGTGTAGACTGCCCCCGCTCGCTGAAAAACAGGCTTTCCGCATCCGCCAATCGCCGGAAAGAGCATTCCTGTGACCGCTATCACATAACTTCCGGGCGCTTCAGGGCACTAACTGGGCATACGCCAGGGCGATGGTCGCTCTGGATCAACCCCAGGAGAAGTCCAATGAAGCGTTCTGTCCTCACTGCCACTGCTGCTGCCGTTGTGCTGACGGTTGCGTCCCTCGCCACCGCGAGCGACGCGTCGGCCCGCGGTCACGGCGGCGGGCATGGTGGCGGGCATGGCGGCGGTCATGGCCATCACGGCCATCACGGCCATCATCACCACGGTCCACCACCACCACGGTCCACCACCACCACCGTCACCACCACCACCGTCACCACGGTCACCACCACCACCGTCACCACCGCTACTTCGGCTTCTACGCCGGTGGCTCTGCGACGTGCTGGGTGTGGAGCCCGTACATGGACCGCTACGTCAACGTCTGCTACCTCCCGTCCGCCTACTAAGCAAATCGAGATGATGGGCCCGCCCGGGCGTATTCGCCCGGGTGGGTCTTTTCTTAACCGTTCAGAGATAGTCCGATGTCTGTCACCCGCACCTTCCTCACGACCGCCGTTGCTGCGGCTGCGCTCGCCGCGGCTTCGTTCGCGATCGTGAGCGATGCATCCGCTCGCGGCGGACATGGTGGCGGCGGACATGGCGGCGGCGGACATGGCGGCGGTGGGCATGGCAGCAGGCTTGCTGGCGCGCACCACAGCCATCGGCACACAGGCCACCATCTTCACCTGCGGCACCTCCGGCATCACCGCCATCAGGTACAGCCGCAGTTTTTCACGCGCTACCAGCCCTGCGTGGTGTGGACGCGGCAAGGCTGGACCAACACCTGCCCCCTCCCCCGCTGACCGCAGATTGCGGCTAGCACCCAGGTGGCGCGCGCCCGATGTTGCAGTAGTCTGTCCCCTTTCCGTCTCGACGACGAGGCATCATGGCAAATCCCCAATCCCGACCGACCGACGTCTTGTCCGCCCTACCGGCCGAGCTGTCGTCCCAGCTATTCACCAAGGCGCGCACGGTATCGCTGGGTGCCGATGAGACGCTCTTCCTCGCCGGCGACGCCGGCGACGGCTGTTACCGGGTCGAGGAAGGATTGCTCAAGGCGAGCATGGTGTCGCCGACAGGCGGCGAGCGCATCCTTTCCATCTTCGGACCGGGCGCGATGATTGGCGAACTGTCCATGATCGATAGCGGACCCCGATCGGCCACTGTGACCGCCCTTCGCGCCGCCAAGCTGCAATTCGTGAGCCGTGTTGCATTCGAATCGTTCGGGTCGACCAGCCCCGATGTCTACAAGCATCTGGTGACGCTGCTCGCGGGCCGGCTGCGTGACACCAATAGCGCGCTGATCGCGACGAGTTTTCTGTCGGTGAAAGGGCGCGTCGCGCGGGCTCTGCTCAGTCTCGCGGAGGCCTTCGGTAACGATGTCGGCGGCGGCCGGATTCTGGTGCGGCAGAAGGTGACGCAAAGCGACCTCGCCGCCATGGCCGGCATCGCCCGCGAAAACGTCAGCCGCGTGCTGCAGGACTGGATGAAGCGCAAGGTCGTGAGCCGGCTCGCGGGCTACTATTGCCTGGAGAACAAGGCGACCTTGCAACGCGAAACGGACGTCTAAGATAACGCTTCCGTTGCGATCTGACCGAGCGCGATGAAATCCGATTTGCGCGGCGAGGTGCGGCGCCAGGCGAGCCCGATGGTGCGGCCCGGCTGCGGCGACACAAAGCGCAGAAGCTTCACGCGATCGTCACGCACCTCGACGTCGACGGCAACCTGCGGCACCAGTGTCACGCCGTAGCCATTGGCCACCATCTGCATGACGGTGGCGAGCGAGGTGGCGCCGAGCCCCATGGAGCCGCCGCGCCGGCTGTTGGCGCAGAATGCCAGCGCCTGATCGCGCAGGCAGTGCCCTTCCTCGAGCAGGATGAGCCGATCCTGATCGATGTCGCGCGATGTGATGCGCGCGCCCTTCGAGCGCGCATCGCCGGCCGGCACCGCCAGCAGAAACGGATCGTCGAACAGCCGCATGGTCTCGAGGTCCGTATCGGTGACCGGCAATGCCAGCATGATCACGTCGAGATGGCCGCGGCTGAGCTCGTCGACCAGCACGTCGGTTTGGGTCTCGCGCAGCTCGACCTGAAGCTGCGGATATCGCTGCTGCAGTTTCGGCAGCACGCGCGGCAGCACATAGGGAGCCAGCGTGGGAATGACGCCGAGGGTGAGGTCGCCGGAGAGCACCGCGCGGCCATGCCGTGCGAAGTCGACGAGGTCACGCGCCGAGGCGAGCAACTGGCCGCTCCGCGCCGCGACCTCATGCCCGATCTCCGTCAGCACGACCTCGCCCGGACGCCGCTCGACCAGTTGCGCGGCCAGCTCCTTCTCGAGCTCGCGGATCTGCATGGACAGCGCCGGCTGGGTGATGGAACACGCCTGCGCTGCCCGGCCGAAATGCCGGTGTTCCGCCAATGCGGACAGATACCGCAGCTGTTTCAGTGTGATCATAGCGATAAGATAATCTTATCGTATCGGTCAGGCAATACGATTAGACCTGATCTTTGATCCAGTCGCAATTTGGAGCTAATCCAATCGCCCCACAATTTCAGTTTCCACGTGCCACAGGGAGTCCGACTTCGTCGGAAGAAAAACATGGACGCAAAGACTGACGACAAGAGCGCGGGCAAATGCCCGTTCACGGGCGGCGCCCGCGGACACAGGAATCGCGACTGGTGGCCGGAGACGCTGGACCTGAGTGGTCTCCACCAGAACTCCCCCCTGTCCGATCCGATGGGCAAGGAGTTCAACTACGCCAAGGAGTTCAAGAGCTCTCGACCTCAACGCCGTGATCAAGGACCTGCACTGCCTTGATGACGGACTCGCAGGAGTGGTGGCCGGCCGACTTCGGTCACTATGGTGGACTGTTCATCCGCTTGGCGTGGCACGCCGCGGGCACCTACCGCACCACCGACGGCCGCGGCGGCGCGGGCGCGGGGCAGCAGCGCTTCGCTCCGCTGAACTCGTGGCCGGATAACGCGAACCTCGACAAGGCGCGCCGGCTGCTGTGGCCGATCAAGCAGAAGTACGGCCGGAAACTCTCGTGGGCCGACCTGATGGTCCTCGTCGGCAACGTCGCCCTCGAGTTCGATGGGCTTCAAGACGTTCGGTTTCGCCGGCGGCCGCGCCGATGTGTGGGAGCCTGAAGAACTGTTCTGGGGTCCCGAAGGCACGTGGCTCGGCGACGAACGCTACAGCGGCGAACGCCAGCTTGCGGAGCCGCTTGGCGCGGTTCAGATGGGCCTGATCTACGTCAATCCGGAAGGGCCGAACGGCAATCCGGACCCGATCGCGGCGGCCAAGGACATCCGCGAAACGTTCTTCCGCATGGCGATGAACGACGAAGAGACCGTCGCGCTGATTGCCGGCGGCCACAGCTTCGGCAAGACCCACGGCGCGGGCGATCCGTCGCTGATCGGCCCGGACCCGGAAGGCGGCGCCATCGAGGATCAGGGCCTCGGCTGGAAGAGCAAGTATGGCACCGGCATCGGCTGCGACGCCATCACCGGCGGTCCGGAAGTCACCTGGACGCAGACGCCGACCAAGTGGAGCAACGCCTTCTTCAAGAACCTGTTCGAAAACGAATGGGAGCTGACGAAGAGCCCGGCCGGTGCGAAGCAGTGGAAGGCGAAAGGTGCGCAAGCCACCATCCCGGACGCCTTCGACAAGTCGAAGAAGCATGTGCCGACGATGCTGACCACGGACCTGTCGCTGCGGTTCGATCCGGCCTACGAGAAGATCTCGCGGCGCTTCCTCGAGAATCCGGACCAGTTCGCGGACGCGTTTGCCCGCGCCTGGTTCAAGCTCACGCACCGCGACATGGGCCCGATCCAGCGCTACCTCGGCCCGCTGGTGCCGAAGGAGACGCTGATCTGGCAGGACCCGATCCCGGCTGCGGATCACCCGCCGATCGGCGAGCAGGACATTGCTGCGCTGAAGGCGAAGATCCTGTCGTCGGGTCTGACGGTCTCTCAGCTCGTCTCGACCGCCTGGGCGTCGGCGTCGACGTTCCGCGGCTCCGACAAGCGCGGTGGCGCCAACGGCGCGCGCATTCGCCTCGCGCCGCAGAAGGACTGGGAGGTCAACCAGCCGGCCCAGCTCAAGACCGTGCTTGCAGAAGCTCGAAGCGATCCAGAAGGAGTTCGGCAAGAAGGTTTCGCTCGCCGACCTGATCGTTCTCGGCGGCAGCGCGGCGGTCGAGAAGGCCGCGAAGGACGCCGGTGTCGACGTGAAGGTCCCCTTCACGCCGGGACGCATGGACGCGTCGCAGGAGCAGACCGACGTCGAGTCCTTCGCGCCGCTCGAACCGCGTGCCGACGGCTTCCGCAACTACATCAGCGGCAAGCAGCAGTTCATGGCGCCAGAGGAGGCGTTGGTGGATCGGGCGCAATTGCTGCGACTGACGGGGCCGGAGATGACGGCTCTCGTCGGCGGCCTGCGCGTCCTCGGTGCGAACGCCGGGCAGTCCAAGCACGGCGTCTTCACCAAGCAGCCGGAGAAGCTGACGAACGACTTCTTCGTCAACCTGCTCGACATGAGCACGGAGTGGCAGCCCGGCTGGCGACGATCGTGTACGAGGGCCGCGACCGCAAGACGAAGGCGGTCAAGTGGACCGGCACCCGCGTCGACCTGATCTTCGGTTCGCACTCGCAGCTCCGCGCCTTCGCGGAGGTCTATGGGTGCTCGGACTCGAAGGAGAAGTTCGTGAAGGACTTCGTGGCGGCGTGGACCAAGGTGATGAACGCGGATCGCTTCGACGTCGCCTGATCGCGGCTTCACAACGAAACGCGAACGGCCGGGCACTGCCCGGCCGTTTTGCATTTGCGCGCGGCGACCGGATCAATACGGCCGCACGGTCCCCTGCACCGTGGTGCGCAGCATCAGGCGGCGCTGGTCGGACGGGAAATCGTCGCGCGCATGCGTGGAGCAGCGGTTGTCCCAGAGCAGCAGGTCGCCGACCTTCCAGACGTGGCGGTAGACGAATTCCGGCTTCTCGGAGTGATCGAACAACGCCGTGAGCAGCGCGTCGCTCTCCTCCTGCGGCAAGCCTTCGATCTCCTGGGTCATCAGCCGGTTGACATAGACCGCCTTGCGGCCGGTCTCCTCGTGGGTGCGGAACACCGGATGAGCCGCCTGGGCGGTGGCGCCGATGCCGCCTTTGCCGCGCAGCGTCGAGCCGTAGTTGTAGAAATGCAGCGCGCGGCGGCCCTCGAGCTTCGCCTTGATGGCGGGATCGAGGGTGTCGTAGGCGGCGTAGCCGCTGGCGAACAGCGTGTCGCCGCCATAGGTCGGGATCTCCAGCGAATACAGCAGCGTGCCGTTGTGCGGCAGCTCGTGGTGAATCATGTCGTGGTGGAAGTTCATCTCGCCATCCGGCAGCGCGCCGATGGTCTCGCCGTTCTCGCGGATGTTCGAGATCATCATGATGTTCGGCAACAGCCGCGAGTAGCCTTTCGGGAAGAATTTCGGCGGCCGTCCCAAGCGCGCCGACCGGCCCGAAATATTCGGTGACGCGCAGCAGGTCCTCCTGCTCCAGCGTCTGGCCGCGGAACAGCAGCACCGAATGATCGAGCCATGCCTGGCGGATACGCCGGATCGTGCCGGCATCGAGCGTCTCGTGCAGATCGAGCCCGCGGATCTCCGCGCCGATATGTTTGGACAGCGGGACGACGTCGAAGGCGGTTTCGGCTGCGACAGTCACGGCACGTCCTCCTTTTTGTCTGTCGCTTTTCTGAAAGTCTGATCCAGTTCCTTGCGCGTGTAAAGCGCGCGACTTGATCGCGCTCATCGCGCGGCAGCAAGATGAGGCCGGATGGCGAGTCAGCGGTCCACGAGGGAGAGACGCGATGTCCAGGATTGGCTGCGCGTTGGGGGTTGCGGGACTGGCCTTTGCGCTGACGGCGCCGGCAACCGCGCAATCGGATGCGAACTATCCGAACAAGCCGATCCGGATCGTCGTATCGGTGGCCGCCGGCGGCGGCGTCGATCTTTCGGCGCGCATCATCGCCAACCATCTGCAGGCGCTGTGGGGCCAGCCGGTGACGGTCGAGAACCGGACCGGCGGCAGCAGCAACATCGCGCGGCGAAGCCGTTTGGCGCGCGGCGCCTGACGGCTACACGCTGCTGGCGACGCCGCCCAACATCGCTCACGGCCAATGCCGCGCTGTTCTCGAAGCTCAACTACGATCCGGCGACGTTCGAGCCGGTGGCGATCATGGCCCTTGGCGCCAACGTACTGGCGGTGAAGAACGACTCGCCGGCCAAGACCGTTCCCGAGCTGATCGCGCACGCGAAGGCCGCCAAGCTCAGCTACGCCTCCCAGGGCAACGGTTCGACCAGCCATCTGACGTTCGAGCTGTTCAAGAGCCGCACCGGCATCCAGGTCACGCACGTTCCCTACAAAGGCGCGGCGCCGGCCGTGAACGATCTCGCCGGCGGCCATGTCGACACGATGTTCTGCGACCTCGGCACGATCCTGCCGTTGCATCGCGCCGACCGGGTCCGGATCATCGCGGCGGCGACGCGCGAAGCGGATCGGGCTCTTGCCCGACACTCCCGACCATCGACGAGAGCGCCCTTCCCGGCTTCATCTCGACGACGTTCTTCGCGCTGATGGCGCCGCCCGGAACGCCGCGCGAAGTCCGCGAGAAGCTCAACAAGGCGATCGTCGCCGCGATGCGCACGCCGGAGGTGCAGGAGAAGCTGAATTCGATCTTCGTCGAATCGAGCGACCTCGACGTCGACGCGATGGAGCATACATCAAGTCCGAGGCGAAGCTTTGGGGCGGCGTGATCCGCGCCGCCAAGATCACCGTCGAGCAGTAACTAACCCATCCGATTGACGATCAGGATCGCGGCCAGCAGCGCCAGCGCCAGCAAGCCGGTCGCGAGCTTGAGATACGACTTGCGAATCCAGATATCGCGCATTGCGCCTACTGCGCCGCGTCCTTCACCGCCGAGTTGCCGTTGGCTCCTTCGGCCTCGTTGCCGTTGGTCAGCGTCGACCATCCGGTCGAGGTCGTCCTCGAGTTCGAACTCGCGAATCGTCGAGAGCACCGTGTCCGGCAGCGGCACGTTGACCGGCCAGACGAGGTCGCGGGCGTAGGAGCCCATGTCGCGCGGGTCGCTGGCGGCGCGCAGGTTGTCGAGCACGGTCGAGTCCTCGAACAGCTCCAGCGACTGGAACGAGCGGCCCATCCCGGCCCGCGCCCGTTTCACCGCCGACCACTTGCTGATGTCGACGCCGTCGAGCATCAGCGCCGAGCCCGGCGCCATTTTGGTGAAGCCGGTGACGGCGTCGATCAGTGAGGTCTTGCCGGCGCCGTTGGGGCCGATCAGGCCAGCACCTGGCCCGGCTTGACGGTCAGCGAGACGTCGTCGACCGCGGTCGTGCCGCCGTATTTGACGGTCAGGTTCTTGACCTCGAGCGCCATCGACTTCTCGACCCCGACGCCCTCCTTGCTCGGCTGCGGCAGCTCCCGCTTCGGCGGCTCCTTGGGCGCCAGGAAGGGCAGCATCCGGCCAGCTTCGAGCGCAGGAAGGCGAGCTGGGCGATCTGCTCCTTGACGATCCCGTTCTGGTTGACGAGGACCAGCAGGACCAGCGAGACGCCGCCGATCAGCGGGATGTACTTGCCGATGCCGCTGTCGATCGAGTTCAGCAGCCGTTCGCGAGAACGCGCCCGGCGCCAGCGTCGCGCCGATCACCGGCCCGAACAGGTAGCCGATGCCGCCGATCATCGCGTAGGCGACCATCGTGATCGAGTTGAAGGAGCTGAATTCGGCGAAGTTGATCGAGGTGCGTGCGGAAGGCGAGCAGGATGCCGCCGAGGCCGGCGATCGCCGCCGCCACGCGAAGGCGTAGAGCTTGGCCCCGGCACGCTGATCCCGAGCGCCGCCGCGGCGCGCTCGTTGGTGCGGACCGCGATCAGCCGCCGCCCGGATCGCCCGCGCCGGAGGTTGGCGACGATCAGGCCGGCGACGATCAGAGCAGCCGAGGCGACCAGCCCGTAGCGGGTCGGGTGCGAGGCGGAGTTGATGTTGAGGCCGAAGAGGACCGGTTCGCCGATCTGGGTGCCGCCGAAGCCGCCGGTGTAGTCGGTGTTGCCGAACAGCACCAGCTCGACCGCGCTGCCCAGCCCGAGGGTCACGATCGCCAGGTTGATCCCGCGCGTTCGCACCGCCGGCAGCCCGAAGAGCACCCCGAGCGGGATCGTGGCGACGATCCCGATCAGCATCGCCGACCACGAACGGGATGCCGGTCGTCGCCAGCAATCGTCCCGCCACGTAGGCGCCGAAGCCGGCGAAGGCGAACTGCGCCAGCGAGAGCTGGCCGGTGTAGCCGGTGAGGACGACGATCGACAGCAGCACCACCGCGATGCAGAGCGTGACCGTGAAGGCGTCGATCCAGATCGGTGGCGTCGTCGCCAGCAGGAAGACGGTGACCGCGGCGCCGATGGCGATCCCGGGCCAGCTGATGCGGCCCGATGCCGATCGACGGCAGCCGCTGCAGCAGGTAGTCGCGCAGCGGCAGCGCCTGGCCGCGGATGACGAGCCAGATCACGATCAGGATGAACGGCACCGCGGTGCCGACGCCGGTCTGTTCGACGTAGCGCGTACCTCGGTCTGGGCGATCCCGATCACCAGCCCGGCGACGAGCGCGATCGGGAAGGAGCGGAAGCCGGCGACCAGCGCCGCCGCGGTGGCGGCGAGGACGAGGTTGGTCAGCACCGCCGGCTGCAGGGTGACGATCGGGACGATCAGGATCGCGGCGAGGCCGGCGAGGCCGCAGCCGAGCGCCCAGTTGAGGGCGGCGATCGTGTCGGGCGAGAGCCCGAGCGCGGAGGCCGAGCGCTCGGACTCGGCGACGGCGGCGGTCGCGAGGCCGAAGCGGGTGTAGCGGTAGAAGAGCCCAGAGGCCGGCGGTCAGGGCGACGGCGATGCCGAGCAGGATCAGGCGGTCGGCGGAGATCACGATCGTGCCTTGTGGATGTGGACGATGTCGGTCGGCAGGTCCGCCGGGACGAACTTCGAGGTCGCGGTGTAGCGCAGGATCGCGATCGACTGGATCGTGATCAGCACACCGAGCGTGGCGATCACCCGGACCAGCGGCGCCGCGTGGCGCAGCGGTCTCATGATCAGGAGGTGGACGAGGGCGCCGATGATCGCCGCCGCGGCGACGCCGGCGATCAGGCCGGGCAGGAAGGCCCAGCCCTGGTTCGTGGTCAGCTCCCACCAGACGTAGGCGCCGGCCATCCCGATCGCGCCGAGGGCGAAGTTGAGGACCCCGGAGCCGCGGTAGATGATGATCAGGCCCTGGGAGGCGAGCGCGTACGTGGCGCCGATGCCCAACCCCAGAAGCGCGAAACGGATGACTTCTTCCACGAGTGCTCTCTTTCGATTCCATGGAGCCGCCGGCCCCGGGCGCGATGCCCGGGGCCGACAGCTACTGGCTGATCAGCCGAACGGAGGCCCGCAATCCATGGGCTGCGTACCGCCCGCGATTTCGGACACGTCGGTGAATTCGGTGCTGGCGGGGACCAGCTTGCCTTCTTTGAATTCGCTGAAGACGACGCAGCGATTGACGAGGCGTTCGAACCCTTCGGGACCACCGGTTTGCCCCAGTTTTCCGCCATGTTGAGCGGTGGGACCATGCCCGGGAGGTCGATTTTCGCCGGTCGCGGCCGCTTTCAGGAACGTCTCGTTGTCGATTTCGCCGCTCATGGATTCGACGACCTGTTTGAACCCTTCGTAAGCGGCCCAAGTGCCCATGCCGCCGAGGCTGTTGTAGTCCTGGGCCGAATCGGCTTCGAACTGATCCAGCGCTTCCCGGTATTCACTCCACGCCGGGGTGGAGATGTCCGGGTACATGCCGGCGTCGACGTCACCTTCGACAACTTCCTCGAAGCCTTTGACGGCGTTTTCGTTGAAGTTGCCCTGCGGGCCGTACATTTTCGCTTCCGAGCCCGACTGGGCGAACGCGGGCATCCAGGCGATGTACGGCGTTTCGGAGACGATCATCACCAGGCAGTCAGCACCGCCGGAAGTCGCTTCCGCCACCTGCGGGCTGTAGTCCTGCGCCGTCGCCGGCAGGGTGACGAACTTGCCGATCTTCACGCCTTCGGCTTTGGCCGCGTTTTCCATCAGCGGGATGAAGGCTTCGGCGCCTTCGATGATGACCCCGTTGATGTTTTTGCAGCCGTCTTCGACCGCTTTTTTGACCAGGCCGACCGAGTAGAGCGGCTGGTTGCCCATCGGGAAGCTGACTTCAGAGGTCAATTCCGTCGGGGCGATCGCGCAGCAGTTGCCCCACTGGGCGGTTTTCGCCTTTTCCAGAATCGGGATGATCGCGTCCCCGGTGAAGGTGAAGTTGCCGACCACGGCAACGGCGCCCTCCGGCGACCGCTTCACGCCCACAAGCGGCAACAGCCGTCGGCGTTCCGTGGGCATCGCAGAAATGGGCCTCCAGCGGACGCCCGGCGATACCGCCGTGCGTGTTGATCCATTCCTGGTAGACACGAGCGGTTTCTTCGATGTTCTTGTACTGCGGGCCTTCGGTGTTCACGTCGGTGTAGGTCCAGGTGACGATCGGTTCGCCTGTGGCTTTTTCTCTTCGCCGCCGCCGCCGCTGGTTTCTTCAGTGGTGGTGGCTTCGGAACTGGACGAACTGTCATCGCCGCCTCCACAGGCCGCGAACACCAGCGCGCAGGCGAGCAGAGCGAAGATGGCCAGCAGGGGCCATTTCGATCTCCCCACGATGCGACGGGCGTGTTGCTTCATCGACTCTCCTCCTCGGGTAGCAAGCCGGACTTGGGGCAAGCGTATGAGCGGCGCTGGACGCGGCGGGCCAGCGTGCGCGCGCGCACGCTTGGAGAATCACCAACGGCCGCCGGGAGCGGCGACCGGCTTCCAGAGCCGACTAGAGGACCCGGTGGACGCGGTATTCGACAACCGGGCCAGGGTGCAGCCGGCCCTCGCCGACGAACAGGGTCTGGTTGACCCAGGCGTAGCGCTCGTCGCCCGTCTCCAGCCGCGGCGCGGTGCGGAAGTAGTGGTCGGCGTACTCGCTCGAGCGCTCGCCGGCGTTGGCCGCGAGGGCGGCCTCGTTGTACTCGATCACGCCGAGGTACTGGACGTAGATCGCGGCGCCGTCGTCGGTGTTGATCGTCAGCCGCACGTCGAGCCGGCCCCAGCCGTCGGGGCCGACCAGGATCCAGTCGGCGCCGCCGGTCCCGACCGTGCCGTTGATCCGCTCGCCGCGTGACCTCGCCGCCCAGCACCTCGCGGATCCGGCGGTTGCCGAAGGGACCGTCGCCGACCGCGACCTTGGGCGCCAGGCGGGCGTTGAAGGTGAACTCGTGGGCCAGCTCCATCGTGCTCGCCTAGCGCCTCAGGGTGACGCTGACGCCGCCGCGGGTGGCGCTCACGCCGCGCGCCTCGGAGTCGCGCAGCAGGTCCCGCAGCCAGGGCAGGCCGCCGGGGCCGCCGAGCGGCCGGATCGGCTCGATCGGGTTGTCGGCCTCGTACATGTTTTCGACGTCCTCGCCGGGGATCAGGTAGCGCAGCAGCAGCTCCTCGTCGGAGAGGTTCTCGCCGTACTCGGCGCGGATCTCCTTCAGGCTCGGCTGCGGCGCGTGGCCGACGTCCATCATCTCCTTGCCGCGGGCGGTGCGCGGCGGCCTTTTCCAGCACCTCGGGGTCGACCTCGCCGGGCGGCTTCCCGTACCAGCCCGCCAGGTACATCAGGTTCTCCTCGGGGATCGTCGCGTAGCGCTCGCCCTGGACGACGTTGAGCAGCGCCTGGATCCCGACCAGCTGCGAGAACGGCGTCGCCATGATCGGCCAGCCCATCTCCTCGCGGACCCGGATCGCCTCCTCCAGCACCGCCGGCAGCCGGTCGGCCATGTTCACCTGCTTCAGCTGTTCGCGCAGCGTCCCCATCATCCCGCCCGGGAACTGCTGCTGGATGTTGGCGACCTGGTACTCGACCGGGGCGCCGCGCTGGAAGCCTTCGTCGTCGGCGAGGCCGCCGAAGTGCTCGGCGACCTCGGCGAAGCGGCTGTCGTCGACCGCGACCTCGTGGCCGAGCCGGCGCATGTTGTCGACCGTGACCTCGGTCGAGGGCATCGAGACGCCGTTGGCGAGGGTCGAGATCGCCGAGTGGACGATCGTGCACCCCCTCCTCGACGCCGATGATGTGGTTGAGGTTGGCCATCGCCGTGCGGTTGTGGAAGTGCATCTCCAGCGGCGTGCCGCCGGCCGCGGCGCGCTCCTGGCTCTGGCGAATCCAGCGCCGCGCCCGCTCCGGCCCGAGCACGCCGGCCTCGTCGCCGAGGATGATCGTCTCGGCGGCGTCGCCGGCGATCATCCGGTCGATCACGTCGGCGTAGTAGTCGTCGGTGTGGACCGGGGACTCGGAGAAGTTGAGCTGCGGCGAGGGCGCCAGGCCGGCGTCGCGGGCGATCTTCGCGACCCGGATCATGTTCTCGGCGTCGTGCAGGCAGTCGAAGATCCAGAGGCTTTCGATCCCGTGCTTGGCGAGGGTCCGGATCCAGAGCTCGACGATCGAGTCCGGGGTGACGTTCATGCCGACGATCCCGTTGGTGCGGGTGCCGGCGCGCAGGGTCGAGTTGGGCAGCGCGGCGCGGATCGCGTCGAGCCCCTTCCACGGGTTCTCCTGGCGGAAGCGGACCATCACCTCGAAGATCGAGGAGCCGGTGAGGTCGACGACGCGGTAGCCGGCGCAGTCGATCGCGTCGGCGACCGGCAGCATCTGCCCGGCCTGCATCCGCATCCCCCAGTAGCTCTGCTGGCCGTCGCGCAGGGTCTGGTCGACGATCTCGATCCGGGCCATCAGCTCTGCCTCCTCGTTCGTGGTCGCGGCTGCGCTCCAGCCCAGCGTCGATGAACTCCTCCTCGACCCACTTGGTGTGGACCCTGCCGGCGACCACGCCGGGGTGCTCGAGCAGGTCGAGGGCGAAGCCGGCGGTCGTCTCGACGCCCTCGACGTGGAGGTGGCGCAGCGCCCGCCGGGTCCGCTCCAGCGCCGCCTCGCGGTCGGCGCCGGCGACGATCAGCTTCGCCAGCAGCGAGTCGTAGTGGGGCGGGATCGTCCAGCCCGGGAAGCAGGCGGTGTCGACGCGGACGCCGGTCCCCTGCGGCGGCACCCACTTGGTCAGCGTCCCCGGCGAGGGGGCGAAGTCGCGCTGCGGGCGACTCGGCGTTGATCCGCACCTCGACCGCGTGGCCGGAGATCTCGACCTCCTCCTGGGAGACCGAGAGGCCCTCGCCGCCGGCGATCCGCAGCTGCTCGCGGACGATGTCGACGCCGGTCACCATCTTCGGAGACCGGGTGCTCGACCTGCAGCCGGGCGTTGATCTCGAGGAAGCCGGCGGTGCCGCGCTCGGGGTCGACGAGGAACTCGCAGGTGGCGGCGCCGGCGTAGCCGAGGGCGCCGATCATCCGCCGCGCCGACTCGGTGATCTCGGCGTCGAGCGCCGCCGGCAGCCCGTAGGCGGGCGCCTCCTCGATCAGCTTCTGGTAGCGGCGCTGCAGGGTGCAGTCGCGGTGGCCGACGTGGATCGCGCCGCCCTCGCCGTCGCCGAGGACCTGGACCTCGACGTGGCGGGCGTGGCGCACGTAGCGCTCGACGAAGAGGCGGCCGTCGCCGAAGGCGGCCTGGGCCTCGCCGTGGGCCTGGGCGAAGGCGCCGGCCGAGCTCGGCCTCGGACTCGACCAGCCGCATCCCGCGCCCGCCGCCGCCGGCCGAGGCCTTGAGCAGGACCGGGTAGCCGACCTCCGCCGGCGACCGCCCGCGCCTCCTCCTCGCTCGTCGATCACGTCGGAGCCCTCGTTGATCGGCACGCCCAGCTCTTTGGCCAGCGCCCGCGCCGTCGCCTTGTCGCCGGTGCGCCGCATCGCCTCCGCCGAGGGCCCGACGAACGCAATCCCCTCCTCCTCGCACGCGGCCGAGAGCTCGGCCCGCTCGGAGAGGAACCCGTACCCGGGATGCAGCGCATCGCACCCGGTCACCTTCGCCGCGGCCACCACCCGATTCGACGTCCAAATAGCTTTCCGCCGCCGCGGCCGGCCCGATCACGACCACCCGGTCGGCCAGCTGCGCGCCGAGGCTCCCCCGGTCCGCCTCCGACACGGCGAGCACCGACTCGATCCCCTCGTCGAAGCAGGCTTTGATCACCCGCACCGCGATCTCGCCGCGGTTGGCAATCAGCACCCGTTTGCAGCTTGGCCATCGCGGCCCCTCAGCCCTGCGGATCGACGACGACGATCGTCTGCCCGAACTCGACCGGCGCCCCGTTCTCAACCAATATGGCGCTGACCACCCCGTCGACCGGCGCCGCCACATGGTTCATCAGCTTCATCACCTCGACGATGGCCACCGTATCTCCGGCAGCTACCGTCGCACCGACCTCGACGAACGGCGGCGCACCCGGCGACGGAGCTCGCCAGAACAGCCCCACGGACGGAGACTCGATCGCCGTGTGCCCCTCGGCATCGCCACCGCCCCTCCGCGGGTGACGCCGTAGGGGGCACCGCCCCCGAGGAAGCTTTAGCTTCCGCAGGGGGCGGTGGGTCCCCTGCGGCGGCAGGACCCGCTGGCGGAGCGGCCGGTGCCGCGGACGGCAGCGGCCGGCGGCGCGCGAGCGCGGAACCCTCGGGCAGCGGATCCCGCGAAACATGCAGCCGATCGTCCCCAACCGTGACGACCATCTCCTTCCAGTCACTGGCGTCGAAGGCGTCAAGCAAGGCCTTGATCGTCTCTGGGGTCATCTCCATGCTTTGGATTCTCCTCGCTGGCGGGCGGTTGGGTCGCAGGCAATGATTCGCGCGTGAAGATCGACTTCCAGCGGGCGCTGACGGCGCCCGAGGGCGCCCAGGAGGTGCTGCTGGTGCGCCACGGGGCTTGCGACCCGCCGGCCGCCGACGGCCTGATCGGCGGTCGCAGCGACCCGTCGCTGAACGAGCGCGGACTCGACGAGGCCGCGGCGGTGACGCGAGCGGCTGCGCCGGGAGCCGGTCGGCGCGGTCTTCGCGACGCCGCTGCGGCGCACGAGCGAGACGGCGGCGGCGACCGCCGCCGCCCACGGCCTCGAGCCGCAGATCGCTCGACGACCTGGTCGAGGTCTACCTCGGCGAGTGGGAGGGCCACGGGATCCACGAGCGCGGCGCCCGCGGCGACGCCGAGCTGGCCCGCGTCCTGCGCGAACAGAGCTGGGAGCCTGATCCCCGGCGCCGAGCCGGCGACCGAGTTCGCGACGCGGGTGCGGCGCGGCGTCGAGCGGTCGCCGACGCGGCCGGCGACGGCGAGGTCGCCGTCGCCTTCACCCACTCGGCGGTGATCGCCGAGTTCCTGCGGCAGGTGACCGGCAGCGAGCCGTTCGCCTTCCTGCACAACGCCAACGGCTCCTGCAGCCGCCTGTTCCGGATGCCCGACCGGCCGCTGGGTCCTGGTCTCCTTCAACGAGACCGACCACCTGCGCGACTGACCTCCACCTCATAGGGGAGTCATACCGCGGAAATCGCGGCGCTCCGTTCACAGCGCACGGCTGACGGCCTGTGGTTACCCCAACGCTGCGGCGAAAAGCGGCGGTCGCGCATCGCGGCCGCGGCGGCGAGTATCGAAGGCAGTCGTCATCGCCAACGGAGGAGAGACATGAGTGAGGGAAGCGGTAGCGGCCGCGTCGCCGACAAGGTCGCGGTCATCACGGGCGCCAGCAGCGGCATCGGCCGCGCCTCGTTCGAGCTGTTCGGGCGCGAGGGCGCCAAGGTCGTCGCCACCGCGCGCACCGAGTCGAAGCTGCAGGAAGGTCTCGACGCGGTCAAGGCCGCCGGCGGCGAGGGGATCATCGTCCCCGCCGACCTCGAGGACGACTCCACGCCCGACAAGGTGATCCAGGCGGCGATCGACGAGTACGGCCGCGATCGACATCCTCGTCTGCAACGCCGGCGTCGGCTGGAAGTACGGCGAAGAACACCCCGGCACGATGGCCGGCGTCCACGAGGCGAGCGTCCAGAACTGGCGCGACGTGATCGGCGGCGTCGACCTCGAGGGCTACTTCACGATGATCCACGCCGCGCTGCCGACGATGCTCGAGCAGGAAAGCGGCTCGATCGTCAGCGTCGCCAGCATGGCCGGCCTGACCGGGCTCTACGACGCCCACGCCTACACCGCGGCCAAGGGCGCGATCATCAACCTGACCCGCTCGATGGGGATCACCTACGCCAAACAGGGCGTGCGCGCCAACTGCGTCTGCCCGGGCTTCATCGACACGCCGATGATCGAACCGGCGATCGAGGCCTGTTCAAGAGCGAGGACGACCAAATACGTGATGGTGCCGATGGGCCGCGCCGGGCAGCCGGAGGAGATGGCCTACGCGATCCTCTACCTCGGCTCCGACGAGGCCAGCTACTGCACCGGCACGGCGCTGCTCGCCGACGGCGGCTGCACCTCGCGCTCGTTCCCGGCCTAGGGACGAACGGCCGAGATGAACTCCGTCCCGATCGACCAGCTGCAGGTCGGGGACGCGGTGAATCCCGCAAGACGGTCTCCGAGACCGACGTCTACCTGTTCGCCGGGGTCACCGGCGACTTCAACCCGCTGCACGTCGACCACGAGTACGCGAAGAAGACGCCGTTCGGTGCCCGGGTGGCTCATGGCCCGTTGACGCTCTCGCTCTGTGCGGGCCTGCTCGGGACGGAGCTGCCCGGGCTCGGAACGGTCGCCGTCTGCAACTACATCGAGTACGAAGCGCCGGTCTACTTCGGCGACACGATCACGCGTCCGGGTCGAGGTCGGCGAGCTCGACCCGGAGCGCAACCGGGCGACGATGGCGATCACCTGGACCAACCAGGACGGCACCCAGGTCGCCGAGCGGCCAGATGGTCGTCAAACCGCCGCGCGAGGTCGTCACCCTCTGACCCCGCGAACTAGTCGTGCGGTCTTCTTGGCCCTCTTGCTGCTCTCGGGGTACTTGACGGTGCAGCGCGTGACGGTCTCTTGCACTTGCTGACCTTCTTGAGGTCACCTTCGCGTCGCGGCCGGCCTTGCCCTGGGCCCTGCGTGCCGGTGGCGCCGGCCTTGCCTTCGGCGCCGGTGGCGCCGGTGGCGCCCGTCGCGCCGGTCGCCCCAGTGGCGCCCGTGGCACCCTGCGCTCCGGTCGCCCCCTGTGCCCCGGTAGCGCCGGTCGGGCCCTGGGAGCCGGGGTTGCCGGCCGGGCCCTGCGGCCCTTCCGCCCCCGCCGCCGGCACGTACACGGCGACGCTGACGGCGCTCGCCTCGCCGGTCGTCGCCGCCGACCCGGCAGGCGAGGCCGTGGCCGGCGTCGCCGGCGAGGACCCCGTAGCTGGCGCCGGTGGCGCCGCCGATCTCGGCCCCGTCCCGCAGCCACTGCCGGGTGAAGGAGCCGGGTGAGCCGGCCCAGCCCCGGTCGAGCAGGCGAGGCTCTGCCCGGCGAGGGCGATGCCGGTGATCTGCGGTGCCGCGGTCACGGTCGGCGCCGGGGGCCGAAGGCGGCCAAGCCGCGCCGGTCGCGCAAGCCGACCGCGGTGAATTCGCCGACCGCGTAGAGCGTCGCGCCGCTGGCCCGCAGCCCGTTGACCTGGCCGGCCGGGTTCGGCGCCCAGGCGAGCACGTTGCCGTTGGCGGCGTCGATCGCCGCCAGCTTGGCGCGGGCCGTGCTGGCGACGGAGTCGAAGTTGCCGCCGACGTAGACGGTCGAGCCGGAGGCCGCGAGCGCGTTGACCTGGCCGTCGGCGCCGGGGTTCCAGCCGGTCACGTGACCGGTCGCGGTGTCGACCGCGGCGAGGCGCGACGCCCCTGCCGTCGAACAGCGCGAAGGTGCCGCCCGCGTAGACGGTCGAGCCCGAGGGCGAGACCGCCAGGGTGAGCACCTGTGCTGTCCAGGTTGAGGTCGGAACCGAGCGACGTTGCCGGTCGCGGTGTCGATCGCGGCGAAGTCGCTTGCCGCGGGCCGCGCTGACGGCGGTGAAGTCACCGCCGACGTAGAGGGTCGAGCCGTTCAGGCAGGGCGTAGACCGTGCCTCACCGCGGGCCCGACGATCACCGGGTCCCAGCCCGTCGCAGCTCCCGTCACCGGGCTCGACCTCCGCCAGGTTGATCCGTTCCTCGCCGTGGTCCCGATCTGGGTCGAAGTCGCCGCCGACGTACACGGTCGAGCCGGTCGCGAGGAGGGCCCGCACCGTTCCGTCCGATTCCGGGCCCCAGCCGGTGAGGGCGCCGCTCGCGGCGTCGATCGCCGCGAGCCGCCACACGTCCCTGCCCACCGACGCTGGTGAACGCACCGCCGACGTAGACGTTGCCGCCGTTGGCGGCGAGCGCGAGCACGTTGCCGTTCGCTCCGGGGTTCCAGGGCGTGAGGGCGCCGCTGCTGGCGTCGAAGCGCCGCGAGCCGCTGCCGGGCCTCGCCGCCGACCGAGCGGAAGCTGCCGCCGGCGAGCACGGTCGCGCCGCCGGCGACGACGACGGACGCGATCTGGTTCGGGTTCGGGTTCCAGGCCAAGGCGCCGCCCGTCGTCGCGTCGACCGCGGCGAGGGCGCGACGGCTGGCGCCGGCGACGGTGGTGAAGACACCGGCCGCGTAGACCGTGTTGCCGGAGACGGCGACCGACTGGACGGTGCCGTTGGCGCCCGGGTGCCAGTCGAGCGCCTGCCCGGTGCCGAGGTCGAGCGCGGCCAGGTTCTGGCGTGGCTGACCACCGGCGTTGGCGAAGTTGCCGCCGACGTAGAGGGTCTGGACCGGCCAGGGCGAGGCCGGCCGCGGACCCGTCGAGGTTCGGGTTCCAGCCGGTGGCGGCACCGGTGGAGCCGGCATTCGATCGCCGCCAGGCCTTTGCGCGTGGCGCCGCCGATCGTGCTGAATTCGCCACCCACGTAGAGGGTCGTCGCCCGCACCGCCAGCGCCGAGACCGCGGTGTTCGGGTTCGGGTTCCAGGGGCTGACCACGCCCGTTTCGGCGTTGACGCGGGCGAGCGAGTTACGCGGCTGGGCGCCGATCGTGGTGGATTCGCCGCCGACCCAAACGGCGGTGGAGGAGGTTGCGATCGCCAGGACCGGGTTGTTGGCGCCCGGGTTCCAGCGTTGACGGTCCCGTTCGTGAGGTCGATCGCGGCCAGGTTTTCGCGGGCCTGGCCACCGACTGAGGCGAAGATGCCGCCGACGTAGAGGGTGTCGCCGACCTGGCCGAGCGCGTCGACCTCGCCGCCTTTGCCGACGCCGACGTCGAAGCCGGGATCGAGGCTGCCGTCCTCGAGCAGGTGGGCGAGCCCGCCGCGGTGGACGCCGTCGACCGCGGTGAAGCTGCCGCCGACGTAGTAGCCGCCGCTGCCGTCGGGCAACGGCGGCGAGGACGGTGCCGTTGATCGCCAGCTGCGCAGCGGCTCGCCGCTTCGGCGTCGAGCACGGCGCCGCCGCCGGTGTTCGGCCGGCGTAGTCGAAGTTGCCGCCGAGGAAGACGCGGTTGCCGCTCTTGGCGACGGCATTGACCTGGCCGCCGGCAGACGACGTAGCCGTCGAGCGGCTGGGTCGGCGCCGGCGAGGGCGAGCGCCGGCAGCAGCAGGAAGACCGACGCGACCGCGACGACCAGCGTCAGCAGTGCCGAGCCGCCGGTGCGGGCGCGGCGGCGGCGATCGAACGGCTTCGGCGGCGGCCAAGTTCGCCCTTGTGGGGCTTCGGCGGCAGCGCCATCAGGGCCATCCGCACGACCTGGCCGCGCAGCGCGCCCGAACGGCGCGTAGGAGGGGACGACGCCGTCGCGGCGGATCGACGCTCGCCGGCGCCGCCGCCAGCCAGTCGCCGGCTTCGCCCTCGGGCACGTCGCGGCGCGAGGGCGCCCGCAGCAGCACGTAGGCGATCCCGACCAGGAGCAGGATCGCGCCGACGACGAAGGCCTGGTGCATCCCGCTCATGAAGGCGTCCTTGACCCCGGCTTCCAGCGCCGGGCCGGCGCTGCCGAGCTTCGGGCTTTCGGCGACCTTGAGCCCGATCGCGGCCGAGTCCTCGACCGCCGCCGCCGTCCCGCTCGGCAGCTTCGTCGTCGAGTCGGCGACGGCGCTGGTGTAGCCGCTGTTGAAGAGCGAGCCGAGCAGGGCGATCCCGAGCGCGGCGCCGAACTCGCGGGTGACGTCGTTGAGCGCCGAGGCGACGCCCTGCTTGCGCGCCGGCAGCGAGGCGACGACGACGTTGGTCGAGGGCGTGCTCGACAGCGCCAGCCCGCAGGCGAAGACGAGCATCGGGATCAGGAAGGCAGACGTAGCCGTCCTCGGCGCTGAGCCCGGTCATCAGCAGCAGCGCGCGCCGCCATCAGCGCCAGGCCCCCGGCCATCACCGCTTTGTCGCCGAGCCTGGCGCTCAGCCACGGCGACGCGGCCGAGAGCGGCATCACCACGGCGGCGATCGGGAGGAAGGCGAGCGCCGCCATCAGCGGCTGGTAGCCGAGCACCAGCTGCACGTACTGGAGGCCGACGTAGAAGAAGCCGAAGGAGGCGAGGAAGAGCAGGACCAGGGTCATCGCGCCGCTGCTGAGGCCGCGCAGCTTGAACAGGCGCGGGTCGAGCAGCGGCCAGGTGAGGCGGCGGTCGTAGAGCACCCAGCCGAGCAGCGAGACGAAGGCGACGACGTAGGCGACGACCGGCCCGGTCTGGCCCCAGCCGGTGTCGGCGCCCTCGATGATCCCGTAGACGACGGCGCCGATCCCGACCGCCATCAGCGCCGTCCCGACCAGGTCCGGGTGCGCCTCCTCGGAGCTCTTCGTGTGCGGCACGAAGAGCAGCGTCGCCACCAGCGAGACCGCCGCCAGGATCGAGATCGCGAGGAAGGTCCACTCCCAGTCGGCGATTTCCAGCAGCGCTCCCGACATCAGCAGGCCGAGCACGGCGCCGGCACTGGCGAACCCGGCCCAGACGGCGACGGCGCGGGCGCGCTTCTCCTTGGGGAAGACCGCGGTGATCGTCGAGAGCGTGCTCGGCATGATCATCGCCGCCCCGACTCCCATCAGCGCCCGCCACGCGATCAGCATTCCGACCGAGTCGGCGGTCGCCGCCAGGCCGGCGGCGATGCCGAAGACGAGCGTGCCGACGACCAGCGCCCGGCGGCGGCCGAAGTCGTCGCCCATCGCGCCGAACGGGAGCACCAGCGCCGCGAGGGCGACGGTGTAGGCGTCGGCGACCCAGGTCAGGTCGGAGCCGGAGGCGTGGAGGCTGACCGCGATCTCTTCCAGCGCCAGGTTGACGCTGGTGACCGAGGCCATGACCAGGACCAGGGCCAGGCAGCAGGTGTACAGGACGAGGTGGGGGCGGCTTTGGGAGCTCATGACCGAGGTCATCGGCAGGCTGATACTACGTCTGTAGTTTTACTCTACGAAACCGTGGACAAACGCCCGATTGGGGGGGTCCTCCACGACCGAGGCGGCAATCCGACACCTATGCGGTGCTCAATGCCGCCTCGCTCAGCGGCGGGCGGCGACGTACTTCTGGATCACGGCGGTGATCAGGGCGAGCAGGGTGCCGACGCCGACGAGGATGTAGACGACGGTGACGGCGCGGACGAAGTCGCTGGTCGGCGAGAGGTCGCCGAAGCCGACCGTGGTCAGGGTGACGACCGAGAAGTAGAGCGCCTCGATCAGCGTCCAGCCCTCGGCCCGCCAGTAGAAGAGGGTGCCGCCGAGGATCAGGGCGATCGGCGAAGAACGGCAGCGCCCGCGTCTCGGGGTCGCGGAGAAGGCTGCCGCACCGCCTCGATCAACGCTCCCAGGGTCATCCGGATCGCCTCCATCGGCAGCCGATACTACATTCGTAGTGAAATTCCTTCCTTGGTCTATGCTGGTGGCCGTGGCAGTAAAACGGGGGAGGAAGAAACGAGCGGCGCCGGAGCCGGCGCGGCGCCGGACCGAGATCGCCGACGCGGCCCTCGCCGTGCTCGCGGCGGAGGGCTCGCGCGGCCTCACCCACCGCGCCGTCGACGAAGCGGCCGGCCTGCCGACCGGCTCGACCTCGAACTACTTCCGCAGCCGCGACGCCCTGCTCGAGGCGGCGGCCCGCCGCCACGCCGAGCTCGACGCCCCGCCCCCGGCCGACGTCGACACGGCGACCGCCCCGGCCGAGACTCTGACCCGCGAGCAGACGCGGGAACTGATCCTCGCCGCGATCAACCGTGTCCTCGACCCGGCGGTGTGGCCGATGGTCGTCGCCCGCTACGAGCTGACCCTGGAGGCGACCCGCCGTCCCTCCCTGCACCCGGTGATGGAAGAATCCCGCACCCACTTCGTCGGCCTGGCAACGACCCTCCTGCGCGCCGGCCAGTGCAAGACCCCCGAGGCCCACGCTCGCCAGCTCATCGCCCTCCTCGACGGCGTCACCGCCGACCAGCTCCAGGAAGCGGACACCACCCTCGACCTCGCCGGCATCGAAGAGCTGATCGACCGCTTCCTCGCCACCTGCTGACCCCCTCAGCGCTTTCGACTTTTGGGGGTCTATAGGCCCCACAAAGTCGAAACCGGTGTCAGCGCTCGGAGCCGAGGGTGAGATTGGAGAGGGACATGCCGCCGTCGACGGGGATCCAGGCGCCGGTGATGTA
>CAWKMR010000073.1:0-32281 GCA_963850705.1 uncultured Alphaproteobacteria bacterium | reverse complement strand
GGCATCGCCGGCTACACGCTGGACCAGGTGGCGCCCCTCTTCGCGGGGCTCCCGAGAATGTCGTCCTTCCCCGAGCGATTCCGGGCGGTGCTCGAGCAGACCTAGCCCGCTATGTCGCTGCGCGGGCGGGTGATGCGTGCCGCGATGGATCTCGTACACGGTCGCCTGGCCGGGGGAGTCGGGGTCATCCACGATGGGCTTGTCGTCCATGAACAGCCGGATGACGTTCGACGAGCTCGCCCGGGTGGCTGAAGTTGATCGCGTGCGCGGCGCCCTCGATCCGCACCACGAGCACGTGGTTGTCGGTCTGCGCCGCTACCTCCTTGACGCGCTCCGGCCCCGGCAGCAGGGGGTCGCGGTCGCCGAGCACGACGAGCGTCGGGATCGTCAGCGCGAGAAGGCGCTCGAGCGTGGGGTACTGGGTCAGCGCCCTGAACATCTTGAACGTGCTCGGCACGCCGAAGCGCAGGTAGTCGGGGGTGGCGACCGTCACCATCTTCCGCGGCTCGCGCGGGCCGTCCTTCGCGAGCTGGCCGATCGCGCGGCGCAGCGGCTGGTTGTGGATCCCGCCGGCCGGGGACACCAGGACCGCCCGCTCGATGCGTTCGGGGTAGCGGTACGCGAACTCGCAGATCACCGGGCATCCCATCGAGTTGCCGACGAGGGTTGCCCGCTCGATGCCCATGCTGTCGAGGAACCGCGCGGCAGCGTGGGCGAGGTCGGGCACGTCCAGCAGTGCGCCCGCTTTGGCGCTCCGGCCGAACCCCGGAGATCGGGAACGAGCGTGTGGAACTCGTCCGACAGCACCTGTGCCGTCGGCAGGAGGTAGCGACCGGAAAGCCCGAAGCCGTGCACGTGCATCATCACACGGGCGTCCGGGTGCGGTCGGCGGATTCCCGGTAAAAGACGTCGAATCCGTCGACCGTCGTGTAGCGCTCCGCGAGCGCGGATGCCGGCTTGCGGGGCAGCTTCGGCGGCTTGGGCTGCCCGCTGTTGCTCGCGGCCGACGCGCTGAAACTTCTCGCCATGATGCGCCCCCTCTGACCCGCGAGTTCTCGTGCTCAACACGATCCACGGCCCACGGTATCGCTGAACCGACCGCTAGCATCAACGACAACGAACAGGGAGGTTCCCGATGACCGCGAACACCGCCGGACCGACTTCCGCCCCACGCAGACCCGCGGGAGACGGGCGACATCATCGCCACCATCCTTCTGATGCTCGTCTCGCTCGGCCTCGCGGCCGCGCTCTTCCTGGCCTCGCTGCTGTGGGCCATGGACAGCAACCCCAACACCGTCGGCTTCGCGCTGGGCGTCTACGGGCCGCCGGTGCTCGCCATCCTCGGCGTGGTGCTCGGCATCGTCGCCCTGGTGAAGCGGCGCCTCGCGTTCATCTACCCGCTCGGCGCGATCGTGCTCGGGCTGATCGTCTGGTGGATCGGCGCGCTGCTGATCGCGTCGTGACCGGGTACAGAAGAGGTGGTGCGGAGGGGATGACGGGAATCGAACCCGCACCATCAGTTTGGAAGACTGAGGCTCTACCATTGAGCTACATCCCCGCAGCGGCGAGCCGCGGCATCCACAATCTTATGGCATGACCCGCCCGTGCCTCGGACAGCCCGCGCCAAGTTCGGAGAATCACCCCTTCTTCGTCGTCCCGGCCGCGGATGCACCGAAGTTCGCGACATTCTCCGAAGTTCGTGCGCGAAGAGGCAGAAGGATGGATGTCGCAACCCTCGGATGCCCGTCGGCTAGACTCTGACGGGTTGTTTGTGCCCGCGCGTGCGCACGGACACCACCACCCGGGGCGTAGCTCAGCTTGGTAGAGCGCCCGCTTTGGGAGCGGGAGGTCGCAGGTTCAAATCCTGTCGCCCCGACGGCACTACGAAACCATCCCAGACCGACACCGGCCGCGTCGTGCGTGCCGCAAACATCCAGGAGAACAACCCCATGGTCACCACGACCGTCGAGAAGCTCTCGCCCACGCGCGTCAAGCTCACATCACCGTCACCCCCGAGGAGCTCAAGCCGAGCATCGATCACGCCTACGAGCACATCGCCGAGTCCGTGAACATCCCCGGCTTCCGCAAGGGCAAGGTTCCGCCGCCCATCATCGACCAGCGCGTCGGCCGCGCCGAGGTGCTCAACCACGCCGTCAGCGAGGGGCTCGACAAGTTCTACCGCGAGGCCGCGCCGAGCAGAAGCTCCGCCCCTCGGCCGCCCCGAGGCCGACGTCACCCAGTGGCCGAACGAGAAGGACTTCTCCGGCGACCTGCTCTTCACCGTCGAGGTCGACGTGCGGCCCGAGTTCGAGCTTCCCGATACGACGGCCTGAAGCTCGAGGTCGACGCCGGTCGAGGTGACCCCGGATGAGGTGGAGACGAGCTGGAGAACCTGCGCACCCGCTTCGGCACCCTCGTCACCGTCGACCGCCCCGCCAAGACCGGCGACTTCGCCCAGCTCGACCTGGTCGCCACCATCGGCGGCGAAGAGGTCGACACCGCCGACGGCATCACCTACGAGCTCGGCTCGGGCGAGCTATCGAGGGCATCGACGAGGCGCTCGACACCCTGACCGCCGGCGAGTCGCACCACCTTCGAGTTCGCCGCTGCTCGGCGGCGACCACGAGGGCGAGAAGGCCCAGATCGCCGTCACCGTCCTGGCCGTCAAGGAGCGCGAGCTGCCGGAGGCCGACGACGACTTCGCCCAGATCGCCAGCCAGTTCGACACCATCGGCGAGCTGCGCGCCGACCTCCGCGAGCAGCTCGGCAAGTCGAAGGTTCGGCCAGGGCGCGCGGCGCGCGACAAGATCGTCGACGTGCTGCTCGAGAAGGTCGAGATCCCGGTTCCCGCAGCAGCTCATCGACGACGAGGTGCACCGCCACCTCGAGGGCGAGAACCGCCTCGACGACGACGTGCACCGCGCCGAGGTCACCGAGGCCAGCGAGAAGACGTTCCGCTCGCAGAGCAATACGTGGCCATGTCCGCTTCAGGTGGTCCTGCTAGATGGCCGGCGACTTCGCCCTCGGCTTCCTCACGCTCGGGCGCGTGGCGGAAAACCAGCGGCCCGATCGCAAACATCGCCGCCGAGATACCACCAAGGTCGCGGACCGGTTCGGGATCGTGATTGCCGGCGATCCAGATCCAGTCGCGGCCGCGCTGAAGCGCGCCGAGCATGGCGCGATCGTCGTCGCGACACGCGCTCGGCCCGCCGCCGTCATGGAAACTGTCGCCGAGCGCGACCACGAACCGCGGCGCGTAGCGCGCGATGAGTGCGCCGAGCCGCGCCAGCGTCGCGGCGGTGTCGTAGGGCGGCACCAGCACGCCGCGGGTCGCGAAACTCGAGCCCTTTTCGAGATGCAGGTCGGCGACGACCAGCAGACTTTCCTCCGGCCAGTAAAGCACGCCGGCGCAATCGGCGACGAGCGCAATGCCGGCGACGACACATCGCCCCGCTCGCAGCCGGCAGCCGCGCCCCCTCAGCTTTCACTGCATCGCCTCCTTCACGAGCTCCGCCTCGGCCTCCGCGCAGCAGTTCGTCCGATGCTTCGCCGTAGACCGTCTCGCGGCCGATCTCCAGCATCACGGGAACCGCGAGCGGCGAGACATGGTCCAGAGGTTTATGAATGATTCGGCCCCGGATGCGCGAGAGCATTTCGCCGAGCCGGCGAATATCGAGTAGCCCGCTACCGGCATCGGCGCGGGCGGCGCGCAACAACACTGATCGGCCTGATGCTTGCGCAACACGTCGTAGACGAGATCGGTCGAGATCGTGACCTCGCGGCGCGATTTCTCCTGACCGGGAAAGCGGCGCTCGATCAGCCCGGCGATGATCGCGCAGTTGCGGAACGTGCGCTTCATCAGCGCGGATTCCGCGAGCCAGGCTTCGAGGTCGTCACCCAGCATGTCCTCGTCAAACAGCTCCGCAAGGGAGAGCTCGCCACGCGAGATGCGCAGCGCCACGTCGCCGAGTCCCCAAATTGCCAGCGCATATTCGTTGGCGACAAACCCCATCGGGCGCAGCCGCGCGCGTTCGAGGCGGCGCGTGAGCAGCATGCCGAGCGTCTGATGCGCAAGGCGGCCCTCGAATGGATAGCAGACCAGATAGTATTTGTTGGCGCGCGGAAAGGTCTCGACCAGGAGATCGTCTCGGCCGGGCAAGATCGAGCGCCAACGCTGGATGTCGAGCCATTCGCGCACCTGCTTCGGTAGCTCGCCCCAAAGCCTTCCGTCGGCCACGATCTGGCGCACGCGATCGGCCAGATAGGTCGAGAGCGGAAATTTTCCGCCCTCGTAGGATGGCACCTTCGGGTCTTCGGACGCCGCGCGCGAGACATAGACCTCGTCCTCGACGATCGCCTCGTAGCGCAGCACCTCGCCGGCGAACACGAAAGTGTCGCCGGGCGTCAGCATCTCGATGAAATATTCCTCGACCTCGCCGAGCAGCCGCCCGCCACGCGGGATCACCTTCGAGGCACGCGAGCGCACGAGGCGCACCTTGAGCATGTCGGCCTCGACGATGGTGCCGACATTCATGCGGTAGCGTTGCGCGATCATGGGATGCGCGACGCGCCAGCGGCCGTCCTTGCCCTGCCTGATCTTGGCGAAGCGCTCATAGGCCTTGAGCGCGTAACCGCCGGTCGCGACGAAATCGACCGCGGCGTCGAAGTCCGCACGGGCGAGATCGGCGTAAGGCGCGGCGCTGCGCACCTCGGCATAGAGCTCGTCGGTGAGGAACGGCTCGCCACAGGCGCGGCCCAGCACATGCTGCGCCAGCACGTCGAGCGCGCCGATGCGCGCGGGCGGCGTGTCCTGCGCCTTGGCGGCGATGGCGTCGAGCGCGGCGGTGCATTCCAGCACCTCAAAACGGTTCGCGGGGATCAAGACGCCGCGCGACGGCTCATCCATGCGGTGATTGGCGCGGCCGATGCGCTGAAGCAGCCGCGAGGCGCCTTTCGGCGCGCCGACATTGATCACCAGGTCGACGTCGCCCCAGTCGACGCCGAGATCGAGCGACGAGGTGCAGACCACGGCGCGCAGCCGGCCGACCGTCATCGCCTGCTCGACCTTGCGGCGCTGCGCGACGTCGAGCGAGCCGTGATGCAGCGCAATCGCGAGATTGTCGTCGTTGATGCCCCACAGCTGCTGGAAGATCGCCTCGGCCTGGCTGCGGGTGTTGACGAACACCAGCGCGGTCTTGTGCTGCTTGATCAGGCCGTAGATTTCCGCGATGGCGTGCCGCGCCGAATGCCCGGCCCAGGGCAGGCGCTCGGCGGTGTCGAGCATGGTGACATGCGGCGGCGCGCCTTCGTCGGCGATCACGAGATCGGCGAGCAGCGGCGCGCTTTGCGGTTGCGGCATCAGATAGCGGCGCAGATCGTCAGGCTCCGCGACGGTCGCCGATAGGCCGACCGACGTTACCTCCGGCGCCAGCGCGAACAAGCGCGCGAGCCCGAGCGAGAGCAGATCGCCGCGCTTCGACGTCACCAGCGCGTGCAATTCGTCGAGCACGACGCGGCGCAGCGAGCCGAACAGGAACGGCGCGTCGGGCGACGCCAGGATCAGCGCAAGCTGCTCCGGGGTCGTGAGCAGGATGTGCGGCGGATCGCGGCGCTGGCGCTGGCGCTTCGACGCCGGCGTGTCGCCGGTGCGGGTCTCGATCCGGATCGGCAGCTTCATCTCGGCGACCGGCGTCTCGAGGTTGCGCGCGATGTCGACCGCGAGCGCCTTCAGCGGCGAGATATAGAGTGTGTGCAGCCCGCCCTCGCGGCGTACCTCACGGCCAGTGGAGATGAGCGCGCTCGCGCCGCGGGCTCCGATACCCTCTCCCCTTGAGGGAGAGGGTGGCGAGCGAAGCGAGCCGGGTGAGGGGTTCAAGGGGAAAAGCAACCCCTCACCCGGTCCTCGCAGGCTACGCCTGCTCGGCCCACCCTCTCCCTCAAGGGGAGAGGGTGCACCGAGCAAGCCCTCTCGATTGCCCGCTCAACTCCACCAGCGACGGCAAGAAATCCCGCCAGCGTCTTGCCGGCGCCGGTCGGCGCGATCAGCAGCACCGAGCGGCCGGCGCGCGCCTTCGCCAGGAGTTCAAGCTGATGCGCACGCGGTTCCCAGCCGCGCTGCGCAAACCAGCGCGCAAACGGCTCGGGCAGCGTCACGGCTTCGGGTCGTTCGAGAACGGTCACGCTTTTGCTCGCATGATCTTGTCCGAAAACCGGTTCCCACTTTTCGGGATCATGCGCTAGAGGTAATCTCCGAAGGCGGCACCGTCGAGGCCGGTTTCGCCGCGACCACGACCAGCCCCGGCACCGGGATGCTCTTCTCCCGCCGCGACGAAGCCTCTGTCAGGCTGACGACAGCGAGCCCGGCATCCGCCAGCGCGGAGCGGACGTGATCCTCGCCATGCGCGTAGCGCATCGTCTCTCGCAGCAGCACGCCGCTGCCGTCGTGGGTCTCGGCGGTGAAGGCGAACAGGCCGCCGTCGTCGAGCACACGCGCGACCGTGCGAAACAAGCGGCCGCGAGATCGGAGCAATAAGGCAGCGACGTCCGCGGCGATCACGAGGTCGGCGCAGCGCTCGCTCTGCCCGTCAGGAATTCGAGCACGTCGGACACGTGGAGATGATTGTAACGGCCGGTGCGGCGTGCCTGTTCGATCATCACCGGAGAGAGATCGACGCCGGCCAGCGAATCCACACGCGGCGCGAACACAGCAGCCGCGAGCCCGGTGCCGCAGCCGAGATCGAGCGCCCGGCCGAACGACGGCGCGCGACCGAGCGCGCCGCATGCCGCCATCACCGCGTCGAGCAGAAGCTGCGGCCCGCGATAGTCGAGCCCCTCGAGCAGCGAGAGGTCGTAGTGCTTGGCATACTGATCGAACAGCGCGCGCACATAGCCGGCCGGCATCGGCGTCGCCTCGCCGGTCAGCCGCGCCAGTTGCACCGCCGCGCCGTGGCGATCCTCCGGATCGGCGGCCCGCGCCCGGCGGAAAGCATCGATCGCCGCCGCGTTGTCGCCGAGCCGCGCCCGCACCTCGCCGAGCGCGAACCAGGCCGAGGCGAAGCCCGGCGCCACCTCGACTGCCTGCGCATAGAGGTCGGCCGCGCCAGCGAGGTCGCCGCGTTTCTCGAGGTCCTTGGCGAATTCGAAACGCCGGTCGGCGATCAGGTCGCCGGAGGAAACGAAGTGCTGCATCGGGGTACCTAAGCGCGCGCGCCGACATTATGTAAACGGCGATGAGTTCCAATATCCGTCCCGAAGACATCCTGGTGCCGACGCCGGCCGGCGTGTGCTGCAAGCGCGGCGGCTTTTATATCGATCCGACACGGCCGGTCGAGAAGGCGCTGATCACCCACGGCCATTCCGACCATGCGCGGGCGGGCCATGGCGCCGTGCTCGCCACGCAGGAGACGCTCGACCTGATGCGGCTGCGCTACGGCGAGAATTTCGCCGGCACGGCGCAGACCGTCGACTATGGCGAGACCGTCTCGCTCGGCGGCGCGCGCGTGACCTTCCATCCGGCCGGGCATGTGCTCGGGTCCGCGCAGATTGCGGTTGAGGCCAACGGGCTGCGTATCGTCGCCGCCGGTGACTACAAGGACGTCGCCGATCCGACCTGCGCGCCGTTCGAATTGGTCCAGTGCGACGTCTTCATCACCGAGGCGACGTTCGGCCTGCCGGTGTTCCGCCATGGCGATCCCGACGGCGAGATCGCCAAGCTCCTGCACTCCGTCGCGCTGTTCCCCGAGCGCGGACATCTCGTCGGCGCGTATTCGCTCGGCAAGGCGCAGCGCGTGATCGCACTGATCCGCAAGGCCGGCTACGACAAGCCGATCTATCTGCACGGCGCGATGGAAACGATCACGCGCTACTACGAGCGCCGCGGCATCGCGCTCGGCGAATTGCGCGCGGTGCGCGACGCCAGCAAGGCCGAGCTTGCGGGCTCGATCGCGATCTGCCCGCCGTCTGCGTTGCAGGAGGTGTGGTCGCGACGCTTCCCCGACCCGGTGTCGTCATTCGCCTCGGGCTGGATGCGGGTGCGCGCGCGAGCGCGTCAGCGCGGCGTTGAGTTGCCGCTGGTGATCTCCGACCACTCCGACTGGGACGGACTTACCGCCACCATCGTCGCGACCGGCGCGGGCGAGATCTGGGTGACGCATGGGCAGGAGGACGCGCTGGTGCACTGGTGCACGGAGCGCGGCCTCAAGGCGCGGCCGCTCGACATCGTCGGCTACGGCGACGAGGACGAGAGCGACGGCACCACCGATGGCAAAGTGGATGCCAAGACCGCCGGCGAGACGCCATGAAGCGCTTCGCCGAACTGCTCGATCGTTTGTCGTATGAGCCCGGCCGCAACAACAAGCTGCGGCTGATGACGGATTATTTCCGCCACACACCGGACCCGGACCGCGGCTATGCGCTCGCCGCCCTCACCGGCGCGCTGTCGTTCCAATACGCCAAGCCCAATGTGCTGCGCACGCTGATCACCGAGCGCACCGACCCGGTGCTGTTCGGCCTGTCGCGCGACTATGTCGGCGACACCTCGGAAACGATCGCGCTGATGTGGCCGGCGCCGCCACAACTCGATCTGTCCCCTCCCCCCGCGCATGAGCGGTGGGGAGGGGCGGGGGTGGGGGGTGAAGCCCTGTCGCAGGCCCCCCACCCCGACCCCTCCCCGCCACACGCTTCGCATGTGGGTGGAGGGGGGCGCACCGAGCGCTCGGCGAATGCGGAGCAACACAACGCACCTCGCTCTCCGACGTGGTCGCGACCATCGCCACCCTCGGCAAGGCACAACTTCCGGCCCAGCTTGCGCGCTGGCTCGACGCGCTCGACGAGACCGGACGCTGGGCGCTCCTGAAACTCGTCACCGGCGCGCTGCGCGTCGGCGTCTCGGCCCGGCTCGCCAAGACCGCGGCGGCGGCGCTCGGCGACAAGGACGTGCAGGAGATCGAGCTCCTGTGGCCCGGCCTTGCGCCGCCCTACACCGAGCTGTTCGCCTGGCTCGAAGGCCGCGCCGAGAAGCCGTCGAGCAGCGATCCCGCGCCGTTCCGTCCCGCGATGCTGGCGCATGCGATCGAGGAGACGGACTTCGCCGCGCTTGATCCGGCCGATTTCATCGCAGAGTGGAAATGGGACGGCATCCGCGTGCAGGCATCGGCCGGCGCCCACCGCGACACGCGCCAGTGCCGACTTTATTCGCGCACCGGCGAGGATATTTCCAAGAGCTTCCCCGATCTTCTCGATGCACTGCGCTTCGACGGCTCGATCGACGGTGAATTGCTGGTCGTGCGCGACGGCCGCGTGCAGAGTTTCAACGTGCTGCAGCAGCGGCTCAACCGCAAATCGGTCACGCCGAAGCTTACCGCCGAATTTCCCGCCCATCTGCGCGCCTATGATCTGCTGGTCGACGGCGCCGACGATCTGCGCGAGCGCCCGTTCGCGGAGCGCCGCGCGCGGCTCGAAGCCGTCATCAAGCACCTGAACGATCCGCGCATCGACATCTCGCCGCTGATCCCGTTCAAGACCTGGGACGAGCTCGCGGCCGCCCGCGCCGACCCGGCCGTCGGCCGGCGCCGGCCACGATGCGGACGCGGTCGAGGGCGTGATGCTCAAGCGTCGCGACTCGCCCTATGTTCCGGGACGCCCGAAGGGCCCGTGGTGGAAATGGAAGCGCGATCCCTTCACCGTCGACGCCGTGCTGATGTATGCGCAGCGCGGCAGCGGCAAGCGTTCGTCGTTCTATTCCGACTACACCTTCGGGGTCTGGACTGCGGGCGACGACGGCGACGTGCTGGTGCCGGTCGGCAAGGCCTATTTCGGCTTCACCGACGAAGAGCTTCTGGAGATCGACCGCTTTGTCCGCAGCCACACCGTGGAGCGGTTCGGCCCGGTGCGCGAGGTCGTGCACGAGCGCAATCAGGGCCTCGTGCTCGAAGTCGCCTTCGAGGGCCTGCAGCGATCGACCCGTCACAAATCCGGCATCGCCATGCGCTTCCCGCGCATCAGCCGGCTGCGCTGGGACAAACCGCCCGGCGAAGCCGACCGGCTGGAGACGCTGGAAGCGCTGCTCGACACCTAGTGGTCCAATTCTAACATTCGCATCCCGTCTCAGCAGGCACCTTTGCGAATGTTAGAATCGAAGGACCACTAGCAAATATAGCTGCTAGTGGAGTTTGGATTTGACATTCGCGTCGCGCGCCCGCTGCCAGGGGGTCGCGAATGTCAAATCCACTCCACTAGGCGCCATCGGCGGTGCCGAATCGTCAGACGTGATAGAGTGACTTCAAGAGGTGCGCCCATGACAATGCCGACGGAGAGACCACCGATGGCCGGCAACGCTGCAACCCGTTTCTTTGGCGGACCGCCGCTGATGGTGATCTTCCGGCTGGTGCTGCTGTGCGTCCTGGTCGGCGTGGTCCTGCGCGTGCTCGGCCTCGATCCGTTCAATATCCTGCGGAGCATCCAGGATCTGATCCGTTACATCTGGGACATGGGCTTCGACGCCGTGGTCTGGCTGTGGCGCTATTTCCTGCTCGGCGCGGTGATCGTGGTCCCGATCTGGCTGATCGTGCGGCTCATGCGCGCGCCGAAGGGGCGATAGCAATGTTGGATATCAAGGCGCTGAAACAGGAGTGGCGGGACCTCACCTCCTATCAACGTTTCGAGCAGGTCGTCTCCCGCATCATCATGGCTTTCATTGCCGTGGTCATCGTCTATTCCCTGATCCTCGTGGCGATCGAGCTGGTCGGTCGATTTCGGTCTCGGCCGGGCATTCATGGAACAGGAACTGTTGCAGGACGTGTTCGGTTCGATCCTGACGGTCCTCATCCTGCTGGAGTTCAATCATTCCATCGCCGTGTCGCTGAAACAGAAGACCGGCATCATCCAGGCGCGCATGGTCGTGCTGATTGCGATCATGGTGATCGCGCGCAAGATCATCCTGCTCGACTTCAAGACCGCCAGCATCGAGACGCTCGCCGGTCATGCCGGCGTGGCGCTGGCGCTCGGCGCGCTGTACTGGATGATCACGGTGGCGAACCGCCATCCGGCGGCGGAGCGCCGCACTAGCCCGGACGCGGCCTAGTCCGGCCAAGCCTCCGCGGTCATCGCGGCAGCATCCGCGCCGACGAGGTCGTCGAGGCCCTTGTGCGCACCACGGCGCAATTCGGCGGCGAGGTGGCTCTTGATCTCACCAATCATCGCGAGCCCGCGGAACACCAGCGACGAGTAGACCTGCACCAGGCAGGCCCCTGCCCTGATCTTGGCGAGCGCGGTTTCGCCGGAATCGATCCCGCCGGTGCCGATCAGCGGGAACGCGCCTTCGGCGCGCACATAGGTTTCCGCCAGCATCCGGGTCGCGAGCGCGAACAACGGCTTTCCCGAGAGTCCGCCCGCTTCCTTGGCGGTCTTCTGATCCTTCAGCCAGTCCGGCCGCAATATGGTGGTGTTGCCGACGATCATGCCGTCGACTTTGCGGCGGCGCGCGATCGCGACCACCTCATCGAGCTGGTTCAGCGTCAGGTCGGGCGCGATCTTGATCAGCACCGGCGTCGGGCCCGCCCGCGCGATCACCCGCTCGCGCGCCTCGACCACGCGCGCGGTCAATTCGTCGAACACGCTGCCCTGCTGGAGGTCGCGCAGGCCCGGCGTATTCGGCGAGGAGATGTTACAGGTGAAGTAGCTCGCCACCGGCGCAAACATGTCGATCTGGCGCACATAGTCGTCGATGCGATCGGCCGAGTCCTTGTTTGCGCCGACATTGACGCCGACGATGCCGCCGCGGTCGGCGCGCGCGGCAAGCCGGCGCAGCACCGCCTCCGACCCCGCGCTGTTGAAGCCGAGGCGGTTGATCACACCCTCGTCGGGTGGCAAGCGGAATAGACGCGGCCGCGGATTGCCCAGCTGCGGCAGCGGCGTCACGGTGCCGACCTCGACGAAGCCGAAGCCGAGCCGCAGCAACGCGTCCGGCACTTCGCCATGCTTGTCGAAGCCCGCCGCCATGCCGACCGGATTGGGGAAGTTGAGCCCGAAGGCGCGCACCGCGAGGCTTGCGTCGTCGCGCGCCCGCGGAAAAATCGGCGCGAAGCGCAGCCCCAGGATCGCGAGGCCGTGCGCATCCTCGGCATCGATCTGCCGCAACAGCGGTCGCGACAGCGCTTCGAACAATCCGATCACGATTCAAGCTCCGGGAACATGTGCCGGCCGTCGCCTCCGATTGGCAGCGGCTTGACCCACAGCACCGCGTCGGGCGTCAACACGCCGTAGAGATGTGGAAACAGCGCACCGCCGCGCGAGGGCTCCCATTTCAGCGCGGGACCGAGCGCCGCAGCGGCAACCGCGACCAGCACGAGGTCACCCTTGCCGGCGAAATGCCGGGCGGCGGTTTCGGCGACCTGCTCGCCGGTCGAGAAATGGATATAACCGTCGCTGAGATCGATCGCCGCGCCACGGAATACGCCGGCCCGTTCGGCGGCCCGCCATTCGTCCGCCCCGCAGATCTTGTAGACGACGTGCGCCACCCGCCCCCAAACCCCAAGCTGTCGCGCGCTCAACCGGCGCGGCCGTTCAGTAAACTCCGAGCCGGGGCCGTCACTCAAGCGTCACGCCGCTACCGCCCGAGGCTTGCCCGCCCCGGGTATACACCTATAAGTTGCTGGAACGAACAGGGGTTACGGTCATAATTCCTAGAGTTTGGATCATAATCCGTTGCGTCCGGTGACCGGTTTGGAGGGCGTTCGATGCTGACTCACGCGCAAATCTGGGGCGCCCTCGACCGCCTGGCCGCCCGCGCGGGCCTGTCGGCATCCGGGCTGGCCAAGAAAGCGGGGCTCGATCCGACCACCTTCAACAAGTCCAAGCGCATCACCCCGGACGGCCGTCCCCGCTGGCCGTCGACCGAATCGGTCTCGAAGTCGCTGGCCGCCACCGGCTGCAGCGTCGATGCCTTCGTGCAACTGATCGACGACAAGGCGAAGCCGCCAGCCAAGGCGGTGCCGCTGATCGGCTTCGCCGAGGCCGGCGCCGGCGGCTATTTCGACGACGGCGGCTTCCCCGTCGGCAAGGGCTGGGACGAGATCCCCTTCCCCGCCGTCAACGACGAGCATGCCTACGCGCTCGAGATTTCCGGCAACTCGATGGAGCCTGCCTATCGCGACGGCACCATCATCCTGATCTCGCCCGCTGCCTCGATCCGCCGCGGCGACCGCGTGGTGGTGAAGACCCGCGAGGGCGAGGTGATGGTGAAAGAGCTCAAGCGCCGCACCGCCAAGACCGTCGAGCTGCGCTCGGTCAATGCCGACCACGGCGACCGCAGCGTGGCGGTACGCGACGTCGAGTGGATCGCGCGCGTGATGTGGGCGAGCCAGTAGCGCGGCCCGGCTGCGCGGTTGCCGCACCGTTCGAGTAGTGTTCGGGGTCCAATTTGATCGATCTCTCAGCTCTCCGGATCGTCGAGATCGGTACGCCGCACATGGCGGCCGCGTTTCCCAAGCAAACCCGAAGTTTCGCGCCGATGCCGGTCGACCCGGACTCCGGCCTGACCAAGCTGTCGGTGCCGAATTTCGCGGCGCTGCGTCGTGCACTGCGCGACCCCGATCTGTCGCTGATCGTCACCCATCCGAGCCAATTTGCTGCCTGGCCCCTGATCATGCGCACCTTGTTCGACCGCCGCACGTGGCTCGGACTTCCGCGATTTCGGACCGGCGCTGGCACCTCACCTGCTGCGGCTGCCAATGGCACCCCCGATCGCGGTCATCGACACCTGCGACTTCCCGTACATCAATCGCGCCGACCTGTTCCTGCTGTCGCGCTGCAAATTCTATTTCAAGCGCGAGCTGCCGCCGGATCGCTGGCGACTGTTCACCAAGACCGGTCATCGCGAACTTCCCACCCGGCGCTTTCGCCGCCAGTCGCGATTGCGCCACCACATCGACAAACTGCGTCCGATCTCGCTCGGTCTGCCGGTGGCGGTGACGGATTTGCCGCCGGCCAACCTGGACAAGACAATGGATATCTTCGTTTCCAGCGGCGTCGAGGGAACGTCGACCATCCGAAAGGCCGGCATGAGCGAGATCATCGCCTTGCGCGATCGTGGCTTTAAGGTCGATATGCCAGAGGGACGACTATCGCCACAGGAGTTCTACCGGCGTTGCGCGCAAGCTTGGATCGTGTGGTCGCCGGAGGGCCTGGGCTGGGACTGCTTCCGCCATTACGAGGCGCTGGGATGCGGATCTGTTCCGCTGATCAACCAGCCGACCATCGAACGCCATCGGCCGCTGATCAACGGCGTCCATGCGTTCTATTACGATCCGGAACCGGGCTTCCTGACCGGCGCGATCGAAGCGGCACTCGCGGACAAAGACCGGCTTCGGGCGATTGCCCGCGACGGCAAGGAGCATGTTCTCGCTCACCACACCATGATCGCGATCGCCAACTACGTGGTCGAAACCACGCTCGGCGCACAATCCAAGGCAAGCAGTTAGTGCCCGCGCATTTCGTTTACGAGCCAGTCGCCTTGATGAATCGCTCCAGCATCGACTTCGGCGCATTGATCGCGCGCGCGACCGCGCCGGCGACCACCTCGTGGCTCGCGGGATTGAGATCGACGCAGCATTTCTTGGCGGCGGCGAGGAACGCCGGATCCTTCATGGTCGCATCGAAGGCGCTGCGCAACGCGCCGATGATCGGGTCCGGCACGCCGGGCGGCGCAATCACCGAATAGCCGACCGAGGTCGTGACCAGCGACATGTATTCGACCAGGCGGCGGTCGTCTTCGTTCTTCGCAAGCTCCGACAGCAGCGGCACCTGCTCGTAGCCTGAGACCTTGCTGAGCCCGATCTGGACCACGAACCGGACCTTGCGCTCGCTGATCCATTGCGGATGGTTGGCGGCGAAGTTCGCCCACGTCCCCGACACCGCGGACACCTCGCCGCGCTCGAGCGCCAGCATGATATCGTTCGAGCCCTTGTAGCCTGACACGATCTTGATCTTGGTGCCGAACACGGCGTTCATCAGCGCCGGATTCATATAGGTCTCGGAGCCGCGCCCGGTCGTCCCGGCAATGGACTCCTTCGTGATCAAGTCCTCGAACGTCTTGATCGGCGACGTTTCCCATACCGTGAACAGCCGCGTGATGTCGGCCATCTGGCCGACCCAGAGGAATTTCGACGCGTCGTATTGCACGTTCGCGCCGGTGTATTGCGCGAGCACGATCGGCGCGAGCGGGATGCCGATGACGGTGCCGTCCTTGGGCGCGACGTTGTAGAGATAGTTGGCGGCGACGACGCCGCCGGCGCCCGGCCGATATTCCGGCACGATCGCGGGCTCGCCAGGAATGTGCTTGCCGAAATACTGCGCGAACACCAGCGCATAGCCGCCATAGGCGCCGCCGGTGCCGGTCGCGATCATGAGCTTGATGGTCTTGCCGCGGAAATGCTCCGCGACGGATGCGGCCGGCTGCGCGGCGGCCGGCGACAGCACAGCCAAAGCTGCGGTCAAAGTGGCGATCAGGCAGTAGGCGGTCCGAAGCATCCAAGTCATGGTTGTTTCCTTTTTCTTCGGCGCACCACCCAGCGACGCTAATTTTGTTTGTCGAGAAATTGTCCGACCGCGTCGCTGAAGGCCGCGGGATTGTCGAGGCAGCCGAGATGGCCTGCCGCCGGAACGACCGCGAGCGTCGCATTCGGAATCTTCTGCGACGAGGAAATCGGACTTCGGACCGCGGCGCGATCGTATCGCTCTCGCCGATCAGCACCAGCGTCGGCGCTTTCACCGAGGCGAGCAGCGCCGTGAAGTCGCCGAGCACGGCCGAGCGCATCAACTGGATGTAGACCTTGGGATTGACCTTCGCGATCACGCCGGCGAGCTCGTCCTGCACGTCGAGCGACGTCGATGGCAGCAGCGCCTCGGCCGCGTATTGCGTGCCGAACTCCTCCATCGACACATAGGCGATCGCTTCCGCGGTCGCCTCGACACGCTCCTTGCTGCCTTCGACCGGCTTCGCAAACGTATCCGCCAGCACCAGCGACTTGACCGCGTCCGGCGATTGCGCGGCCAACGTCAGCGCCACCGGCCCGCCGGTCGAAATGCCGACGAGATGACATTCGGCAATGCCGAGCTCATCGAGCACGGCCTTGAGGTCCTGCGCCGCGGTGGCGACGCTGCACTCGCCCTTTCCCGACGAGCCGCCGTGGCCGCGCGCGTCGCAGGCGATGACCGTGTAGCGGTCCTTGAGCGCGGCGATCTGCTCGCGCCACATGTGCACGCTCGATCCGAGGCTGTGGATCAGCGCCACCGCGGGTCCGGCGCCTTCCTTGAGATAGTGGATGGTCTCGCCGTTGGCGCTCAGCACGGGCATGCGTCGTCTCCGGTTCAATCCCAGGCTGTCCAGCGCGGCGACTTCGCGGCCGGCAATGCGGCCGGTGACGAAGCACTCGGAGATATTGCCGCCGGCGAGATAAAGGTGCCCGAACGAGCTGCCGAGTTCGCCTGCCGCATAGAGCCGCGGGATCGGCTGGTCGTTGACGTCGATGATCTGCTGCTTCGGATTGTGCACCGGCCCGCCCTGGGTGTTCGACACCACCGGCCACATCTCGCCGGTGTAGAACGGCGGCGTCGCGATCGGCATCATGTTGCCGCCGGGACGGCCGAATTCCTCGTCCTTCTTCTTCGCGCACATCGCGTTCCAGCGCGTGATCGTGTCGTTCAGCGCCGCGCGGTCGCAGCCGATGATGTCGGCCAGCTCGTCGATGGTGTTCGCCTTCTTGAGGATGCCGAGCTCGACCTCCTTGAGGCTGTCGCGGCTCCAGGCGAACTCGACATTGCGGTCGTTGTAGGTCGGGTTGCCGAGCGGGTAGCGGCGCCGGCCGGCCTCGTCGCAGATCATGTGCGCCGGAATGCGCGGGAAGGTCTGCGTCACCGAGTCGAACACTTCGAGCGGACGCGCGCCCTGATCCTGCACATAGGGCGGCAGCTCGTTCATGAAGCGCTTGCCGGTCTTGTCGACCAGGATCCACGCGGTCTGCACCAGCGCGAGATGCTCCTTGCCGGGAATCCAGTCGGGAAAACGCTTCATGCGGATCGCGAACGGATAGTCCGGATCGGTGTGCTTGAAGCCGTAGGAGCCGTGGAAGTGCCACATGTGCCAGAGCTGCGCGCCGAGCTCCTGCGCCATCTTGATGCCGTCGCCGGTGTTGCCGCGGCCGGCGGCGTTGATCACCGGCGTCATCTGCCAGTACTGGCGCTTCATCTCCTCGTTGGCCTCGAAGCCGCCGCAGGCGAGGATGACGCCCTTGCGCGCCTTGACGCGCCGCTCGCCGTCCTTGCCCTCGATGACGATGCCGACCACCTGCTTGTTGGCGTCGGTGATCAGCGATTTGGCCGTGGTCGAAAGCCGGATCTCGACCGGGAGCTGGTCGAGATTGTCCTGCAGTATCTTGAACACCATCGGCCCGCCGGGACGGCCGCGGGCGTAAGGATAGGACGCGCGCGCGTCGAAATTCGGAATTGCCTCGACCTGCGTGTAGTAGAACGCCTCGACGCCCGGCAGCGGATAGTTGCCGCCGCGCTCGCGCACGAAAATCTCGGCGTCGCAAATCTTCGCCAGATCGCGGAAATAGGCCTCGACCTCGGTCATGCCCTGCGCGAACGCCTGCAGCACATCGTCGCGGGTGCGGCCGGCATTGGTCGCCCGCAGATAGTCGAGCGCCTTGTCCGGCTGCCGCGTCGAGCAGATCGCGCCGTGGGAGCAGATCGAGATGCCGCCGGGATCCGGCATCTTCTCGATCAGCAGGACGCGGGCGCCGCCCCGCGCCGCCTGGATCGCCGAAACGCCGCCGGCAAAGCCGTAACCGACCACGACGACGTCGAATGTCTCATCGAATTGAGGGGGCGCTTTCTGAAACTCAGCCTTGCTCGCCATTCTTGTTATCGTCTCCCCGTTACGCCTTCTGTGCCGCCTCGTTATAGGTCATAAGTGGATGTACAACGCGGTCGCAGCGAGCGGCAAGCGCGCGCGGCTCGGAGCATCCATGCAGCAGGCAAGGCTGATCGCCTCAAGCGGCTGACCACGCCTGCCAGTACAACCACGCCGCGCGCGACCAGATAGACGATGCAGATCGTGTAGATGACGAACCGCGTCCACTGCCGGAAGCTGTCGTCGGTCATGCGCTCGATGACATAGGGCGCAAGCATGGTGCCGCCGATCGCCAGCACGATCGCCGCCAGCACCGGCGCGGGCTCGAAGCCGTTCCGAAGCCGGACAATGAGACGAAATAGACCAGACGCAGGACGTGGCTTGCCGACTGCGCGATCGCCTTGGTGGCGAGCGTCGTCTTGCGGTCGAGCATGCTCTTCTGGAAGAAGATGTCGAGGAACAGCCCGCCGACGCCGGACAGGAACTGGATGATGGTGGTGAAGAGGCCGGTGAAGAACGGCACGCCGCGCCATTCGATGTTCGGGCGCCAGGACTTCGGCAGGATATCGACCGCAAACGGCATCAGGCCGAGCAGCAGATAGACCAGCGCCTTGTCGGGAATGAACTCGAACAGTCGCAACACCGCAAAGGCGACCGCGCCGCCTACGCAATAGAGCCAGATGATGTCCCAGCGCACATAGCTCCACCATTGGAACGCGCGCCAGCCGTTGGCGGCGAGCTGGATGATCGAGAACAGGATCATCGCCGTCGCCACGTCGAAATAGATCAGCAGCACGCCGATCAGCACCATCCCGCCGGCCATGCCGAACACGCCGGAGAGGAAGGAGCCCGCGACGATGGATATGCCGATGATGAACCAGCCGAGGAGAGACATTGCGCGCTACCCGTAGCAGATCGGGTAAGCCGTGCGCATCACCGAAAGCGCAGAAGCGATTTGCGCCTTGAGCGGAGCACGCGCCGTCTAGCTGCGACGCTCGCTCACGCCGTCATGGTCGCGCGATAGAGGATACGGCGGCCGCTGCCGTAGTCCTTGATGCCCTTGTGCTGGACGACGCGATTGTCCCAGATCGCGAGCGCGCCGCGGGTCCAGGTGAAGCGGGCGGTCGCCTCCGGCGACTTGATCATGTCGAACAGGATGCCGAGGATGTTCTGGCTCATGATCCGGCTGACGCCCTTGATGTAGGCCACGTAGGATTCGTTCACCGCGATCCACTTCCGGCCGGTCGCGGGATGAACGCGGACAAGCGGCATCTCGAAGGGAGGCATGCGCACCCGCGCCTGCGTCGCCTCCTCAGGGTCGAGATAGCGATCGGTGATATGCCCGGTCGCATCCGCCGACTGAATGACCGTCAGCGACTCGAGATAGGCCGCGAACAGCGGATCGAGATTCTCATAGACCCAGGCGGTATTGCTGAACATCGTGTCGCCGCCGGAATCGGGCAATTGCTGCGCAAACAGCGCCGTGAACGCCGGCGCGTCGGGGCGGAACCCGCCGTCGGCATGCCAGATGTGATTGCGAAGGTTCTTGTCCTTCAGCGAGTCGATCATGGTCGCGTCGGGATTTTCCGGCGCGCGCGGCGTGTGGGGCCCCGCGTAGTGGAAGAACTCGCCCAGGAAGCCGGCGAACGCCGTGAAGTTCTCGGCCGTCACCGTGCCGGGCTCGAAGATCACCAGGCCGCGATTGTGCAGGAGATCGCGCAGCGCGGACCGGAACTCGTCGCTCAGCGGCCTTCCGTCGAAGCGAAAGCCGGACACGATCGAGCCCAGCGCCGGCTGGAGCTGGGAGACGCGCACACCGGCCGGCATCGCGGATTCCGAAACAACCCTGACAGTATTGGCTGAACGTGGCCATGTGCGCGCGCTCCTTCTTCTCGTTTGTAGCGTTTCCTCGAACCAATTGATCTGCAGGACTTTCCGACCCTCTTGCGAGGCCCAGCCGCGAAGACCGGCCATCAGGCTTGCCAATCCTAGCCGCATCGGCGCACTATCGGGAAATCGGGATTTTCTGGGTTTCCATCGAGAAAATCGATGTATCAGCGCTGGCTCGACGCCTTCCATGCCGTGGCCCAGGTCGGGCGGCTTCACCGCCGCTTCCAAGCTCCTGAACATCGGCCAGCCCACGGTCTCCATGCATGTTTCGGCGCTGGAGGCGCAATTCGGCGTGGAGCTGTTTCACCGGCGCGGGCGGCGCGTCGAGCTGACGGCGATCGGCAGGGAGCTGCTGACGATCACGGAAGGCCTGTTCGGCCACGAGGAGGAAGCGATCGAACTGCTGCGCGCCGCGCAGGCGCGCGAGACCGGCTCGCTCCGCATCGGCGCGGTCCGGCCGCTCGACGCGATGGAAATTTGCGCCCGGCTGCTCAAGGAGTATCCCAACCTGCGGCTCGCGGTGAGGCTGGTCTCCGCGGCCGACGTCCTCGATGGCCTGCTCAATTTCGATTTCGACGCCGGCATCATCGGCAACCCGACCAACGATCCGCGGTTCTTCTCCGCGTTCTACAAGCGCTATCGCATCAACATCATCGTCCAGATCGATCATCCGCTGGCGCAACGGCGCAGCATCCGCATCAAGGAGCTCGAGGACCAACGCGTCATTCAGCGCACCGGCGGCGCCTTCGATCGCGCGCTGAAGGAAGCCGGCGTGAAAATCCAGCCGATCCTCGAAACCACCAGCCTGGAAGGCGTGGTGGCGGCGGTCATGCAGGGCATCGGGGTCGGCGCCATCTCGGATTCAGGCATCGCCGGCATCATGGCCCACCAGAACCTGAAGGTTATCCCGGTCAGCGACCTCGCCATGTTCACCGAGGCGCATGTCGTCTGTCTGGCGGAACGCCGCAGCCCGGCCGCTGATTGCGAGCTTTCTGCATCACGCCAATGCGGAGCCGCGCAACCTTCGCAAGGCGAGAATCCTGAACGCAAGCGTGCCGTGCCGCGAGCCCTCACCGCGCCCTGGCGAGGATGTCCTGCACGAGCTTCCTCTGCTCGGGGGTGACGGTCGTCACGATGCTCGGTGGCGTTCTTGCGGGTGCCGGCGGCGTCCACATAGTCGGTGTAGAGCTGACGCTTCTCGCCTTCGGCGAGGAAGCTCGGATCGCTGACGGCCTTCTTGACGGCCGCTTCCAGGAACGCCAGCCGGCTCTCGGTCATGCCCGGGCGGCACCACCAGGATGCGGCCGAGACTTTGCGCCAGATGCCGGAAATTGAAGATCCATTCCTGATCGGCATTGAGCTTTGCCGCCTCGAAGATGGTCGGCAGGTCGGGAAAGAAGCGCGACCGCTTCTGCCCGACCGTTGCGAGCGGGACGAGCCCGTTCGACTGGACGTAGGTGTTGGCCGAGGTGTCGGTGACGTAGAGCGCATCCATTTCGCCGCGCGCGACGGCGAGCGCGGCGTCGTTGCTGCCCTTGTAGCCGAGCACGATCTGGCAATCGAGCTTGAGGCCCGCGCAGGTGAAGGCCGCGCCGTCGGACAGGCTGTCGACCGGGCCGCTCGCGGCCCATCGCCACTTTCGGTGCGCCCGCGAGCGCCTGCGCGATCGTCTTTTCCTGATTGTGCGGACCGACGGTCCAAAGCGACGGCGGCGCGCTCAAGGTCGCGAGGTAGCCGATCTTGCCGAGATCGTAGCGCGCGCCTTGCAGATCGGTCAGTTGCGAGTACACCGCCGCGGTGCCGTTGACGATCATCATCGTCAGGCCGTCGGGCGGCGCGATATAGACGCCGTTGAGCGCGAGCAGCCCGCCGGCGCCCGGCCGGTTCTCGACGATCACCGTCGCGCCCAGGACCTTCGAAAGATACGGCGCCAGCATGCGCGCATAGGCGTCGTAGCCGCCGCCAGGACCGAAGCCCACGACAAATCGCACGGTCTTGCCGGAGAAGAAGGCTTGCTCGGAGTCCTGTGCGGATGCAGTCGATGCCAGCGATGCTGTCCCGATCGCGAGAGCCAATGCAACGCCGATCTTTCTCAGTGCCTCAATACCCGCCATGTAGCTCTCCGCACGCACTCACCAATGATCTAAAGCCGGCAACACGGTCCCGGCTTCGCCGGCTGCATGGAACAGCCGGACACTCGCGCCTTTCAGGCATCTCTACAAGACAGCGGCACGGTGTCGATGGACGCGGTGCTGCGGCGAATTGCCCGTCACAAAGCAAGAGAGAAAAGAATGCCCGCCAGCGGGCAGAACGCGCGCCAACTGTTTTGCGGCGGGACGAATGATAGAGGACAGTCGCGTGCTTGGTGCGCGTTAGCCGCAGGGACGATATGCGAACCGCGCCGACGTCCGCGCTTACGCAGAGCGCGCCAGCGCGCCGTCGATCATGTCGACGGTGTTCTGGACGCCGTAGACCGCCACGAACGAGCCGAACCGCGGTCCCTTCTCCTGCCCGAGCAGCACCTGGTAGAGCATGTTGAACCAGTCGAGCGACACGCCGGGCTTGCCGTCCTTCGCAACCTTCTTGTCAAGGAACGGCTCGCGCCGGCCGATCTCATAGACCACGTTCTGGATCTGCTCCGCGGTCGCGTCGGCGGGAAGCTGCGAGAGCGCATCGCGCAGGTCGGAGAGCGCCGCGCGCTCGGCCTCGGTCGGCTGCCGGAACTTCTTCTCCGGCAGCACGAAGTCGCGGAAATAATGGATGGCGTAGCCGACCAGCGCATCGAGCTTCGGATGCGTCTTGCGGCGTCACGCCGGGCCGGTAGCGGCCGATGAAGCCCCACAGCGTCTCGGCGTTCTCCGCGTTCGACGACGACACCAGCGTCAGCAGCATCGAGAACGTGATCGGCATGTCCGGCTTCGGCGGATGGCCGGCATGGATGTGCCAGACCGGATTGGACAGCCGCTGCTTGTCGTCCTGGCGCTGATAGCCGTCGAGGAACTGCTGGTACTCGTCGACGTGGCGCGGGATGACATCGAAATAGAGCCGCTTCGCCGACTTCGGCTCGCGATACATGAACAGCGAGAGGCTTTCGGGCGACGCATAGCGCAGCCATTCGTCGATGGTGAGGCCGTTGCCCTTCGACTTGGAAATCTTCTGGCCCTTCTCGTCGAGGAAGAGCTCGTAGTTGAAGCCTTCCGGCGGCGTGCCGCCGAGCGCGCGGCAGATCTCGCCCGAGAGCTTCACCGAGTTGATCAGGTCCTTGCCGGCCATTTCGTAGTCGATGCCGAGCGCGAACCAGCGCATCGCCCAGTCCGGCTTCCATTGCAGCTTGCAGCGGCCGCCGGTGACCGGCGTCGTCATCCGCTCGCCGGTTTCGGGATCGTCGTAGCTGATGGTGCCGGCCTTGGCGTCGTGCGCGACCACCGGCACCTGCAGCACCACGCCGGTGCGCGGGCAGATCGGCAGGAACGGCGAATAGGTCTGCGCGCGCTCTTCGCGCAGCGACGGCAGCATGATGTTCATCACCGCTTCGAAGCGCTCGAGCACGGTGAGCAGCGCCTTGTCGAAGCGGCCGGACTTGTAGCACTCGGTCGAGGACAAGAATTCGTACTCGAAGCCGAACTGGTCGAGGAAGGCGCGCAGGCGCGCGTTGTTGTGCGCGGCGAACGAGGGATATTCGTTCGAGAACGGGTCCGGCACCTGCGTCAGCGGCTTGCCGAGATGCGCCGCCAGCATCTCCTTGTTCGGCACGTTGTCCGGCACCTTGCGCAGGCCGTCCATGTCGTCCGAAAAGGCGATCAGCCGGGTCTTGATCGTGTCGCCGGTGAGCACGCGGAAAGCGTGGCGCACCATGGTGGTGCGCGCGACCTCGCCGAAGGTGCCGATATGCGGCAGGCCGGACGGGCCGTAGCCGGTCTCGAAGATCACCTCGTCCTTGGGCTTCTTCTTCAGCCGCGCGACGATCTTCTTCGCCTCCTCGAACGGCCAGGCGTTCGAGGTGGCGGCAAGGTCGCGCAATGCGGCGGGCGGCTGGACATCAGCGGTGGTCATGGTTGGGGATTTCTTGGTCGGGCGGGCATTGGAAAGCAAGCCCCTTCAAGGGACTAAAACGGGCTGATCGGGAAATACCGCAGCCACAGGTCGGTGAAACGGCCCTGCTCCCAGATCCGGAACAGCGCCCAATTCAGGGCCAGGCGCATCGTGTCGTTGCCCTTGCGCACCGCGATGCCGATGCCCTCGCCGAAAAAACGGCTGTCGAGGTAGGGACCGCCACGGAACACGCAGCAATTCTCCGAACTCGTGCCATTGAGCCAGAACGCGAGCGCAATGGCGTCGCCGAACAGAAGGTCGACGTCGCTGCGCCGCAACGCCAGCCGCGCCAGGTCGGAATTCGGATAGGGGCGCAGTTCGGCTTCGGGGAACAGCGCCTTGAGGTAGGCCTCGTGCGCGGTGCCGGCCACGACCGCGACCTTGCGGCCCTCGAGCTTCTCCGGCACGACGTCCTCGATGGATGAATCGCGCCGCGCCACGAAGCGCGCCGGGCTGCGGTAATAGGGATCGGTGAAGTCGACCTTGGCGCGCGTCTCCGGCGACGGCGCGATCGAGGCGATGACCGCGTCGCCGCGGTCTTCGTTGAGCGACGGGATCAGCGTTTCGAAGCGCCGCATCTGCACGGTGCAGCCGGCCTTGAGTTCCTCGCACATCAGGCGCGCGAGATCGACATTGAAGCCCTGCGGACTGCCGTCGGGCGCCGAGAAATTGAACGGCGGATAGTCGGTTTCGGTCAGGAAGCGGATGACCTTGATGCGGGACAGGTCGGGGCGTTCCGGACGCCGGCGCGGATCCCAGAAGCCCGGCACATTGACCGGTGGCTGAACCGCCGCTCCCTCCGCCGTCGCCGGCGCGGCCGGGAACAGCAGGCAGAAGCCAGCCAGTCCGGCAACAAGCGCCATCGGCAGGACAACACCGAGAATCGGCGGCCGCAGGCGTCGCGAGAGCTGTGCAGGGACGATCATTTCTGGCTGCGGTGTGACGGCTTCTTCGTTGCCACGCTTATAGACGACTCGTGCCGCCGGGCCAGCACGTTGTGTGGATCACGGCTCAGAGATATTTGCGCAATTCGGCCGCGGCCGCGTCGTTTGTCCGCTTGAGGCTGAACGGCGTCACGAAACGCCCGTCCTTGCCCATCAGGTAGATGATGGCGGTGTGATCCATGGTGTAGCCACCCTCCGCGAGCGGAATGCGCTTGAAGTACGCGCGATAGGCCTTGGCGACCGCCGCGATCGCGGCCTCGTCGCCAGTGACCGCGACGATGCGCGGATCGAAGCTCGACAGATAGTCCTTGAGCGCCGACGGCGTGTCGCGCTCGGGATCGACGGTGACGAACAGTGCGCGCATGCGGTCGGCGTCGGGACCGAGTTTTTTCATGATCTCGGAGATCTCGAACATCGTCGTCGGACAGATGTCCGGGCAATTCGTGAAGCCGAAGAACACCAGGAACGGACGGCCCTTGAAATCCTGGTCGGTGACGGTGCGCCCGTTCTGGTCGGTCAGGTTGAACGGCCCGCCGATCGCCGCCACCTGCGGCATCGACGGCCCCTGGCCGCCGCCCGACAGCAGCAGAACGACCGCGGTGCAGAGGATCAGTCCGGCGACGAAGGCCCCGGTGGCGACCAGGATGCGGGCGGTGCGGAGGGTCATGGCTTCAGAAACACATCTGGCATCAGAAACACATGTAGCATCAGAAGCACATGGCGATGCCGGCGGTGATCATCTCGTAGAACACCGCGGTACCGTAATAGGCCCAGAGCGCCAGGGTCCCTGCCATCAGCACGCCGACAACGCCGGCGGTTATTGCAAGCGGTCGCCAGCTTCGACGGATCGAGACGGCTGCAGTTTCGGTCATCGGTGCACCTTGTACCCATCACATATGCCGAGTCCCAAGCATCTACAATACGGGGTACGCGTCTGGCATTGCTACCTCTGAGGTACGTTCGTTCGCGCGCTTGGCCCCTTTCCACCGAATCAATACGCTTAAATCAGTTCGAAAACCTGCGTCGATTCCTGTGGCGGCCTGTCGTCGAGCCGCCGTAACCATTTCACAATTCATTGCGACCAATCGCTCGTGAGCCCGAGAACAAGAGGTGCGTCATGAAGCCTCGCTGGTTCTTTCTCGCACTGGTCGGCGTGATTTGCGTGCTCATCGCCACGACCTATGTCCCCACACCACGTCAGGACGTCGCCGTGCTGGATCGCCTTGCGCCGCGAATCGAGCGCTCGCAGACGCTTGCGCCGCAGGCGCGTGACAAGATCATGCAGGTGATCAACCGCGCCCGCGCGCCGACCGGCGACGCCCGCAACGACCTACGCCGCAGCGTCACCATCGAACGCGTGACCGAGGCGATCAAGGCGAAGGACAACGGAAGTCCCGAGCCCGTCGGTACCACCGGGCAGGCGCCGGCGAAGTAGCGCTGCATTCCCGATCCATTCGTCACCCGAGGTCCCTACGAGCGACGGCCTCGAAGGACACTGCCGTTCATTACCTAGGCGGCATCCTTCGAGGCAGCTTCGCTCGCCCTCAGAATGACGGATTGAACTGCGCCTCAGCTCACGGCGGGAAAATACTTGCTCAGCCAGTCGCGCATCACGCCCCAGACCCGCGCGTTGTCTTCCGCGAACAGGAAGTGATCGACATTGCTGAACAGATGCAGCTCGGCCGGCTGGCCGGCACGCTTGAACAGTTCGACCGACTGCTCCGTGGGCGTGACGGAATTGTTCGATGCATGGATGAGCAGCAGCGGCCGCGGCGCGATCTTGCCGACCACGTCGTCGGCGCGGAAATCGAACATGCTCTGCGCGGTCTCGGCCGGAAATTCGTGGATCGAGTTCTGCGCCAGATTGTTCCGCAGATGCGGCGGGATCGGCACGATGTCGTAACGCGGCACCATCAGCGACTTGCCGGTCTTGGCGCGGTGCTCGCGGCCGTCGGCCAGCATCTTGGTGAAGCGCGCCCACTCCTCCGGCGACTTGTGCTGGCCGCGGAATTTTCGCTCGCCGTCGCCCCAGCCGCCGTTCGAGATCACGGCCGCGATCCGCTCATCGACGCCGCCGGCATAGACACTGACCGCGCCGCCGAAGCTCGAGCCGACCACCGCGATGCGGTCGGGATGTACGGCCGGATGCTTCTGCAGGAATGTGAGCGCGTTGCGGGTGTCCTCGACCTGTTCCAGGCAGATGACGCGGCCGAACTCACCTTCGCTGTCGCCGCAGCCGCGCATGTCGAAGCCGAGCGTGACATAGCCGAGATCGCCCAGCACCTTGGTCGGGCTCATCACGTTGCCGGAGTTCTTGTTGCTGCCGAAACCGTGCAGCACCAGGAAGGCGGCACGCTTCTCGCCGGCCTTCATGCCGTCGGGGATGCGCACGGTGCCGGACAACTTCAGCCCGGCCGACGGGATGGTGACGGATTCCTGCTGCATGGTGTTTCTCCCTCCTACTCCATTCGTCATGGCCGTCATAGCCCGGCGAGACTGGCTCAACGCCCTTTTGCTCCGGCAATCCACGTCTTGCTTGGCGCTTGCGCCGAAGACGTGGATGGCCGCGACAAGCGCGGGCACGACGTCGTGGCGAGTTATCGCTTCAGCTTGTCGAGCCCCAGTTCCTTCCAGCGCGCCCGGGCGGCGTCCTCGTCTTCCTTGGTCGGCCATACCGTGGGCGGATAGCGCGAGCCGCCGAAATCCGGATCGGGGTCGTAGTCGAGATTGATGGTGGCGTCGATCAGCACGCGGTTCCACTTGCCGGTGCCAAACAGCGTCGGGTCGCGGTCGCGCTTGCGGGTCGAGGGATCGAGGCCGAGCCCGAAGGTCGCCGGCATGACCACGATGTCGTTCTCGCCGGCGTTCACCCGGTAGGCGATCGCCCAGTCGACCGCGGCATAATCGTGGATGTCGATGTCGTCGTCGACCACGGTCACGTGCTTGTAGCGCACATGCGCGGCCGACGAGCCCCACAGCGCGTTGACCACCTGCTTGGCTTGCCCGCGGTAGCTCTGCTTGATAGCGACGTTGAGGTTGATGCCGGCCTGCACCGGAGGCCCCCAGACGTCGACGATGCCGGGCACGCCGGCACGATCGAGCACGTTCCAGGCGGTCGAAGAGCGGAAGATCGACGAGATCATCGCGTTCTCGGAATAGCTGCCGGGCATGGCGCCTTCGATGGTGCCGCGCATAATCGGATCGTTGCGATGGGTGATCGCGGTGACGCGGATCGTCGGCTTGGGCGAGCGGTCGCCGGCGAAGTAGCCGGTGAACTCCGCATACGGCCCTTCCATCTGGTAGGTATCTTCCTCGAGCCCCAGCATTCCCTCGATGATGATCTCGGCGGAGGCGGGCACGTAAAGATCGCTGGTCTCGCATTTGACCAGATCGACCGGCTCGCCGCGGATCGCGCCCATCACGTCGTATTCGCAGATGCCCTTCGGCACCGGCGAGCCGGCGCAGAAGCCCATCGACGGCTCCCAGCCGATCGCGACCGCGATCGGCATCTCCTTCGCGCCCTTGGCGCGCCACTCGGTGACGTGGTGGCCGATATGCTGGGCGCGCCACATCAGGATCGGGATGGTGTCGCGGCCGGTGACCATGCCGCGATAGATGCCGACGTTCATGACATTGGTGGTCGGGTCCTTGGTCACGACGCCGGCATAGGTGATGAGGTAGCGGCCGCCGTCGAGCCGGTTCCAGTGTGGGGCCGGCAGTTCGGCAAGATCGACATTCTTGCCGGTAATGACGTTCTCCTTGCACGGGCCGGTCTTGACGATGCGCGGCGCGACGCTGTCCTGCAAAATCGTGCGGCCGAGCTTCACCAGGTCGCGCGGATGCGTCTCCGGCGGCAGTCCGAGCATCATCGCGATACGCCGGTTGTTGTTGAGCGAGGAGCCGAAGAGCGCCGGCAGCGGCTGGTCGGCTTGTTGTAACCTTTCAGATTGTTGAACAGCATCGCAGGCCCGGTGCCGGGCCCTTGCGCCAGCCGCATGATGGTGCCGATCTCGAAATCGATATCGACCTCGGCACCGACCTCGTGCAGCTCGCCGGCCTTGCGCAGCGCATCGATCCAGCCGCGCAGGTCGCCGAACGCAACCGAATTTCGTCGCACCGTCATGTCCGTCCTGCTCTTAGTCGGCCGGCCGCGAGCTTCACGGCGGCAATGATCTCGGGATACGCCGCGCAGCGGCAGAGATTGCCGGAGAGATAATGCCTGATCTCGTCGTCGTCGGGATCGGGATGCGCCTCAAGCAGTTGCCCCGCCATCAGCACGAATCCCGGCGTGCAGAAGCCGCATTGCGCCGCGCCGGCTTCGAGGAAGGCTTCCTGGATCGGCGTGAGTTTGCCGCTATTGGCGAGCCCTTCGACGGTCGTGACCTGCTTGCCGTTCGACGAACGCCGCGAGATAAAGACAGCCGGACACGGCGGTGCCGTCGACCAGCACGGTGCAGCAGCCGCACAGGCCCTGCGCGCAGCTTTCGCGCGCGCCGAACAGATCGAAGCGATCGCGCAGAATCTCGACGATCGACTGGTGCTCCGCCACATGGGCCGACACCTGCTCGCCGTTGAGAGTGAAATTGATGGTGCGCATCACTCCTCCAGCGGCTTGCCCTGCGCGGCGCGCAGCGCCCGGTAGACCTTCTCGGCGGTCAGCGGCAGCTCGGTCAGACGAACCCCGCAGGCGTCCTCGATCGCATTCGCGATCGCCGGCGACACGCCGAAGGTGCCGCTCTCGCCGACGCCCTTGGCGCCGAACGGGCCGGTGCCTTGCTCCGACTCCACCGCCTCGTTCTGCATGGTGCGCGGGATGTCGACAATGCTCGGGATCTTGTAGTCGGCGAACGAGGCGTTGGTGATCTGGCCACCGTCGAACTCGATCTTCTCCTGCATGGTGAAACCGAACTGCATGGTGGCTGCGCCCGACAGCTGGGTCTCGACGATGCGCGGATTCACCGGCCGTCCGACGTCGGCGACGTTGATCATCTTCGTCACCTTCACATGTCCGGTCTCGGTGTCGACCTCGACCTCAACGCCGGTGCCGCCGACCATCCAGAACGGCGTCGCATCTGGCGTGAGCCCGTTGGCGTCCGGCGGCACGTAGTTCGGGATGTAGCTGCCGGTGCCGATAATGTTGCCGGCCTGCATTTTGTATTTCTTCTGGAACAGCTCGGCGACCGGCACGTTCGCGCCCTCCGGCACGCCCACCTCGCGCGCCAGCGCCGCGAGCTTCGCCTTGGCGTCTTCCGCCGCGAGCCGCACCGCGTTGCCCATGTGATAGAGCGAGCGCGAGCCGAGCGTCGCCATGTCGTAAGGCGTCACGTCGGTGTCGGGATGCACGACCTTCACGCGACTCGGCCGGGACGTTGAGCACCTCGGCGACGAGTTGCGCATTGGCGGTGTCGGAGCCCTGCCCCATGTCGACCGTGCTGCAATAGAGCGTGACGCTGCCATCGGCCGCGACGTTGACGATCGCGATCGAGGTGGTCGGCGAGATCGAGGCCTTGAAGCCGACCGCGATGCCGCGGCCCTTCTTCACCGTGCCGGTGCCGCGCTCGAACGGCGCCTTCATGTTCATGCGCAGCGCGAGCGCTCGAGCACCGCCTCGATGGCGGCATCCTTCATAGCGGTGCCGGTCGCCTGGGCACGGCCGTCGCGCAGGATGTTGTTGCGGCGGAATTCGACCGGATCGATTTTGAGCGCCCGCGCCATCATGTCGGTGTGGCTCTCATAGGCCCACACCAGTTGCGGAATGCCGAAGCCGCGCAGCGCCCCAGCCGGCGTCAGGTTGGTATAGAGCGAATAGGAATCGATCGAGACGTTCTCGATGTCGTAGGGACCGGGCGCGGTGAAGCCCGACTTCTGGGTGATGCGCGGGCCGATGTCGGCATAGGCGCCGCCGTTCCACCAGATCTCGCAGTCGCGCCCGGTGATCTTGCCGTCCTTGACCGCGCTCTTGATGCGGAACGTCGCCGCATGCTTGGTCAGCGTGTAGAACTGCTCTTCCATGGTGAGCGAGATCTTCACCGGCCGCTGCACGAGCAACGACAGCGCCGCCACCAGCGCTTCGAGCTTGATATAGAGCTTGGCGCCGAAGCCGCCGCCGAGATACGGCACCTTCACACGCACCTTGTTCTCCGGCCAGCCGAGCAGCCGCGAAATCTCGATGCGCACGAAGGACGGCGACTGCGACGCCGTATGGATGGTGAGACCGGTCTCGGTCAGCTCCGCAACGGAGACAAAGGGCTCAAGCGGCACGTGCAGCACCTGCTGGCTGCGGAAGGTGTGCTCGAACACATGCTCGGCCTCCGCGAAGGCCTTCTTGGTATCGCCGCGCCGTAGATGGAAGTCGAGCGCGATATTGGTGTCCTTCTTGCCCTTGAGATGCTTGAGGTCCGGGAACGTGCCGGCGGGCTTGAGCTCGTCGTGCACGACCGCCTTCGAGGTCATCGCCTCGACCTCGTCGAACACCGCCGGCAGCTCTTCGTAGTCGGCCTCGATCAGCGACGCGGCCGCTTCCGCGATATGCGGATCGGTGGCGAGCACCACCGCCACCGGCTCGCCGATATAATGCACCTTGCCGTCGGCGAGGATCGGCTGGTCATGGAAGGCCGGGCCATAGAATGGATTGGGGATGACGGTCTTGATGTCGTCGATGGTGACCACGCGATAGACGCCGGGCAGCGCCTTCGCCGCCGAGACGTCGAGCGACTTGATGCGGCCATGCGCGACCGTCGAGCGGAAGATCTTTCCGATCAGCATCTTCGGCAGGCGGATGTTGTGCACATAGTCGGCGCGGCCGGTGACCTTCGCCGCGCCTTCGAGCCGCGGCACCGAACGCCCGACCTGCCCGCTCCCGATCGTCGCGCGTCGCCATCAGGCTGCCTCCCAGCGCTGCACGCAGCGCGCGCGCCACATAGACGCGCACGAGTTCCTTCTTGTAGGCGGCCGACCCCTGTCCGTCGGTGATCAGTTCCGCCTCCTCCGCCGCGCCTCGCCGGCGCGCCGGAACGCGGCGTCGTCGGCCGCGCCCTTCGCCGCCTTCTCCGCGCTCGCCAGCCGTCCGGGCTTCTCGGTTGCGGCGCTGACGACAATCGAAGCGTCCTTGATCGCCTTGCCATCGACCGCGACCGACACCGCGACGCCAAGCGCCGGCCAGTCATGCACCGCGCGCGTCGTGCATTTTGAGATAGGCCGCGCGGCGGCCTTCCTGCGCCGGAACGATCAGCGAGGGATCAGCTCGTCCTTCGCCAGCACGGTCTCGAAATAGCCGGCGAAGAGATCGGCGACGGGAATAGTCCGTTCGCCCGTCTTGCCCTGCACGACGACGCGAGCGCCGAGCGAGATCAACACCGGCGGCAGGTCCATATGCGGGTCGGCATGCGCCAGCGCACCGCCCACGGTCGCGACATTGCGCACGCGGATGTTGGACAGCGTGCGCAGC
>CAWKMR010000072.1:0-96885 GCA_963850705.1 uncultured Alphaproteobacteria bacterium | reverse complement strand
GTGAGTTGTCACCGCCAAAACCCTTCTCGGCGAGGCCCTGCAGCAGCGCCTTCCGCGTGTCCGGCGGGCTCCAGAGCGTGCGCAGCTCGTCTTCGTCCTTGAAGAACTCGCGGCAGCTTGCCGAACAGCATTTCCATGAACTGCTGCGCCGACATCGGCGTGCCGTCCGGGCTGCCAGAAGCGTCGTCGCCATCATGTGCTGGATGGTGCGCTCCTTGCCGTCGGCGAGCTTGACCTTGATCTTCTGTCGGCGCGTCTCGGGCTCGGCGTCGTCGGCTCTCGCCGGCTCGGCGGCCGTCGCGGCGTCCTCGCGGCCTCGGCTCCTTGCGGCTCCGGCTCCATCGGCTCGCCGTCCCATTCCGGATCGCTGAAGTGCTCGATGCGCCTTCACGAAGTCGTAGATCGTGAAGTAGTCCTTGCCGTCGTACAGCCGCGTGCCGCGCCCGATGATCTGCTTGAACTCGATCATCGAGTTGATCGGCCGCATCAGCACGATGTTGCGGATGTTGCGGGCATCCACGCCGGTCGAGAGCTTCTGCGAGGTGGTCAGGATCGTCGGGATGGTCTTCTCGTTGTCCTGGAAGTCGCGCAGGTACTGCTCGCCGAGCGCGCCGTCGTCGGCCGTCACCCGCTGGCAGTAGTTCGGGTCGGTGCTCGTCTTCATCTGGTTGATGAGGTCGCGCACCGGCCAGCGCGTGGTCCTGCGTGGCGCAGAAGACCAGCGTCTTCTCGCGCTGGTCGATCTGCTCCATGAACAGCTTCACGCGATAGCGCTTCGCGCTCCTTGATCTCGATGATCGTGTTGAAGTCCGGCTTCCGTGTAGCGCTTGCCCGCCTCGATCTCGCCTTCGACCACCTTGTCGTCGGGCGTGTAGACATACTCGTCGAGCGTCGTGGAGATCTGCTTCACCTTGAACGGCGTCAGGAAGCCGTCGTTGATGCCGTCCTTCAGCGAGTAGATGTAAACCGGCTCGCCGAAATAGGCGTAGGTGTCGACGTTGTCCTTGCGCTTCGGCGTGGCGGTCAGGCCGAGCTGCACCGCGGGCGCGAAGTATTCGAGGATGCCGCGCCAGTTGCTCTCGTCGTTCGCGCCGCCGCGATGGCACTCGTCGATGACGATGAAGTCGAAGAAGTCCGGCGGATACTCGCCGAAGTACGGCGACGGCTTGCCGTCCTTCGGCGGGCCGCTCATGAAGGTCTGGAAGATGGTGAAGAACAGGCTGCCGTTCTTCGGCACCTTGCCCTTCTTGCGGATGTCGTCCGGCTCGATGCGCACCAGCGCGTCCTCGGGGAAGGCGGAGAAGGCGTTGTAGGCCTGGTCGGCCAGGATGTTGCGGTCGGCGAGGAACAGGATGCGCGGGCGGCGCGTCGGCTCGCGGCTCAGGTTCCAGCGGCTCTGGAACAGCTTCCAGGCGATCTGGAAGGCGATGAAGGTCTTGCCGGTGCCGGTGGCGAGCGTCAGCAGGATGCGCTGCTTGCCGGCGGCGATGGCCTCCAGCACGCGCTCGATGGCGATGTCCTGGTAGTAGCGCGTCTGCCAGCGTGCCGCCCTTGTCCTCGAACGGCACGGCGGCGAAGCGGTCGCGCCAGGCGTTCGGCTCGGCGAACGTCGCGGTCCCAGAGTTCGTCCGGCGTCGGGTAGCGCGTCGACATCGCCCTCCGCGCCGGTCTCCATGTCGATGCGGTAGATGCCCTGGCCGTTGGTGGAGTAGGCGAAGCGCGCCTGCAGCTTCCCGGCATAGTCCTTGGCCTGCCCGACGCCTTCGGTGTCAGCGCCTTGTCCCACGCCTTGGCCTCGATCACCGCCAGCTTGTGTTGCGGATAGATCAGCACGTAGTCGGCGATCTCGGCCTTGCCGCGCCGCCCGCGCCCTCGATGCGGCCCGGCGTGATCGATCTCGCGGCGGACCCGGCTGCCCTCGACGACGCCCCAGCCCGCCGCCTTCAGCGCGGGGTCGATGTGCTCGGCGCGGGTCTCGGCTTCGTTCACTCGGCCGCCTCTTGATGGCTTGCGACGGCGGCGAGGTCAGTTCGCCGGAGAAGGCTTTTTGCAGGATGGATTGCTTCAAGCTCGTCGAGCGCGTCAGCTTGCTGCTCGTAGATGGCTTCAAGGCTCGAGTTTCTCGGTCAACGCGTCATCGTAGCTGCGATCGATCTGCTGCTCTGTCTTGGCAGCGGAAATGCAAATCGGTACTTGCGCAGATCGTCTAGCTGTTGATGTCGCTGCACGTTGCGACCCGTGCCGCATCGTGCAGCATTCGTGCTCGAACGAGTTGTGACATGAAGCAGATATCAGGAAAGTGCTGTCGAGTATGCTGCAGTCCGGACTGCATCGAATCAGCGCTGATTGCGATGCAATCAGCGACTTCTCGTTCGTATCGAGCTACGCGACATTCGCCGAGCGGTCGCCTCGGTCATGACAGAGAACGTCGCCCCTTCGAGCTGGATATCCTGTCGTCAGCTTCGTCGAGAATCGTCGATGCAACGTATCGCGTCGTCATCGATCGAAGCTCATTCCGTCATTGACGTTTCTGATAGCAGGATATCGCCATGCCGCTCGACGTATTCGCTCTTGGCGGCAGTCGTACCCGCTAGTCGATGATCGCAGATCTCACCGAGTCGACTGCTCGTCCAGTCCTCGCCCTTCTGCGTGAAAACCGAATTGAGATAGCTCTCGAACAGCTCGCGGGCGTTCTTGAGATTTTTCTCGGCGTTGGCGGTCGCGGTCGCCAGCCCCGCAAAGGCCTCGTCCAGAATGGCGACGATGCGTTGTTGTTCGGGGAGCGGGGGAAGCGGAATCGTCAATGCTTCGACAATGCTTCGTGTTGACGCGTTGGCTGACCGCTGCGCCGTGCTCAGCACGCCTTCGATCGAAATCGTCTCGATAGCGATCAGTAGTAAAGATAACTGCAGATAAGCGTCTGGTCGAAGTGCACGACGTATCGCTTGAACCGAAGCCGATTCCGTTGTCAGATCTCGCGCGATGCCAAGCTTCCCATTCTCGAAGCACGGCGTGATCTTCGCCAGCAAGACGTCGCCATCAGCGAAATAAGTGTAGCTGCCTGCGACTTCGTCGAGCTTCGCGATCTGTCGTCGGCTCAAGAAATTTCTCGATCGATCGCCAAGTCTTCCATCGGTGACGAAGGAGACCGAATCCGCGTCCTCGAGCTTGCGTCTTGCTTCGGCTGTCGGCGTGCCGCTTGAATCGTCGCAAACTTCGCCGAGCGCTTTGCGTTGCCCACCCGCTCTCACAGCATCGCTCCCGATGTCCGCGAGGATTTCCGCGCTCTCCGCATCCAGCGCCACCATCTCGGCGATGATGTCCTTCGGATCGCGCAACGCCGTCTCGTCGGCCTTGTTCGGGTTCTTCACCGAGAGGTCATAGGTCGTCTTGTCGATGCTCTTGGCATCGACCGTCCACGAATTCTCGCTGTCCTTGAACTTCGCCTGCAACGCGACGAAGTCCTTCAGGTCGTCGTCGTTGAGCGGATTGGTCTTGCCGAGGTTGCGGCCGGGATCGAGCTTGTAGAACCAGATCTTCCGCGTCGGCGCGCCCTTCTCGAAGAACAGCACCACGGTCTTGACGCCCGCGCCCTGGAACGTGCCGCCCGGCATGTCCAGCACGGTGTGCAGGTTGCAGTTCTCCAGCAGCTCCTTGCGCAGCGCCACCGAGGCGTTGTCGGTGTTCGACAGGAAGGTGTTCTTGATGACGATGGCGCGCGCGGCCGCCGGCCTTCAGCGACTTGATGAAATGCTGGAGGAACAGGAACGCGGTCTCGCCGGTCTTGATCGGGAAATTCTGCTGCACCTCCGGCCGCTCCTTGCCGCCGAACGGCGGATTGGCCAGCACCACGTCGAAGCGGTCCTTCTCCTGGATGTCGCTGATGTTCTCGGCGAGCGTGTTGGTGTGGACGATGTTCGGCGCCTCGATGCCGTGCAGGATCATGTTCATGATGCCGATGACGTAGGCGAGGCTCTTCTTCTCCTTGCCGTAGAAGGTCTTCGTCTGGAGCGTCTTGAGGTCCTTGGTCGAGAGCTTGCGCGCTTGGCGCGTCAGATAGTCGAAGGCCTCGCACAGGAAGCCCGCCGAGCCGCAGGCGCCGTCATAGATGCGCTCGCCGATCTTCGGCTTGACCACCTGGATCATGGCGCGGATGAGCGGGCGCGGCGTGTAGTACTCGCCGCCGTTGCGCCCGGCATTGCCCATGTTGCTGGATCTTGGCTTCGTAGAGATGCGACAGCTCGTGCTTCTCCTGCTGCGAGCGGAAGCTCAGCTCGATCGACCAGCTCCAGCGCGTCGCGCAGCGAATAGCCGCTGCGGAACTTGTTCTTCGATCTCGCCGAAGATTTCGCCGATCTTGTATTCGATCGTGTTCGGCGCCGCTCGGCGCGCGTGCGTGAAGCCCTTGCAGGTAGGGAAACAGCTTCGTCGTCGACGATACTCGATCAGGTCGTCGCCGGTCAGCGCCTTGTCGTGGTCGAACGTGCCGTCGCGTCTTCTTCGGCGCGGCCCAGCCGACCAGCGGTGCGGCTTGTCGATGATGTAGGTGTATTTCTTGCCCTGAAGCTCGGCCTTCTGCTCGTTGGCCTGCTCCAGATCGTCGAGATACTTGAGGAACAGCATCCACGAGGTCTGCTCGGTGTAGTCCAGCTCGGTGGCGCAGCCGGCCTCTTTCCACAGGACGTCGTCGATGTTCTTGAAGGTCTGCTCGAACATGACGCCCCCAGCCCCGACTGTCGGTTGAACTTTAGCAAGAACAACGGGCGCGAAAGCGACTGATCGCGCCAAGGACCACTTCCCAAAGCATTTGAGAAAGTCAGGGAAGACATGTGGACAAGCTGGCGTGGCGTCCGGGCTTGCGTCTGCACCTGGTATGTTCTTGTTATGTTCCAATAGACGTTGACTAAGCGACTCTAGTGTGTATTAATACACATTAAGAGCCGAGAGGTCATCAGAGCCCTTGAGGCCGTCGGCTGGCGCGAGGTTGGCCGCAAGGGAAGCCACGTCCAGTTCAAGCACCCCGAGAAGCCGGGACGCGTCACCGTTCCACATCCGGAGCGCGACATTCCGATCGGCACCTTGCGAAGCATCGAGAAGCAATCCGGCCTCAAGCTGAGGTGACAACCATGCGCCACTATATCGGCCTGATCCGCAAGGACGTGGGGAGCGACTACGGCGTGTCGTTTCCCGATTTCCTGGGCGTGGTGACGGCGGGAAAGGATTTGGACGACGCGCGCGCCATGGCCGAGGAGGCGCTGGCGTTGCATGTCGACGGCCTGATCGCCGACGGCGAAGCCATTCCCGAGCCGTCGAGCCTCGAGGAAGTGATGGCCGATCCCGAGAACCGGGACGGCGTCGCGATCCTGGTCGCCCTCAAGACCGAGGCGCAGAAAACGGTGCGCGTGAACGTCACCCTGCCCGCCGATGTGCTTGAACAGATCGACCGCTTTGCCGAGCGCCGCGGCTATACGCGCTCCGGCTTCCTGGTGCAGGCCGCCAAGCGCGTCATCGAGGACGAGGAACGAACCGCGGCGTAAACCGCGCGGCGTCCGACCGATGGGCTCGGCCTGCCTTGACAGGACTATATTCCAGAGACTATAATCCTCTCAGTCCCGTCCGCCGAGGGTGCTCTTCGCGAGGCATTGCCAGGGCAGGACGGGATGCGGCGTCCCGCGCGTTGGCTCTTGCAAGCCAGCTCCCGGGAGGCGTCCGGCAAATCCGCCCTTCCGCCACTAAGAGCGGACGCGCGAAGAGCTTCGCATGACCCAAGGGCACCGCACATGTGCAACTCCGAACGGTTTCAGCGGCGGAATCGGAGCCACAAATCCCGCGGTGGAGCGCCGAGAGGCGAGCGTTCCCGTCAGCGCAGACGGCGCGAGCTTGTCTGCGTGGAACGCAAGGCGCCCGCTGGCGCCTGCGGGCCTGCGTCATTGGCCCGCCGACGGGTGCCGCTGCACCCGAGCGCCTGTCGGCGCTCCGCCCCCTCATTGTTATGAGGGGATTTGGCAAACCTCGGAGGAGCTTATGCCTCGCGAGAATAAGGACGCTTGCCTGGTCTCGATCCGTCACCCTGAGGCGCGAGCGCAGCGAGCCTCGAAGGGCGACGGCCCGGGTCGCGACATCGGTCGGGGCCGTCGATCCTTAGGCCCACGCTTCGAGCGCGCGCGAACGCGTTGGCGGCGCGGGCGCCTCAGGATGACGGGTATAGACGCCGGCTCGCGGGAGACAACCCCCTGCCCCTGCCCCCCGACCCGGCTACCCCTCCCCACCCCCCAATACCGTCCACAGGCCAACCGTTTCCTTCACCCTGTAACCTTGGTGCAATAGTGCCGAACCCCCATTTCCGCTAAAGAATCAGGGCGAACGTGAAGAAATTTGCCCGGCTCAGCCGTAATTGCGCCGGGTATGGTACGCATGACTGAACGTTCGTTCATCGGACGCTTAAGTTTACTGGCGTAGATTCGACGGACAAGCGTTCGCCGGAACCAAGAGCCACCACCGGAACCAAAAACGTTGCGCGACCTGTTCAACGATGAGAAGCGGCCCGTGGGCTGGAGGACGAAGCTGTCGCGCTTCTTCCTCGACCTGGATTCGCGCATCGATTCCGGCCTCTATCACGCGCAGCGCTGGGGCCGAGAGCTCTACGAGCGCTTCACCGTCTTCATGGACCGGTTCCACATCGCCGGCTGGCGGCGCTGGGCCCTGGTCGAGCCGATCTCGGAGGGCCTGACGCTCGGCACCGGCGGGCTCGTGCTGATGCTCGCGCTCGCGATCCCGGCGTTCCGCGAAACCGCGGAAGAGGACTGGCTCAAGGCCTCGCAGCTCGCGGTCACCTTCCTCGATCGCTACGGCAACGAAATCGGCTCGCGCGGCATCCGCCACAACGACGCGATCCCGCTCGATGAATTTCCCGATCACCTGATCAAGGCGACGCTCGCGACCGAAGACCGCCGCTTCTACGAGCATTTCGGCATCGACCTCGCCGGCACGTTCCGCGCGGTGCTCACCAATGCGCGCGCCGGCGGCGTGGTGCAGGGCGGCTCCTCGATCACGCAGCAGCTCGCCAAGAACCTGTTCCTCAACAACGAGCGCACCATCGAGCGCAAGGTGAAGGAAGCCTTCCTCGCCATGTGGCTGGAAGTGCGGCTGTCGAAGAACGACATCCTCAAGCTCTATCTCGACCGCGCCTATCTCGGCGGCGGCACCTTCGGCGTCGACGCCGCCGCGCAGTACTACTTCAACAAGTCGGCGCGCGACGTAACCCTCGCCGAGGCCGCGATGCTCGCCGGCCTGTTCAAGGCGCCGTCGAAATTCGCGCCGCACATCAACCTGCCGGCCGCGCGCTCCCGCGCCAACGTCGTGCTCGACAACCTGGTCGAGGCCGGGTTCATGACCGAGGGTCAGGTGTTCGGCGCGCGGCGCAATCCCGCCGCCGTCGTCGACCGCCGCGACGAGCGCTCGCCCAACTACTATCTCGACTGGGCGTTCGACGAGATGAAGAAGTTCGCCGCCTCGCTGCCGCGCACCATGACGGAGCGCGTGTTCGTGGCGCGGCTCGCGATCGACCTGAACCTGCAGCGGCAGGCGGATCTGGCGGTCGAGACCATGCTGCGCCAGCACGGCCGCGAATATAAGGCCCGGCAGGCCGCCGCGGTGCTGATGGAGCACGACGGCGCGGTGCGCGCCATGGTCGGCGGCCGCGACTACGGCGAAAGCCAGTTCAACCGCGCGACCGACGCGCTGCGCCAGCCCGGCTCCTCGTTCAAGCCTTACGTCTATGCCGCCGCGCTGCAGAGCAAAGGCTTCCGGCCGACCTCGGTGGTCGTCGACTCGCCGGTCTGCATCGGCAACTGGTGCCCGAAGAATTATTCCGGCGGCTATTCCGGCTCGATGACGCTGACGATGGCGATCACGCGCTCGATCAACGTCGTGCCGGTGAAGCTCTCGATCGCGCTCGGCAACGGCAATCCCAAAAAAGGCCGCGCCGTCATCCGCGACATTGCCCGCAAGGCCGGGCTGCGCACGCCGCTCATCGACACGCCGTCGATGCCGATCGGCGCCAATGAAGTGACGGTGCTCGACCACACCGGCGGTTTCGGCATGTTCGTCAACGGCGGCAAGTCGATCACGCCGCACGCGCTGCTCGAAGTGCGCACCGGCACCGGCGATCTGGTCTGGCGCTTCGACCGCGACGGCAGGAAGCCGGTGCAGGTGATCGACCCGCAGGTCGCGCTCGACATGGTGATGATGCTGAACTCGGCGGCGGAACAGGGCACCGGGCGCCGCGCCATGCTTCCGGGCATCCCGATCGCCGGCAAGACCGGCACCACCAACGCTTATCGCGATGCCTGGTTCGTCGGCTTCACCGGCAATTACATCGGCGGCGTCTGGTTCGGCAACGACGACTACCAGGTGACCAACCGCATGACCGGCGGCTCGCTGCCGGCGATGACCTGGCAGCAGATCATGGTGCATGCCCATGAGGGCATCGAGCTGCGGCCGCTGCCGGGCCTCAAGCCGCAGACGCCGGCGCAGCGGCCCGTCGTCGCCGACACCCGCCGCGGTCCCCCCGATCCGGCCGCACGGCAATATGTGCTGACCCGCCGCGGCGCCGAGATCCTGGTCCGCCTGGAGCAGGCCATGGACGACGTGAACCGCGCGCTGGCCGCGCGTGAAACCTCGGAAGGCCGCGTCGACGCGAGCGGCCTGGTGCCGCCACCGCCGCCGCAGGGCGCGTTCGCTTCCGCCTCCGATCGCCAGCCGGCGGATGCGGTGCCGCGGTAAGCCGACGCTCGCTGACGCGAACGTAGCCGCGAGTCACGGCGGCTGTTACTGTGCCCTCGCCCCGCTTGCGGGGAGAGGGCGAGACGCTGTCTCAGCAAGCGAGGATTCGGTGAGGGGCTTCCCGAAATATGATTCCGATGAAGAGGCCCCTCACCCAATCATCACTCGCTCAACCGACTTCATGCCCTCTCCCCGCAAGCGCGGGGCGAGGGCGCAATAACAAGCGCTGCGAACCGTGAGATTGCTGCTCGGAACATTGTTTGCGCTCGGCGTCGCGGCGCTGGTCGGCCTCGGCACGACCTGGCTCGCGCTGACGCAGGGCCAGGCGTTCGGCGGCCTGACCGTCGGCGCCTGGACGGCGTGGCCGCGGCACGGCACCGCCGGCATCGATCCCTATGCGCGCGCCATGGTGGCCCGCTCGGGCGAGCTCCCCATCGGCTCCGGCGACGGCATCGCGTTCCAGGCGCGCCACGACGACCGCGGTGCGGCGCTCGACGGCCGCTGCGACGTGGTGGTCAGCGGGATGACGCCGCCGGCGCGCTACTGGACGATCACGCTCTACGATCCGGACGGCGGGCTGGTGCGCAATTCCGTGCAGCGGCACGGCTTCACCAGCCATGAGATCGTCCGGCGGGCCAATGGCACGTTCGAGATCACGGTCGGGCCGCGCTCGCGGGCCGGCAACTGGCTGCCGACCGGCGGCATCGAGCGCTATACGCTGCTGCTTCGGCTCTACGACACGCCGATCGGCGTCGCCACGCGCGGCCGCGAGGTGACGATGCCGACGATCACACGAAAGGGTTGCCCGTGATCCGGCTGGCGCTCTGGCTGCTCGGCGGCGTGCTGCTCGGCGGGATCGTGCATCTCGCCACGGTGCTGTGGCTGCCCGAGCTCGCGACGCAGGACGCCTATTCGCGGCTGTCGCCGATGGCGCCGGTCAACGCGGTCACCGCCGTGCCGTCGCCGACGCCGGACAATGTCGCCGGTGCCGTTCCTCGACCCCGCCTTCGCGATCGCGGTGTGCCGCTATGATCTCGGCAACGGCCCGCTGAAATTTTCCGTGCCGGTGAGCCCGGCCTACACGTCGGTATCGTTCTACACCCGCAACGACGTCGCCTATTACGCCATCAACGACCGCGCCGCCGGCCGCCGCGTGATCGAGCTCGAGCTGATGACCACCGAGCAGCGCGGCGAACTGCCGGGCGACGAGGAAGTCACCGCCGCCGACCGGCTGATCGTGGAGTTGCCGACGCTGACCGGCCTGATCGTGATCAAGGCGCTGGCCCCGGAACCGGGCCTGATGGCGACCGCGCAGACCGCGCTCAAAGCCGCGAAGTGTGCCGCCGGCTGAGCCGGCGAGCCCCCTACCCGCGCACGGCCACCGTACCGCCGCGGATGCCGCCGCAATACTGCCCGAGCCGCGTCGCGAGCAGACCGATCGCGCGATCGGCTTCGGCCGCATCCGATGCCGGCACCGCCACCACCAGCCGTTCGAGCGCATAGCGATAGGACGAGAGGCGCTGCTTCAGCGCCACACACACCCAGGCGATGATCAGCTTGTTCTCTTTGTTGCGGGCGATGGCGTTGCCGCGTTCGCGCGGGTTGAGGTTCGACACATGCACGAGGCTCTCGGTGCGGCGCCGGTCCATGTCGGTGACGCGGCCGGCGACCGTGAAGAACGGTTGCAGCCGTTCGACGTCGTTGCGCGCATCGGTGACGATCTGCGCATAGGCCGACGCCTCGGAGCGGCGATAGACCTTGTGCAGCTTGTAGAGATATTCGGTGCGATCGAACGGCTCCGGATTTACCGGATCGTTGGCGAGACCGTATTCGCGGAACACGCTGTCCCAGCGGCCGCGATTGTAGGGCGGCTCGATCAGCGCATAGGCGCGGTCGCGCAGATCGCGCTCCTGATCGGTGGTGCGGAATTCGGAGACCGGCCCGCCGACCGCGACGGCGGCGTCGCGACCGACCCAGTCATGCATGTTGTCGCCGACAAGCTCGGGACGGATGCGTCCGAAATCGCCGTTGAGCACGCAGCCACCGGACAGGCAGGCCGCTGCAACGAGCAGGACAAGCCGGGTTGCCCGCCCATGACCGCGCAACACATGAAGCGAGCGCGGGCGGCGTGTCATGAAATCAGCCTTCAGGCGGTGGCCTTGCTGCGAGACGCCCGGCGGCGACGGCGGCGGCGCTGGCTGCGGCTCGCGGTGCCTTCGGCCGGCTCGTGCTCGTCGCTGTAACGCTCGATTCGAATCACCGGAAGAATGATCACGGTCGCTGACTTAGGTCGCATCCCAATCAGCCTCCCGTCGCGCGTACTGCGCCCGTGCTCGGGAAAATCTACAACAGTCCCCATCTACGTCCCCCAACCGGGCCCTCCTGGCCGTCCGACCCGTCAAATAGAAACCTGCAAGGTTAACGGTCTGCTAACGCGACGCCCCTAGTTTTGGAGAAAACAAGGAGCGGCATTGCCGGGCGTCGCGCGATGGTAAATTTCTCGACACCACCGGGCCTCGAGGGCCTCTTCGATCTCGATCGCAAGGGCGTCGACATCAGGCCGACGTTGTTGCGAGTCCTGACCGATCAATACTTGCGCACGCCCGTGCACTCGCCGGATGAGGAGCGGCACTACACGGAACTCGCGATGCGGCTGATCGACGAGACCGACATCGCCACGCGCGCGGCGGTCTCGGTGCGGCTCGCACCGCAGGCCTGCGCACCACGCTCGATCATGCTGCAGCTCGCGCGCGATGTGCTCGAGGTCGCCGAGCCGGTGCTGCTGCATTCGCCCGTTCTCACGCCTGCGGATTGCGAGGCGATCGTTCAGGAACGCGGCGTCTCCTATGCCGACATCCTCGCGCGGCGCGGCAAGCCGTCGGTAGCGCCGGCGCCGGAACCGGCCCCGATAACAAACACGCCAACCGCGCGCATCGCGCCGGCCGAGCAAACAATTGCATCGCCGATCACAACTCCCGACGCCGGCAACAGCGCCGGAGCCGTCGCAGAGACTGGCGACGACGCCGGCGCGCGCGAACTGTCCGAATTATTTTTCACGGCGAGTGGAGCTGAGCGCAGGCTCATCCTGCTCAGTCTCGACTATGCGGACTGGCCGGCGGTAGAACTGCCGGCTCCGCTGCAGCGGACGGACATCTGGCGGATGGAGACGGCCGCTCTCCGGCACAACACCGCCACCGTGATGCGCGAACTCGAGCGCGCGCTTGGAATCTCCAATCAGCATTCGCGCCGCATCGTGGAAGATGAACTGGGTGAGCCGATCGTGGTCGCCGCCAAGGCGATGAGCCTGCCGGCCGATGTTCTGCAGCGCATCGTGCTGTTCATGAATCCGCTCGTCGGACAATCGGTCGACCGGGTCTACGAGCTTTCCGCGCTCTATCGCGAGATCAGCGTGGAGGCGGCGCGCCGGCTGGTCGCCATCATGCGCGCCGCGGAGCCAGCCGGCCGCAAGGGCGGCGACACGCGCGCGATCTCCGGAGCCGCGGAGACCGCGCGGCGCGCACTGACCGAGGTCGCCAGCATTCCGGCGGCGCCGAAGCGCGACGCGCCGGCAGCCGCCGTAAGGGCCGAGCGCCGCTAGCCCTCCTGGAATTCGGCGCTGTCCGAGCGCTATTGACATATCGTAAGTATACACTTACGGTAAGTCATGGCTAACGCTCATTCCAGCTTCGCAGCACTGTCCGATCCGACCCGTCGGGAAATCTTTCAACGCCTGCAATCCGGCGGCCGCTCGGTTGGCGAGATCGCTCGCGACCTGCCGGTCAGCCGGCCCGCGGTGTCGCAGCACTTGAAGGTCTTGAAGGACGCCGGGCTGGTGGCCGATCGCGCTGACGGCGCACGGCGCGTCTATCACATCGATCCCAAAGGGCTGGCCGCCATCAGGGCCTGGCTCGACCAATTCTGGGACGTGGCGTTGCAATCCTATGCCGCGGAAGTGGCGCGCTCGGAGAAAGAACGATGATGCAGCGGACGATCACGCCCGCACCGGTACGCAAGAGCGTACGCGTGAATGCGCCACGCGAACGAGCCTTCGAGGTGTTCACCGCCGGAATTGGGCGATGGTGGCCGAAGACCCATCACATCGGCACCGCCGACCTCGACACGCATATCATCGAGCCGCGGCAAGGCGGGCGCTGGTACGAGCGTTGCGTGGACGGAAGCGAATGCGACGTCGGCAAAGTCCTGGTGTGGGATCCGCCCGCGCGTCTGGTGCTGGGCTGGCAGCTCAATGCCGACTTCAAATACGACCCCAACCTCATCACCGAAGTCGAAGTGCAGTTCATCGCCGAAAGCCCGAGCGACACGCGCGTCGAGCTGGAGCACCGCAATCTGGAGCGGATGGGAGACCGCGCCGATACGTTGCGCCAACGGATCGACGCGCCCGATGGCTGGGGAGGCCTGCTGCAACTGTTCGCCCAATCCGCAACTCAAAAACAGGGGACTACGTCATGAGTGACATCGTTGTGTACGGCGTACCGGGCAGCCCGTTCGTGCGTGCGGTTCAGATGGGCCTTGAGGAGAAGAAGGCGCGCCTACCGGGTTGAAGCCGTAGCGCCGAAAGAGCTGAAGAACGAAACGTATCTCAAGCGTCATCCGTTCGGCCGTGTCCCGGCATTCGAGCACGGTGACTTCAGGCTCTACGAGACCCAGGCGATCCTGCGCTATCTCGACGACGTGTTCCCCGAACCTCCGTTCGTTCCGGCCGATCCGCGCGCCGCCGCACGGATGAACCAGATCATCGGCATCAACGACTGGTACTTCTTCCCGAAGGCATCGGCGATCATCGTGTTCCAGCGTGTCGTCGGCCCTGCCCTGCTCGGCACCACGACCGACGAAGCCGCGGTTACGGCAGCGCTGCCGATGGCGCAGACCTGCGTCACCGAGCTCGACCGCCTGCTTGGCGCGCAGTGTTTTCTTGCGGGCGACCAGATCTCAATCGCGGACCTGATGCTCGCGCCGCAGATCGACATCCTCTCGACGACACCGGAAGGCAAGATGCTGCTGGAGGGGACAAATCTCAAAGCCTGGCTCGCGCGCATGAATGCGCGCGTGAGCATGATCGCGACCCAACGTCCGGAGCCGCTGCGCGGCGCGGCGTAGCCCGGAATCATCCTTACGCGACGATGTTCTCGATGAAGTGACGGCCGTTGCGGTCCTCAACTTCCACGATCCAGACATCAGGGTCGAAGCGGCTCTCCTTCACGAGCTTATCTTCGACCTTCTGCTCGGGCACCGGTTCCTTGCCGAATGACCGGCTGAAGGCGCGGTCGGCGGGGCGCGCGTCGTCGAATGCGGTCTGCGGCGCGGGAGCGAACAACTCGGCGGTTCCGTCGAGGCGGTTGAGCTTGATGAAGATCGCACCGGCATCCTCGGCGCCACGCCGCCGGACCACCGCAAAGGCCCCCTCGCCGTTGCAGCGGCGAATATAAGCCGCCACCCAGATCGCAGATTTCAGGCGCATCTCCGATAAGGGATACAGAGTTCGCGGAAGGTCTATTCCAGCGGCCGGCCGGTGATGGAGGCGAGCTCGCGCACCACCCGGTGCGACAACTGCCCGGTGACCGGGAGCTTGCGTTCGCGTTCGAACTTCTGGATCGCCGACTGCGTCTCCGGATCGACGATCCCGGTCGGCTTGATCTGTCCGTAACCAAATTCCGACAGCGCCCGCTGCACCGCGATCACCTGCTTCGACGGCGAAATCAGTTCGGCGATCGGATCCGGCTTGGCCTGAGGAATCGGGGCTGGCGGACGTATGGCCGGTCGTGACCGAACCAGCGAACGCTGGATCGATCGCAGCAACGCCTCGTTCGGCTCCGTGCTCGGCCTCAGGCCCGCGGTCTGCTCGAAGTCGCGGATCGACGCGTCGGTTCGGGGGCCATAGCGGCCGTCGACGACGCCGTCATAGAAGCCGCGGCGCAACAGCTCGCGCTGGATGTCAGCCACCACGGCGGTGCTCGGACGAGAGGGCGCCGACGCCGCGGCAGGCGCCGGTGAAGCTTTGACCTGCTCGACCTTTGGCGCGGCGGACTCGTCCGGTCGCGCACGCGGCAGGCTGCTGGTCGTGCTCACGAGCGCGGGCCTCGTTGGCGCCGGACTTGGAGCGGTGATGACGGCGATGCTGGTCTTGATCATAGGCGCCGGATGCGGGCCTGGCTGGAGAAACAACGTATTGACCAGAATCAAAATGGCGGCGGATGCCGCAACGACGAAACCCACGACATCCCGGCTGTTCCAGCCAAGCACCTCCAGCATGCTTGGCCGGTCAACGGCTATGGCGTCACGTTCCATACGACCTTTGCTACGCACTGATCCTCACGCGGTTGTCTGACAATCCCTCGATGGCCAACGGTCCGGCTGATCGGCACGGCCTCGCCGCGCTTGCGAACCGTCTCGCAGTCCAAGGGTAGATGGATGGTGACGCGGGTGCCCTCGCCCAGCCTGCTCGCGATCTCGATCTGACCACCGTGCAAGCCGAGCAGACCCTTGACGATCGAAAGCCCGAGGCCGGTGCCGTCGTGGCGTCGGTCATAGGAGGAGCGCGCCTGGAAGAATGGATCGCCGATGCGCGGCAAATCCTCCGCCCCGATGCCGACGCCGTTATCCTCCACGATCACCGTGACTTTGGCCGCGTCGGATCGCGCGCTCACCGTGATCTTGCCGCCACGCTTCGTGAACTTGATCGCGTTGGAAACCAGATTGAGCATGATCTGGTTCAGCGAACGCTTGTCGGCGATGATGTCGGGCAGGTTCTCGGGAAGATCAACGATCAGATCGATTCCCATCTCGCTGGCCTTGTAGCCGAGCAGTCCGCAGCATTCTTCGATCACCTGCCGAGGCGCAAACGGCTCCGGCGTGATCTCGAAATTGCCGGATTCGATCTTCGACATGTCGAGGATGCCGTTCACCACCGACAGGAGATGGTGGCCGGAATTGTTGATCAAGTGCGCGTAGTCCAGACGCCGCTTGGCGTCGATCACCAGCGATCCCTCTTTGGTCAACATCTCGGAGAAGCCGATGATGGCGTTGAGCGGCGTTCGCAGCTCGTGACTCATGGTCGCAAGGAAGCGGCTCTTGGCGGCGTTTGCCCGATCCGCCTCGGCGCGCGCCTCCTCCAGTGCAGCCTCCTGTTCCTTGCGCGCGGTGATGTCGCGCATCACCGCCACGACCTCGCGGGCAGCAGTTCCATCACCGGTTGCCTGATCGACTGCACGGCAACGCATCTCGATCCAGATGAATTTCGTCGACGAACCTTCGGGCGCCGCGTGGCGCACACGAAACTCGACCGAACGGCTTTCGCCATGCGATGCCGAATTCGGCAAGCGCCGTGAGATAAGCCGGGCGATCCGCGACATGCACACGCTCGAACAAGCCGTGCCCGATCAGATCATTCACCGTGGCTCCGAACAGCGGCTCGGCCGCAGGAGACGCGAACTGCACCGTGCCATTCTTGCCATGGCGCGTGATGACGTCTGTCATGTTGCGGGCGAGAAGACGATAGCGGTCCTCCTCCGCATAGAGCAGCCAGAAGCTCGTGCGCGCAAGCGACTCGGCACCGAGCGCCAGACCGGTCGCGTAGAGCGAAGCGGAAATGATCCCGAGCGCCGCCAGCGCGGCGCGTTCCTGCTCGAGCGGCACGGCGGGCGGCAACTGGCCGAGATAGCCCATGAGCAGCAAGAAGCCGGCGGCACAGATTGCCAACGTCGACGCCAGCGCAACCACGCGGCGCGAGGCCGAGAGCGCAGCTTCCAGCGGAACGATCACGAGCCAGATCGCGGCAAACGAGCCGATGCCGCCGGTCTCGACCGCGACCGTGGTTACAAGTCCTGTGAGCGCGAGCGAGGAGAGCACATGCGCGCTCTCATACTGGCCGGTGCGAGAGAGGAAATAGGCGATCAGAATCGGCGCGATAAGCCAGGCGAATACGATCACTTCGAGCGGGCTCGGTACGCCGCGCAAGCTGACATAGATCGGGAATGCAGCCAGCGCCAGCACGCTGCCCAAGAGCCGCGGCGCGATGAACGCGCGATGCCGCGACGACGTCAGCGCGTCCTGCTGTGCGGACGGATGTATGAGCGAGTCGATATACTCGCGAACCGCTGCGAAGGAGACCACGTACCCTGGCACGTCCGGCGTTGCAGACGCGCTCCCCTTGTTGAGCGCCGGATCGTGTCAGAACCCGCTTAAGCGAACGCTAAGGTACGGGCCTTGCAGTTTTATCGGTCCCTGAAGCACGCTCGTTCGACCGGGATGCCGGGGCGATTTTGCCGGGATGGTGAACGATCGGTTTCCATCCGGCGCGGCGGACTGTCGGCTGCGGGGTAGATCCCGGCGGTCGGCGCATCGACTTAGGCCGGTGGAACCGAACCATGCGGCGTTGGGTTAATGCGGCGGAACGCCGATCATTCAAATTGTCTGACAATTTGCACAAAAACTGCGGTATGTGGCCAACAGCAATTTCAGGCGTCTTTGGTAGGTTCGTGACAAAGCGGCACAAAGGCCGCGGGGAAGCAGGACTGGGGTCATGTGGTTCCTGTTGCGGGTGGCGTTCTGGCTGAGCGTGGTTCTGGTCTTGCTGCCAATCGGCGGCTCAGAGCCTTTGCCGAAATCGCAGGTCAGCGCCGGTGAGGCGTTCTCGGCCGCCAAGTCCGCCGTTTCAGACATGCAGCAATTCTGTGCGCGACAGCGCAATGTTTGCGAGGTCGGTTCGCAGACCGCCGTGACCCTCGGGCAACGCGCGCAGGCCGGCGCGAAAATGCTCTACGAGTTTCTCCAGGAGCGGTTCGGCAACGATAAGTCCTCACAGCCCACCGGTTCGGTGCGGCCGGTGACGGTGAAGCCGTCGCAGCACACGCTACGCGCTGAGGATCTCTCGCCGCCGTGGCGCGGCCCGCAGGCGCGCGACAACGCCCGTACCGCACGATCGCCCTGAAGCCGGCGTAGCCGCAAAAATCTGCCGCCTGCGCCGTGGTTTCGACGGCTGTTCTCGCTTATATAGTCCGCATGACAGACGCGCATGCAGCCACCCGGATCGACGCCATCGTCGATGACTTCTCGGTGCTCGACGACTGGGACGATCGCTATCGCTATGTGATCGAACTCGGCCGCAAGCTTGCGCCGCTCGACGAACGCGACCGCAACGAGCATAACAAAGTCCAGGGCTGCGCCAGCCAGGTCTGGCTCGCGACCAGCGTTCAGCCCAACGGAGCGGAAGGTCCGGTCCTGTCTTTTATCGGCGACAGCGACGCACACATCGTGAAGGGCCTGATCGCCATCCTGCTCGCGACCTATTCGGGCCGACACGCCAAGGAAATCCTCACGACCGATGCGGTCGCGCTGTTCGAGCGCCTGGGATTGCGCGAGCATTTGACGCCGCAGCGATCGAACGGATTCCGCTCGATGGTCGAGCGGATCAAGACCGACGCCCGCACCGCGCTGGCGAAGTAGCTCTTTCTCCGCAGCGCTGAATCCAGACTGAAAGGCGCGTATCTCGCTTTATCTATTTGCGCCGGCGGCGCTGCTGGCCGAGGCCCATCTGCTTGGCGAGTTGCGACCGCGCCTGTGCGTAGTTGGGGGCGACCATCGGATAGTCCGCCGGCAGACCCCATTTCTCGCGGTACTGCTCGGGCGTCATGCTGTACTGGGTGCGCAGATGGCGCTTGAGCGACTTGAACTTCTTGCCGTCTTCCAGGCAGACGATGTGCTCCGGCGTGATCGATTTCTTGACCGAAACCGCGGGCCGCAGCGGCTCGCTCGGCAAATCGCCCTGACCGCTCGATACCCGCGTCAAAGCCGAATGCACCTGGTTGATCAGGTTCGACAATTCCTGAGCCGGCACCGAATTGTTGCTCACATAGGCCGAGACGATCGTCGCTGTCAGCCCGATGTATGATCCGCCTGAACCGTTGTCGCTCATGGAATACTGTTCCTGTTGCCCGATTGATCTTTTATGCCTGCCGATCGCTATCGCGCTAATAAGGTATTTCGACCGGTGCGGGTCGATAGACCCCCCTCGACGTCTTGAATGGCAAGAATTGGGGGGCCGGATATGCTGGCATTTTTAGCCACTTCTTCATTCGGCGCAAGATGAGAATATGTGCTGCGACAAAGTATTCGCTGGGATTTATTACGCTGTTCTCAACGTTACAGGTCAAATTCTCTGGTCTCTGCCGCACCGATGGCTTCGCCTCGCGCGATCTTTGAAAAACCATGGTCACCGGCCGCCAGGCCATCGCGAATTGTGTATTTGACGGGTCGCCGCCAATAGTCGGGTGCGCAAGGGCGCGGGGGTCCGCCGTGAATTCTTGCAGCGAACCGCCACCGCAAGTCGTCAAGCGGGCTGAGCGCCGGGAAATACTATGCGGCGCGCATACGCGCCTTGATATCGTGAACCGGTGCGCTGGTGCGGGGCGAAGAATGTCGTGACAGAAGAACGACGCGGCCCGCGCTACGCATTATTCTCGATATGCGCGCGCAGCTCGGCGATCGAACCGAAGCGCACCGTTCCTTGCGGGAGCTGTGCCTCGATCGACCCGTCGGCGTAGAGCGTGTAGGCCATCCCGTCGACCACGCCGGACTTGAGGATCGCCACACTCCGCTCCGGCGGAGCGGACGGCGGAGCCTGCACCAACTCGTCATGCCCCGGATGCGCCGCGCCGGCCACGGCCGGCGCGCGGGCCACTCCGAGCCGCGCGTCGGGCTGACCTTCGCGCGCCGCGCGTTTCGGCCAAAGTGAATCGAAGGCCTCCTGCTGCGCCGGCTGCGGCGCCGTAGCTTGCCGCGCCTGACGCTGCCGGAAGAGAAAATCGAGCTTGGGCTCACGCGTCTCCAAGGCAGCCGCATTCGCCGACCGCGGCGCGGGCTCGACCTGAGGCGGCGGCTCAAGATGGTGGACGGCGAGCTGGCCGTTGGGCGACAGCGGAACCGCCTCTTCCGCCTCGGGAACGGCCTTGTCCGAACGCGTGATGCTCGAGCGCAAGCGTTCGATCGCGGGCGTGGGCACCTCAACGATGGAGCTCTGCGCGGCAGCGGCCGCCGCGGGCGCTGCGGCGGGCTCAGACTCCTTGACGGATTCCTTAGTGGGCTCCTTGGCGGGCTCGCGGGCCACTGTCTCGGCCGGCGACGCCGCTACCTCCGCCCGGGCGGCGGGGCGCGACGACAACCTGTGGTGCCTGCAGCGGTGCTTTCAGGGCGGCCCTGACCCGCGCCAGTTCCGCTACCACGGCCGCGAGGCCGATCAGGACAAGCCCGCCGACCAAGGCAACGACGCCCGCCAAAATCAGTGTAGGACCAAAGCTTAACTCTTTGATCGGTATGCCAAACCCGATCAACGCCACGCCCGCTGCGGCGAGCATGATACCCAGCACTAGCAGGATGACCGACATCAGACTTCCGCCCCGCCCCACGGCCCCATAACTCGCAGCCCCACGCTGCTATGGTTAGCAAAGAATTTTGATCCTCTTCATGAGAACGCGCAAGAGATCGAATAATCAACTCTTAATCTTGATTAATGCGGACGCCGGGCGCGGCAGCCGGGTCGCAAAGGTTCCCTCCGGTATGGAACCAACCATGCCGGAGGGTCATTAGCCTTTGTTCCGGCCTTCACGGACGAGGCCGGCCTGACCGGAGCCACCTATGAGCGCACGAACCTGTGGCGCCCGAACGAGTGGCGCGCGATCAGAGACCCGCGTTGTTCTGCGCCACCATGCAATAGAGCATCGGGATCGAGAGCATGGTGTTGATGCGGGAGGTCATGCCGGCCAGGCGCGCGGCGGCGGCTTTCTCGTCCGCCGACGCCTCGACCAGGCCCAGCACTTTCTTCTGGTTCGGCCAGATGATGAACCAGACATTGAACGCCATGATCAAGGCCAGCCACATGCCGATGCCGATTGGCACAACGCCGCGCTGGAAGGTCAGCGCCTGGATCAGATAGCCCTTGTGCAACGCCAGGGTGAGGCCGAGCACGACGGTCGCAAGCGCGGCATAGCGGAACCAGAACAGGACGTTCGGCGCGATGAATTTCGTGATCGCGGCGCGGTGCTCGGCGGGCTCGATCTTGGGAACGGTCGGTGTCTGGACGAAGTTCAGATACCAGAGCAGGCCCATCCACATGATGCCGGCCAGGATGTGCAGCCAGCGCCAGAAGAACAGCCACCACGCCGCGTCGAACTTGACGAACTGTCCGCTGATCAGACCGACGAGGATGATGAGGACGATCACGCAGGCCGACGCCCGCGGCGAGCGTCTTATGAAGCGATTGGAAGAATGCAACCATTGGGAGCCCCCCAGTTTCGAATTGGTCCAACTCGAAAACTGTGGGTACGATAGCACAGGCGCGCCGCCGCTCAACGGGTGCGTGTACGTGGCGTGAATGAGCTGGAATGACGGCCGCCGCTGTCAATTGGCGGACGCGCATAGTAGATACCGACTTGCAATCAATGAGGAGACACTGATGTCGTTCAAGCTGCCTGATTTGCCTTATTCCCATGATGCGCTCGCCCCCTACATGTCGCGCGAGACGCTCGAGTACCATCACGACAAGCACCACCTCGCCTACGTCAACAACGGCAACAACCTGCTCAAGGGCACCGAGTGGGAGGGCAAGTCGCTTGAGGACATCGTCAAAGGGGCCTTCGGCAAGAATGCCGGGCTCTTCAACAATGCCGGGCAGCACTACAACCACCTGCACTTCTGGCAATGGATGAAGCCGAACGGCGGTGGCGACAAGCTGCCGGGCAATCTGGAGAAGAAGATTTCCGCCGACCTGGGCTCGGTGGCGAAGATGAAAGAGGACTTCATCGCGGCCGGCGTCGGCCAATTCGGCTCGGGCTGGTGCTGGCTCGCCGTCGTCGACGGCAAGATCCAAGTGACCAAGACGCCCAACGGCGAAAGCCCGCTGGTGCATGGCGGCAAGCCGATCCTCGGCTGCGACGTCTGGGAACACTCCTATTACATCGACTATCGCAACCGCCGGCCCGATTACCTCAAGGCGTTCCTCGACAACATGGTCAACTGGGAATACGTCGCGAAAATGTACGACGCAGCGATGAAGTAGCGGCGCGAAGCGCGGGCTCGACGCACGCGTCCATCGTCTTGCAAAAGACCAAGTGCAGAAGCGGGGCAACATGCCCCGCTTTTGTTTTCATGGACCGCGCGGGCATACTCCGCCGATGCCGCCTCCCGAACCGCAAGCCGCGCATATCGCCGACCGCCTGGCGCTCGCGCTCATGGCGACTGCCGCGGTCGTCGTGCTTGCGACCTTCCGCGACTATGGGCTGGGCTGGGACGACTACACCCATGCCGAATACGGCGATCTCCTGGTGTCGCTCTACGCCTCGGGACTGGCCGACCGGCGCGCGCTGTCATGGGTGAATCTGTATGAGTATGGCGGCGGCTTCGATCTCGTGGCTGCGTTGCTGGCGAAGGTCTTGCCGTTCAGTGTGTTCGAGACGCGCCGGCTGACCGGCGGCATTGTCGGACTGCTCGGCCTCCTGATCGTCTGGCGGACCGGACGGCGCGTCGGCGGGCCGCTCGCGGGTTTCATCGCGCTTGCGCTGCTTGCCACCTGCCCGCTGTTCGTCGGCCACGCCTTCATCAATGCCAAGGATGCGCCGTTTGCGGTGGCGATGGCGCTCCTTCTGCTTGCGCTGGTGCGCGCTTTCGAGGAGTACCCGCGGCCGAACGCGGCGACCGTGGCGCTGGTCGGCATTGGGGCGGGCCTTGCGATCGGCACGCGTATCCTGGGCGGCTTCGGCGCGCTCTATGCGCTGGCCGCGCTGGCTTTGGTCGTCACGATCGAGGCGCGCCGCGACGGCCTGCGCACTGCCGGCGCCGCGGGCGGGCGTTTTGTGCTGCGCCTGTTGCCGGGACTGTTGCTCGGCTATGCGGTGATGGCGCTGGTCTGGCCGTGGGGCGCGGCGGAGCCGCTCAATCCGTTTCGCGCGCTGCAATACTTCTCGCGCTTCTTCGAAGAACCCTGGGACGAATTGTTCGGCGGCGCGCTGATCAAGGTCACGCAGATGCCGCGGAGCTATCTGCCGACGCTGCTGGCGCTCAAGCTGCCGGAACTGTTCGTCGTGCTGGCGGCCGGCGGCGTCGCCGGCGCGCTGGTCGGCGCATGCCGCCGCAGCAATGCGCCGAACCGGCGGGCGGTGCTGCTGCTGGTCGCGCTCGCCGCCGCGCTGCCGATCGCGGTCGCGGTGGCGATGCGGCCGGCGATGTACAACGGCGTGCGGCATTTCCTGTTCATCGTACCGCCGCTCGCGGTCGCCGGCGGTCTCGCGGGCGCATGGCTGTTCGAGGCGCTGCGCCACCGCGGCCATCTGGCGGCCATGGCGGCGGCCGCCGTCTTCGTCATCGGGATGGTGTTGCCGATTGTCGACATGGTGCGGCGGCATCCTTACGAATACACGTCGTTCAACCGGCTCGCCGGCGGCGTACGCGGCGCGCGCGACCGCTACATGCTCGACTATTGGGGGCTGTCACTGAAGCAGGCGTCGCAGGGCCTGGCGGCGAAGATCGCCGCGCTCGGCCTGGAGAAACCGAAGGATCGCCGCTGGAAGCTCGCGGTCTGTGGCCATCACCGTTCGCCGCAGGTCGAGCTTGGCGAGGATTTCGAAACGACCTGGGATCCGAAGGGCGCCGACTTCGCGATGATGCTCGGCGAGTTCTATTGCCGGCAATTCGACGCGCCGGTGCTGGCCGAGGTCGTGCGTGACGGCGCCGTCTACGCCCGCGTCTACGACATCCGCGGCCGCTCCTACGACACGCTGCTCACGCAGCGCGGCCTGACGCCGACCAAGTGACCGAGTGGGACCTTCGGCGCTAACGCTTCATCGCCTCCTTGGCGCGCTCGACCAATGGCGCCGGGGTCGCGAAGAAATTGGCGACGGCTTCCTGCACCTCCACGCCGGACGCCGGCGCGAGCTGCAGCCGGCTTCGCTGTGCGTCGGCCAGGAACTGATCGTCACGCATCACCTCGTCGAAGGCCTTGCGCAGCACCGCCGTCTGCGCGTCCGGCGTTCCCGGCGGCAAAAGATAGGGACGGCCGAAGATCTGCTGCGCCAGCACGAACTCGGAGATCTTCCGGGAGTCCTCGTCGCGATAATATAGCCCGATATCGGGCACACCCATGCCGGCCAGCTCCGCATTGGCGCCGATCGCGGTCTGCAGGATCAGATTGAACTTGCTGGCATAGTCCGGCTGCTGGGCCCGCAGGCTCGACCAATCCCAACCGCAGATCCCTTCGACTTCGCCCCGCTCCATCGCGAGCGTGATCTCCGCCGTGTTCTTGTAGCCGGACACCATGTCGAACTGCGCACGTGTCGTATTCTTGATCAGGAAGCCGTAGTCGACCGTCGAACTGCCGGCCTGCGAGCCGCCTAGAATGGTTTTCCGTGCGACCGCATCGTCGAAGGACTTGATCTTCGACTTGATCGAGGTGACGCACAGCCGCGCGCCGCTATCCGCACTGCCGATATAGAGGAATTTTGCGGGGTCGTAGGCGCCCTGACCTCCTCCGGTGAGCAGCGTGTTGACGATCGTGCCCGGCTGTATGCCGCCAAGAGTCGTGCCGTCCTTCGGTGCAACGCTGTAGACGTAGGTCGCCGCGCGGCCGCCGCCGGCGCCGGGCATGTTCTGGACGATCACGTTGGGATGCCCGGGAATAACCCGGCCGAGATGGCGCGCGAGCGTGCGACCGTAGATGTCAAAACCGCCGCCGACTTCGCTGCCGATCACCAGCGTGATGGTCTTGCCGGCGTAGAACTCGCTCGCATGCGAAAGATATGGCGCACCTGCGAAGTCCCGCGATTGCAGCCATCAAAAGTTTCAAAACCGTACGTTGCATCTTGTCCATCTTGCCGTTGACCCCGCTGGAGATGCGGGACGATGGAACGTTGATGCACGCCGCATGCCAGAGCCAATGCATGCGCCGCATGCGCGACCGTAACGATCTTGCTTTCATCAATTGATCAAAAATTGACCCCGCCGCGGAAGCATTCCGGGCGGGGTCGCTGCGAAAGTAGACCGGCCGATTTTCTTAGTGCGTCTTCCAACGCGCCTTGGCCTCGGCGCCTGACTGCTTGAGGTGGACTTGCTGGTCGACGTGATCGACCCAGGCGAGCGGGATGAAATGATGCTCTTCGCCCGCTTCCTCATCGTTCCTGGTCAGCTTCACCTCGTCGGCGCCTTCCATGTGGTCTACGGTTCCGACATGCACGCCGTCGGAACCCACGATCTCCATGTGTTCCTTGATGGTGTGGGGTGCGACCATCGTTCTGTTCCTCCATTGCTTTGGAAGACAACGCTCGGCGGCGGACCGTGGTTCCGGCCTTTGACGGGTCGTGCAGCGCAGGGCTACGATTGGCCGATAACAAGACAAATTTTGGGAGGATTGATGATGCGCGAACTCATTTTCGTTCTTGCGATGGCGCTTGCGCCGCTCGCCGCCACGCCGGCGAGCGCGCAGGACGATCCGTCTATTCACATGGTGACCTATATCGAAGTCGTGCCGGCAACGCAGGGCCAGATGACAACGCTGCTGCGGCAACTGGCCAGTGCCAGCCGCAAGGACGCGGGCCTCATCCGTTTCGAAATCCTGCAACGCACCGCACCGGCACGGGAGTTCGTGATCCTGGAAAGCTGGAAGGACCAGCAATCCTTCGACGCCCATGTGGCGAGCGCGCATCACAAGCAATTCCGCGAGAAGGTCACACCCAACCTGATTGCGCCGTTCGATGACCGCTTCTCGCTGCCGACGCTGATCGCGCCCTCACAAGCCGCGCCCGGGGGCGTGGTCTATGTCGTCACCCATGTCGACGTGCCCGGGCCCGCGCGCGACAAGGCCGTGGCCGCACTGACGGCGCTGAGCGGACCGAGCCGCAAGGACGCCGGCAACCTGCGCTTCGACGTGGTGCACCAGAAGAGCCGGACCAATCATTTCACGGTGGTCGAGGTTTGGAAGGATCAGCGCTCGAACGACGCGCACGAGCTCGCCGCCCATACGCGCGCGTTTCGCAGTTCGCTGACGCCGATCACCGGAGCGCTGTACGATCAGCGCTGGTACCGGCCGTTGTAGACGCGACGTTAGATACCGCCTGGGGTGGGACGAAACGTCGGACCACCGGGACCCGACGGCGCATTCGAGGGCGGACCGCCAGGACCTGACGGACCGCCTGGACCCGGACCTGACGACGGGGCACCGGTGCCCGGTCCGCCGGAACCGCCGCCGCCGGCGCCGGGACCTGATGGGCCACCGGGACTAAATGACGGGCCGCCTCCGCCACCGCCTCCGCCGCCGGGACCGGACGGGGTGTTCTGCGGTGGGCCGCCGGCAAAGGGATCGCTCTTCGGCTGGTTCTTGCGGGCAATGTCGGCAGCGCGTTGACAACGGATCATCTCCTGCACGGCAGCGTTTGTTCCTTGCAGCGGAAGCTGCGTGATGAGATCGCCGTTGTAGAAGACCCTGAGGTTCAGCCTTCTCGCCAGTTCGACCAGGAAGCGCGTGCGGTCAAACGAGAGATAGAGAAACACCATGTCGCCATTGCCGATCCGCCGCGCCGTCGCCCGTCCCCGCCACGGCGAATCGTTGTCGAAGCGCAACGCGAGATCGTACTGATTGCCGACTTGCAGCGAGCGCCACGCCTCATTGCCGACCATGACGTAGCCATTGCCGTTCTGCTGATCGATTCCGATCCGCAGCACGGTGCCGCGCGTATAGCTTCCGACCAGGAAGCAACCGAAGCCGAGGCTCGCATCGACCCGGATTTGCCACTGGCCGACGCTTCGCCACAGCACCGTATCCTGCGCGAGCGCGGGGGAAACCGCGAAGCAATTCAAGCCGCATGCCAGCAGAAGCAACCTGCGCAACATCACTGTCCCCACAGCCGAATGAACGGGCGCAAATTAGCATGGCGGAATCTTCAGCGGTAGCTCGCCATGTGCGGCCAGCCGGCGGAGCTCGCACGCGAACGCCGCCTCACCCCGCCAGCGCCGCCAAAATCCGCGCCCAGCTGCGCGTTCCCTTGTGGAACGAGGTGAGGTCGTATTTCTCGTTCGGCGAATGGACGCGGTCGTCGTCGAGCGCGAAGCCGACCATGATGGTGTCCATGCCGAGCACGCGCTTGAAGTCGCCGACGATCGGGATCGAGCCGCCCTCGCCCACCGTCACCGCGGTCTTGCCCCATTCCGCCTTCAGCGCCGCGCGCGCCTTCACCAGCGCGGGATTGTCGAACGGAAGCTGGATCGCCGGCGCGAGCCCGAAATTCGTGAACTCGACCTTGGCGTCCTTGGGCAGCCGCGCGCGCACGAATTTGCGGAAGGCGTCCTGGATCTTCTTCGGGTTCTGGTCGCCGACCAGCCGGAACGACACCTTCGCGGTCGCCTCCGCCGGCAGCACGGTCTTGGCGCCCTCGCCGGTGTAGCCGCCGATCATGCCGTTGATCTCGGCGGTCGGCCGCGTGGCGATCTGCTCGATCAGCATGCGGTTCTTCTCGCCGGCCGGAATCTTCAAGCCCGACGCTGCCGAGGAATTCCTTGGGCGTGAGCTTGAGCTTCTTCAATTCCGCCTTGATGTCCTTCGGCAGCTCCTTCACGCCATTGTAGAAGCCGGGGATGGTGACCTTGCCGTTCTTGTCGTGCATGGCGCCGAGGATTTGCGACAGCACGCGCAGCGGATTCTGCGCCGCGCCGCCGAACAGGCCGGAATGCAGGTCGCGGTCGGCGCAGGTGACGCGCGACCTCCTCATAGACGAGGCCGCGCAGCGACGTCGTGATCGCCGGCGTCTTGCCGTCCCACATGCTGGTGTCGCAGACGAGCGCGAAATCCTGCTTCAGTTCGGCGGCGTTCTTCTTCACGAAGTCGAACAGGTGCGCCGAGCCGCACTCCTCCTCGCCCTCGATCAGCATGGTGACCGGCAGCGGCAGGCTCCCGGTGACCGCCTTGAAGGCGCGCAGCGCCTCCACGAAGGTCATCACCTGGCCTTTGTCGTCGCAGGCGCCGCGCGCCACGATGATCTTGCGGCCGTCCGGCGTTGTGGCGATGCGCGGCTCAAATGGCGGCGTCTCCCACAGCGACAGCGGATCGACCGGCTGCACGTCGTAGTGGCCGTAGAACAGCACGTGCGGCGCCTTGCCGTTGCCGGCGCCATTGCCGCCTTGCCGACCACCGCCGGATGCCCGCCGGTCGGCCGCAGCGACGCGTCGAAGCCGAGGCTCGCAAGATCCTTCGCCACGAATTCCGCCGCCGCCTTGCAATGCGGGGCATAGGCCGGATCGGTCGAGACCGACTGGATCTTCAGGAAATCGAACAGCCGGCCGACGCTGTTGTCGAGTTCGGCGTCGATCCGGTCGAGGACGGCGGGCAAGGCGGCGGATGGCGATGACATGGCGAAATCCCTATGATGCGTCGTGCCCGGCTCTATGCCGGGCATCCACGTCATTCTTATGTCGAACTCTAGAGACGTCAACGGCCGGGATAAGGACGCCCGGCCGTCGACGGCAAAATCGAGTGGACGCGACAGCCGCTTCGCGAATCAAAGCTTCAGCAGCTTCTTCACGTTGCCCGACGCGATCTGCGCCCGCTGCTGCTCGGTGATCGGCAGCGCATCGAGCCATTTCCGGCCGGGCTCGTTCTTCACATAGGGGTAGTCGACCGAGAAGATGACCTTGTCGATGCCGAGCTCGGCGATCGAGCAGAGCAGCGCGGCGTCGGAGAAAGTCGCCGCTGGTGGTGATCCAGAAGTGCTGCTTCACGTAGTCGGTGAAGCTGCGCGGCAGCTTGGCGTCGCGCGCCAGCGAGCGGTCCATGCGCCATTGCAGGAACGGCAGGCCCTCGCCGAGATGGCCGATGATCACCTTGAGCTTCGGATAGGCGTCGAGCACGCCGCCGACCACCAGCCGCGCCGCCATGGTCAGCACCTCGTTGCCGAAGCCGAGCGACGGGCCGATCAGGCTCGGGTGATCCTTGAAATAGGCGTCGATCACCGCCTGGTGCGGCTTCGAGGGATGCAGATAGACCGGCACGTCGAGCTTCTCGGCGCGCTCGAAGATCGGCCAGAAGAATTTCTCGTCGAGGAAGCGGCCCTTGCACAGGCCCATGAACATCGCGCCCTTGAAGCCGAGCTTGGTCACCGCGCGCTCGAGCTCGTCGGCGGCGGCCTTGGGATCGGCCACCGGCAGCGCCGCGAAGCCGGCGAAGCGGGTCGGGTTCTTGCTGATCTGCTCATGCAGATAGTCGTTGGAGCGCTTGCGCGAGCGGGATCGCCTTGTCGGGATCGAGCTCGTGCACCGCCGGCGCGGTCTCCGACAGCACCTGCATGTCGATGCCGGAGGCGTCCATCTCGCTGATCCGGAACGCGCCGATGTCGTCGAGCCGCTTGGCATGCTCGGGATCGCGGACCAGCCCCGTCGGCCGCAGGCCTTGCAGCTCGGGCGTCCAGAAATGTTCTTCGATGGCGATGACATTCAGCGGCATGATCTGGTTCCGTTATCAAACTGGTTGAAGGTGAAGTGACACGAGCGCGGCCCTGCCCTGCAGATGGCATGGCCGCGCCGATGGATGAGGGAGTGCTACCGGCGCAAGATCCCGCCGAGCGTCCCGCGCACGATGGCGCGGGCGATGGTGTTGCCCATGGAGCCGCCGACCGACTTGCCGATGCTGCCGGCCACCCCGCCGATCACGCGATTGGTGACGGAGCGGGTGACCTCGCGCGCCACCCGCTGGGTCGGCGACAGCACCTGACCGCGCGGGCGGCTGGTGCCGAACAGGCCGCCGAGCATGTCGCCGATGCCGCCGAGGATGCCGCCGCTCGGGACGGGCTCGCCCTGCGCGGTGCCGCCCGGCGCGTTGGCGTCCTGGGTGCGCTTCTGCAGCATCTCGAAGGCCGATTCGCGGTCGATCGCGGTGTCGTATTTGCCCTTGACCGGGCTCTTGTTGATGATCGCCTTGCGCTCCTCCGGCGAGACCGGGCCGACCCGCGCCGACGGCGGGCAGATCATGCAGCGCTCCACCATCGACGGCGTGCCGTTGCCTTCCAGGAAGGACACCAGCGCCTCGCCCTTCCCCAGTTCGGTGATCACCGTGGCGGTGTCGAGCTTGGGATTCTGCCGGAACGTCTCCGCCGCCGCCCGCACCGCCTTCTGATCGCGCGGCGTGAAGGCGCGCAGCGCATGCTGCACGCGGTTGCCGAGCTGCGCCGCCACCTTGTCCGGCACGTCGAGCGGATTCTGGGTGACGAAATAGACGCCGACGCCCTTGGAGCGGACCAGCCGCACCACCTGCTCGATCTTGTCGAGCAGCGCCTTGGGCGCGTCGGTGAACAGCAGATGCGCCTCGTCGAAGAAGAACACGAGCTTCGGCTTTTCGCGGATCGCCGACCTCGGGCATCTCCTCGAACAGTTCGGACAGCATCCAGAGCAGGAACGTCGCGTAGAGCCGCGGGTTCTGCATCAGCTTGTCGGCGGCGAGCAGATTGATCACGCCGCGCCCGTCGCGGTCGGTGCGCATGAAGTCCTCGATGTTGAGCGCCGGCTCGCCGAAGAACTTGTCGGCGCCCTGGTTCTCGAGCACCAGGAGCTGCCGCTGGATGCTGCCGACCGAAGCGCCGGAGACGTTGCCGTAGGTCTTCTGGATTTCCGCGGCCTGTTCCGAGACGAAAGCCAGCATTGCGCGCAAGTCCTTGAGATCGAGAAGCGCGAGCCCCTGATCGTCGGCGACGCGGAAGGCGATATTGAGCACGCCTTCCTGGGTCTCGTTGAGATCGAGCAGCCGCGACAGCAGCAGCGGTCCCATTTCCGCGATCGTGGCGCGGATCGGGTGGCCCTGCTCGCCATAGAGATCCCAGAACACCGCCGGAAATTCGTCCGGCTGGTATTTGATCCCCAAATCCTTGGCGCGCTGGACGAACGCCTCCTTGGCCTCGCCGACCGCGGCGACGCCGGACAGATCGCCTTTGATGTCGGCGGCAAACACCGGGACGCCCGCCTTCGAAAATCCCTCCGCCATAACCTGCAGGGTGACGGTCTTGCCGGTGCCGGTGGCGCCGGTGACCAGCCCATGCCGGTTGGCGAGCGCGAGCGTCAGGTATTCGGGCTTCTCGCCCTTGCCGACGAAGATCGTCTTGCCGTCGTCGAGGACCACGGTCGGCGCCGGCGGCCGGCTTGGCGGCCGGTTTCGCGGTCGATTTTGATTTTGCGGTCGATTTCGCCATGGATCATCCCTTTCGCCGCGCGGGCATCGTCGGGACCATTGTCGCAGTCCCGACAGCGCGGTCAATCGCGCTAGATGGTCCTGCGCGAGAAGGAAGTCAAAAGCATGGGATGCACTGCAAACCCTGCGACAACACGATGGCAGCGGCAAGATTGTGCATGCCCGCCAAGCGGGCACGCGGCGCCGAGGGTCTTGCAACGCTCTACTGAAGCTTGGGTTTGCCGGAACCCAATCCTTCTCCGCCGAATACGCGGACCCCGCCAAGGCTGCGCACGCGAGCATGCAGCTTCCGGCCAGCGCTTGCCGGCCTGCAGCAGCGCGCCAACGCAGCGATAAAGCATCCGGAACGAGACGGCGAACGGGATCACAGCATGATAGCCGGCGTCAGCCGCGTTGCGCTGGACATAGGGCGTCGTCGCCTCCGCCATCAGCAGCGAAGGAACGCGTCCCCTGCCCGGTGCATCGGTCTTGGCGTCCCAAGCCGGCGCTTCGTCGGGCACCGCGCGCGGCAAGACCACCAAGCACGCATCGACGCTGCCTGCATCACAAAGCTCGCGTGCCGCCGCCATTTCGCTAACGCAGCAAACATTCGCGATGCCCATGCGATCGAACGTACTGAGCAATGCACGACGATCATGGCCCGCGACCACGAGCACGCGTGCAGACTTGAAACGTTCCGGCAATCCGCGGCTCAACGCAACCACCCATTCCCCAACGTCATCCGATGATCATATGCATGAATTCGTTGCCGATGTTCGGTACGGCCGTAGTGTTGCCTGCGACGTTCTTGCTTTGTTGATGAAGTAGGATAGCTTTGCGAAGGCAAAACGCATCGCAACAACGCGCGATAAAGCATTGTTGTTAGCGGTGCAACTTCAACAAGTGATGCAAAGATGCAACGCATTGCGACTTCGAACATCCGACTAGGTTGTTTTACCAATCGCTGCACGACAATATATGGTTAACCTGCCGCGAGCATGGGGCTGGTGAGGGGCAGATGGACGAACTGATAGGGCGCCTTGTCGCCAATGTCGGCGTCGACAAAGCGACCGCGACAACCGCGGTCGGCATCATTCTGCAATTCCTCGCGAAGGAAGGTCCTGCAGACAAGGTTCAGCAATTGATCGACAAGCTGCCGGGCGCTGCAGCAGCAATTCAAAGCGCGCCAGAGGATTCCAGTTCAGGCGGGATGTTCGGCGGCGGCGTGATGGCCGCCGGCACCCGCATGATGGCGGCCGGACTCAGCATGGGACAAGTCCAGGCCGTCACGCGTGAGACCATCAACTACGCGAGAGAGAAGGTCGGGGAGGACGCAGTCGGCGAGATCGTCGGCGCGATCCCCGGACTCGGCCAGTTCGTCTGACGCCGGGGGGCCCAGACGGACGGTTGGGGGAATCGAGGAGAAATCAATGTCGTATCCGCTCACCCACATCGAGGGGCTCGATGTGGACGAGATCAAGTCGCTCAAATCCATTGGCATCCGCACCACGGAGCGGCTGCTTGAGGACGCCAAGAGTCCAAGGGGCCGCAAGCTCCTGTCCTCCAGGACCGAGATCAACGAGAAGCGGCTTCTGATGTTCGCCAACGCCTGCGATCACCTGCGCATCAAGGGCATGGGCCCGGGCTATGTCGTGCTGCTGCGCGAGGTCGGCGTCGATACCGTGCGGGAGCTGCGCTACCGCAAGCCGGAGAACCTGGTCAGCGCCATGGCCGAGGCCAACCGGAGGAAAAAGCTGGTCCGCCTGCTGCCGTCGTCGAAGCTCGTCGTGCGCTGGATCGACGAGGCGAAGAAGCTCCCGCTGAAGATCACCTATAAGAAATAAGCCGCTGAGATTGCTTGCGTTGCCGCCTGCGCCCGGCTGGGCTGGGCGTGCGATGCTGCGCGTACCTTGACACCCCTCCCCGCGGCGGCGCAAAGCGACCGCGTGAGCCAGATCCATTCGCCGAGTTCCAAAGCTGTGCGCGCCGATGCCGACGCATCCCACCCGCTTGCGCGGCTGTTGGCGCTCGGCCGTCCGGTCGTGATGGGCGTGCTCAACGTGACGCCGGACTCTTTCTCCGATGGCGGCCGCTTCCTCGATCCCGAGCGCGCCATCGACCATGCCCGGACGCTGGTGGCGGAGGGCGCCGACATTCTCGATATCGGCGCGGAATTGACCCGCCCCTATGGCGGCATGGTCGCGGTCTCTGCCGACGAAGAGCGGCGGCGGCTCGAACCGATCCTGCCCACGGTGCTGGGGCTCGGCATTCCGGTGTCGATCGACACCATGAAGGCGACGGTCGCTGCCTGGGCGCTCGATGCCGGAGCCGCCATCGCCAACGACGTCTGGGGCCTGCAGCGCGATGGCGACATGGCGCGCGTGGTCGCGGAGCGCGGCGTGCCGGTGATCGTGATGCACAATCGCGAGGCCGCCGATCCGGCAATCGATATCATGGCCGACATCGCGGCGTTCTTCACCCGTTCGCTCGCGATCGCCGACCGTGCCGGCATTGCGCGCGACAATATCGTGCTCGATCCCGGCATCGGCTTCGGCAAGACGCCGAAACAAAGCATCATCGCCCTCTCCCGGCTGGCGGAGCTGAAGACGTTCGGACTCCCGCTCCTGGTCGGGGCATCGCGCAAGCGCTTCATCGACTCCGTCTCCTCTGCCCCGCCCGACCGCCGGATCGGCGGATCGATCGCCAGTCACCTGATTGCGGTCGCGAGCGGCGCGGCTATCGTGCGCGTGCACGACGTCGCCGAGACCGTGCAGGCGCTCAAGGTTGCCGCCGCGATCGAGAGGGAGAAATGACGGATTTCGTCTATGTCACCGGCCTGGCGCTCCACGCGTTTCACGGCGTGATGGAGCATGAGGCCACGGTCGGGCAGACCTTCTATATCGACCTGGTTCTCGACATCGATCTCACCCAGGCATCGCGTTCGGACCGGATCGCCGACACCGTCGGCTACGATCAGGTGGTCGACGTCGCAAGCCGGACGTTCTGCGCGCAGCGCTACCGGCTGGTCGAGGCGGCGGCCGGCGCGATCGCCGATGCGGTTCTCACCGCGTTTCCCGCGGTCACGTCGGCCCGCGTGACGGTGCACAAGCCGCACGCACCGGTCGCCGCCACTTTCTCTGATGTCGGTGTGACGATCGTCCGCAAGCGCCAAGGCCAAGGGTCATAGCAATGTCTGAGGCACTGATCGCGCTGGGCGGCAATGTCGGCGATGTGCGCGACACATTCCGGAATGCGCTGACGATGCTCTGCACCGGCGCTGACGTAAGCCTGATCGCCCGCTCACGTTCCTATTTGACGCCACCCTGGGGCGTGAAGGACCAGCCGCCGTTCATCAATTGTTGCGCGGCCATCGAAACCACATTGAGCCCGCATGATTTGCTGACACGCGTCCAGGCGGTCGAACAGCGCGTTCGGCCGCGACCGCGCCAAGGAGCGCCGCTGGGGCCCGCGGCCGCTCGACATCGACATCATCGCCTATGACGACGTCACCGTGAACGACCCTGCCCTGACCTTGCCGCACCCACGGGTGTTCGAACGCGCCTTTGTACTGGTCCCGTTGGCCGATATCGCACCAGATCGCCAGATCGCCGGCGTTCGCGTGAAGGATGCTCTGGCCAGGATCGATGCGACGGGAATCGAAAGATTGCCGCCGCGTTAGTTGGCCCGCATCCATTGACGTGCCATTTTCGTCCGATGACCGACGCGCCCGATCACCTCCCTCTGGCCGCTGATTTTCCGGCGGCGACCTATGAGCAGTGGCGCAAGCTGGTCGATGGCGTCTTGAAGGGTGCGCCCTTCGAACGATTAGAGAGCCGGACCGCCGACGGCCTGACTATCGAGCCGCTCTATCCGCGCGCGGCTGACGCGGCGCCAATTGCGGGACGCGCTCCCGGCGCGCGCTGGCAGGTCATGGCGCGCATCGACCATCCCGACCCGGACGCCTGCAATGCGGAAGTCCTGCACGAGCTCGACAACGGTGCGGACGGGCTGGTGTTGATTCCCGCCGGCGCCATCGGCGCGCATGGCTACGGGCTTGCACCGAACGTCGGATGCCATCGAACGCGCGCTCGCCGGTGTGCACTTGGATGCCGGCATCACCATCTCACTCGAATTCAGTCCGCTGGCACCCGAATTTCCTGTGACGCTCGCCGGATTGGTCAAGCGGCATGGATTGTCACCGGCCGCCGTCGACATCCGCTTCGGCCTCGATCCCCTCGGCGCGTTCGCGCTGCACGGACGATCGTCGGGACCCTGGCGCGAGCGACCGCCGCGCATCGCGGCAATCGCCGCCGATCTTTTCAAGCGCGGATTCAAGGGCCCATTCGCCGCGGCCGACGGCCGGGTCGTGCACGATGCCGGCGGCAGCGAGGCGCAGGAGCTTGCCTTCGCACTTGCCGCCGCCGTCGCCTATCTGCGCGCTTTCGAGGCTGGCGGCATCGCGCTCGACGCGGCGCGCCGCATGATCGCGTTCCGGCTGACCGCCGACGCCGATCAGTTCCTGACCATCGCGAAATTCCGCGCACTGCGGCGGCTGTGGCAGCGCGTCGAGGAAAGTTGCGGACTCACGCCGGCGCCCGCGGCGATCGAGGCGGAAACCGCGTGGCGGTCGATGACCCGCGACGACGCCTACGTGAACATCGTGCGGGCGACCATCGCCGTGTTTTCCGCCGGCGTCGGCGGCGCCGACGCGATCGCGGTGCTGCCGTTCACCGCCGCCCGCGGCCTGCCCGATCGCTTTGCACGCCGTGTGGCACGCAACGCGCAGCTTGTCCTGCTGGAAGAGACCGGTGTCGCGCATGTCGCCGACCCCACCGCAGGCGCCGGCTGGAGCGAAGATCTGACTGAGAAGCTCTGCCGCGCGGCCTGGACCCTGTTCCAGGAGATTGAAGCGACCGGCGGCCTTCCCACCGCGCTCGAACAGGGACTGATCCAGAAGAAGGTGGCGGCAGCGCGCACGGCGCGCGAGCGTGCGCTTGCCGACAAGAAGGAGGCGCTGATCGGCGCCAGCGAATATCCCGGCGTTTCGGATGTGCCGGTGCTCGATGTGCCACGGGTCACGCTTCCGGCGAACCTGCCGGCGGCGGTGACCTGTGAGCCGCTCACACCCGTGCGACTCGCTGCGCCGTTCGAGCAGGCCAAGGGCTGAATGTTTCCAGCCCGCAGCCCTGTGCTAGCATCGCAGGCAATCGCGGGAGGAGAAGAATGCAATTCAATCCATTCAGCGCCGAACCGGTAAGCGCCGCCCCATCGCACGCTTTGCATAGCGCAGGCTGCCAGTGCGGCATCTCACGGCGCAAATTCCTGTCCGGCGCTGCGGCCGTGGGCGCGGCGGCGCTGACCGGCGGCAAAGCCTCGGCGCAGGCGAATCCACAGCGCATCGACGTGCACCACCACATGCTGCCGCCGAAATACGTCGGCGAGCGCCTTGCCGCCGGTGTCACGCCCGGGTCGACCGGCGTTGCCCAATGGACGCCGCAGCGCTCGCTCGAGCAGCTCGACAAGAACGGCATCCAGACCGCGATGCTCTCGATCTCGCAGCCCGGACTGAAGTTTGACGACGTCGAAGGCACGCGCAGCATGCTGCGCTACACCAACGAATACGGCGCCTCCCTGGTGCGCGACCACAAGGGCCGCTTCGGGCTGATGGCGACGCTGCCGCTGGCCGACATCGACGGCAGCCTGCGCGAGATGGAATATGCTCTCGACACGCTCAAGGCCGACGGCATCAATCTCCTGACTAGCTACGGCAACCGCTATCCCGGCAATCCGCATTTCGATCCGGTGTTCGAGGAGCTGAACCGGCGCAAGGCGACCGTGTTCTTCCATCCGAACATGCCGGCCTGCTGCGTCGGCATCCTGCCGGACGTGCCGGGGCCGACCATCGAATACCAGTTCAACACCGCGCGCGCGGTCACCAACCTGCTCTACACCGGGACACTCACGCGCTTCCCCGATATCAAATACATCTTCTGCCATTCCGGCGGTGCGCTGATCCCACAGGTCGGGCGCGTCGTGCGCCATGCACACGAAAGCAAGACGATCGCCTCGAAGCTGCCGAACGGACCGTGGGCTGAGATCAAGAAGCTCTATTTCGACACCGCGCAGGCGTCAGATCCATGGAATTTCGGCGCGGCGCGGAGCTACATGCCGATCACGCAGCTCCTGCTCGGCAGCGACTACCCGTTCATCCAGGTATCGGACACGGTCAACGCGCTGCTCGATCTCGGCATGAGCGAGGCCGATCTGCGCGCGGTCACGCGCGATAATGCGCTGCGGCTATTCCCGCGGTTGCAGGCTGTGTAGCTACAACGGCGACGCTTGTTGATATGCCCTCTCCCCTTGAGGGAGAGGGCAAGATGATGTTGCCGCAAAGGACAGTTGGGTGAGGGGTTGCGCGCGAAGCGCGCACGCAACAAGCACCCCTCACCCATTCTTGTCGACGCACAACCGAATTGCCCTCCCCCTCAAGGGGAGAGGGCACAATAAGGCGCGCCGCATTCGCGGCACTAAGCCGGCTGTTTGCTCCAGCCCGGCGCCGGCGGCTGCCGGTTGCGCACGACCGGCATCAAGGCGCGGTATTTGCGCGCGAAGCCGCGCAGGCACACTTCCGTGGAACCGAGCGGACCGACGTCGTAGCTCGACGAGGTCATACCCTGCTGCACGCTGTTGATCAGCGCGGTGTCTTCCTTGTTGACCTGCCGGTTGATGCGCCAGTTGAGATAGCGGGCCACCTTCATCTCCCGCCGCGAGTCCGGATGCACATAGGCGATCTCGCGAATCATGGTCGTGGTTGCCGTCTGCGGCAGGAACTGCATGAAGTCGACCTGATCGGGATAGATGTCGAAGGCGACATTCGGCCAGAGCTTGAAATAAATCCACAGGCGCTGCCGCTCCTTCGGCAGATGCGCCACACGTGGCAGCACCTGCTGGTACATGCGCTCGGAACGGTTGGACGACGGCTGATCGCGCAAGGTGCCCCACATCTTGTCGACCCACTCGCGCGCCTCGATGCCGTAGCCCTTGCCGAACAGCCGCGTCAGCCCCGGATGCGCAACGTTGATGTGCAATGAGTTCGGAATAGTTGTCGGCGATGTTCTTCCAGTTCACCGCGCGCGGGCGAAGCGTGACGCGACCGAGCGGCACCATGTCTTCCATGCGGTATGCGGCGATCTCGTGCTCGTAGGGCGCCATCATCTCCGCGACCGACGGCCCCTTTCCGGCGAGACGCACGAAGATGAAGCCGTGATAGATCTCGTGCTGTACCGGTGCGAGGCCGTGCTCGGCGGGATCAAGCCCGACGAAGGTGTCGCGGAACGGGATGCCCGCGAGCCGGCCGCGCAGGTCGTAGCTCCAGGCGTGATAGCGGCAAGTCAGCCGCAGATTGCAATGACCGGATGGTCCGTCGACCAGCCGCGATGCGCGATGCCGGCAGACATTGTGGAACGCCCGCACGACGCCGTCGTCGCCGCGAATGACGATGATCGCCTCGTTGAGGAAATCGAAGGTGTGATAGTCGCCCGGCTGCGGGATATCGTTGACGTGGCAGACGACTTGCCACGATGGTCGGAATACGCGCTCGGCCTCGTGCGCGAAGAATTCATTGTCGTGATAGAGCCAACCCGGCAAGCTGACGAACTCGTCAGGGTCCGCATTGGCAGCGGCGAATTGCCGGTTGGGCGGCAAGGTTTCGTTCATCGCCAGAGTTCCACCGGAACGAAGTGAAATCAGACTCGCCGGAGGTTATACTACATCGGCATGAGCGACAGCACCGCCGAAATCGCCAAGATCGAACACGAACTCGCGATCTTGCGGGAGCGCTATGCGATATATCAGCGCGGCGCCGAGTGGGTGCGGCGCACGCTTATCGCGGCAGGCGTTGTGATTGCCGGACTCATCCTCTGGCGAATCATCCTCGGCGACTTCTTCGGCGTCGTTCTGATCGTCATCGTTTGCGTCATCATCCTTCTTGGCAGCATTCGCTACCTCAGGCAGCGCCTGATCGACATCGTCTCGGAGACGCGGTTTCCACAGCGCGGCCGCAGTGAAGCGCGCGAGATCGAGGAGATGATTGCGTTGCGCGAAGAACATCTCGCCAAGATCAAAGGACGCCCGGCTTGATCGCGACCGGCAAAAGCGGCATTGCGTGGGCGACGACCCTCGCGCCGACACCTGATATAATGACAAATCAGCAATGTGGCACGGCGAACGCGTGAGCAGCATGGCGAGCGGCATTCCGAATTTTGCCGAAGTCGACTTCAGAAAGGGGGCAGCTCAACGCGGCCCTTCCTCCACTGCGCCCTGGCTCACGCCCGAAGGCATCGCGGTGAAGCCGGCCTACGGCCCGGACGATCTCGCCGGCCTCGACTTCCTCGACACCTATCCCGGCCTCGCACCGTTCCTGCGCGGCCCCTACCCCACGATGTATGTCACGCAGCCCTGGACCATCCGGCAATATGCCGGCTTCTCCACGGCGGAGGAATCCAATGCCTTCTACCGGCGCAACCTTGCCGCCGGACAGAAAGGCCTCTCGGTCGCGTTCGATCTGCCGACGCATCGCGGCTACGACTCGGACAATCCGCGCGTCGCCGGCGACGTCGGCATGGCTGGCGTTGCGATCGATTCCGTCCACGACATGAAGACGCTGTTCGACGGCATCCCGCTCGACGATATGAGCGTGTCGATGACCATGAACGGCGCGGTACTGCCGGTGCTGGCGAGCTACGTGGTCGCCGCCGAGGAGCAGGGCGTGCCGCAGGACAAGCTCAACGGCACCATCCAGAACGACATCCTCAAAGAATTCATGGTGCGCAACACTTACATCTATCCGCCAAAGGCGTCGCTGCGCATCGTCTCCGACATCTTCGCCTATACGGCGGAGCGGATGCCGAAGTTCAATTCGATCTCGATCTCCGGCTATCACATGCAGGAGGCCGGCGCGACCTGCGACCTCGAGCTCGCCTATACGCTGGCCGATGGCGTCGAATATGTCCGTGCCGGACTCGCCGCCGGTCTCGACGTCGACCGCTTCGCGCCGCGGCTGTCGTTCTTCTGGAACGCCGGCATGAACTTCTTCATGGAAGTGGCGAAGCAGCGCGCCGCACGCATATTGTGGGCGAAGCTGATGAAGCCGTTCGAGCCGAAAACGGAACGCTCGCTGATGCTGCGGGCGCATACCCAGACCTCGGGCTGGTCGCTCGCCTCGCATGACGTATTCAACAACGTGGTGCGCACATGCATCGAGGCGATGGCGGCGACGCAAGGCGGCACGCAATCGCTGCACACCAACGCGCTCGACGAAGCGCTCGCATTGCCGAGCGATTTTTCCGCGCGCATCGCACGCAACACGCAGCTTCTGCTGCAACGGGAATCCGGTACGACGCGGACCATCGATCCCTGGGGCGGCTCATTCTATGTCGAGCGCCTGACCGCCGACCTCGCGAAGCGCGCATGGTCCCATATCCACGAGGTCGAGGAGCTCGGCGGCATGGCCAAGGCGATCGAGGCTGGCGTGCCCAAGATGCACATCGAGGAAGCGGCCGCGCGCACGCAGGCGCGCATCGACGGAGGCCTTCAGGCGGTGGTCGGCGTGAATCGCCACCGCCCCGACCACGACAAGGCGATCGACCTGCTCAAAGTCGACAACGCTGCCGTGCGGCAATCGCAGATCGAGAAGCTTGCCAAACTCCGGCGCGAACGCGACCCCGAAGCGGTCGCGCAGACGCTGGCCGCTCTGACGCGCACCGCCGGCGGCGGCAACGAGAACCTCATGGCGCTCGCGATCGACGCCGCGCGCGCCCGCGCCACGGTCGGCGAGATCTCCGCCGCGCTCGAACAGGTCTACGGCCGGCATCAGGCCGAAGTGAAGGCGACCTCCGGCATCTACCGGCGCGAAGCCGGCGTGTCGGAGGCGGTCGAGCGCATGCGCAAGCTCACCGCGGCTTTTGCCGAGGCCGAAGGCCGGAGCCCGCGCATCCTGGTCGCCAAGACCGGGCAGGATGGCCACGACCGCGGCCAGAAGGTGATTGCGTCGGCTTTCGAGGATCTCGGCTTCGACGTCGCCATCGGACCATTGTTCGCGACGCCGGAGGAAGCGGCGCGGCAGGCGGTCGAGAGCGACGTCCACATTGTCGGTATCTCGACGCTCGCCGCCTCCCACCTCACCCATATTCCCGAGCTGAAGGCCGAGCTCGAACGGCTGGGCCGCGGCGACATCATGATCGTGGTCGGCGGCGTGGTGCCGCCGCAGGACTACGATGCGCTCAAGCGCGCCGGCGTCGAAGCGATCTTCCCGCCCGGCACGGTGATTGCGGAGGCCGCGGAAGGATTGCTCAAATCGCTGAACACGCGGCTCGGACACGCGCAGGCGGCGGAATGAAGGAATGACGATGAAAGTCGGATTTGGAATTCTTGCTTCAATCCTTGTGGTTGCCGTCGCCCATGCCGAGACCAAGCCGCAGATCTCGATCAAAACCAAGGCAGTCGAAGTCACCGTGACGGTCGACCCGGCGCTGCGAAAATTTCCCGGCCTGTTTGAGGACAGCCTCGCCGAGGGCAAACGCTGGGCCGAACGCAACCGCACCGAAGCGGCGAAGGCGCACCGCGACGAGCCGACGCTCTTCCGCGACGGCCAACGCTGGACGTTCGAGCGCTCCTACGACTTGCGCTTGGTTGCCGGGCGCTATGTCAGCGTCCTGCGCGACGACGGCTCCTTCACCGGCGGCGCGCACCCCAATTCAAACCTCGATACCATCCTCTGGGATCGCGACGGGCGCCGACGCACGAACATCCGGCCGTTGTTCCGCGAGACTGCCGACAACGGTCCGACGCTGAAAGCGCTCGCGCAGGTCGCGCGCGTCGCGGTCGCCGCCGAGAAGCTTTCGCGCGACGCCATCAATGTCGACATTCCGAAGGAGAAACTGACGCCGGAACGGCTCGCCGGGCTCGATCAATTCATTACCGACGGCATCCAGCCATTGCTGCTCAAGATCGGACCGATCTCGCTCGCGCCGTCGACCGAAGCCGGCAAGAGCTCGGGTCTGACCTTCCACTATTCGCCTTATGCCGTCGGCGCTTATGCAGAAGGCCCCTACACCGTGTTCGTGCCGTGGACCGCGTTCCAATCGCACCTGTCGCCGGAAGGTGTGACGATCTTCGCCGGAACGCGTCCCGAAAGCGACAATATTCCGTGACCTGATCGGCTTGGCTTGCGTTTCCGCGAGCGGATCGAGGGACGGTTCCATCATGCGCAAGTTCATGCCGCCGCTCGTCGCAGCATTGAGTGTCCTGTTGTCAGGCTGCTTCACGTCGGAACAGCCGGTGTTCCCTGCTTCCTCAGCCGTCGCAACGCTTGGCGACGGCGGGCGTTACGTCATGTTCGAACATGTCGGCAAAGGCCAATTCCGGAAACAGGGACCAATGACGGTGAAGAAACTGTCCGATGGCACCTACGAACTCACCCGCGGCAAGACCGTATTGCCGATCTCGTTCCACGACGTCGGCAACGGCGTCATGGTCGCGCAGGCCAAGCCGGACGACAACAAGCATGCCTACGGCTATCTCTTCGTAACCCGCAAGGGCAACGAGACGTTCCTCCATCTCCCGCAGTGCGACAAGCAGGATCCCGCCGTGCTCGACGCGAATGGTGTCATCCATCGCGACAAGTGGGAATGCTCGGTCGACAAGGTCAGTGATCCCGGGAAGCTCTTCACCGCGCTGACCATCGGTGAGGCGAAATTCAAGATCGCTCCGGAATGATCGTGCCCGCTTACTCATTGCTGCCTCTTAAGGCGTCGCGGCGCTCACTGCGCCGCGGCCGCACGTGCCGGGGTCCCCTTGTCGACAACGCCGCGCGCGTGGCGGATCACATAGTCCGCGACGATGGCGTGCGCTTCCGCGGTCGGGTGGATCGCGCCGCTGTAGAGGCCCGCATAGGCCGGCTGCAGGATGTCGAATAGCGACACGCCTTCGCGATGCGTATGCGCGGTCAGGAACGCGTCATTGGGCGTGCGGAATAGCCGCCAGTGGCGCGCATAGGGCAGCGTCGCCGCCGGCGAATACGGGCGGAACTCATCTGCTCCCGGGGGACGGCGCGGAACGCGCATGTTGACGCCGTCCGCAAGCGCACGCTTCGGATCGCGCGCGCACATGCCGCGCCGGGTGAACTCGGGCACATGATCGGTGATCAGATGAAAGCCGGTGCCTGACGCGCCGGTCGCCAGGTTGGCGGGACAATTGCGACCCTTGCCGGAAATGCATTCAAGCCGCCCGAGGAAATCGCCGAGGAAATCGGCAGTCTCCTTCAGCCGCCCACGATGCAGTTGCAGGCCCGGGTGCACATCGAGCCCGAGCGTCGGCTGCGAACCGCAGAGCGCGCCGGTCTCGTCGAACTGGATCGGCTCGTACGTCGTCTGCAGCACGCGCGACGGCTCGATGCCGAAGCCCTGATGCAGCGCGTCCTTGAGCGCCTTCATCCGCTCGTCGAGCACATCCAGATAGACACGCGAGACCTGCGGACTGAAGCGGATCGAAGAGCCGATCCAGGCCGCAATCGGCGCGAAGTCGGACGCGCTCTCGGTCAGGGAATAGGCGACGAGGCCGCCGAAACCGACGTCGTTGCCGCCGACCGACATCAATACCAGGTCGACGGGCCGCTTGCGCTGGCCGGGCGGACACCAGTTCATGGTGACCCGCTGCGGCGCGATCGAGGTGCTGCCGGTGGCGTATATCGGCAGCGTATAGGCCGCCTGCTGCCGCTGGTTGCCGCGGCACAGGAGATCGGTCAGCTGATCGAGCTGCGCGCGGACCTTCTTGCCGTTCGGCTCGCTGAAGCCTTGGCGCGGATCCATTTCAAGGAACAGGCCGTGCGCGACCTCGGCGCCGGAGCAGGTGAAGGTCGCGAACGTGATCGAGCGGTGGCGGTTCTCCAGCGCAAGCTGGAGGCCGACGCGGACCGGATAGCCGTATTGCGAGCGGTGGCAATCATTGCTCAGCCACTGCGCCTGCGCACGATCGAAATAGGTACGGAATTCCGGCGACGACAGCCGCAGGAATTGCTCGGCCAGTTCATCTTCCATCAGCCGGCGCGGCAGCACCTTCGGATTGAGCTGCGGATCGCCCGACGATAGCCCGAACCCCTTTACCGGCGGGATTTCGGGTTGCGGTCCCGTCGCGACCTCGTCCTGCAGCAAAGTCGGGTCGTAGACCATCTCCCGCGACGGGCTGAATTGAACCGGCCGGTCGGGATTGCTTTCGCCGGAGGCGAAGGAGTCGCCGAGCGCGACAATGAAAACATCCTCCACCACCACGTCGCGCTCGGAGAGCTGACTGCCACCCGGCAGCGTGACGGCGACCGAGACGCCCGACACCGCAGCGTCGCGCGAATAGGGAACGCGGGCGATGGTGAGCTTGTTGGCGCAGGCCTGCTTCTTGGTCTCGGCCTTGCCACCTTCGCGGCGCGCGCGCCACGACCAGTTGCAGTCGCCGGTCACGCCTTCGAGCTTCTCGGGCGAGATCCAGATCGTGACGGTGTGCGCCTCGGGCAGCACATAGTCCTCGCGCGCCTTGCCCCAGGAATACGTGCGTTCGCACTGGGCGTTGTAGCGGCGCGGCCGCGAATTGCGGTCGTAACAGGTGTCGTTCAGTGTCTGCGCCGCCCAGCCGAGCCGGCTCTGCTGATAGCGCTTGCCCGCCGTCGCGGCGCAACGGTCGGGCGACGACGAATCCCGGCAATCCGGGTCATTGAGGCGGCGCTCGGTGCGCCAGACCACGTCGCGTGGCATCTCGCCTTTGCCGCGGGCCGCGTTATAGGCGGCCTCGTGCAAGGCGAACGAGCGCGTACTCTTGAAGAACCGGAACGGGTTTTCGACCTGCCACTGCAGGTCTTGAGCTTGTGTGGGGGTGTTGCCAAAAATAGCGAGGATGGAGGCAGCCAAAACGGCCGCCGCCAGCGAATGCCGACCCATCAGTCCCTCCGCCGCCCCCACCGAGAGGCAATGATACATAAATAGTCGGGCGACACACTCGGAAAGTTCAAAGCCGGACATGATGCCGCCAGAAAAATCCGATCAGACGGGCCTATGCATCTGAATTTTCTTGAAAAAATGACGCGAAATCACGCAAGGCCGCTCGCTCCGCTGCTGGCGGCAATCCTCTGTCTTGCCGCGGGAGCGTGTGTCAGCTCCACCGAGCCCATCCTGAGCGATGCCAAGGGATTCCTGGGCGACGGGGGGCAGCTCCATCTTTACGACGTGCAGGACGGCGGCAACCGCAATCCTCGGACGTATCAATTCCAATGGGCCGGCAAGCGCTACGCCGCCCGGGGCCGGCCGGTCGAGGTCAGCGATTTCACCGTCCACCCTTATGAAGGCCGCGACCTGATCGTGCAGGCGCGGGCGCAGCGTCCGCTTCGCCCCTACTTCTACGCACTGGCACGCAAGGTCGCGGACGGGGTTTACTTTGTGACGGCGATCGATTCCAACGACGCCGACGAAGCCACCCGCGCCCGCTTCTGCATCAAGACGCGCGACGCGCCCTGCCGGATCGAGACGCCGGAGCAGTTGTTCGTCTTCGCACGCGCGACCGCCGCCAAGGAATCCGAGCAAGGCAAGCTCGCCGTGCTGGTGCGGACGGGAAAGCGCTGAGCGGGGTCACGCGCCGATGATCGTACGCGGATCGACCTTCGACATTGGGATTGCCGCCTCCATCACGATGCGAGCCGCCAGCGGCAGATCAAGCGCATCGCGGCCGGTCAGCATCTGCCATTGCGCAGCGGCGGCGACATCGTAGGGCCATTCCGACGCATCGCGGCCGGAAGCATCGAGTTCCGCGCGCACAAATCGCCAATGCTCCTCGAGCGCAGCGCGCGGCATTTTTTGCGGCATGTGCTCACGCGGCAACCGCGGCACGCCGAACAGCCTGGTCCCGATTGATCGTGCGGCGTGGCTGACGATTTCGGACATGTCCGGCAGCAACAGCCGGTACTCGTGCGGCACCACGGCCGATACATAAGCCCAGACGCTGTAGGGAGGCTCGTCCATGTTCTCGAATAGCATCCAGTTCAGGAGATCGCTGAAGTAGTAGACCTCGTCGTTCTTGGTGGCGACCTCGACCAGGATCGTGTCCGGATCGAGCTGTTTACGCTCGATCACGGACTTGCGGATCGACATCTGCACGGCGAAGCCGGCAAGCGCGCCGATTTCTGTCAGCAGGGTTTCAGGATGAACCTGACCCATCCGCTTGATCTGATGCGCCATCAGCACCGTGGCGATGCTGCGCGCAATGGCCTCACGCTCTGGATCCTGCGGCAACATCAAGCGCCCCGCTTGCGAAATCGCCGATGCGATACACTGGTATGGTGGTTCCTTGATTGCGATGCGGGTAGAACCTTTCCGGCGGTCTACGCAAAAGGCTGGTGCGGCGTTTACGACTGGCAGCCCAAAGAAACGTCCATGAACATCCTCCTCACCGGATTTGGTCCTTTTCCAGGCGCACCGTTCAATCCGACCGGACGCCTGGTCGAAAAACTGGCCCGCAGCCGCCAGCTCGCGCGCGGCGGCGTACGGCGCACGTCGCACGTGTTCCCCACCAGCTATGAATTGGTCGACCGCGAATTGCCGGCTCTGCTGGCGCGCACAAAGCCCGATGTATGGGTGATGTTCGGGCTTGCGGGCCGCACGCGCCACGTGCGGATTGAGACCCGCGCGCGCAATGCCGTCAGCCGCATTGTTCCCGATGCAGGGGGTCGCCGGCCCCGGACTGGTACAATCGTAGCGGGCGCGGCAGCGACGTTGGCGCTGCGGGCGCCCACCCAACGGCTGGTCAAAGCGGCGCGATCGGCGGGCGTGAAGGCGGCCCTCTCCCACGACGCCGGCCGCTATCTCTGCAACTATCTCTGCTGGCGCGCGTCCGAGGCGGCGCGTCGCCCGCACGGACCGAAGGTCGCGGCCTTCGTGCATGTGCCCAGGGTCCGCGCGGCGCGGGGCGCTCGCCGTGCACCGTTAACCTTCGACCAGCTTCTGCGTGCCGGGGAAGCCATCGTTCTTGCGGCGATCGCCGGGGCGCGCACTAGTGCGGCGGTTCAGAAGTCCGCAACATAGTTGCCGCGAGTCCAGATTGCGGACTTCTGAACCTAAGCCGCACTAGAACTAATACGTCGCTAGTGTCCTTCGATTCCGAAGTTCGCATACGAGGCCGCCGCACATTAGTGCGAACTTCGGAATTGGGACACTAGCCGTTAACCGCGTTTACGTTAGCCAAGGCCGAGGATTTCGCGCCGCCCGCGCTTGCACCCATGGCATGTGATCGCGATGTGCCCGCGACGCGCGTCGTGGATCGGAGGCCGTACCATGACCATGGATCGTCGCCGATTTCTCATCCTGGGAACCGCCGCAGCGGCAAGCGTTTCGCCGGCCGTCGCGGCCCCCTCGCCGGTCTCTTCGCCTACTAGGGGCGCATTTGGCGTCGACGGCGCGCAGTTCGGACTGCGTCCCGGCAGCGCCGACGACCAGAGCCAAGCGTTCCAGCGCGCCATCGACGAGACTGCGCGCAACCGCACGCCGCTTGCAATCGCGCCCGGCAGCTATCGCGTCGGCAATCTGCGGCTCCCCGCCAACGCGCAGCTCGTCGGCGTGCGCGGCGCGACCAAGCTCATCCTCAGCGGCAGTGCATCGCTGATCAGTTCATCCGGCACGGAGTATGTGACGCTGTCGGGCCTGGTCCTTGACGGACAGCGCGCGCGCCTGCCCGACCGGCGCGGCCTCCTCCATGTCGAGAACGTCCGCCGCATCAGGATCGCCGACTGCGAAATCGTGGGCGCCGGCGGCACCGGCATTGCCTGCACCGCGGTCGGCGGCGAGATCGTCGATACGATCCTGACCGATAGCGCCGACGTGGCGATCCATTCCTTCGACGCCCGCGCGCTCCTGATCGCGCGCAACACGATTTCCGGTGCGGGCAATAACGGCATCCAGGTCTGGCGTGGCCAGGCCGGCGACGACGGCACCATCGTTGTCGACAACCGGATCGAGGCGATCGACAATCGAGCCGGCGGCTCCGGCCAGTACGGCAACGCGATCAACGTATTCCGCGCCGCCAATGTGATCGTGCGCGGAAATCGCATTCGCAATTGCGCGTTCTCGGCGGTGCGCGGCAACGCCGCCTCCAACTTCCAGATCGAAGGCAACAGCATCACCGATGTCCGCGAGGTCGCGATCTATGCGGAGTTCGGCTTCGAGGGCGCGCTGGTCGCGAACAACACCATCGACGGCGCGGCGATCGGCGTCTCGATCACCAATTTCAACCAGGGCGGCCGGCTCGCGAGCGTGACCGGCAACATCATCCGCAACCTGTTGCCGAAGCGGCCGGCCGGCACCGATCCGGGCGATGGCGCCGGCATCGGCATCGCGGTCGAAGCCGACACCGCGGTGACCGGCAACGTGATCGAGAACGCGCCCACCGCCGGCATGATCCTCGGCTGGGGTCAGCACCTGCGGGACGTCGCCGCCACCGGCAATGTGGTGCGCACGGCCGACATCGGCATCGGCGTTTCGGTTTCGACCGGCGCCGGGACCGCGCTGATCGCCAATAACATGATCGCCGACGTGAAGCGTGGCGCCATCGTCGGCATGGACCGCAAGCGGATCGTCACCGGCGACCTGATGCGCGGCGGCGCGGAACGCTACGCCAATCTCACGGTGAGCGGGAATCGGCTTCGGTAATCCTTCAAGCGCGGCTGTGACATTACATCATTGTCATTTGCGGTAGCGGGTACCGACGCCATATTTCCGTCGGAACGACACGCATCATCCCCTCCATGCGCATCAGCACGCTTCGCATGCTTCTCATCGGCCTGGCCGTCCTTTTCATCCTTCCGCTCGCCGCGCATGCCGTCGTCCATTCGTTGGACGACCATCCGGAGAATTTCCGGACCGCCAACTGGGAAAGCGTCGGGATGCTGCCGGAAGCCGGTGCGGATCGCGAGGCGCGCCTGCTTATCTTCTCCGGCCGTACCGGCCGCTGGAAGGGCATTTTCTCCGTCCATAGCTGGATCGTGTACAAGCCTGAGGGCGCGACCACCTGGAGCCGCTACGACGTCGTCGGCTGGGGCAATCCGGTGCGCATGAACGCCTGGGCGCCGGACGGGCGCTGGTACGGCGACGTCCCGCGCGTGCTCGTCGATGCCAAAGGCGCGGCCGCGCAGGCGCTGATCCCGAAAGTGCGCAGCGCCATCGAGGCCTACCGCTATCGCAACAATGGCGACTACCGGATGTGGCCGGGGCCGAACAGCAACACCTTCATCGCGGCAGTGCTGCGCGCCGTGCCCGAATTGGCAGCCACGCTGCCGCCGAACGCCGTCGGCAAGGATTTCCGGGACGGCGTCTACGCCGGCCTCACCGACAGTCGCACCGGCGTCGAGCTTTCGCTGTTCGGCGTCTTCGGCGTCAAGGCCGGATGGGTCGAAGGGATCGAAATGAATATGCTCGGGCTGGTCGCCGGCCTCGACCTGCGCCATCCCGCTCTGAAACTGCCGGGCTTCGGACGGATCGGCATCGACGATGGAACCGCCATCGCCGCGCCCGCGATCGCGAAGTAGCCCTCTTCACATTTGGTTGTCCGATTCATCGAGACGTAGGACGGCACGCGCGGACTTCACTAGACTGGCGCGTATGCGTGAGACCCTGCCGCTCCTGGAACAGATCCCGTTCCCGCCGATCCGCCGCGGGCGGCTCGATACGCTGCAGCTCAATGTCGGCTACCGCTGCAACCAGAGTTGCGTGCATTGCCATGTCGATGCGAGCCCGCACCGCACCGAGGAAATGGGTGCCGATGTTGCCGACATCGCGCTCACTTTCCTGGAGCGCCGCCGCATCCCGACCCTCGACATCACCGGCGGCGCCCCCGAGCTCAACCCGCACTTCCGGCGGCTGGTGACCCGGGCCCGCGCGCTTGATGTGCGTGTGATGGATCGCTGCAATCTCACCATTCTGGAAGAGCCGGGCCAGGAAGACCTCGCCGCATTCCTTGCACACGGGCAGGTCGAAGTGGTCGCTTCGATGCCGTGTTATCTCGAGGACAATGTCGACCGCCAGCGCGGCCAGGGCGTGTTCGCGAAATCGATCCGCGCCCTGCAACAGCTCAACGCGCTCGGCTACGGCCGCGACGGCTCGGGCCTCGTGCTCAACCTCGTTTACAATCCGCAGGGTCCGTCGCTGCCGCCGCCGCAGGAGGCGCTCGAGGCCGACTACAGGCGCGTGCTGGGCGAACACTACGGCATCGTGTTCAATCGGCTGTTCACGCTCGCCAACATGCCGATCAAGCGCTTCGGCTCGATGCTTGCGATCAAAGGTGAGCTCGACCGCTATCTCGGCGTGCTGCGCGGCGCGCATGCGGACGCCAATCTTGATCATGTGATGTGCCGCAACCTGATCTCGGTCGACTGGCGCGGTTTCGTCTACGACTGCGACTTCAACCAGATGCTCGACCTGCCGCTGGCCGGACCTGCCGGATTTGGCGGCCGCGGGCGCGTCCACCTCTCCGACCTGCTTGATGCCGATCTTTCGGATAACCCGATCCGCGTCGCGGGCCATTGCTACGGCTGCACCGCCGGACAAGGATCGAGCTGCGGCGGCGCGCTAGTGTCCTGATTCCGAAGTTCGTACGAACGTGCGGCGGACTCCTATACGAACTTCGGAATCGAAGGACACTAGTGGTCCGATTCTAACATTCGCATCCCGTTTCCGCTGGCGAGTTTGCGAATGTTAGAATCAAAGGACCACTAGCAAGTATTAGGTGCTAGTGGAGTTTTGGATTTGACATTCGCTTAGCGAACCCGCTGCCAGATGGGTAGCGAATGTCAAATCCACTCCACTAGCAACTGGTTGATTCCAGTGTGGCCTAGGTTCAGAAGTCCGCAATTCGAACTCGCCGCAACCATGTTGCGGACTTCTGAACCGCCACACTGGCCGCAGCGGAGTGACGTCACCCGTTTACTGGCTGTAGTCTTCCGGGCCATGGCCCGCCTCTCCATCATCATGCCGGTGCTCGACGAAGGCGACGGGATCGCCGGCGCGCTCGATGCACTGGCCGAACTACGCGGACTTGGCGTCGAGGTCATCGTCGTCGACGGCGGCAGCCACGACGCGACCGTGCAGCGCGCGCGGCGGCGCGCCGACCACGTGCTGTCGTCGCCGCGCGGGCGGGCGTTGCAGATGAATGCCGGCGCCGCCAAGGCCACCGGCGATGTGCTGTTGTTCCTGCATGCCGACACGCGGCTGCCGCCCGAGGCGGAACGACTGGTGCTCGACGGGCTCGCCCGGTCGGCGCATCAATGGGGCCGCTTCGACGTGACCATCGAAGGACGGCATCCGATGCTTGGGCTGGTCGCTGTCATGATGAACCTGCGCTCGCGCATCACCGGCATCGCGACCGGCGACCAGGCAATCTTCGTCAAGCGCGACGCATTTCAGGTCGCCGGTGGCTTTCCTGAAATCCCCCTGATGGAGGACATCGCTCTGTCGAAACGGCTCAAGCACACGGGCCGGCCGCTTTGCCTGCGCGAGCGCGCGATCACATCGGGCCGCCGATGGGAGGCGCATGGGGTATTCCGCACGATTCTGCTGATGTGGCGGCTGCGACTCGCATATTTCTTTGGTGCCGATCCGGCGGCACTTGCAAGGCGCTATCGCTATGACGGCGGCTGAACCGGTCTCGATTGCGGTGCTGGCGAAGGCGCCGGTCGCGGGCTTCGCCAAGACGCGGCTCATTCCGGCATTGGGCGCCGCCCGCGCCGCACGATTGCAGGCGCGGCTGATCGAACGTGCCGCCGACACCGCTTGCGCGTCCGGCATAGGACCGGTGACGGTGTGGGCCACACCAGACGAGACTCATGCCGCCTTTCAGATGCTGCATTCAAGCCGCGACGTTACCCTCGCGCGCCAGCCCAATGGCGATCTCGGCGCGCGGATACTCGCTGCGCTCAAGGCATCGGGCGGCCCCGCCATCGTCGTCGGCACCGATTGCCCGGCCATGATGCCCGCACATCTGCGCGTGGCGGCCGACCTCTTGCGCGGCGGCGCCGACGCGGTGGTCTATCCCGCCGAGGATGGCGGCTATGTCTTGATCGGCATGCGCAAGCCCCTCCCCGCGCTGTTCGCCGGAATGATCTGGGGCACCGCCGAGGTGATGGCGGAAACCCGCCGGCGGATGCGGTATCACAAGCTCGCGTGGCAGGAGCCGGCAACGCTGTGGGACGTCGATGTTCCGGAGGATTTGCCGCGGCTACGCGGTCTCGGGCTGCTGGACGAATTTTCGCGCCGATAATCCTGGCGCAGGCTCAGCGGCGATCCTTACGCCGCTTCGCTACTTCGCGGCTACTGCCGTGATGTCAATTTCCAGGAGCATGGACGGGCTTGCGAGCCCGCTAATGACCAAGAAGGTGTTGGCGGGAATCGGACCGCTGCCGTAGGCCTCGTCACGGCACTTGCGCACCGGCGACTGGTAACGCACGTCCGTCACGTACACGGTCTGCTTGACCACGTCAGCGAGCGTCGCGCCATGAGTGGCCAGCAATCGCTTGATCTTATCATAGGCATAGCGGCATTGCGCGTAAGGATCGCCGACGTGAAGCGTTTGCGCGTTAGAACCCGCAGGCGCATTTTCATCCTCCGATCCGATCCCGGCGAGGTAGATAGTCTTGCCCGGCCCGTTGACGGTAACGACCTCGGAAAACCGGCCTTTGGTCCAGGGCGACGGGTTATAGCGTTTGACGTCAAGCTGTTGCGCCGCTGCGGACGCAATCGCGGCGCAGACAATCAGCGAACTTAGCGACACCTTGATCAAGTTCCGCATGACTTTTCCTTCCTGACGATGACTGCTCGCAGACTACACAGTTCGCAGATTACGACGTCGTTAAAACATTGAATAGCTGGAGCTAGCTCAGGCGGATCATCACCAGCCCGCAGACAATCATCAGCGCAGCCGCGACGCGCGGCATCAGCAGCGGCTCCTTCAGCAACACGACCGCCAGGATCGCGCCGAACAGCACGCTGGTTTCGCGCAGCGCTCCGACCAGCGCGATCGGCGCGACCGTCATCGCCCAGATCGCGATGCCGTAGGACGTGACCTGCATCACGCCGCCGCCAACACCGAGTTTCCAATGCTGCGCCATCAGCGGAAAGACCTTGGCGCCGCGCCGGACGAGCGCATAAATCGCCATCGCGATCCCGATTCCGGCGAATATAGCCGCGGTGTAGGCGTTCGCGCTGCCAGCAGCGCGCCCACCCATGCCGTCGACGATGGTGTAGGCGCAGATCGTCACCGCGGTCAGGAGCGCAAAGCCGATCGCGCGCCGATCAAGCTTTGCGAGATCGCGGCTGCCGCGCAGCGAAAGCAAGAGGACGCCCGCGGCCAGCACGGCGATCCCGAGCCAGCCGAGCAACCCGAGGCGCTCTTCGAGCAGCATGGCCGCCACCGTCGCCGTCATCAGGGGCGCCGAGCCGCGCGCCAGCGGATAGACAAGCCCCATATCGCCGGCGGCATAGCTCTCGATCAGCGCCGCAAAATAGACGATGTGGACCAGCACCGAGGCGATGACGAAGGGCCAGGCGGTATGCTCCGGCCATCCGGTGAACGGCAGCATCGCGCACCCAACCAACGCCGCGCCGATCGACATCAGGATCGTGGTCGCGAACGGATCGAGCCCGCGCTTGATGGCGGCGTTCCAGCCGGCGTGGCAGAGCGCAGCAAACAGCACGGCAACGAAGACGAAGGAGTCCATCAATCCCGGTAGCCGGCGCCCGGCCAGGTCTTCGGGTCGGCGCGCAGGTATTGCTTCGGGCGTGCGACCGCAGCGCCCAGCACCGTCGCCGCATGCCAGCCCCAATGCGGGTCGTCGAGGAAGGCGCGTCCGAGCGCCACCATGTCGGCCTTGCCGTCGGCGACGACCGCCTCGGCCTGTTTCGGCGTCGCGATCAGCCCGACGGTGCGCGTCGGAATCGCGACCTCGCGCTTCACCTTCTCGGCGAACGGCACGTTGAATCCGGGCGTCGGCGCGCGCTGCGCCTCGGCGGTGATCGCTCCCGAGGACACGTCCACATAGTCGAGACCCGCGGCCTTGAGCTCGCGCGCGAACACGACTGCGTCGTCCGCGGTCAGTCCGCCGTCGACCCAGTCGGTGCCGGTGATGCGCGCGCCAAGCGGCGTCCCCTTCGGCACCTCCGCCCGCACCACCCGTGCGACCTCGAGCGGGAAGCGCATGCGCCCTTCGAGCGCGCCGCCGTATTCGTCATTGCGCCGGTTCGACAACGGCGAGACGAAACTGTGCAGCAGATAGCCGTGCGCCATGTGCAGCTCGATGGCGTCGAATCCGCAACGCACCGCGCGCCGCGCCGCGACGGCAAATGCATCGCGAACGCGATCGATGTCGTCCTGCGTCATTGCGCGCGGGGGCGCCCAGTCGGCGCCGAACGGGATCGCGGATGGCGCGATGGTCTGCCACGGATCGGGCGGCGCGGTGCCGCCCTGCCCCCTCGCCTCCCAGGGCATGCGCGCGGAGCCCTTGCGCCCGGCGTGCGCGAGCTGGACGCCGATCTTGGCCGTGCCGATGCGGTGGCAATGGTCGACCACGCGCGTCAGCGCCGCTTCGCAGGCGTCGGAATAAAGACCGAGGCAGCCGTGGCTGATGCGGCCGCGCCGCTCCACGTCGCACATTTCGGCGATCACGAGGCCGGCGCCGGAATTGGACAGCGAGCCGAGATGGGTGATGTGCCAGTCGGACGCGACGCCGTCATTGGCGCTGTACTGACACATTGGCGAGACGACGATGCGGTTCGCGAGTTCGAGATCGGCGAGCCGGATGGGCGAGAACAATACGCTTGTCATGAAGTCTCAGGTGAGTTCAGGCGGCGTCGCGATCGAAACCCAGCACCTCAGGCCCCGTCAGAACCTGACGATGCTCTTCTACGACCTTCGCCCAGCGGTCGCAAATCTCCGCGACCTCGCGAACCAGCGCCAGGAATTCGTCCTGCTCGTAATAGAGGCGCCAGCGCCTGGTGCGGTAGAGCTCGGACAGGTGGTCGCGACGCCTTTCCGCAAGGTCACGCCATTTCTCTGCAATCTTGCCGAGTTCGCGATATGCGGTGCGGTCGATCATGCTGGCGCAGGCGAAAGCCGCGGGCTCGCGGCTCAGGGTCACGACGAGTGGGTGCAATCGGTATCGACGGACGCATCGCTCTACAAAACCTGTGAACTACCTACCTTTTGACCTTATTCCACAGGCCGTTGTGATTCGCCTACCCCACACGCGCGGTGATCGGCGCGACGCCGCGTCGGCGGCAGCACCCGGGAGCGAGCCTGGCGGCGCAAAAGAAAAACCCGCCTGGAGGGGTGGTCCAGGCGGGTCATTTGATCGGCGCAGGGGATCGGGGGGCGGGAGCGCCGATCGGGGGCTGTACAACTTGGAAGGCCGGGCATGGCCTAGCATTGGTTGGTCGCGCCCACCCGGCGAAAGGTTCAAAGAAAAATTAAGAATTTTCGCGGGGCCCAAATGTTTGGGCCAACCGCTTGATTTTATTGCCTATTGGCTGGCCGTTTCAGTGGTGGCCGGACCCGTCTGGGGCGCAGCAATCGTCGGCGCGGGCATGACCGACATGATCGCCCGGTAGGCGTCGACCAGGCCCGCCCCGAACAAGGGATCGAGGCCGGGGGCGCCAAGATCGCGCGCCGTAGTGATCAAGGCCCGGCGAACCGCGTCATGGCTGAGGCTGGGATTGCGTTCCAGCATCAGGGCGATCACGCCGGTGATCTCGGCGGCCGAAAAGGACGTACCCGAGATACGCCGGTAAGGCTCGCCGCCGACGGTCGGCAGCAAGAGGTCCACGCCCGGCGCGGCGATGGCGATGTGATTGCCGCGATTGGCGGCGCGGAAGATGCGGTCCTGGTCGTCGGTGGCGGTGACCGCGATCACGGCGGGATTGGCCGCCGGATAGAGCGGCACGGAATTCGGGCCGGCGTTGCCGACGGCCGCGACCAGGATGATGCCGCGCTCGCGGGCCGTCGCCAGGCGACGTTCGATGGCCATGTCGCGCGAACCGGCAAAGCTCATGTTGATGATGCGCGCGTTGCGCTGCATCGCCCACTCGATCGCCTTGATGATATCGGTGGTCGTGCCGTCCATGCTGGCACGGTTGGTGCCGAACGCGCGCGCCACCAGGATGTGGGCGCCGGGCGCCGTCCCGCGCAACCGGACGCGCGCGGCGATGGCGCCGACGATCGCCGTTCCATGCGGGTGGGTCCGGTCACCGGTGCCGATGGCGTCGAACGTATCGAGGATCAAGCCCGCCAGTTCCGGATGCTGGGTATCGACGCCGGAGTCGATGACAGCGATCAGTACGCTATGGCCGGTGGCAAGCACGTGCGCCTCCGGCATCCGCATGCGCGCAAGCGCGTATTGCTCCAGATCAAGCGCCGGCGATGACGGCCCCGGTGCACCTTCCTGCAACGTTGCAATGAGGTTCGGCTGGACCACAAAACCTTCGGCCGCCAGCGCGCGTACCACGGCCGGAACCGGGCGGCGGTTGTTGATCCGCAAGCGCCGGATCGACGTGTTGCTGAATTGCAGATTCACTTGCTCAAGCTGGGTGAGGCTGTGCCGCCGCATCAGCGCGGTCAGGGCCTGCGGCGAGATGTTGGCCGCAACCTCGACCACCACCTCGTTCGGAACATAGCGGCCCCAGTTGGCAGGCGGCGTGCTTTGATTAGTCGGCGGATTCGATTTTGGCTGGCCGCCACCGCCGCCGCTTACGTTAGACGGCAGAACGGGCGGCGGTCCGCCAGGGATGGCAACGACCGTCGGGGGCACATGGATCGGACGCCGCGGCAAGCGCGGATAGCGTTGATCGCCCTTCGGATTGCGGCCGCCCTCTGCGGAGTCGCCGGACGGATAACGGCCGCCACCCATGCCCATGCCACCCATTCCGCCCGCTGCGGAGTCGCCGGACGGATAACGGCCGCCACCCATGCCCATGCCACCCATTCCACCCTTCGGGTAGGGAGCGTTCGACGCACCGCCGCCCGGGCGGCCGGACTTGTTCATCATCCCGCCCTGCATCGACGAGGCGCGGCTGGATGGGCCGCCGCCGAAGCCCCCGCGGGAGCTCTGCATCCTGCTGAACCCTTGAGCAGACGCATCGTCGATCGCGGGTGGCGACATCAGCGCCACCAGCGCGACGACCGCGGCGGGAACGATCAGATAGGGCCGTGAGACGGCCCGAATGATTGAGGTGAAAGCGGCGCAGAAACTCATGGTTTCAGCTCCCAAAGTGGCCGGCCCCGCTGCGGCCACAAGGCACTGGCGTCAGCATAATGCCAACGCCTCAATGAACAACTACTGCTCCTTCGGCGCGATGAACTCGACGATCCTGGTTTCGGCCTTCATGCGCTCGATCGCGCGGGCAAAATCCGCTTCCGTGACCATCGGTGAGGTCAGCTGGATTTCGTACAGGCCGTTCCGCCCCGGACCATTGACCACGACCGCCCTGTTGACATCCAGGAACCGGGTCAAGTCGGCGAGCGTAGCATTGGCGGTAAAGCGCACCATGGCGCGCGGCTCGTGCGATGCCAGCTGAAACGGAGCCTGACCACCCTGATCGCGGACGACGACGCTGGTCAGGACCACAGCCTGCACCATCAGTGCGATCGCAGCGGCGGTGCCGGCGTACGCCAGGGTGCGCGGGCTGAAGCTCGACATGAATTCGACGACGCGGCCCATGAAATTGAAGGAGGCTTTCCTCGCCACCGGCGCCTCGGCGTCGATCGCGGCAAACAGTTTTTCCATGGCCCGCGCCGACGGGGCGCCGAGCGTCTCGTTGAGGTGGATGGTCTCGTTGAGCTCTTCGCGAACCAGCTCGTAGCGGCGGGCGAGTTCACGGTCGCTGGCAAGAGCCTGCTCGACGCGATCGGAATCACGACGGCTGAGCGTGCCAGCAGCGTGCCAAGGCAGGAGGGCCTCGATGTCCTGGCGCTCGGGCGCTTCTCTGTTCAAGCTCATCATGGCCAACCTCTTTCAATTCCCGCCGCTTTCAGCAGCTCTGCTAATCTCTTGCGCGCGTAGAACATGCGCGTCTTGACGGTGTTCTCAGGGATTCCAACGATCTGGGCGACTTCTTCCACCGATTTTTCGTGGTAGTAGACCAGGTCGATAATCTCCCGATGTTCTGCCGAAAGCTTCTCAAGACACTTCCGGATTGCCGCACTCTTGTCCTTCTTATCCAGGGCAACTTCCGGATCGTCTGAGGGATCCTCGATTGCCTCGGCCGCTTCCTCGTCGAGTTCTTCGTCCGGCCGGCGCCGAAGCGCAGACAGGGCTTTGAACCTAGCGATCGCCAGCAACCAGGTTGAAACCTGCGACCGCCCCTCGAACCGACCAGCCTGACGCCACACGTCAAGAAACACTTCGCTGATCAAGTCTTCCGCTACCAACTCGTCTCGAACCAGACGCAACACGAACCGGTAGATCCGCACATGGTGCCGCGCGAACAGCACCTGCATGGCAAGCCGATCGCCGGTTGCAATGCGTCCGATGAGGACATCGTCCGAAGTGGATTGCATTGCCTGACGGCCAACTCGTTAGGTTAGTCGCCGGGGGGTGCGACAAGGTTCAAAAGTATTGGCGGGAAAAGGCTTACAAGGGGGGACCCCCACCCCGAGGCCCACCGGAACCCGGACTACCCCCGTCCAGGCTGGAGCCGCATAATAGCGCAAGAATCGCAATTTGCGAAAAAAGCTGCAAATTCATGGCGCTAACGGCCGACATTCCCACAGTTCGCCGCTCATGTCCCGACCCGGAGCGGGGCATGCAGTTTCCTCAGGGCCGCCAGCACCGATAGGGCGGTTATCTTTCCGGTTTTTGGATTTTCCGAAGGAACATTCTCGATGGTTAACGAGAAACGGGCAGAATCTGCTTCGACCTCGATGGAATGGCAGTTCCTGTCGACCGAAGGGTCGGCCCAGATCTCGATCGTGGTCTGCTCCGGGCCGATCCCGGCCAGCGACAGCGCGGCCGCCACATTGACGTTGGCTGGGAATCCGGCGGCCGCCTCTCGCGCATTGCCGGAGAACACCAGCTTCGGGGCATTGAGCCCCTCGACCGAGATATTGTTGGCGACCAGATGGGGCGCCCCGGCAAGCCCGTTCGGCGGCTTGCGGGTGGTCATCCGGACCGACGCGATCCGGCCCTCCGCCGCCGCCGTGACGGCATCGAGCCCGAGCAAGGCCCCGGTCGGAACGATGATCTGACCGCCTTTGGTCCGCGCGAGTTCCATCAGATGCGGCCGGGCCAGCAGGGCCCCCGCACTCAGCACCATGACCGCCTTGCCGGCTTCGAGCATCGGCCGGCAGATGTTCTCAATGGCCGCTGCCGGCGCACATTCGACGGCCAGATCGGCATGATCGGGCATGGCATCGAGTTCCACCAACGGGCAGGCAATGCTCTGGTCGTCGAGCCAGGCCTGTGCCTTGGCACGGTTGCCAACGGACGCGCAGGCGAGCGTCAGCCCGGGAATCCCGTCGTGGAGGCGGCGCGCCAATACGCGTCCAATGGCACCGAGGCCGGCTATGGCAACGCGGGTCATGGGCAATGCCTCCGATCCGAACCGGTCATACGCGCGGGCGTTATCGCCGACAAGCGGCGGCCCCATGCGGTCCCTGGTCACCTTGACCGGGGACAGACAATCAGACCAAGTCAGAGCGGTTTTGAGGGAGGACAACAATGATCAAGAGGCTTTCCGTCGCCGCCATGGGCGCTCTGCTCGCCCTAACCACCGGCGCCTGGGCGCAGAACTTTCCCACCCGGCCGCTGACCATGGTGATCCCGTTCGCCGCCGGGGGCCCGACCGACGTGCTCGGCCGGATTGTCGGCATACGCATGGGCGAAATCCTCGGCCAGCAGGTCGTCATCGAGAACGTCGGCGGCGGCGGTGGCATGACCGGATCGCGACGTGCGGCAGACGCGCAGCCTGACGGCTACACGATGGTGCTGGGCACCGTCGGCACCCATGCCCAAGGGCAGACGCTCTATAAGAAGCCTCTCTATGACGCGCTCGCCGATTTCACACCGGTCGCGTTGCTGGCCGAAGTTCCCGATCGTCCTGATCACCCGCAAGGACCTGCCGGCCAATAACCTCAAAGAGTTCATCGCCTACGCGCAAGGAGAACCAGGCCAAGATGCAATATCGGCTCGGCCGGCGTCGGCGCGGCGTCCCATCTGGGCTGCGTGCTGCTCAACTACGTGATCGGCACCAAGGTCACCCACGTGCCGTATCGCGGCACCGGACCCGCCACGCAGGATCTCCTGGGCGGACGCATCGATTTCCTGTGCCAAGCCATCACGGCTGCCAAGTCGCAGATCGACGGCGGCATGGTCCGCGCACCGGCCCTGCTCGACGAAGCGCGATCGCCGGCGCTGCCGAACGTGCAGACTGCGCTGGAACAGGGGGTCAAGGTCTTGAGGCGTATACCTGGAACGCGCTCTTCCTGCCGAAGAACGCGCCGCCCGACAGTGGTCGAAACTCTCAACGCCGCCGCAATCCAGGCGCTCAAGACCCCCGCAGTGCGCGATCGCCTGCAATCGTTGGGCGCCCAGATCGTCTCTGACGACCGCACCACGCCGCAATACCTCGCTCGAGTTCGTGAAGAGCGAAATCGAAAAGTGGGCGCCCCCGATCAGGGCATCCGGCGTCTTCGCCGACTGATCGCTGTCCGCTCCAAGAATCCGAAGGGCCGGGGCTCAGCCCCGGCCCTTCTTTATTTGGAGCCCGCGCCGCTAGGCGAGTTCGATCGTCTCGCTGATCTCGTGGCGGAACTGCAAAGTTCCGATTGTGACAGTCGCTTGCGCCGCAAGCTTCTCGTTGCCCTTGAGCTTGCCGTCGGCCAGCGCCTGGCGGACCGCTTTCTCGATCTCACGCTGCGCGGTCACGCCAAGGGTCTTGAGGAACCTTCGAATGCTGGTGTTGAAGACGTCCTCGTTCATGGTTGCCTCCTTGGAACACTGAACCTGTGGAACACCGGTGGATCGCCGCGCAACTGCCGCCTTCCCGCCGCCGGAGCCTGAGAATTCCTTAATTCAGTCAAGTTGGGGTCACCGACGCAAGGGCGAATGCACGCTTCCCGCATGGCAGAGGGAAATGATTCGATGGCGACCATCCGCATGGCCGCGTCTGCGGGCGCGGCGCTTATTGCCTTGATGGCAATTGTTCCTGCAGCGTCTCCAGCGCAAGCACCCCTTCAGCTCGTGCCCGGCGCCAACCAGGCCAAGAGAGCTGCGCCCGTCGCCACCGCAAAAACAACGAAGGCCGCGAACAACAAGAATACCGCCAGCAAGAAGTCACCCAACAAGGCGGCTCAGGCAGCCGCGTCCAGAAAGAACGCGCGCCAGGCCGTCGCGGCGGCCCCTTCCTCACCGAAAACCGTACGAACGAGCTCAAAGAAGACCGCCAACAATTCCGTCGCGAGCCGGCGTCAAGGCGAGGCAAAGACGAATGTGCAACGCGCGCGCGCCGCGAACAGCCAACGCGTGGCGCGTACGGCCATCTCGGAACCATCCCCGGTCCCGAGCCCGACGGCACCGACGCCGCGCATTTTTGCGCAAGACGATGGCCCGTCGCCCGCCGACAACGTGATGCGCGGCAGCAATTCCATCTCGCTGGTCGCCCGGTTGCCCTGGTGGCGCAACGACCGTCTGCGGGAAGTCGAGTACGGAAGCGTGGCGGCCGAGGACGCCGTGATGGCGGCTGCCGCGGCCTGGCTGGCCGCGAACGGTGGTGAGCTGGCGGCCGACCACGCGCCCGGCCAGACCTTGACGCTTGCGTCGCCGGAAGAGGCCATCGAAGTCGCCGACGCCGGACAGCTCAACGACATCGACCTCGCAGCGGATGAGATCCCGCCACCGCCGAGCCCGACCTTCCTGCAGTCGCTGATGGCGCTTTTGGGCGGCATCGCCGCTGCGGCCGTTGCCTCGGCACGCTTCCTGTTCGTCTAGCCTGCCTCGGAGGTCTCGTCCTCCGCTCATTCCTCGGCGGAACCGCCCTCCAGACTGGCCGCCGACTGCGGGGACGGCGATTTGGACGGCGCCGGGGCTGTGCTAAGGCTCGGCCTCCCGCCGCCTTTTTCCATCCGCGAGGTTTCGACGTGTCCCGCCTCAAGCTTTCCCTGGCCTGCGGCCTCTATGACCGCACCGACGCACTGCGCACCGGCGACGTCAAGGTCGATGGCATCGACATCGACTTCATCGCCATCTCGAATCCGCGCGAGATCTTCGACCGCATGGGCGGCAAGCAGGAATTCGACGTCTCGGAATTCTCCAGCTCCGAATTCATCAGCCGGCTGGGCCGCGGCGACAAGACCTTCGTCGCACTGCCGGTGTTTCCCTCGCGGGTGTTCCGGCACGGCTACATCTACATCAACCGCAAGGCCGGCATCCGCGAGCCGAAGGACATTGCCGGCAAGCGTGTCGGCGTGCCGGTCTACACCATGACCGCCGCGGTCTGGATCCGCGGGCATCTCATGCATCAATATGGCGTCGACCTCTCCGGCTGCCGCTGGCTCGAGGGCGCCATCAATCATGCCGGCTCGCATGGCGATCCGAGTGCGCCGCCGCTCCTGAAGCCGATCAAGGTCGAGCGCGACCCGCAGGGGCGTTCGCTCAGCGAACTTCTCGCCCAGGGCGAGATCGACGTCATCATGGGCACGCAGCATCCGATCCCGCATCCCGACATCGCGCCGCTGTTTCCGGACGCGCGCGCGGTCGAACGCGAGTTCGCCAAGACCACGCGCATCTTCCCGATGATGCATCTGGTGGTGATCCGCCGCGACGTCTACGAACGCGATCCCTCGGTCGCCGGCCGGCTCTACAAGGGTTTCGTCGACGCCAAGAACCTCGCGCTGTCGCGGCTCAAGCGCGGCCATCCGCTGATGCTGCCGTGGCTGCACCAGGACGTCCATGAGCTCGACGAGGTATTCGGCGGCGATCCCTACCCCTGCGGCATCGAAGCCAACCGCCCGAGCCTCGAGGCCCTGATGCAGTACATGGTCGAGCAGAACTTCATCGCGCGGCCGATCCCGTTCGAGGATGTTTTCGTCCCGGTTGACAAGTCGTTGCGGTAACCCGGATATCGCGCCGTAGTCGCCGTGATGCTAAGTGTCCGGTGGCATTATTCATTGGGGTTGACGATGGGCCTGGAGCAAGTGGGAACAACGGCAGCGACTCCGGTCGATTACGACCGCTACCGGCTGCGTCGCTTTGTGGAAGAACTCGACGCCGCCGAGATCGAACGGCGCTCTGGCCAGAGCAAGCTGTCTGAAGTCGCCGCCACGCTTGAAGGCAATCCCAAGGCGGTGCTGTTCGAGAATGCCGGCGGCCATCCGCTGATCGGCAATGCGCTCGCCAGCCGCACCCGCTTCGCGAAAGCCTTTGGCACGACGCCGCAGAAGCTGCTGCCGGAAATCCTCCGCCGCCTGCGCAGCAAGCCGGAATTCGTCGAAGTCAGCCGCAACGAGGCGCCGGTGCAGCAGATGGTCATGACCGGCGCGGACATCGACCTGACCAAGCTGCCGGTACATCTCCAGCACGGCAAGGACGGCGGCCCCTACATTTCCGCCGGCATGGACTTCGCCCGCGATCCGGCGACCGGCATGATCAATGTGGGCCTGCGCCGCTTCATGGTGCGCGGCCGCGACACCACCGGCATCGATCTCGTCGCGCCGAGTGACCTGCGCAACATTTATCTGGCGACGCTCGCGCGCGGCGAGCGGCTGCCGATGAGCGTCGTGGTCGGCGGACATCCGGTCGACTATTTCGGCGCCACCATGCGGATGCCGGGCGACGAGATGGAATTGCTCGGCTCGCTGCGCGCCGCGCCGATGCCGCTGGTGAAGAGCGTCACCAACGACCTGCGCGTGCCCGCCGACGCCGAATGGGTGATCGAAGGCTATCTCGGCGAGGAAGGCTACAAGGAGCCGGAAGGGCCCTACGGCGAATTCCTTGGCTACTACGGCGGCGTGAAGACCAACCCGGTGTTCCACGTCACCGCGATTACGCGGCGCGAGGACGCGCTGTTCCAGACGCTGACCATCGGCGGCCCGACCATGAGCCGCACCGACACCGCGCAGCTCTGCACGCTGCGCACCGAGGTGCTGATCTGGCGCGCGCTCGAAAGCGCCGTGCGCGAGCCGGTCGCGGTCTATGCTCCGCCGGCAACCGGCGGCGTCTACAATGTGCGGATCGCGATCCGCCAGCGCGTGCCGGGCGAGGCGCGCAATGCCATCGCGGCGGCGTTCGGCTCGCTCGCCAACGTCAAGAACGTGTTCGTGGTCGATCCCGACATCGACATCTTCTCCGACGAGCAGATGGAATGGGCGCTGGCGACGCGCTTCCAGCCCGACCGCGATTTCGTGGTGGCGAGCGCGTTCCGCACCATCCCGCTCGATCCGTCGCTTGAAAGCCACGGCAGCCTCGGCGCCAAGGCCGGCTACGACCTCACGATGCCGATCGGCAGCAGCAAGAAGCTCGAATCCGAGATCCCGGCGCCGCCGCGCTACCAAGGGCGCGCGCTTCGCGTCGGTCGAAGCGGCGCTGCGCGACGGGCCGAAATATTACGAGGACCTGATGACCGCGCTCGGCTCAGCCGATGGCCGCGAGATCGTGCTCGAGCTCGACGCACTGCGCAAAAAGGGCCGCCTCAAGCGCGATACGGCGGAAGGCCGCTATAGCCTGACTGACTAGGGCGCGCACTCAATGACGCGCTGTTCGGAAATCACTGAGAAAATTATCGCTCGAGTTCGACTAAGGCCACGGAAAACAACTCCATCTTCCAAGGGTGCGATTTGATGCAAATCAAATCGTGCCCCCCTCTTGCGAGTATTGGACTTTAGCGTACGCAATGGTCCATGCAGGAGAGGCCATATGATAAGGACAATTCACGTCGCTCTCTATGCGATTGCCGCAACGACTTCGTTTTGTCCGGCGCTTTTCAGCCCCACTAATGCTGGGGTCGCCGAGATCAGAATACTTGCCAGTGGCGCGGTTAGGGACACCTTAAATCAACTTGTTCCTCAGTTCGAACAGGTCTCGGGCAATAAAGTCAGTATGGATTTCAGCAGTGCCGACCCGTTAAAACGCAGAATAGATGCTGGCGAGGCTTTTGACATCGCCATACTTGGTCCGATTCAAATCAACTCTTTGATCAAGCAGAACAAAATTATCGCCGACACGCGAATTGCATTCGGCCGTAGCGGACTCGGCATCGGAGTGCCCAAGGGTGCACCCAAGCCTAACATCGGCTCGGTGGAAGCCTTCAAGCTGACCTTACTTAACGCAAAAGCGATTGCCTATGAAACCGAAGCGCAAACGGGCCCGCTATTCCTGGAGGTGGTAAATCATCTCGAGCTTGCACAGACTATCGGGCCAAAATTGCGGGGCTACCGGGCCGGCGAATTCAACCCCGCAATGCAACGGCGCGAAGCAGACATAGCGGTTATGTCGGTGTCTGCACTAATGGCAAATCCTGCGGCCGATTTCGCGGGCAGTTTCCCGACGGAAATTCAGAGGTATGTCGATTTTGCGGGGGGTGTCAGTGTCAATACAAAGGAGTTTGAGGCGGCGAAGGCATTTCTGCAGTTTCTAGCATCGCCAAGCGCTGCGCCGATATTCAAAGCGCAGGGCTTTGAGCACGGTTAAGTCTTGTCTGCGTGCCAGGCCCTGAGCGCGAATAACCACTATTGGCCCTAGCGGACCTAACTGCGCGTTTGCTGTTACGTCCGCGTTCAGAGACAAAGACGGGCATTGTAACCTGCCTATATCGCACCGAGCCTATGAGTATTCAGTCTTGCGACGATTACGCTGCGGCAATAAAGACGTGGATGCCCGCGCACAAGCCCGGGCATGACGGGGAAGAAAGCTCGCAGGATAAGCCGAAAATGAAACGCTTCTTCGCTCCGTCCTCGTTGCGACTGCCATGCTGCTCGCCCTGCCCGTCCTCGCCGCCTTCCCCGAGCGGCCGGTGACGATCCTGGTGCCGTTCGCGCCCGGCGGCGCCAACGACGTGGTCGTGCGCGCGATCCAGCAGCCGCTGGCGGAAGCGCTCGGCCAGCCGATCATCGTCGAGAACCGCGGCGGCGCCGGCGGCAGCCTCGGCACCGGCTATGCCGCGCGCCAGAAGCCGGACGGCTACACGATCCTGATGGCGGCGACCGGCTATGCGGTGAATCCGAGCCTCTACGAGAAGGTCTATTACGATCCGATCAAGGATTTCGACCCGGTGGCCGAGGTCACGACCTTCCCGGTCATCTACGCGGTTCGTCCGGATATCGGCGTGAAGTCGATTCAAGAGTTGATCGCCTACGCCAAGAAGCGCGCCGGCGGGCTCAACTATTCGACACCGGGCGCGGGCACCCTGCCCCATCTCGCCGCCGAGTTGCTCAAGCTCAACACCGGCATCGAGATGGTCCACATCCCTTATGCAGGCGCCGCACCGGCCGCACAGGCGCTGCTCGGCAAGACCGTCGACGTCGCGTCGATCTCGATCTCGGTCGCGAAGCCGCAGATCGACGCCGGCAGCTTCATCGGGCTCGCGGTCAGCGGCGGCGAACGCTGGCCCGAGCTGCCGGATGTGCCGACCATCGTCGAGGCCGGCGTGCCCGCGGCATTGGCCGACACCTGGCAGGGCCTGATGGTGCCGGCGGGCACGCCAAAGGACATCGTGGACCGGATCGCCAAGGCGACGATCGAGGTCGTGCGGCGGCCGGACGTGCGCGAGCGGCTGCTCAAGGCCGGCTTCCATGCCACCGGACGCGGGCCCGACGACTTCCGCAAGCGGATCGTCGAGGAGGTCCCGAAGTGGAAGACTGTGATTGAGAAGGGGCGCATCAAAGCGCAGTGAGCTGCGAAGCACATACAACAAGGGGGACGGCGTGACATCACCGGTGCTGTTCGAGACCAAGAACGATTGCCTCGACGTCGTTCTCAACCGCCCCGACGAGGGCAATCTCATCACCAACGAGATGGGCGGCGAGATTGCGCGGGTTGTGCGTGAGGTGGGGCCTGAGATCAAGCTGATCCGGCTGCGCGGCAACGGCGCGAATTTCTGCAAGGGCCGCCAGGCGCCGAAGATCGACCGCGATACGATGACGCCGTTGCAGATGCGCCATCCGATCGCCGAAGTGCCGCTGGCGCTCTACGCCGCGATCAAGGAGGCGCGCGCGCCAACGCTTGCGATCGTGCAAGGCGAGGCGATCGGCGTCGGCTGCGCGCTCGCCGCCGTTTGCGACATGACGCTCGCCGCCGACAACGCGGTGTTCCAGGTGCCGGAGCTCAACCACAACATCGCGCCGACCCTGGTGATGTGGGCGCTCATCGACCGCGTGCCGTACAAGACCGCGGCTTACCTCGTGTACTCGCGTGAACGCATCACGGCGCAGCGCGCGGAATTCCTCGGCGTCGTCACCAAGGTGATTCCAGCGGCCGCGCTCGAAAGCGAGGCGGTCGCGCTGTCGCAAAGCCTGCTGAGCCGCGCGGCGACCTCGCTGCAAGGCATCAAGGAATTCCTGAAATACGGAAGCCGCATGGACCCGGCGAGCGCATCGGCCTATTCGGCAACGCTCAATGCCGCGGTGTCGGCGTCGGCGCCGCGCGAGCCGCACAAATAGATCCCCCGCTTGGCAGCGCCGAACGAGCTGAGCAAAGTCGCCGTCACGGACCAGCTTCGTGCGCTCGGAGTCAAAGCCGGCGGCGTGCTGCTGGTTCACACCTCTTTCCGTGCTGTGCGCCCGGTCGAAGGTGGACCGCTGGGCCTGATCGAGGCGCTGCGCGACGCGCTCGGCCCGGACGGAACGCTCGTCATGCCATCCATGACCGACAATGACGACGCGCCGTTCGATCCGGCGACGTCACCCTCGGCGCCCGACCTCGGCGTCGTCGCCGATACGTTCTGGCGCATCCCCGGCGCCGCACGCAGCAGTCATCCCTTTGCTTTCGCGGCGATCGGACCGCACGCGGCGGCGATCACCGCCGATCCACTGCCGCTGCCGCCGCACAGCGCGGCAAGCCCGGTCGGGCGCGTGCATGACCTTGACGGGCAGGTGCTGCTGCTCGGGTGCGGCCACGGCGAGAACACGACCTTGCATCTCGCGGAAATCCTCTCCGGTGTGCCCTACCGCGTGCCGAAGCACTGCACTGTGCGCAAGGACGGACGTCCGCTGCGGATCGACTACGGCGAGAACGATCATTGCTGCGAGCGCTTCGCGCTGGCGGACGACTGGCTACGAGCGAGCGGACTGCAAGCGGAGGGGATGGTTGGGCACACGCAGGCGCGGCTGCTCGGAGCACGGGACATTGTGCGGGTCGCGATCGAGCACCTGAAGCGTGATCCGCTGCTGTTCCTGCATCCCGAAAGCGTCGGCTGCGATCAATGCGACGAAGCTCGGGCAAGCTTGACGCAGCCCTTGCTGCCCTGAGACAGTCGGCCAACACCGGGGGGCGACGCAGATGGAATTCGGGATTTTCGACCACGTCGACGCAAGCGGCGTGCCGCTGCAGCAATTCTACGACGAACGCCTGAAGATCGTCGAAGCCTACGACCGCGCCGGCTTCTACTGTTACCACGTCGCCGAGCACCATGCGACGCCGCTCGGCCTCGCCGCCTCCCCGGCCGTCTATCTCGCCGGCGTGGCGCAACGCACCAAGCAGCTCCGGTTCGGGCCGCTGGTCTACACGCTGCCGCTCTACCATCCGCTCCGCATCACCGAAGAAATCTGCATGCTCGACCAGATGAGCAGTGGACGCATGCAGGTCGGCATCGGGCGCGGCATCTCGCCGCTCGAAACCAAGGGGTTCGGCATCGAACCCGCCGAACGCGTGGCGCGCTACGAGGACACGCGGCAGGTGATGATGCAGGGCCTGACGCAGAAAACGGTGAACTTTCAGGGCAAGTTCTTCTCATTCGACAATGTGCCGATGGAGCTCGAACCGTTCCAGAAGCCGCATCCGCCGATCTGGATCGGCGCCGCGACCGCCGAAAGCGCGGCGCGCGCGGCACGCAACGGGCACAATTTCGTTTCGCTCTCGACCAGCGCGGAGACGCGTGAGCTCACCGACAGCTACCGCGCCGCCTGGAAAGAAGCGCACGGCGACAAGCCGCTGGCAAAGCTCGGACTCGGACGCTTCATCGTTGTCGCCGACACCGACGCGGCGGCACGCGCACTGGCGCGGCGCGCCTATAAAAAATGGCACGACAGCTTCCATCATCTCTGGCGCAAGCACGGGACCGTGCCGACGCAGGGCGAGCGGGCGCGCGAGTTCGACGAGATCATGGACGGCGGGCGCGGCGTCGCCGGCACGCCGGAGACCTGCATCAAGATGCTGGGCACGCAACTCGCCGAATCCGGCGCCAACTACTCGGTCGGGCAGTTCGTGTTCGGCGACATGAGCCTCGCGGAGGCACTTGGCTCGATCGACCTGTTCGTCCGCAAGGTGATGCCGGCGCTGCGTCAATCGCTCTCATGAACGACAGAAAAAAGGTCACCACCAGCCGGTAACCCGCGCTATGAACGCAGGCAGGGAGAACCGGGAATGACCGCGCAGGACCGCGCCGTCGCACAGCACAGCGTGCCGCCTCGCCGAAGGCCGCCGAGGTCGCTGACGTCGGCGAGATGCAGCGACTTTCCGCGCGGCGCCGCGAGCGGCTGATGAGCATCGGCTCGCCGCTCGGACTGCTGCTGGCCTGGGAGCTCGCCGCCCGCTTCGGGTTCATCGACGTGCGGTTCTTCCCGGCGCCGACCACGATCATCGGCGTGCTCATCGAGCTCACCCGCTCCGGCGAACTGATCGAGCATGTGGCGATCAGCCTGCAACGGATCGCGCTCGGGTTCCTGCTCGGCGGCATCCCGGCGGTGATCATCGGCATCAGCATGGGCATCTCGCGGCCGATGCGCGCGCTGATCGATCCGCTGATCTCCGCGACCTTCCCGATCCCGAAGAGCGCGCTGCTGCCGTTCATCCTGCTGATCTTCGGGCTCGGCGAGATGTCCAAGGTGGTGATGGTGGCGATCGGCGTGTTCTTCCCGATCGCGATCAACGCGACCGCGGGCGTCCTGCAGATCAACCAGATCTATCTCGACGTCGGCAAGAGCTTCAAGGCGAGCAAGTGGGACACCTTCCGCACCATCGCGCTGCCCGGGCGCGCTGCCCTTCATCATGACCGGCGTGAAGCTCAGCGCCGGCATCGCGCTGATCCTGATCGCGGTCACCGAGATGGTCGGCGCCAAGAGCGGCATCGGCTACATGATCTGGAGTGCCTGGGAGATCTTCGCCGTGCCCAAGATGTATGTGGGGCTGTTCACGATCGCGCTGATCGGTTTCGCCGTCACCTTCCTGCTGCGCGAGGTCGAGCGCTGGGTCATCCGATGGAAGCCGGACGTATAATGACGGCGGCGCAAGCAAAGCGGCCGGTCAAGATCCGGATCAAGCATCTGATCAAGCGCTTCCAGGGCCTGGTCGCCGTCGACGACGTGTCGATCGACATCGAGGAAGGCACCTTCTTCGCCATCGTCGGGCCGTCCGGCTGCGGCAAGACCACGATGCTGCGCATCCTCGGCGGGCTCGAAACCGTCACCAGCGGCGAGGTCGAGATCGCGCAGCCGAAACCCGGCCGCCCGCAATATTCGATGATCTTCCAGGGCGACTCGATCTTTCCCTGGATGACGGTGTGGGACAACGCCGCCTATGGGCTGCGCATGCGCAAGGCGCCGGCGGACGAGATCAACGTCGTCGGTGTCGGTGTGGCTCGACCGCACCGGCCTGACGCGCTTCGCCAAGCTCTATCCGCACCAGCTTTCCGGCGGCATGCGCCAGCGCGTCTCGATCGCGCGCGCCTTCGCCAACGATCCGGAGGTGCTGCTGATGGACGAGCCGTTCTCGGCGCTCGACGAGCAGAACCGCACCATCCTGCAGCAGGAATTGCTGCGCATCTGGGAGGTCGACAAGAAGACCGTCGTGTTCATCACCCACAGCGTCGACGAGGCGGTGACGCTCGCCGACAAGATCATGGTGATGACCGCGAGCCCCGGCCGCACCAAGACGATCATCGACGTCAACCTCGAGCGCCCGCGCAACGTGCTCGAACTGCGCAACGACCCGCGCTACGGCCGGATCGTCTACGGCATCTGGGGCCACCTCAAGGACGAGGTCGAGCGCGCGCGGGCCTGACATTTTTGGGAACGCCGCGAGGCCCGAGAACTTTTGGGCCACACCGCGTAGACGGCATTTATGGATGGCGCACTTTCTGGCCGCCGCGGACGCGGTATTGCGGTATTCGACGCCCAATCCCGGTGTATTATGAGCGCACCGAGAGGCCGGAAAAAATCGCGTCTGTCGCACACAACGGAGAATTCTAATGAACCGCATCGTCATCGGCACACTGGCAGGGATTGGCATCGCAGGAATGGCGACTGCGTCCGGCGCGTATGCCGCTCAAACGTCGACCGAGACGACCGCCAGCGCGCCAGCCCAATCCTCTGAAAACATCGTCGTTGCCGAGGCCAAGGGTATGGGCGGCGGAATGGGTGGTGGCGGCGGCGGAATGGGTGGTGGTGGCGGCGGCATGGGTGGTGGTGGCGGCGGCATGGGCGGTGGTGGCGGTGGAATGGGTGGTGGTGGCGGCGGCATGGGCGGTGGTGGCGGTGGAATGGGCGGTGGTGGCGGCGGAATGGGTGGTGGCGGCGGTGGAATGGGCGGTGGGGGCGGCGGTGGAATGGGCGGCGGCGGTGGTGGCGGCGGCATGGGCGGCGGTGGTGGCGGCGGAATGGGCGGCGGCGGTGGCGGCGGCGGAATGGGCGGCGGCGGTGGTGGCGGCGGAATGGGCGGCGGTGGTGGCGGCGGCGGAATGGGCGGCGGCGGTGGTGGCGGCGGTGGAATGGGTGGTGGCGGTGGCGGCGCGGTGGCGGTGGTGGTGGCGGCGGAATGGGTGGCGGTGGCGGCGCCGGCGGTGGTGGCGGTGGCGGAATGGGCGGCGGCGGTGGCGGCGGTGGAATGGGCGGAGCCGGCGGCATGGGCGGCATGGGCGGCAACGTGAGCGTCAGCGTCATCGGCGGCAGGTCGGTGACGGTCGTCCGCGGACCGCGGTTTGTGCGCTATGGCGGCCGCACGCGGCGCATCTATGCGATCGGCGCGCTGCCGGTCGCGCTTGGCACGATCGCGATTGCCGGACGTCCTTATTACGCCAGCGGATATCCCGCGGTGGCCGCAACGCCCAATGTCTGCACGGGCGTGACCGCAGAAGGCTGCGAACTCAAATTGCAGGACGTCCCGATGGAAGGCGGCGGCAACGCTACCGTGTGCGTGCAGTACTGCCCGTGGCAGGACGATCCGAACCAGGGCGGCGACCAAACTGGCCCGGACGGCAATCCGCCCCCAACAATAATTTAGCGGCAACGCTGAACGCGTTGCGTTGAAAATATTCGATGCGCGATCGCGCGGCGGCGGCAACGCCAGCCGCGCGATCAGTTTTCGGCGACCGCCGCCCTGCCCGCCAACCGGCCGAACACCGCATTGCGCGTCTGCCCGGTGAACGACGGGTAGTTGTGAAAGAACAGCCCGACGATGTCGCCCGATGCGAACAGGCCCTTCATCGGCTGATCGAGCGTGCTCATCACCTGCGCGTTGCGGTCGATCTCGACGCCGCCGAAGGTGAAGGTGATGCCGCCGGTGACCGGATAGGCGCGGAACGGCGGCTCGTCGATGCGGATCGCCCAGTTCGATTTCGGCATCGCAAGCCCTCGTGTCGCTCGGCCGTCGAGCTTGCCGGGAAAGAACGGCTGGTCGTCAGAGACCGCGCGGTTGAACTCCTCGACCGTGTGCACGAGCACCGCCGGCTCGAGCCCCGCCTTCGCCGCCAGCTCCGCGATCGTTCCGGCCTCGACGATAGGTCGCCTTGTGATGCGGATAGCGGAAGCAGGCGACGCCCTTCTGATCGTAGATCTGGATACGCCAGCGCGCCCGGCTGGCCGAGCACGGCGCGGCCGGTCTTGGCGTAGGTGTAGGAATGCTGCGCCTCGCCCTCGTCGAAGAAGCGCAGCCCGAGCGCATTGACGGTGATGCCATAGGGATAGTCGTAGCGGCTCTGGGTGTTGCCGCGGCCGTCCTCGTGCTGCGGCGTCTCGACGTCGGGCGCGTTGGCGTCGATCGGCGTCATGTGGCCGGACCGCCATTCGCCGGCGGGGCGCGCGCCGAGGTCGAGCAGCATGCGCAGCACCTCGCCGGTGTCGTGCCTGCTGCCGCGCACCTTCATCAGGTCGGTGTTGCCGTCGAGATAGCGCGCGCGCATCTCGGCATTGGCCTGGAAGCCGCCGGCGCAGGCGATCACCGCCTTGGCCATGAGATCGTAGCGGCCGTCGGGCCCGCTCACGCCGACGCCCTCGACGCGGCGCAGGTCGCCGAGAACGGCGCAGACCGGCGACTCGAAGCGGATTTCGACGCCGAGCTTTCGGCGATCCGCCGCCATTGCGAGAGCTGGCCGATGCCGCCGCCGGCGACGTGGATCGCGATGCCGCGCTCGAAATAGCGCTTGCCGTCGACCTTGGCATGCTCCTTCAGCGGCTCCCATGCGATGCCGACGTCGCGCATCCAGTGCACGGCCGCGTTCGATTCTCGAAACCAGCGTCTGCGCCAGCGCGCGGTTCATGTGCCCCTGCGTCATGCGGTCGAGATCGGCCATGAAATCGTCGGCGCCGTAGGGCGCGATCTGCCATGGTGGCAAACAGCGCGTCGTCCACCTCCGGAATGAATTGCCGGATCTCGTCGGCGCCGCCATGGACGAAGCGGAAGCCGGTGCCGGAATAGCGCGCGTTGCCGCCGTATTCGGCTCTCCGGCGCCTTCTCCAGCATGACGACGCGTTGCGCGCCGGCCTCGCGCGCGGCCACCGCCGCCTCGAACGCCGCGCTGCCGCCGCCGATCACGACGATGTCGCAGTGCTCGACGCGCGCCACGGCCGTCACTCGGCCTTGATGCCGGCGAACGCCATGTATTCCTTGACCACGCGCTCGGGCACATGCGGACAGGCTCTGCACGATCAGCTTGCTGCAGCTCGGCGCCCGCGATCGCGCGGCCGACCGGCAGGCCGCGCTTGTCGGCCTCCGCGCGATACTCCTTGTCCTCCATCAGCCGCATGATAGGATGCGCGCAGGACTTCAAGCCGCTCCGGCGGAATGCCGGGCGGCCCAAGCAGCGGCAGCCCGATCTGGCTCGGCGTCGTGACGAGGCCGAGCAGCGCCCGCGCATTCGGATCGGCCACCACGTCGGCAAGCACCGGCACGCCGGGAAAGGCGTCGAACGACTGCACGATCGGCCTTGACCGCGCCGCTCGCGATCAGGTCCGGCCGCGAATTCGCGACGCTGCCCTCATGCGAGAACAGCCCGTCGACCTCGCCGCGCTCGAGCGCGATCAGCACCTCGTTGAAACCGGGATAGCCGGTGACGACCTTCAGCGGCCAGCCTTCGTAGGACGCAAGCACCCGCGGCGCGATGGCGTTCTCGGAGCGCGCATTGAGCGCGCCGATCACGATCTCCTTCTTGGCGCGCTTGAGCTCGGCGAACGACGTGACGCCGGTGCGGCGGTGCAGCCACAACGCGTTGGCGGCGCTGCCGGCGCCGCCGACATAGGAGAAGCGCGTGAGGTCGTAGCTGATGCCCTGCTGCGGCACGACGTTGCTCAGCAGAAAGCCGCTGCGACCCGGCATGCCGAGCGGCAAGTCCGTCGGCGGCGGCGGAATTGTAGAGGTGATTGGCGAGCACGATGCCGCCGGCGCCCGGCATGTTGCGCGACACGATCGTCGGGATGGCCTGGAATGTATTTGGCGAGATGCTTGGTCAGCACCCGCATCTCGCCGTCGACGCCGCCGCCCGGCGGAAAGCCCGCGATGACGGTCAGCGTCTTGCCGGCATAGAAATCCTGCGCGCGCTGCGCTGCCCGCCGCGGCGAGCAGCGCAACGATGCTCAGACTGACGGCGCGTGCAAGACGCGCAAGGCGTCAGGCCGGCTGCTTCTCGGGAACCTTCTTGGCCTGCCGGTCGGCGGCATATTCCACGTCGTCATAGCCGTGCACGGAAATGTCGAACAGATTGCCGTCCGGATCCATGGCGCGATGTTCGGCGAACGGACGGGTCGAGGGCCGCTCGGTCATCGGCTCGTCCCACTTCGCAAGCTTCGCCTCGACGTCGGCAAGATCGTCGACCTGGAAGCCGAAATGATTGATGCCGCTCGGCGTCGCTTCGCCACGATTGCGCAGGATCGCGAGCGTGAGGTAGCCGTCGCTCATGTAGCGCGCGCCGCTCTTCTCGGCATGAATGCACTTCATCCCGAACACTTCCTCGTAGAACTTTGCGAGCCGCTCCGGGTCCTTGGTCTTGATGGCGAGGTGACGAATCTTCGGCATGCGCGTCCTCCAGCTTCTCAGGATTTGGTATCGCGGAATTTATCCGCGTGATCGTACGAGGAACCCTGGTGTCCGTCAAACCGCCGCAATCGTTGGACGAATGTCGATCGTGCACATTCCCGTGCTGCGCACATTCCTGTGATGAAGGTCACCGATGCGGAAATGGATGCTGGCGGCTGGCTGGGCCGCGGCAGTAAACTACGGACGCCAGCCGGGAATCGCGCACCAAAGTCGTGCAAAAGGACCACCCATGCTGAATGGCCATCGCGCCAATTCTGCTCCCGCCCCGGGATGGCAGACGCTTCTAGTCGCCGGTTTATTCTCATTCGTGACGAGCATCACGCCGGCCGCGGCGCAGAACGCCGGCGCCGATGAATTGCTATCCGCGGTGGTCCAGCTCAAGACCTACATCAACCCCGATGGACGGACGGTCAAAGGTCTCGGCCAGCAGCGCAGCGGCTCCGGCATCGTCATCGACGACAACGGACTGATCCTCACCATCGGCTATCTGATGGTCGAGGCACACTCCGCCGAGGTGCTCACCAATTCCGGACGCAAGTCCGCCGCCGAGGTCGTAGGCTACGATCACGACACCGGCTTCGGCCTGCTGCGTGCCGCGGAGCCGCTCAAGGTCAAGCCGCTGGTGCTCGGCAAGTCGGGCGATCTCAAGGAGCAGGACCAGGTGCTGGCGGCGAGCTTCGGCGGCCGTGCCGGCATCGCGCCCGCCTACGTGATCTCGCTGCGCGAGTTCGCCGCCGCCTGGGAATACCTGATCCCGAGCGCGATCTTCACCGCGCCCGCCCATTCGGAATGGAGCGGCGCGGCGCTGGTGTCGCGCGACGGCAAGCTCGTCGGCGTCGGCTCGCTGGTGGTCGGCGACGTTACCGGCCAGGGCAAGAATCTCCCCGGCAACATGTATGTGCCGATCGACCTGCTGCCGCCGATCATGGCCGACCTGATCGCCAAGGGACGGGCGGGCGGCCCGGCGCGGCCGTGGCTCGGCCTCAATGCCGACGAAATCCGCGGCCGCATCTTCGTCAGCCGCGTGACGGATGACGGACCCGCGCAGCAGGCCGGCATCCATGCCAACGACATCATCGTCGCGGTCAACGGCGAACCGCCGCGCTCGCTCGCCGACTTCTATCGCAAGGTCTGGTCGCTCGGCAGCGCGGGCGCGTCGGTGCCGCTCGATCTCCTGCAAGACAGCGGTGTGAAACGCATCGACGTCAAGTCGATCAACCGGCTCGATCACCTGCGGCTGAAATCCACCTTCTGATTTCCGGCAAGCTGGATATAGTGGCGCCGCTCCGGCCCGCACGCGGCGGAGCTGCTGTTGTTTTGTACGCCGGGAGTCGTCATGCCAAGAGTGCCCCGCCGGGTCGTCACCGGTCACAATGCCGAGGGAAAATCGATCTTCATCACCGACGCCGCGACGCCGCACGTCTTCCAGCGCAGCCCGGGCAGCGCGATCGTCATGGAATTGTGGGAGACGCATTCGACGCCCGCCGATAACCGCGGCAACGACGACGCCATCGCCCGCGGCTTCCGCCTGCCGCCGCCCAAGAACGGCAGCGTGTTCCGGATCATCGAATATCCACCGGACAGCGCGCGGCTCAAGGCGCTTGCCGCGGAGCGCGCCGGCCCCGACGACGGCTCCGGCTGGCTGCAGGCGGCCGACAAGGGCGCCGCCCGCCATCTCGGCTTCCACAAGACCAGTTCGGTCGACTACGCGATCGTCCTGTCGGGCGAAATCTACGCGCTGATGGACGAAGGCGAGGTCCTGCTCAAGACCGGCGACGTGCTGATCCAGCGCGGCACCAACCATGCCTGGAGCAACCGCACCGAAGAGCCATGCTACGTCGCCTTCGTTCTGATCGACGCCGATCCTGTATAGTCACAGACCACCATCATGAAAATCCGGGAGAAGAGGAAATGCCCATCAGCAACAATGTGCGCCGCATCGTCACCACCGTCGACGAGAGCGGCAAGGCCGTCGTCCTGTTCGACAGCGACTACCCGCACACCGTCAAGCGCCCCGACCGCCCGACGACCTCGCGGCTGCTGTGGGTGACCGGCGAAACGCCGGCCGACATCAGCGGGCCCGCCGACCGCGCCGCGCTCGCCATGGGCAAGATCGGCATCTCGCCGCCCGACGGCGGCTCCGTTTTCCGCATCGTGGAATTCCCGCCGGTCGGCCCCGAGGTCGACAAGCTCGACAACGACCACCTGCATCACCAGATCGGCGACCACGCGCCCAAGCGCGGGCTGCCGCCGCGGCATCCCTACATGCACCGCACCCGCACCATCGACTACGCCATCGTCATGGACGGCGAGATCGACATGCTGCTCGACGACAGCGAGATCCACATGAAGGCCGGCGACGTGCTGATCCAGCAGGGCACCAACCACGCCTGGGTCAATCGCGGCAAGGAAACCTGCCGCGATCGCCTTCATCCTGATCGACTCGAAGGAACCGTAGCTCGTAGCCGCATGGAGCCATAGCGCGTCCTCAACGCGCGATGGCGCAATGCGGGACAGTTAGTCCCGGATTTCGCTACGCTCCATCCGGGCTACAAGCAATGGTTCACCCGACATAGGCGACGACGACATATCCGACGCCGTCGACGGTGAACTCCGCCGCCTCGCGCATGCCCATGCCGGCGTGAACCTTCCGCGATACCGCGTTGTCGGCGCGAATGAAGGTGAACCCTTCCCGCCCCGCAAGCGCGCCCGAAGCGCGTCGAACATCGCGCGCGCCACGCCCTTGCCGCGCTCGCTTTCGGCCACGCAGATCGGACCGTAGACATAAGAGCCAGGCGAGCCCGGATAGGCTTGCAGCATCCCGTCGAGGATCGGATCGTCGGTTTGTTCCGTCGAGCGACGAAGAAACGACATATCCCACGACCTGTCCGCGCGCGGCGGGCGACGACGATCGGCATCCCGTCGATCGACGCGTCGAACCACTCGCGCGACATCGGCACCGACAGCGCGCCGCCGTTCTTGCGGAGATTGCGCTCCTGCAAGTCGAGAATGCCGGCGATGTCGTCGCGGGTCGCAAGGCCGATCTGGACGTCGCCTGTCGTCATGGCATCAGGACGTCGCGACGGCCGAACAGTTTCACGATCGACGCCCACAGCACTTTCGCCATCAGCGAAAAGCCGGAGATCGGCTTGGCTGCGGGCGGCGGCGTAGCAGGCCGTGACGTGGACGGCTGCGGCGCGCCAGTCGATGGAGCTTGGCGCGGACGCCGCCGGCGCGGGCGCAACGGCCCCCTCGCGCGCGATCTGCGCTTTCAGGTTGTTGGCGAACTGATTCATGATCTGCGCGGCCGTAGCCTGGATCATGCCGACGCCGCGACCGTATTGCGCGACCGAGCCCGACAGCGTGAGATCGGTGTGCACCAGCACTTTGGAGCCGCCGCCCGGTGCATCCTCGACACGGAACGATGCCATCGCATTGGCGCCGCCGCGGCCCTTGGCGTCGGTGCCCTGCGCCTTCACGCGCGCCGTGCGGTTGGCGTTGTCGATCTCCTCGAACGTCACGAGCCCCGCGAAGGCGAGCGCCACCGGGCCGAGCCGCACCGCGACCTTGCCCTTGTAGTTCTTCTCGTCGACGATTTCGGTGAGCTCGGCGCCCGGCATGCACGGCGCGATCCGCCGGATATCCATCAGCACGGCCCAGGCATCCGCCGGCGGCAGCGGCACTTCAAAGGAATTGTCGAACTCCACGCGAGTCTCCTCATAATCTCATGTCATCCCGGCGCCGGCATCCGCGGCCGGAGCACTTGTAAGACGAGGATGCCGGGATAGCCCGGCCAGGGCGAAACTTACTCGTTCACCGCCTGCGCAACGCCGCCATGCGCCTTCGACCAGCCGGTCGGATCGCGCATGAAGCTTTCGACCTCGGCGAGCTTGCCGGCGTCGAACTTCTTGCTGGCCTTGGCGACCTCCAGCACGTCCCACCAGGTCGCGAGCCAGTGCATGGTGACGCCGAGATCGCCGAGGATCTTCTGGCTCTCCGGGAAGATGTCGTAGTAGAAGAACACGAAGACGTGGTCGCAGGTGCCGCCGGCCTCGCGCAGCGCCTTGCAGAAATTGACCTTGCTGCCGCCGTCCGACGTCATGTCCTCGACCAGCAGCACGCGCTGGCCTTCGTTGAGCTGGCCCTCGATCTGCGCGCCGCGGCCGAAACCCTTCGGCTTCTTGCGCACATAAAGCATCGGCAGCGCGAGACGATCCGCGAACCAGGCCGCGAACGGGATGCCCGCGGTCTCGCCGCCCGCGACCGCGTCGAACTGCTCGAAGCCGACGGCGCGCTGCACGGTCGCGACCCCGAAATCGATCAGCGTCTGCCGCACGCGCGGGAACGAGATCAGCCGCCGGCAGTCGGTGTAGACCGGGCTCGCCCGCCCCGAGGTGAAGATGAACGGCCGGTCGCCCATGAAGCGCACCGCCTCCACCTCGAGCAGCATCTTGGCCGTCAGTTCGGCCATCACCTGGCGGTCGGGGAACCCTGCGGCGGTCATGTGCGCACCCGTCTCTCGTGATCTCCCCCGGATGTGACCGCCCCCGGGCGAAATATCAATATCGAATAGGCGCTTATCCCAAGCCGCCTGGATCGGCCTGCAGCCCGGCGCGTTGACAAATTACGCAGATATGCCAAGCCTTTCCTGCAATTCGCCGATTTGCCGTCGCAACACGCCGCAAGGCGTCATTTTCGGAGAACAGCGCCCTTGTCCGAAGACCGCACCGCCATTCCCGCTTCGACGGCCGAGGCCGCCGCGCCCGGCCATAACCGGTTCGCGGACGTGGTGTGGGAGCGCAAGACCAAGCACCGCATCTTCGTGCGCGCGCTCGAAGGCACCTACGGCAACCTGGTCAAGGAGCTGTTCGAGCAGCCCCGCGTCTACAAGACCAAAGACCTGCAATGGAAAGGCGGGCCGCAGAGCTACGGCAAGAAGATCGTCAATCCGCAGGCGGTGAAGATCGCGCAGTCGATCGAGACCCACATGGAGGTCTATACGCCGGGCGCGCGCACCTCCAAGCACGGCCACATGAACTCGGCGGTGTTCTACTGCCTCAAGGGCAAGGGCCACGACGTCCACGACGGCCGCCGCTACGACTGGGAAGCCGGCGACGCGCTGATCGTCGAGAACGCCTGCGTGCACCAGCACTTCAGCGAAGAGGACGAGGACGAGACCATCGTGCTCGTGATGAAGGCGAAGCCGCTGTTCCTGTTCATGCACATGCTGTTTCAGAAGATCGCGGAGATGCCACCCAAGACCGGCACCGAGAAGCAGCTCAACTACAATCCGCCCGGGGATTTGTAGTACTTACCCCCTACTCTCCGCGTCATCGGCGGCACCGCAAGTCGGGATTACCCGACTTCGGCAGTCGATCGTTGCCCAACTCGGGCGGCTGGATTGCGCGATCAACGCTTGGAACCGATCGCGCACGCGAATGCCGGCACAGGCGGGCTGCGCACTGATGAGCGGAGCGTGTTCATTCATTCGACGTAATCCGCGCCGGCACGTCGCCGTGGTCATACGTCGCGCCGCTCGCGGTCCAGCGCCTCGGCTTCCGAGTAGCCGAGCATCAGCGCCTCCATCACCCGGCGCAGCGGGTCCTCGCCCAGCGACATATGGGCGGCGAGGAAGCCGGCGAGCCGCGCGAACACCACCGGCTGTGCGATCATGCGCTCGTAGCGCTTGTCGGCCGTCGCCTGCTCGCAATCCTTCACCGCGCGGCTGAGCGCGTCGGTGAACAGCTTCTCCATGTAGCGGCTGTTGTCGGCGGGCGTCTCCTGCTGCGCCGGCGCGTTCGCCAGCAGTGCGCGGGCGTGGGCGACGAAGCGCGCATACAGCATCTCCTCGAGCTTGCTGTCGCCTTCGTCTTCTTCTTCAAGGTCGCCGCACATGTGCGCTCAATACCCTTCCGCGTTCTCCAACTGCTCGAACCAGTCAAAGCCCATCGGCTTGATGATCCGGCTGTTGATCACGATGATGCGCGCCTCGTTATTGGCGTCGGCATTGAAGTGCTTGTGGATGCAATAGGGCGGGATGTAGACGAAATCGCCCTGCTCCCACTCGAAGCGCTTGGGCTCGGCGTCCCACTCGAACTCCATCACTTCCTTGACGTCGAACTTCACGTCCCAGTGCAGGTCGTAGCCCCTGCCCTCGACCACGTAGAACACTTCTTCCGAGAGATGCCGGTGCTTGCCCGACGCCTTCCCCGGCGGAAGGAACTGCATGTAGATGTCGAGGCAGCACTCCTTGGTATTCATCTTCTCGTTGATGATGTGCTTGATGAGGCCGTCGGGCGAACGCTCGAACGGCATCTCCGAGCCTTTCACCACATTCATGCGGCCCTGGTATTCCTTGCGGAACTCCTCGGACGCCTTCAACGCCTCGGCATAGAAGTCGACCTGCTGGGTCTGGGCGTGGGCTTTCGCGCGCTCGCGCGGATCGATGACGCTCATTCTCTATCTCCTCACAGACCGGTCGGCGGCGTGTACGCCAGTTGCTTCGGCGGTCGCATCCTTGGGCGGAAACTCCGCGACCTTCTGGAACATCATGTGCATGAACAGGAACAACGGCTTCGCCTTCATCACCAGCACGATCGACTTGTCGTCCGGCTCGTCGCTGAAATGCTGGTGCACGCAGGCGTTCTCGACCAGCAGCGCGTCGCCGGCTTCCCAGTCCATGCGGCGGCCGTCATGCACGTCGTGGCCCTTGCCCTTGAGCACGTAGAACACCGCCGAATTCATGTGGCCGTGCTTCTGGCCGTAGCCGCCGGGCGCGAACACCTCGATGTGGGTCTCGATCGACTGCGCGATCTTGGCCGACTGCGGGTTGATGACCTTCTTGCCGTAGAAGGACGGCCCGCCCTTCCACTGCAGGTCGCGGCTCTTGTAGACCCGCGGCTGCCCGAACAATTCCTTGACCAGATTGCCGTAGGTGCCTTCGAGCGCGCGGACGAACACGCGCTTCCTGGTCCAGCGCTCCCACACCACCTCCTCGCCCTTGATGTTGTGGCCCGGGCCGGGCGGGCCGTCGGTTTTCTGGACGATGGCGTCGGTGGCGTCGCTCAATGATGATCCCCTTGATTGGCCGGTTCGTTACTCCGCCGCCTCGGACGACGCAAGCTTCGACGGCAAGTCCGCCAGTTCCGCAGCATAGGCATCGTCCATCTTCGGCGTCATGCCGTGTCTGGCGAGCGCGTCGGCGAACATCGCGCGGATTTCCGGCGTTTCGTCGGCGTAGTCGATCTGGTCGCCGCCGATGCGCCGGCTGATCCAGGCCACCGGCACGCCCTGCGAATTGCGCAGGGATGCGACCTCGTGCTTGAAGGCGAGATAGCGCGCCGGCGCCGGGCCGGTATTGAAATGCTGGTGGAACATCCGGTTCGGCGGCACGATGAGCGTGCCGACCTGCCAGTCGAAGCGCTGCGGCTCGTGCCCCTCACGCCACATCAACGTGAAGCCCTCGCCGGACAGGATGATGACGTGCGCGCTCGGCCCGTGGCAGTGCGCCTTCTTATAGGTGCCGACCGGGAACTGGGAAATGTGGCTCGGCATGCCGCCCGACATGTTGAACCGGATATGCCCGCCCCCGGCACCGCGCTCCTTGGCGCTGATCAGCGGCAGGTTGACCGCATCCGCGACGAAATTGGTGGCGAGCAGGAAGCCTTTCTTTTCCGCTTTGGGTGAGAAGTAGTCGGGCTCGCCGTTGAAGCGATCCTTGAAGTCGAACGGCGTATTGAAGACGAAGTTGGCGTCGTCATAGAGATTCATCACCGAGGGCGCATTGGTGACGCCGACATAGCGCGCCGGCTCCTGCCCGGAGCCGTTGAAATGCTGGTGCCAGCAGTTGAGCGGGATCGCGAACATCGCGCCCGCCTTCCATTCGAAGGTGATGCGCTTGCCGGCATTGTTCCAGACGGTGGTGGCGCCGCGGCCATCGAGGATCAGGATCATCTCCTCGTAGAGCTGGCGCTGCGGCTCGAGCTTCTTGCCGGGCGGGATGGCGCAGACGTAGCAGTCGTTCGAGTTGCGCGATGCGTCATGGTTGATGAAGACGCCGCTAGCCGCCGCGGCGCGCCCACGGCTTGAGTTCCACCGTGCGCAGGTTCGGAACATATTGCGCGCCGATGACGTCGAGGCCTTCCGCACGCACCCAGGCGAGATAGGGCGTGTCCTTCTCGGTCGCGAATTTCTTGGCAAGCTCGTCGGAAACGGTGGGATTTTTGGCCATTGGACGTTCCCTCCAAACGAATTTGGGCGTTACATTAGTCCCCGGTACCGGTCGGTTCAACGGCAACTATATCTTTGGAATCACGGAGCGATCTTATGCTCTTCGGCATGTATGCGCCCGTGCCCCACGTCACGGTGGGATCGAAGGAAATCACCCGCTCGGTCAAGGGAGCGCTTGACCCGCTGCCGGCCGGCGAAATTGATCCGGCGTTTACGCTCGCCAAGGATGTACTTTGCGCGGCCGATGACGCGGGCTTCGACCTCTGCCTCTATGCCGAGCGGCACCTCGGCGCCGACTTCGAAGCCTGGATCCTTGCTGCCGCTATCAGCTCCTGGACGAAGAACATCCGCGCCATGCCGGCGGTGCATCCCGGCCTGTGGCATCCGACCCTGATCGCCAAAATGACGTCCTGCCTCGACCGCCTCACCACCGGGCGCAGCGCCATCAATCTCGTCACCGGCTGGAACGAGGTCGAAGCAAGGATGTATGGCGGCGACATCCTCCTGCACGAGAACGACCGCTATGTGCGGGCGGAGGAATTCGTCACCGTGCTGCGCGGCATGTGGAACGAGACGCCGTACTCCTTCGATGGGCAGTTCTACCAGGTGAAGGAGTCGCAGCTTCTGTTGAAGCCCGCGACCGTGCCGGAAATTTTCACCGCGAGCCGCAGCGAGCGCGGCCTGGAGATGGTCGCGAAATACGCCGACTGGTGGTTCCTCGACTACGACAAGAGCGCGACCGACCTCGCCGGAGTCGAAGAGAGCCTGCGCCGCGCCATGGACGGCATGAACCGCCGCGCGGCGAAACACGGGCGCAAGGTGCGCTTCGCGTTCAATCCGTTCGTTGCCTTCGGCGACACCGACGAGGCCGCGCTCGAACGCGCGAAAAAACTGCTGACGCCCGACGAGCCTGACGCTGATATGCGCAAGATGATGTCGCGGGTCGGCCCGGCGATGAAGTCGGGCTGCATCGGCCGGCCGCAGAAGGTGCGCGACCAGCTGATGAAATACACCGACATGGGCGTCGAGCTGTTTCTCTTGAAATTCGTGCCGACGGTGGATGCGGTTCACGAAATCCGCGACGAGATCGTCGCGCCATTGCACAGCTACACGCGGCAGGCGGCCGGCGGCGGCGGAGTAGCTATTTCTTCTTCGCAGCCTTGGCCTGCGCGGCGAGATAATTGCGCAGCGCTCGCGCACGGCGTCGGCGCTCTCCTTGGTCCAGCGCCGGAACCCCTCCCCGGTCCGCATGCCGAGCTTGCCGGACGCGACCTTGTCCTTGAGGAACGCCGTCGGCTCGGTCGAGTTGTCGAGATCGGCGATCAGCACGTTCTGGATGTCGAGCGTGAGATCGAGGCCGACCAGGTCGGACTGCTCCATCGGCCCGAGCACCGCCATGCGCGCGCCGAAGCCGCTCTTGACCACGGTGTCGATGGTCTCGGCATCGCAGACGCCGGCGGCGACCAGCGCGATCGCCTCACGCTTGAGCGCATGTTGCAGCCGGTTGCCGACGAAGCCCGGGATGTCCTTCTTGACGTGCACCGGCTCGCGGCCGGCAGCGCGCAGGAGATCGATGGTCTTGCGCACGGTCTCGTCGCTGGTGGCCTCGTTCTGGATCACCTCCACCAGCGGCACGAGATGCGGCGGATTCCAGAAATGCGTGCCGACCACGCGGTCGCGATGCTTGAGCTTGGCGCCGATGTCGGTCGACGGGATCGCCGAGCTGTTGCTGGCGAGGATGGTCGTCGGCGCGGTCACGCTTTCGAGCTCAGCGAAGATCTGCTGCTTGAGCGGCAGCTTCTCCGGCGCCGCCTCGAACACAAACGCTGCGTCCTTCATCGCCGCCGCCATCTGGTCATGCGCCGAGACGCGGCCGAGCAGCGCCTTATCGCCGTCGAGCAGCGCGCGTGCGACCTCAAGCCGTTGCGGCAGCGAATCCCGCCACTCCGCCGACGGATCGTAGATACGCACGGTGTGGCCCGCGGCCGCCAGCAGGTAGCCGATGCCGTGGCCCATCAGGCCCGCGCCAACGACGCCGATCGTTTGTGCCGTCATGGCAAGGTCTCTCCGAACCTCTCCCCGCCTGCGGGGAGAGGTCGACCGAGCGAAGCGAGGTCGGGTGAGGGGGAGGTGCCGTGAGTCTCGAGCGACTCGAAAGCCCCCCTCACCCGGCTCGCGATCTAACGATCGCTCGCCACCCTCTCCCCGCAAGCGGGGAGAGGGAAAGAAAGAAACGTTTCCGATCGTGCTCATCCGGCCGTATACCCGCCGTCGACATACATGATCTGCCCGGTGCAGAAGTCCGACGCCGGCGTGAGCAGATAGACCGCCATGCCCATCAGGTCCTCGACTTCACCCAAGCGTCCAAGCGGAATGCGCGAGAGCGAGCGCGCCCGCGTCTGCTGGCCGAGCTCGTCGTCGCCATACATCCAGGCGGTGAGCTTGGAGCGGAACACCGTCGGCGCGATCGCGTTCACGGTGATGCCGTGCTTCGCCCATTCGGTCGCGAGCACGCGGGTGAGCGAGTTGGTCGCGCCCTTGGACGTGCAGTAGCCGGTGTAGCCGGAATAGTTGCCGTGGCGGCCGCGCACCGACGACATCAGCAGCACCTTGCCGCGCTGCTTGTTGGCGATCCAGTGCGCGCCGACGGCCTTGGCCATGAGCCAGATGCCGCGCACATTGGCATCCATCACCGCCTGCCAGTCCTCGTATTCGAGCTCGTGGATGAAGCCGGGCTTGTTCATGCCGGACGCCACCACGAGCTGATCGACTTTGCCGAACCGCTTGAGCGCGAGGTCGAGCATCGCCTTGGCGTCTTCGAGCGCATCCGGCCGGCGCACGATGGTCTCGACCTCGCCACCGACGGCTTTCACTTCGGCGGCGACCTCGTCGAGCTCGCCTTTGCTGCCGGAGGCGAGCACGAGCTTGCCGCCGAGCGCGCCGAGTGTGATCGCGCAGCCTCGCCCGAACGCCCCCGACGCGCCGGTGACGATCGCGACCTTGCCCTTGTTGTCGAACAGCGAGAGCGGATGGCGGAGCGGTTCGGAGATCTCACTCATGGGTGTTGCCTCAACTCGGTCATGCCCGGCCTTGTGCCGGGCATCCACGTTCCGCGTCAGCAGCAAGGCGTGGATGGCCGGGACAAGCCCGGCCATGACGGAATAGGTGGCACTTCATCACTTCCGTCTCGAAACGGAACGACTGCGTCGGATCGAGCACCGCCACCACGCGCAGCGCGCAGCCCTCGCCGTCCGGCCAGCGCCACGGGAACGCGAAGAAGGTGCAGCGCTTGCCGGTGAGCTTGTCGATCTCGCCACCGATATTCTCGATGCCGGGGATGCCGTTCGTCATCATGATCTTGTGCGCCGGCTCCCAGTGCGGGAAGTCGTCGATGATGTGGCGGCCGGTCTCGGCGAAATACTCGTCGTCGAGATGCGGCTGCGCCGGCCCCGGCCCGTGCGGCCCGAGGAAGGTGCCGAGCGGATGGTCGAGCGCCTGCACGTCGATGCCGACGAGCTTCACGCCGCGCTCGACGATCCATTCCGCCGCCTCTTTGTAGAGGCCGGGCGAATAGGCGTAGTAGTCCGGATTGTCGCCGTAGTTCTTGTGGCTGCCGGTGTTGATCATCAGGATGTCGTTCTTCTGGATCTTCGGCTCGGCGTTCTCGAGATCCTTGGGCGTGATGACGCCCCACTTCTTCTTCGGGATCGAGACCACGACGCCGGTGCCGAAGAAGCGCCAGAGCGGATAGCCGGTCAGTGTCGGCTGGTTCTCCTGCACGTGGATCGGCGCGTCCATGTGGGTGCCGCGGTGCATGATGCCTTCGAACTGCTGCACCAGGAGGCCGTCCTTGGCGTGGAATTCGACCACGCGCACGTTGAGGTTCGCGCGCGACGGCCATTGCGGCATGCCGTGGCCCCAGTCGTGGGTGAGATCGTAGAGCTTGATCTTGCCTGAGCCCTTCGACGCTTCGCCGGCTTCTTCGTCTCGCCGGATTCAATCCGGTTGGTACCCTTCGGATCGAGGATGGCGACCAGGCGGATGACGCAGGCGTCGCCCTCGTGCCATTTCCACGGGAAGCCCTGGAAGGTGCAGCGCTTGCCGGAAAGCTTGTCGAGATCGGCGCCGACGTTCTCGATAGTCGGAATGCCGGCGCCGAGCAGCACCTTGTGCGCGGCGTTCCACTCCGGGAAATCCTTGATCGCGTCGCGGCCGGTCTTCTTCTTGTATTCCGGCAGCAGGTATTTGATCTGCGGGCCGTTGCGGTGCGGGCCGAGCGAGGTCGCGAGCGGATGGTCGACGCAGGCGGTGTCGACGCCGACGAGCTTGACCTTCTTCTTCACCAGCCACTGCGCCGCCTGCTTGCTCAGGCCCGGCGCGTGGCCGAAATATTCCTGGCTGTCGGAATAGCGCCGGTGCCAGCCGGTGTTGATCAGCACGATGTCACCGGCCTGGATCGCCGGCTTGGCCTTCTCCAGGTCTTCGGGCTCGATCAGCTCCCATTTCTTCTTCGGGATCGAGAGAACGACGCCAGTGCCGAAGAAGCGATCGAGCGCGAGGTCGCCCACCGCCTCCGTCCCCGGCAGCAGGTGGATCGGCGCGTTCACATGGGTCGAGGTATGGAAGATGGTCGAAATCTTGTGGGTCATCACGCCGTGCTTGGCGTGGTAGGTCAGGCGTTCGAGCTTGATCTCCTCGTAGCCGGGGAAGATCGGCGTATACATTCCCCACGGGTGGCTGAGCTCGTAGAACTCAAGCCCGCTGACCGGATCCTTCGTCACCGCCATACAACGCCCCCGACAAGTGCTACTGACGCCAACCTAACTTCGCCACCGGTCTATCCAAACGGGCCCAAAGAGGCAACAAGACGGGCAACAGAAGAACGAGCATGACCGAGAACTTTGTCTTCCAATCCCAGGCCGTTCGCGTGCTGTTCGGGCGCGGCACGGTCCAGTCCGTGCCGGCTGAGCTTGAGCTGCACCAGCGCGTCGCGCGCGCTGATCCTCTGCACGACCTCGAGCCGCGCGACCGCCGAGCGCGTGCAGTCGCAGGTGCCCGGCCGCATCGCGGACATCCATCAATTGCCCCCGAGCGGCGATGCGCGCGAACGCCTCGCCAAGCTCATCGACCATGCCAAGCAGAAGAACGCCGACAGCCTCCTGGTGATCGGCGGCGGCTCGCCCATCGGCTTCGCCAAGACCGTCGCCGCCAATGCCGGCCTGCGGTCGATCGCGGTGATCACGACCTATTCCGGCTCGGAGATGGCGTCGACCTGGTCGATCGGCGCCGGCAAGGACCGCATGGCCGGCGACCATGACGACTGCCTGCCGCTGACCGCGATCTACGATCCCGATCTCACGCTCTCGCTGCCGCCGCGCACCTCGGCGGCGAGCGGCATGAACGCCATGGCGCATGCGGTCGAGACGCTGTACGGGCCGGACATCAACCCGGTGGTCGAACTGCATGCGGCCTCCGCCGTCGCACTGCTCAGTGCCAACCTGCCGCGCATCGTCGACGATCCGGACGACATAGAGGCGCGCAGCGACGCGCTTTATGGAGCCTGGCTCGCCGCCGCCTTCCGTGCGCAGGCTGGCATCGAGCACGCGCTGGCACAACGCGTGCGGCAGGCGTTCGGCCTCGACCACTCGCACTGCCATGCGATCTTCACGCCCTATGCCGTCGCCTTCAACGCCAAGGCCGCGCCAGACGCCATGCGAATGATCTCTGCCGCATTGCTCGGAAAGGAGCCCGGCCGGGGCCTTTACGACCTCAATGTCCGCATCGGCCTGCCGACCGGATTGAAAGGCCTCGGCATGAAGGAAGCCGACATTCCGAAGGCGGTGGAGATCGTCGCGGCCGGCAAGTTCGTCAATCCGCGGCCGGTCTCGCGCGACGACATCGAGAACCTGATCACGCAGGCCTTCCACGGCGAGCCGCCGCGGTTTTAGTGGCTTCGTGTCCCGGGCGCAGCGCAGCACGTAGTGGTGCGCTGCAGACCCGGGATCGTTCCAAACTCCGACCCCAATCCAGATCCACTTCGGGACGGTCCCGGATCAGCGGTGCATCACTAAGTGCTGCACCGCGTCCGGGACACACAGGTCGGCGTTGCTCGCACCATCAAAGCGCAAGCTCACTGGTTAAGTCCTGCCATTCCGGATTGATCTTTTCAATCAACGCGAACTTCCACTCTCGTCGCCAGCGCTTGAGCGCCGCTTCTCGCGCGCGAGCCTCAACAATCGAGGCATACTCCTCGAAATAGACTAGAATGACCACGCCATACTTTGCCGTGAAGCCCGGGACCAGCTTGTTCTTGTGAGCCATCAATCGATTGTTGAGTTGGCTGGTCAAGCCGACGTAGAGAACACCACGACGGCGATTGGCGAGGATATAGACGAAGTAACGCTTGAGCATCTGTACGTTACCTCCTGTGTCCGGGACGCAGCGCAGCACGCAGTGCTGAGCTGCAGACCCGGGATCGTTCCAAACTCCCCCCGATCCAGATCCCCTTCGGGACGGTCCCGGATCAGCGGTGCATCACTAAGTGCTGCACCGCGTCCGGGACACACAGGTTCGCCAATTCACTTCAGCATCCACTCGCCGTCCTTGCTGCGCGACAGCACGCCCTTCCCCCGCAGGCGGTCGAGCTCCATCGCGATCTCGCGGCCGTCCTTGCTGCCGAGCGACGCCATCAGCTCGGAGAAGTGCATCGGCCGCGCACCGAGCGCCTGCTCGACGTTCTGGTAGCGCGGCGATCCGTCGATGCGCGGCGCATGCGTGGTCATCGCCTCGACGCCGGTCCGCGCCAGCGGACCGGTCAGGTCGAAGCCCGCCTTGGTGGTGGTGCGATCCTCGCCCATGGTGACGTCCATCGGGAACGCCATCTGCCCAGGCGCGGTAACGAGATCGCGGTCGGCGCGGAAGCGGTTGGCCATCGCCCACTCCACCTCCTCGTCGGAAAACACGTCGACCTCCTCGTCGAGCACGTAGACATGCTTGAGGAACGGGATTGCGAACAGCGCCGCGATCACCGCCCGCGCCTGCCCCGGCGTTTCACGCCGCACGGAGACGCGCGCATGCAGCAGACCGCTCGCGCTCGGCACCGCATAGACCGCGACCGGATTGATGCCCGCCGCGCCCAGCACCTGCCGGATGCGCGCTTCGGTGAGGATCGCGCATTGATGCGCGTGATCGGTGCGCGCGATCTTCACCGCACCATGCAGCACGGTCTGGTGCAGCACGTCCTTGCGCATGGTGATCGCGGTGACGTGGAACACCGGATCGATGTGCGCCGGTCCGTAGTAGCCGAGGAACTCGCCGTAGGGCCCTTCGATCTCAGTGTAGCCGGCCTTGTCGAAATAACCCTCGATCACAAGCTCAGCGTCCGCCGGCACCGGCAGACCGTTCGAGACGCCGCGCGTGATCGGCAGCGGCGCGCCGCGCACCGACGCCACGGTCGCGAACTCATCCTCGCCGGTCGCCCTGACGCAAGCCGCGAGGAAATCGAGCGGATGCGCGCCAACTGCGAAATTCAGGTGCAAATGCTCGCCGCGCTCGACGCATTCGAGGAACGTGCGCTTGAGGTCGGAGACCTGCGTGAGGTTCGAGAGCATCGTGTTCCTGCCGCGCAGCATCAGCCGCCGGCAGCCGACATTGCGCCGGCCGGTCTTCGGATCGACCGAATAGTCGATCGCCGACGAGAGATACGGCGCGCCGTCATAGGCGTGCTGCATATGGAATGGCAGCCTGGTGAGATCGATGTCGTCGCCGGCGATCACCACCTGCTGCACCGGGGCGTCGGCCTGCGGCACCTCGACGACGGGCTGCGCCGTCGCCATCCGGCGTCCGAACTCCTGCGCCAGATTGCGCTCGTCGCTCGTGCCGAACGCCGCCGCATGGCGGCGGCGGCTGCCACCGACCGCACCGACGATCTCGAAGTGCTCCGGACCGGCGTCCTTGAACAGCGTCGCCTTCGGCGATCCCTCGATGATCGCGCTGATGTCCGCGAGCGCGACCGGGCGATCGTGAATGTCGACCTCGCCGATCTTGATCAGGTGCTCGACAAATCGCCGCAGCCGGAATTGTTCTAGATCGATGCCCGCCATGGCCTGCCCGAAATGTCCCTTGCCTGAAGTCTTAACTCGACCGCACGCAGGTGCGGCGATCCGCACCCATACCAGACACGCGATCCGCGCTACAAACAAGTTCCCAATGCAGACATTCTTTCGTAGAATCAATGCAAAGCGCCGCCCTCGACCGCACGACGAGCGGCGCCTCAAACACCGTAAAGAAAGCGGAGGAAACATGACCGGACGGCTGCCTGCCACGACCGCTGCCGCGCTCGCGATCTCGTTATCTCTTTTTGCCAACCTCCCCGCGCGCGCCGACGCCGTCGCCGATTTCTACAAGGGCAAGCAGATCAGTCTGATCATTGGAACCTCCTCCGGCAACGACTACGACTTCCGTGCGCGACTGCTGGCGCGCCATCTCGGCCGCTTCATCCCGGGAAATCCGACGATCGTCCCGCGCAACATGCCGGGCGCCGGCGGCATCAATGCCGCGAACTGGCTCGCCAATGTGGCGCCCCGCGACGGCACCACGATCCACATGATCATGGCGAACATGATGAACAAGCAGGCGGTGGGCGTGTCTGGCATCAAGTTCGACGCGCGCCAGTTCTCCTGGATCGGCAACACCACCTCAACGCCCAACGTCACCAGTTCCTGGTACACCTCGGGCGTCACCAATATCGAACAGGCGAAGGAGCGCGAGCTGATCATCGGTGCGCCGGCCGGAACCGCCGGCGAGGTCTACGGCGCGGTCATGAACGCGCTCGCCGGCACCAAGTTCAAGGTCGTTACCGGTTATCCCGGCGGCAACGAGGTCAACCTTGCGATGGAACGCGGCGAGATCCATGGCCGCGCGTCGAACTCCTGGGCGTCGTGGAAATCGACCCGTCCCGATTGGGTGCGTGAGAAGAAGCTGATCGTGCTGGTGCAGGTCGCGCTCAAGCGCGATCCCGATCTGAAGGACATTCCGACGCTGATCGATCTCGTCAACAACGACATCGATCGCAAATTCATGGCGTTCTTGTCGGCGGAAACCACGGTCGCGCGCGCGCTGGTCACGCCGCCGGAGGTCCCGGCCGACCGGCTCGACGCACTCCGCCGCGCCTTCGACGCGACCGTGAAGGATCCGCAATTCCTGGCCGAGGCCGACAAGATGGGCGGCATGGATATTCAGCCGATGCGCGGCGAGGAAGCACAGCCGATCGCGCACGGCATCGTCGATACGCCGCCGGAGGTGCTCGATCGTGCGCGCGCGGTGCTCGGCAATCTGTTGAAGTAGCTGCAATCGACGCGACGGCGGGCGCCGCAAGACGCGTCCCCGTTCAGGGAGGAAGACGATGGATATCGCCGCCCGATGGCTCGCGGCTGCATGCATTGCAGGCGCAGCGATGCCCGCGCCCGCACACGCGCAGCAAGCGTCCAACGAAGCCGTGATGGCGGTGCCGGTCTCAGGCCTCGCCTTCAGCCTCGGCTATCTCGCCGACGACCTGAACCTCTGGGAGAAGCACGGCATCAAGGTGAAGACCGTGCAGATCTCCGGCATCGGCGCAATGAACTCGGTGATCGCGGGCAGCACGGACTTCACCCAGTCGTCGGGCAGCGCGGTGACCCGCGCGGCGGCGCGCGGGCAGCGCCTGCTCGGCATCGTCGGCACCATCAACAAGCCGAGTGCGCAGATCGTGTTGCGCAAGGATCTTGCGGAGGCCGCGGGCTTCGATCCCAAGGCGCCGCTGGAGAAGCGCGCGCAGGTGTTGCGCGGGCGCACGATCGCGGTCGATGCGGTCAATTCGGTGATCCACGGCTATCTGCGCTACATCGCCAAGCGCGCGGGCTTCGACCCCGAGGAGATCCGCGTCGCGGTGATGCAACCGCCCAACATGCTGGCGGCGTTCCAAGCGAAGCAGATCGACGGCATCACCATGGCGCCACCCTGGGTGCAGGGCCCCCTCGCCGCCGGCACCGCCGTGATGATCGCCAGCGGACCCGACGGCGATCCGCAGGACCTGTGGCCGGTCGCCAACACGCTGGTCGCGACCAAGCCGGAAACCTGCGTGAAGCGCAAAGCGCTGTGCGAGGCGCTCGGCCGTACCTTTCGTGACGCCGTGGCATTCCTGCTCGATCGGCCTGAGGAAGCGCGCGCCGTGCTCAAGAAGCGCTACGCGCAGCTCGACGACCGCCAGTTTGCACTCGCGATGGAGGACATCCGCAAGATCACGCCGCGCGATCTCAAGTTAACGCCGAAGGATTTTGAGAACGCCGAGCGCTTCAACATCGAGGCCGGCCTGTTGAAGCCGGAAGAGAAGCTCAAGAGCTACGACGACCTGTTCACGGATCAGTTCGTGCGCTAGGTCCCTTTTCGCTCGTCCCCGCGCAAGCGGGGACCCGAGACTAAAACAGATTCCTCGATTCCCGCTTTCGCGGGAATGAGCGGTTGAAAGAGCCTACCCGGCCCCAACCACCCTCCCCCGGCACTCGCCAAACCCGATCTGCGCGAAGCCGTCGCGCTTGGCAAAGGCGCGGAAGATCACCTCGTCGCCGTCATCCAGGAAACGTCGCGTCTCGCCCGACGGCAGTGTCGCCGGTTCGCGGCCGCCGCGCGTCAGTTCGAGCATGCTGCCGACGCCATCCGGCGCCGAGATGGTGCCGGTGCCGATCAGGTCGCCGGCTTCGAGATTGCAGCCGCCGCAGGTGTGGTGCGCCACCATCTGCGCCACCGTCCAATAAAGATGCTGCGCGTTGCTGGCGGCAAGCCGATGCGGCGCCGCGCCGCTCGCGCGCATCGCTTCGGTGACGATCGACGCTTCGAGATCGATGCCGAACGCGCCGGCGTTCTGGTCCTCGCCGTCCATCAGATAGTCGAGCGGGCGCGGATCGCCCTCCGGCCGCGGCGTCTGCGCAGCCCGGAACGGCGCCAGCGCCTCCGGCGTCACCACCCAGGCCGACACCGTCGAGGCGAAATTCTTGGCAAGGAACGGACCGAGCGGTTGGTACTCCCAGGCCTGGATGTCGCGCGCCGACCAGTCGTTGAGCAGGCAGAAGCCGGCGACATGACTGTTCGCCGCCCCGATCGGGATGGACGTGCCGAGCGCGTTGCCCGGCCCGATCCAGACTCCCATCTCCAGCTCGTAGTCGAGATAGCGGCACGGACCGAAGTCCGGCTCGGTCGCGGCCTGCGGCTTGCGCTGGCCGCTCGGCCGGCGCACATCGGTGCCCGACACCCGGATCGACGACGCGCGGGCGTGATACGCGACCGGGATGTGCTTGTAGTTCGGCAGCAGCGGATTGTCCGGCCGCAACAGCCGCCCGGAATTGGTCGCATGATGGATACCGGCGTAGAAATCGGTGAAGTTGCCGATCCGCGCCGGCAGATGCATCGCGCAGTCGGCCGCCCGCGTGAGCAGCAGCGGCTTCATGCCTTCCACCTGCTTCCGCTCGCTGCCGTCGGCATCGAGCAGGTCCGACAGCCGCGCCCGCAGCGCAGCCCGGGGGCCGGCCCCGAGCGCGAACAGCGGGTTCAATCGCTGCCCGCCGGCCGCGTCCGCCGCCCGCTTCGCCTCGCCGGAAAACAGGCCGGCCTCGCTCGCCATTTTGAGGTCGAAGATATCGTCCCCGATCGCCACGCCACCGCGCGGCCTCTCCCCCGGCTTGCTGTAAATGCCGAACGGCAGGTTCTGGATCGGGAAATCCGGATGGCCGTTGGCGCTCTCCACCCAGCTCCGGCGCTTCACGTCATGGGTTGCGTCGATCATCCGCTCGTTGACCTCTGTCGGCTGAGCGAGGGCGGCCAGCCCGCCGCATTTCACTTGCCCCCGCGAACGGCTAGATTGCCCGCCCACGCGTAGAACAACAACACCGTGAATGCGAACACCAAGGAGAGAGCCGACGATGCGACGGCGTGAGTTCCTGGCCGGCGGCCTCGCCGCCAGCGCAATGCCACGTGCAGCGCGGGCGCAGGGTTCCTTCCCTAGCAAGCAGATCCATCTGATCGTGCCGACGTCCGCGGGCGGCGTGCACGATGTCATCGGCCGCATCTGGGCGGACCGGGCGAAGGCGGCGCTCGGCAATATCATTGTGGAGAACCGCGCCGGCGGCGGCTCGTCGATTGCGCTCAACTACGTCGCCCAGCAGCCGGCCGACGGCCACACGCTGCTGGTCGGCTCGACCAGTACGCTGGTGCTGCGCGAGGGCTCGAACAACAAGGCCTATGACGCGTTGAGGGACATCGCGGCGATCTCGATCCTCGCGACGACCTCGACCTCAATCGCGGTCAACCCGTCGCTGCCGGTGAAGTCCGTGAAGGAGCTGATCGCCTATATCAAGGCAAACCCGGGCAAGCTCAGCTACGGCTCCGGCGGCGTTGGCGCGATCACCCACATCACGCCGGAACTGTTCAAGCAGGCGGCAGGCGGTCTCGACATGCTGCACGTGCCCTATCGCGGCGTCGGGCCGGCCATGAACGACCTGCTGGCCGGGCAGATCCAGGTGATCTTCCCGAACATCACGTCAGCGGTGGTGGCGTTGCATCGGGGCGGCAAGCTGCGCCTCCTTTCGGTCAACGCGCCGGAGCGGCTCGACGCGGCGCCTGACCTGCCGACCTCGAACGAGGAAGGGCTGAAGGATTTCGTGTCGCAAATCTTCTTCGGCATCTTCACGCCGGTCAAGACGCCGCTGCCGATCCGCGAGCAGATCAACGCGGTCACCCAGAAGGAATGGGCCGACAAGGAATTCCAGAAGAAACTCGTCGACTCCGGCTTCGAGCCACTGCTCAACTACGGACCCGAGCGCGGCGACCGCTACCTGCGTGAGGAATTCGCCAAATGGGGCCCCGTGGTGCAGAAGGTGCAGGGCCAGTGACGGCTCTGTTGGCATTTTCGATGAGTAATGCCGCGCACGCACCCCTCGTCCGCCCTGCACTGCGCGTCGAGGATGCAACGCTTCTGCGCGGCCGCGGGCGCTTTGTCGACGACATCGCGATGCCGGGAGTCCTCCACGCGAGCTTCGTGCGCAGCCCGGTCGCGCACGCGCGGCTCAATGGCATCGATGTCAGCGCGGCACGCGCACTGCCCGGCGTTCGCGCCGTCTTCACTTATCAC
>CAWKMR010000071.1:0-41003 GCA_963850705.1 uncultured Alphaproteobacteria bacterium | reverse complement strand
TGGGGCTGAACAGGTAGGTGAGCGCGATCGCGGTCAGGAACGGCGGCGAAAGGTAGGACAGCGTCGCGGTGATCTGGAACAGCGGCTTCGCCGGAACGTCGGTGCGCGCCACCGCCCAGGCCAGCGGCAGCCCGATCAGCAGGCTGAACAGCCCGCTCCAGGCGCCGAGCATGAGAGAATTCTTGAGCGCGTTGACGTAGAGCCGGCCGGTGAGCACCTCGGAATAGGCGTCGAGGCTGACGCCGCTGGAACTCTTGAAGCTGCCGACCAGAAGGAACGCCAGCGGCAGCACCACCAGCACGATGAGCGAGACGATGGCGCCGCCCATCACGACATGTTCGAGCCGCAACCGCGTCCGCGGTGGCCGCGGCGAAAGCCGCGGACGCAGCGCCGTGCTCATCACTTCGGTGGACATGCCTTGGTCTCGTTTCCCCGCCGCCCTATAACACGCCGGCCGCGCCCAAACATCCCATATCGCCCCGGGGGTTAGGAATGCGGCGCAGTGGCCGCTTGACCCTTGAAAAGGCGTTGCCGCGCGCTTCAGGCTCGCTACGCTTGCACCTCACGACGACTGATCAAAAGGTTGTGTCCGCCAACCGAAAGCGAGTGTACCCATGCCCTCCCCCATGCTGCCGCGCGAGCGTTGCGACTATTCGGCGATCGTCGACCGTCCGCCGCTGAAGCTGCCGGGCGGCGCGCGGCTCGTGTTCTGGACCATCGTCAACTACGAGGTCTGGGACATCGCGCGCGCGATGCCGCGCCAGGTGCTGCCGGCGCCCGCCACCACCGCGCCGCTGCTGCCCGACGTGCCGAACTGGAGCTGGCACGAATACGGCATGCGGGTCGGCTGCTGGCGTTTCTTCGAGCTCTATGCGCGGCTCGGCATCAAGCCGACGCTCGCGATCAATGCGCGCGTCTGCGAGGACTATCCGCGCGTCGCCGAGCAGGCCAAGCGCGACGGCTGGGAGTTCATGGGGCACTCCTACCAGCAGGGAGCCGATCCACAACGAGCCCGACCAGAAGGCGATGATCACCCGCACGCTCGACATCCTCGAGCGCGCGTCGGGCACGCGCCCGATCGGCTGGCTCGGGCCGGGACTGACGCAGACCTACGACACGCCCGACATCCTCGCCGAAGCCGGCGTGAAATATATCGGCGACTGGGTCTTCGACGACGAGCCGGTGACGATCAAGACCACGCACGGGCCGCTGGTGACGCTGCCCTACTCGGTCGAGCTCAACGACATCCCGATGATGATCGTGCAGCACCACGAGAGCGATTATCTGCTCAAGCGCGCGGTCGACCAGTTCGACCGGCTCTACGCCGAGAGCGCAGAGCGCGCAAAGATCATGGCGCTCGCGATTCATCCCTACATCTCGGGGCAGCCGCACCGGATCAAATATCTCGAAGCGATCTACGACTACGTGAGCAGCTTCGACGGCGTGCGTGCACTGGAACGGCGTCGAGATCCTCGACTGGTATCGGGGCGCGGCGAAAGGTTGATCTTCACCGCCGGCTGAGCTGCCGCAGCGACCGGGCGTGCAGCAGGATCGGCTCGGCACCGCGAACCCCGGGATCCACGTTGCGATGATTCGCCGATTCGCTCGGTACGGCCCGCTTCGAGAAACGGCCGAGCCTGTCCCGCTTGCGTTGCTCACAGGCCGCCGCACGGCGGATGGAGCGACCGCGCTCCCGGCCGCCGCCCATCCGCTTGATCCGGCATGTGAAATATGGCGCGGCCGTGAGTTGGCCACAGGCCCGCCCGAAAACCGCAAATCTGTCAGATATTTAAGTGGTCCGGCTCGGGCCGCGCCTGCTTAGCCTACGGGGTTAATGGTCGCACGGGGGTGCGGGCGCGGCACGTTCACGCTCCTCTTCAATTTGTCGCGTGGACGGCTGTTGCGACGGCGGGTCGATCGTATGTTGGAGCGGTGGCGGGGGCGTCAGTCAGGCGGAGACGGCCGCGGGTTGTCCGGCGGGCCGTCATCGCCGCAACGGGACTATGCCTCGTGCCGATGCTCGCAGGCTGCATCTTCAATGAACGCTCGCTGCTCGAGACTCGAGATTCCCGAGCGCTATCGCGCTGCGCACAACCTGCCGCCGACGCCACCGCCCGCGCTCGACTGGTGGCGCGGCTTCCGCTCCCGTGAGCTCACCGAGCCTGATCGAGGAGGCGCAGACCGCCAATTTCGACATCGCGGCCGCGATGGCGCGGATCGTCCAGGCCGACGCGCAGAGCAAGATCGCCGGCGCGCCGCTGTTGCCGGGCGCCGATTTCGACGCCAGCGTGACGCGCTCGCGGCCGGCGGGCGGACCCGACCGCACCACCTATCGCGTCGCGCTCACCGCCAGCTACGAGATCGATTTCTGGGGCAAGAACCGCGCGAACTCGCGCGCCGCGCAGGAGAACGCGATCGCCGCGCGCTTCGACCGCGACGTGATCGCGGTGAGCACGGTCGTGAGCGTGGCGACCGCCTATTTCCTGGTGCTGGCGTCGCAGGACCGGCTGCGGATCGCGAACCAGAACGTCGAGGCCGCCAACCGCGTGCTGACGCTGATCCGGCAGCGGCAGGAGGCCGGCACCGCCTCGGCGCTCGAAGTCGCGCAGCAGGAAACGCTGGTGGCGAGCCAGCGCGCGCAAATTCCTGTGCTCGACGAGGTCTTGCGGCAGAACATCGCGACGCTCGCGCTGCTGATCGGGCGGCGCGCCGGCGTTCGTGCGGGTGCGCGGCGGCAGCCTCTATTCGCTCGGGATTCCGCGCGTGAGCCCGGGCCTGCCGTCGGAGCTGCTCTACCAGCGCCCCGACATCCGCTCCGCCGAAGCGCAGCTTGCCGCCGCCGACGCCAGCGTCGAAGCCGCGCGCGCCGCGTTCTTCCCGAGCATCACGCTGACCGGCCAGGGCGGCTTCACCAGCAACGCGCTGCGGCTCCTGTTCCGTCCGGAATCGGCGTTCTACTCGCTGGCCGCCGGGCTGACGCAGCCGATCTTCGACGGCTTCCGCCTGGAGGGCCAACTGGAGCTGTCACAGGGCCGCCAGATGGAGCTGCTCAACCTCTACCGGAAGGCGGTCGTGTCGGGCTTCACCGACGTCGAAAAGGCGCTCATTTCGGTGCAGGATGGGGCCCAGCGGGAGCGGCTCCAGCAGCAGGTGGTCGACGCCTCGCGGCGCGCCTTCAATATCGCCGAAACCCGCCTGCGGGAAGGCACGGTTGACCTCGTGACGGTGCTGATCACACAGCAGGCGCTGTTCACGGCCGAGGAAAATCGCGTTACAGCACGGCTGGCGCGTTTGCAGGCTGTATTAGCCCTCTACCAGGCGCTTGGCGGCAGCTGGCTGCCGAAGCCCGACGTCCGGGTCACCACGCAGCAATGAGATTGAAGCCGATAGTCATCGCCCTGGTCGGCCTCGCGGTCGTCGCCGCAGCCGTGACCTATTGGCCGTCCTCGCAGCCGACGCAGCAGCAGGGCAAGGGCGGCGGCAAGGGCAAGCGCTTCACAGGTCCCGTCAGCACCGATCCGGTGCCGGTGCGCGCGACCGTGGCGCGGCTCGCGGACGTGCCGGTCTATCTCGACGGCGTCGGCACCGCGCGCGCGCTCAACACCGTGCTGGTGAAGCCGCAGGTCGAAGGCAAGCTGATCTCGATCTCGTTCACCGAGGGCCAGGACGTGCCGCGCGGCTACGTCCTCGCCAAGATCGATCCCACCACCTATCAGGCGCAATACGATCAGGCGGTGGCGACCAAGGCGCAGCACGAAGCGCAGGCCGCCAACGCGCGACTTGATCTCGAACGCTACATGCGGCTGGCGGCGACCAACGCGATCAACAAGCAGCAAGTCGATACCCAGCGCGCGCTGGTCGCGCAGCTCGAAGCGCAGGTGCGCGCCGACCAGGCATCGATCGACAACGCGCGCGCGATCCTGTCCTACACCGACATCACCGCGCCGATCGCCGGGCGCACCGGCATCCGGCAGGTGGACGAAGGCAATATCGTGCGGCCTTCGGACACGACCGGTCTCGTCACCATCACCGAGATCAAGCCGATTTCGGTGTTGTTCAACCTGCCGCAGCAGAACCTGCCGGAGCTCCACAGGGGCATGGCGGAAGGCCCGTTGCCGGTCGACGCCATGGGGCCCGACGGCCGCACTGTGGTCGACAGCGGCAAGGTGCAGGTGATCGACAATCAGGTCGACCCGACCACCGGCACGGTGCGGATCAAGGCCGAATTCCCGAACACGAATCTCCAGCTCTGGCCGGGCCAGTTCGTCAATGTGCGGCTGCTCATCGATACGCTCCGGCAGGTGGTGGTGGTGCCGACCTCCGCCGTGCAGCGCGGCCCCACCGGCACGTTCGTCTTCATCATCGGCGAGGATTCGACCGTGAGCATCCGCCGCGTGACGATCTCGCGGCAGGATGACGTGCGCGCGGTGGTCGCCGATGGCCTCACCGCCGGCGAGCAGCTCGTGACGTCAGGCTTTGCGCGCCTTGCCGACAAGGCGCTGGTCGAAGTGACGGCGACCGAGGAGGTCGGCCAGCCGCCGGCGCTTCCGACCGTCGATACGCAGCCGAAGCGCAAAGGCCGCGCCGCCAAAGGTGCCGTCAAGGGTGGCGCGGACCAAGGTGGAACCGAAAAAGGCGACGTCGACAAAGGCAACGAAAAAGGCAAAAAACGGGGAGCGGCAACGCAAGGCGCGGGGGCGACATCGAGCGCAACGCCATGAGCATGACCGCGAGCAGCACGTCCGCGAGCGTGTCGTCGCCATTCATTCATCGCCCGATCGCGACCTCGCTGCTCGGCGTCGCCGTGATGCTGGGCGGGCTGCTCGGCTACCTCTGGCTGCCGGTGTCTTCGCTGCCGCAGGTCGATTTCCCGACCATCCAGGTCACCACGCAGCTTCCCGGCGCGAGCCCTGACGTGGTGGCCTCGCTGGTGACGGCGCCGCTCGAACGCCAGTTCGGACAGATCCCGTCGCTCTCCAACATGATCTCGTCGAGCTCGTTCGGGATCAGCCAGATCACGCTGCAGTTCGACCTCAACCGCAACATCGACGCGGCGGCGCAGGACGTGCAGGCGGCCATCAACGGCGCCGGCTCCACGCTGCCGCGCAACCTGCCCTACCCGCCGATCTATTCGAAGGTGAATCCCGCCGACGCGCCGATCATCACGCTGGCGCTGACCTCGCCGACGATCTCGCTGCGGCAGCTCTCCGATCTCTCCGACACGGTGCTGACCCAGCGGCTGAGCGAAGTGACCGGCGTCGGCAAGGTCACCGTGCAGGGCGGGCTCAAGCCGGCGGTCCGCATCCAGGCCGATCTCGCGCGGCTCGCCAATTACGGCCTCGGGCTCGAGGACCTGCGCGCCGTGATCGTGGCCGCCAATGTCGCCGGCCCCGCCGGCTCGCTCGACGGCGCGCACCAGTCCTACACCATCGCCGCCAACCAGCAGATCACCGCCGCCGATGCCTACCGCAACATCGTCGTCGCCTACCGCAACAACGCGCCGGTGCTGCTCAAGGACGTCGCCGAGGTCATCGACGGGCTGGAAAACAACAAGGTCGGCGCCTGGTACAACGGCCAGCCCGCCATCGTGGTCGACATCCAGCGCCAGCCCGGCGCCAACGTGGTCGAGACCGTGCAGCGCATCCAGCGCGAGCTGCCGCGCCTGCAGCGCGCGTTCCCGGCGGGCGCCGAGCTCACCGTGGTGCACGACGCCACCACCACCATTCGCGCATCGATCCGTGACGTGCAGTTCACGCTGGTGCTCAGCGTCGGCCTGGTCATCCTGGTGGTGTTCATATTCCTGCGCACCATCCGCGCCACCATCATCGCGGGCGTCGCGCTTGCCGCTGTCTCTCATCGCCACTTTCGGCGTCATGTGGTTCTGCGGCTTCTCGCTCGACAACCTGTCCCTGATGGCGCTCACCATCGGCACCGGTTTCGTCGTCGACGACGCCATCGTCATGATCGAGAACATCGTGCGCCACATGGAGGAAGGCGACGGCCCGTTCCAGGCGGCGCTCAAGGGCGCGAGCGAGATCGGCTTCACCATTATTTCACTGACGCTGTCGCTGATCGCGGTGTTCATCCCGCTGCTGTTCATGACCGGCCTGGTGGGCCGCATGTTCCGCGAGTTCGCGCTGACGCTGACCATCGCCGTCGTGGTATCGGCGATCGTGTCGCTGACGCTGACCCCGATGATGTGCAGCCGCATGCTGCGGCCGCATGTGGAGTCCGCCGGCAATGCCGTCACGCGCTTCTTCAACAACGGCCTCGAATGGACGATCGAGTACTACCGCCGGACGCTCGAATGGGTGCTCCGGCACGAGGCGCTGACGCTGCTGGTGCTGGCCGGCACCATGGCCGCGACCTTCTGGCTCTACATCACAATTCCGAAAGGCTTCCTGCCGCAGCAGGACACCGGCCTGATCTTCGCGGTGATGGAAGGCGGCGACGAGGTCTCGTTCGCCGAGATGCAGCGCCTGCGCGCGACCGTCGAGGCGGCGATCCGCAAGGACCCCGAGGTGGTCGGTGTCGTGTCGGTCGTCGGCGTCACGCCCATCAACGCCACGCCGAACGCCGCGCGCTTCGCGATCACGCTGCGCCCGCGCGACGTGCGGCGCACCCCAGTGATGACCGTGATCGACCGGCTCCAGCGGGAGATGCTGCGCATTCCCGGCGTGATCCTGTTCTTCCAGCCGGTGCAGGACATCCAGATCGCGACCCGCATCAGCCGCGCGCAGTACCAATACACCCTCACCGGCACCAGCGCCGAGGAGGTGAGCCTGTGGGCGGAGCGGCTGGCGGAGCGGCTGCAATCCTCGCCGATCATGCGCGACGTCGCCTCCGAGGCGCAGGACGAAGGCCTGCGCCTCAATGTGAACGTCGACCGCGAGCTCGCCGGCCGGCTCGGCGTCTCGCTCCAGGTCGTCAACGACACGCTCAACTCAGCCTTCGGCCAGCGGCAGATCTCGACCATCTATGCGCAATCGAACCAGTACCGCGTGATCCTGGAGTCGATGCCGCAGTATCAGAGCGACCCCAATTCGCTGGCGCGGCTGTATGTTCCCGGCACCGGCGGCGTGCAGGTGCCGCTGTCGGCCTTCGCCCGCTTCGTGAACACCACCGCGCCGCTGGTGATCGCGCACTACGAGCAGTTCCCGGCGGTGACCATCAGCTTCAATCTCGCGGCGCACGCCTCGCTGAGCGACGCGGTCGCGACCATCAGCGAAGCCGAGAGCGAGATCGGCATGCCGACCTCCGTGATCGGCAGCTACTCCGGCGACGCCGCCGAGTTCGCGCGTTCGCTCGCCGGCCAGCCGTGGCTCATCCTCGCCGCGATCATCGCGATCTACATCGTGCTGGGCGTGCTCTACGAGAGCATCATCCATCCGATCACGATCCTGTCGACGCTGCCGTCGGCGGGCCTCGGCGCATTGCTGGCGCTGATGCTCCTTGGCTATGATCTCTCGGTCATCGCGCTGATCGGCATCGTGCTGCTGATGGGCATCGTGAAGAAGAACGCGATCATGATGATCGACTTCGCGCTCGAAGCCGAGCGCATGCAGGGCATGACGCCGCGCGACTCGATCGTGCAGGCGGCGCTGCTGCGCTTCCGTCCGATCATGATGACGACGCTCGCCGCGCTGTTCGGCGCGATCCCGCTCGCGGTCGAGAGCGGCACCGGCTCGGAGCTGCGCAATCCCCTGGGCATCACCATCATTGGCGGCCTGCTGCTCTGCCAACTGCTCACGCTCTACACCACGCCGGTGATCTACCTGCAGATGGAACGGCTGCGGGCGCGCTGGAGCCGCAAGCGCGCGGCGTCGGACGAGCCCGAGCTTGACCTGCCGGCGGCGCCGGAGCCGTCGCAACGGCCGGCGGAGTGACGGCGATGGTTTGCGTGTCATCTTGTGACTTACAGCCACTCGCGCGAATTCGTTTCTTGCGTGACGAAGGCTCGTGCCACAGCGTCCCCTCCCCCCTTGCGGGGGAGGGACAGGGAGGGGGGTGGCTGCACGATTCGATCTCCATTGATACCCCCCTCCCCACCCCTCCCCGCAAGGGGGGAGGGAGCAGACCGAGTTCGCGGCAACCGCCCGACGCTAATTCGAAGGCGAGCGATCCGACGGTGGCCGACGCCATGAACATCTGCGGTCCCGCCATCCGCCGTCCGGTCGGCACCACGCTGCTCGCGATCGGGCTGCTGCTGATCGGCGCGGTCGCCTACCACTTCCTGCCGGTCGCGAGCATGCCGTCGGTCGACTTCCCGACCATCAGCGTGAGCGCCAGCCGGCCCGGCGCCGATCCCGAGACCATGGCGCAGACGGTGGCCGCCCCGCTCGAACGGCGGCTCGGCGAGATCCCCGGCGTGACCGAGATGACGTCGCGCTCGTCGCTCGGCTCACCCGCATCACCGTGCAGTTCGACCTCAACCGCGACATCGACGGCGCCGCGCGCGACGTGCAGGCGGCGATCAACGCCGCGCTCACCGACCTGCCCGGCGACCTGCAGTCGCGGCCGTCGTTCCGCAAAGTCCAATCCGTCGGCGACGCCGATCATGATCCTGGCGATGACCTCGACCACGGTGCAGCCGAGCGTGATGTACGACGCCGCCGACACCGTGGTCGCGCAGCGCCTCTCCCAGGTCGACGGCGTCGCCGAGGTCGAGCGTCAACGGCGCCGAGCAGCCGGCGATCCGCATCCGCGTCAATCCGATCGCGCTCGCCTCGATGGGCCTGTCGATGGAGGACGTGCGCACCGCCGTCGCCAACGCCAATGCCGCCGGGCCGATCGGCACCTTCGACGGCGGCGAGCGCGCCGTCACCATCGCCACCAACGACCAGATGCGGGCGGCGTCGCAATACGACTCGCTGGTGATCCGCGCCGCCAACGGCACGGTGGTGCGGCTGTCCGCCATCGCCTCGATCGAGCCGGGCGTGCGCAACAGCCGCTCGTTCGGCTGGTACAACCGGCAGCCCTCGATCCTCCTGGTGCTCACCAAGTCGGCCGACGCCAACGTGATCGAGACCGTCGACCGCGTGCGCGAGATGCTGCCCGAGATCAAGAGCTGGATCCCCGCCGGCGTCGACATCGAGATCCTGTCCGACCGCACCCAGACGATCCGCGCCAGCGTGTTCGACATGCAGCTCACGCTGGTGATCGCCATCGCGCTGGTGATGATGGTGGTGTTCCTGTTCCTGCGGCGCGCCGCGGCGACCATCGCCGCCGGCGTCACCGTTCCGCTGGCGCTGGCGGGAACCTGCGCGCTGATGTGGGTCGCGGGATTCTCGATCAACAACCTGTCGCTGATGGCGCTGGTGATCTCCGTCGGCTTCGTGGTCGACGACGCGATCGTGATGATCGAGAACTGCTTCCGCAATCTCGAGAAGGGCATGACGCCGGTGCAGGCCGCGATGGAAGGCGCGCGCCAGATCGGCTTCACCGTGGTCTCGATCAGCATCTCGCTGATCGCCGCCTTCATTCCGCTGCTGTTCATGACCGGCGTGATCGGCCGCGTGTTCCGCGAATTCTCGGTGACGCTGGTCTTCGCCATCGCCATTTCGATGGTGGTGTCGCTGACGCTCACGCCGATGATCTGCGCGCATTTCGTGCGCAAGCCGCCGAGCCCGGACGCGACCTGGCTCGACCGCGCCGTCGAACGGACCATGGCATGGATGGTCGGACTCTACGGGCGCAGCCTGCGCGTGGTGCTGCAACACTGGGCGCTGACCTTGCTGGTGTTCGTCGGCACCATCGCGCTGACCGTCGGGCTCTACGTCAAGACGCCGAAGGGCTGGTTCCCGCCCGACGACACCGGCCTGATCTGGGGCTCGACCCAGGCCTCGCCGGAAATCTCGTTCCAGGCCATGTACGAGCTGCAGCAGCAGGCCAACGACATCGTGCTGGCCGATCCCGCGATCGCCGGCGTCGGCTCGTCGATCGGGACGTCGTCGTACAATTCCTCGGTCAATCGCGGGCAGCTCTTCATCAGCCTGAAGCCGCTGTCGGAGCGGCGCGAAAGCGCGTGGGACGTGATCAACCGCCTGCGGCCGAAGCTCAACGCCATTCCCGGGCTGCGCGTGTTCATGTTCCCGGCGCAGGACGTGCGCACCGGCGGGCGCTCGTCCGATTCGAGCTACCAGTACACGATCTGGACGCCCGGACTATCAGGAGCTGATCCGCTGGGCGCCGATCATCAACGACCGGCTGCAGAAGGTGCCGGAGCTGGTCGACGTCTCCAGCGACCGCCAGCAGGGCGGCTTGCAGGTCAACGTCCATGTCGACCGCGTTGCGGCGTCGCGGCTGGGCGTGCGCGCGCAGGACATCCAGAGCGCGCTCAACAACGCGTTCGCGCAGCGGCAGGTGTCGACGCTCTACACCCAGCGCAACCAGTATCGCGTGATCCTCGAAATCGATCCGCAATACCAGCGCGATCCGACCGATCTCGACCGCATCTATGTGCCCGGCGCCAACGGCGCGCAGGTGCCGCTCTCGGCGGTGACGACGATCGAGCGCGGCTTGCAGCCGCTGGTCATCAACCACCAGGGCCAGTTCCCGGCGGTGACCATCAGCTTCAGCCTGGCGCCGAACGTGACCATCGAGCAGGCGACGCAGGCGGTCGACCGCGCGGTCGCCGAATTGCATATGCCCGACACGCGTGCGCGCCGAATTCCAGGGCGACGCCCGCGCCTACCGCTCGTCGATCGGCACGCAGCCGCTGCTGATCCTGGCCGCGCTGCTCGCGGTCTATATCGTGCTCGGCGTGCTCTACGAGAGCCTCGCGCACCCGCTCACCATCATCTCGACGCTGCCGTCGGCCGGGCTCGGCGCGTTGCTCGCGCTGCAGATCTTCCAGACCGAGCTGTCGCTGATCGCATTGATCGGCATCATCCTGCTGATCGGCATCGTGAAGAAGAACGGCATCATCATGGTCGACTTCGCGCTCGACGCCGAGCGCAACCGCGGGCTCGAACCGGAGCAGGCGATGTTCGAGGCCTGCATGGAGCGCTTCCGGCCGATCCTGATGACCACCATGGCGGCGCTCCTGGGCGCGCTGCCGCTGGTGTTCGGCAGCGGGCCGGGCTCGGAGATGCGCCGGCCGCTCGGCATCACCATCGTCGGCGGGCTGATCGTGTCGCAGATGCTCACGCTCTACACGACGCCGGTGATCTATCTGCTGCTCGACCGGCTGCACCGCCGGCTGTGGGGCGCGCGGGTGCATCGCGAGCCCGGCAGGGGCTGCGCGCCGCGGCGCGGGCGCTGAAGCCGTAAGCTACCGCTTCTTCCCCTGCTTCACGACGATCTCGTCGTAGAGCTTGGTCCAGCTGTCGCCCTGGTCGAGGATCTGCGCCGGGTCGATGACGCTGAACGGCACGTCGAGCGGACGCACCTTCATATTGGTCGGCGTGAAGTCGCGCGTGACCAGAAGCTGCTGCGCCTCGTACAGCATGAAATCGAGGAACAGCACCGCGGCGTGCGGATGCGGCGCGCGGCGCATCACGCCGGTGCCGAGGAAGCGCGCGAAGCCGGGCGGGATCACGTACCAGTCGAGCGGCGCGCCGGCGTTCTTCAGCTGCTCGGCCTTGTAGTGATAGAGCGTAAGCGCGAACTGGACCTCGCCGCTGACGACGAGATTGGCGAGCAGCGTGTGGCCCTTGCGCACCGACACGCCGTTGACCCGCACCATGTCGCGGAACAGCTTGACGATCTTCTCCTCGCCCAGCGCATTGGCGAGCGCGCCGAACCACACGGCGTCGTCGGATTCGATCCCGAGCCGCCCCTTCCAGCGCGGATCGGCGAAGTCCTCGTAGCTCTTCGGCAATTCGTCCTTGCGGACCAGCTTGGTGTTGTAGCCGGCGGAGATGATGTTGAGCCGGTCGCCGACCCATTCGCGGTGCGGGCGCAGCGCCGCCGGCACGATGTCGGCGAGGTGCGGCGAGCGCACCTCCTGCAGCATGCCCTCGCGATGCAGCGACTCCATCTCGGCGGCGCTGGTCTCGATGGCGTCGACCTCGTAACGGCCGGCGCGCTGCTCGATCAGCGCGCGGCGCAGGATGCTCTCCGAGCTCGCGCGCCAGAACTGCATCTTCACGCCGTATTTCTTCTCGAAGGCGGCGATCAGCACGCGCATGTCGTCGGTCGTCACCGACGAATAGACGTTCAGCACGCCTTCTTTCCTGGCGCCGGCGATCAGCCGCTCGGTGCGGTCGGGGCCGGAATAGGTCGCGAGCTCGGCAAGCGTCGGGGATTGCGCGGCGGCCGGAATGCACAGCGCCAGCACGTTAAGCATCGCCAGCAATGCAAGCGCGACCACGATCGGCATGGCGTCCTCCCCGAGGACCAGTGCCCCGTTTCCGGAGTTCGTGCTACACCTCAGCACACTCCACACGAACTTCGGAAACAAAGGGGCACTAGCGGCAGGTTTCCCCTGCATCATTGCCGGCAAGGATGGGCTGACGCAGAAGGATTGGCAAGGCGGCGCGCGCGTGTTGCGCCCTCAAATGCAACCAAGTCTCGCACGACGGGCCGGAAGGAACGGAATCGCGCGTCAGTACTTTCCTCCTTATGCCGAAAGAACCGATAAAGCCGCCAACGCCATCTCCAGCCGAGCCGTCCGAACTTCCAATCAAAGACCCGTTGCCTTACAAGGACCCGGTTAGTCCGCCACCTGCGGACCCGCAAGAGGATCGGCCACTACAGGATCCTCAGCCACCCGGCAGCGACGTGCCGCGCCTTTAGCGGCCTTTTCGAGGGGAAATATGGGAGCAAGGAAGTGGCAAACCTGGTTTTCGCTGATGATGGAATCAGCTTCGCTTGCCGTGGAGGCCCATCAGGTCATGGCACTGAGATTTGCCAAGTTGGCCGCGGGAGGCGCCGCCGCCCACACTGAAGCGGCGCGGATGATGAGCGAGAAAGTCGTCGCCTGCGTGGAAGCATCAGCAATGCTGGCGTCCGGACGATCGCCGCAAACAATCGTGCGGCGATATCGAACACGCGTCAGGGCGAATGCCCGTCGCCTCACTGGATCCGATCGCGACTAAGAATCGGAATGAAAACGGCGCCGGTCGATGACCGGCGCCGGAGAAATTTGCCTCAGTGAAGCAGCGGCTACGCCGCCTCGCCTGCTTCGGCGGCAGGTCTCGAGCTCCTTCGCATAGGCCGCGTCCATCTTCGGCTGCAGGCCGTGCTTGGCCATCTCGTCCGCGAAGATCTTGCGGACTTCCGGACGTTCGTCGGCGTAGTCGATCTGGTCGCCGCCGATGCGGCGGCTGATCCACGCCTTCGGCACGCCCTGCTCATTGCGGATCGACACCACCTCGTGCTTGAGCGCGAGATAGCGCGACGGCGTGGTGCCGGAGTTGAAGTGCTGGTGGAACCACATGTTCGGCGGCACGATCAGCGTGCCGACCTCCCAGTCGTAGCGCTTGGGCTCCTCGCCTTCCGGCCACATCAGCGAATAGCCTTCGCCGGAGAGGATGATGACGTAGGCGCCCGGCCCGTGCGCGTGGCCCTTCTTGTAGGTGCCGATCGGGAACTGCGAGATGTGCGAGTTCATCGAGCCCTTGGCCATGGAGAAGCGGATGTGGCCGCCGCCGGCGCCGCGCTCCTTGGCGGTGATCAGCGGCAGGTTGATCGCGTCGGCCACGAAGTTGGTCTTCAGCAGGAAGCCGGACTGCTCGTTCTTGGCGGCGAAATAGTCGGGCTCGCCGTTGAAGCGGCTCTTGAAGTCGTGGTCGCAGCCGAAGATGATAGTCGATGTCCTCGTAGAGATTGATCACCGGCGGCGCATTGGTGACGCCGACATAGCGGGCGACCTCGCGGCCGGAGCCGTTGAAGTGCTGATGCCAGCAATTGAGCGGGATGGCGAACAGCGAGCCCGCCTTCCACTCGAAGGTGATGCGCTTGCCGGCGTTGTTCCACACCGTGGTGGAGCCGCGGCCTTCGAGGATCAGGATCATCTCCTCGAACAGCTGCCGGTGCGGCTCGAGCTTCTTGCCGGCCGGAATCTCCATGACGTAGCTGTCGTTGGAGATGCGCGAGGCGTCGTGGTTGACGAACACCGCATTGCCGCCGCGCCGCGCCCAGGGCTTCAGGTCGACCGTGCGGAGGTTGCGCACATAGAGCGCCGGGATGATGTCGAGGCCCTCGGCCTTGATCCAGCGGGTGTAGGGCGTCTCCTTCTCGGTCGCGAATTTCTTCGCAAGATCCTCGGAAACGAGAGCGTTCTTGGCCATGCGATGCTCCTTGCAGTCTCTTTTGCTCTTTTATCGTCTCAGCTCTTTAACATTTCATTCCTGCGCTAGACCGCGCCACGCGGGGGCGGCATCGGTCCGGATGGCGACGCATTTCTCCGCCCGCATGCGCACAAAGATCGGCTCTCCGGTCGGGGTGCGCAGCGAGGGGTGCGCCCGCGCCTGCAGCACAACATCGCCCACCTTGACGTGAAAATCCAGATATTCCCCAAGGAAATCCTTGGCATGCACGGTGGCCCGGATGACGTTGTCGTCGGCCCCGGGCTTGAGTTCCTGCTCGGACAGTTCCAGGTCCTCCGGGCGGACCGATACCACCACCGCGGCGTCCCGGGCGACGCCGTCGGCGGCCAGCACCTTGAGCTCGCCGATCGCGGTCTTCACCCGGCAGCGGCCGGTGCCGCCCTCGACCGCGGTGACGGTGCCGCCGACGAAATTGGTCTGGCCGACGAAATCGGCGACGAACTGGTTGGCCGGGCTGCTCGTAGATCTGGCGCGGCGTGCCGATCTGCACGATGAAGCCGTCGCTCATCACCGCGATCTCGTGCGAGAGCGACAGCGCCTCGGTCTGGTCGTGGGTGACGTAGACCGTGGTGAGGTTGAACTCGCGCTGCAGCCGCTTGAGCTCGGTGCGCATGGCGTCGCGCAGCTTGGCGTCGAGATTGGACAAGCGGCTCGTCGAGCAGGAGAAGCTGCGGCTCCATCACCAGCGCGCGGGCGAGCGCGAGCCGCTGCTGCTGGCCGCCGGAGAGCTTGGTGGCGTCGCGGTCGACCAGGTGGTCGAGCTGCACGGCGGTGAGCACGCGCATCACCTTGTCCTGGATCTCGCGCTTGCCGAGCTTGCGCACCTCCAGCGGGAAGGCGACGTTCTGGAACACGTTCATGTGCGGCCAGATCGCGTAGGACTGGAACACCATGCCGAAATTGCGCTTGTTCGGCGCGACGAAGATGCCGCGGCTCGACGAATAGACCGCGCTCCCCGCGACCTCGATCTCGCCGGAGGTCGGCTTCTCGAGGCCGGCGATCGAGCGCAGCGTCGTGGTCTTGCCGCAGCCCGAGGGCCCGAGCAGCGTGAACAGCTTGCCCTCCGGCACGTCGAACGTGACGTTCTGCGCGGCCTTCACCACGGTGCCGTGGTCGCTGGCGTATTCGGTAAAGAGCGCCTTCACGCTGAGCACGGCCGTTCCCTTATTTTTCGGCGATCCCAAAGCGCCGGCCGACGATCTGCGCGACCATCACCAGCACGAACAGGAGCAGGATCAGCATCACGCCGAGCGCGGACAGCTCCACATATTGTCCGTTCTGCCACAGCTCCCAGATCATGATCGACACGACCTCGTTGCCGGGGCTGTAGAGCAGGATCGAGCTCGACAGCTCGCGGATCGACACGATCACGATGTAGATGAAGCCCGCGAGCAGACCGGGCTTGAGCAGCGGCAGCACGATGCGGCGGAAATTCATGCTCCAGGACGCGCCGCTCATCGCCGCGGATTCCTCGAGCTCCTTGTGGATCTGCATCATCGAGGTCGAGACGTAGCGCATGCCGTACGGCAGGAAGCGCGTCACATAGGCGACCAGCATGATCCAGATCGTGTTGTAGATGCCGATGTCGATGTAGAGGTAGCAGATCATGATCGCCAGCCCGAGCACGATGCCGGGAAACACCAGCGGCATCGACGCAAGGCTGTCGAGCACCCAGCGCCCGGGAATTTTGGTGCGCACCACCACCCAGGAAATCACCGCGGTGACCAGGATGATGACAGTGGCGCAGGTCAGCGACAGGAACAGGCTGTTGCGCACCGTGTTCCAGAACCCGGGAAAGTCGAGCACGGCGCGGTAGTTGTCGAACGACAGCCGGGAGAGCGCGTCCCAGGACGGCGCGCTGTAGTATTTCTGCAGCGACGTCCACACCAGCACCAGGAACGGCAGCAGCACGATGACCACGAAGTAGAGCACGAACAGCGACGCCGCGAACCAGCGCCAGCGGCCGAGATCGATGGTGCGCGGCCGGAAGCCCTTGCCGGTGACGGTCGAGAAGCGCGAGCTCTGATAGGAGAGCCGCGATTGCAGATAGATGCCGAAGCAGCACAGCACCAGAAGCGTGATCGCGTAGGACGACGCGAGCCCGATCTGGCTCGGATACTGGTGGATCGCCTGGAAGATCGCCGAGGTATAGACGTGGATGCCGACCGGCAGCCCGAGCAGCGCCGGCACCTCGAAGGACTCGATCGCGCGCACGAACAGGATCAGCAGCGAGCCCAGCACCGCCGGCCAGGCGAGCTTGAAGGTGATGCGATAGGCGATCTGGAGGATCGAGGCGCCGCTCATCTGCGCGGATTCCTCGAGCGACGGGTCCATCGAGCGGAACGCCGCGGTCATCAGCAGGAACGCGATCGGGGAATAGTGCAGCCCGTCGACCCAGATCATCCCCGCCATGGTGTAGATGTTGAAGAACACATAGTCGGTGCCGAACAGCCCCTGCAGCGCGACGTTGAGGAGTCCGATCTTCGGGCTTGCGAGCAGCATCCACGCCACCGTGAACAGGATGCCGGGGATCACCAGCGGGATGATCGACAGCGCGAAGAACAGCTTCTTGAACGGCGTGTTGGTGCGCTCGTTCATCCAGGCCAGCGTGGTGCCGACCAGCAACGCGAACACCGCGGTGCCGGTCGCGAAGATCAACGAATTGACGAACAGCCCGAAGTCTCGGCGCTGAAATAGGCGGTGCGGAAATTGTCGAGCGTGAATTCGGCCGGACGCGCCGCGGTGTGCGGCGTGAGGAAGCTCTGCCAGACCAGGAAGGTCAGCGGCACGATCGCGAGCCAGACCACCAGCGCGACCGGAACGCCGATCAGGATCCATCGGGAGTCAAATCGCCAGCGCGCGCGTTCGGCGGGCGGCAACGTCCCCAGTCGGCCGACGGCTTCGGTCATGGCTGCGAACCCTGCTGGACGACGCTTCCACGCAAGCTCGGTGTCTCGATGACGGTCGAATAGCGCCGCGGGTTACCCTCCCCCTTGTGGGGAGGGTCGACCGCCGAAGCGGAGCGGAGCGACGCGATGGCGGTCGGGGTGGGGGTCGTAGTTGGCGGTGCGCCATCTCACAAACCCCACCCCGCTCGCTTCGCTCGTACGACCCTCGCCGCACAGAGGGGCGCAGGCCGCTAGCACCCGCGGCACGATTTGGCCCCACTCTCTACGATCGCTGTTCGCGGAAAGACCTTCTTGCCCTCTCCCGCAAGGGGAGAGGGCGCAATAACACGCGCCCTGCGCGCTGCCAGCATTGAACGTCGTTCCTGCCCTAGCCGCACTTAGCCGTGCGAATGCTTTGTATCGTGTGTGTGGCCATGGTGATGATCGTGGCCATGGCCGTGATCGTGGTGATGGTGGCCGTGCGAGTGGCTGTGGCCATGATCGTGATCGTCGTGGTGATGGATGCGCTGCGCCGGACGGCCGCCCTGCACGTCCTCGCTGAACACCAGCGACTTGATGGTGACCGGCACCGTGTAGGACGGCATCCGGATGCGGCCGAGGTCGATGTAGTCGAAATCGCGCAGCATCACGCCGTCGATGCAGAGGATCTCGCTCTCGACCAGGAATTCCTCGCGCAGGATCGCGCCCAAGGTCTGCGCGATGTCGCCGTCGAGCATGATGTAGACCGGCTTCCGATGCTCGATGGTGTTCTTGAGGCCGTGGCGGATGCCTTCCGCGAACGCCGCGATGCGCTCATAGGCCGGCAGGCCCTGCCACTTCAGCGCCAGCGCGACCTCGCCCTCGCCCTCGATCAGGTCGAAAGACGTGAAGTGGGCGCTGATCGCCTTCGCGAGCTTGGCGGCGTCGATCGTCTCTTCGCATTCGAACGGCGGTTGCAGCACCTGCAGATTCCGGCGCGGCAGAAGCTCGCCCGGCTTCGAGATATAGCTGGTGTTGCCGGAGAGCTGGACGCTGTATTCCGACGCACCCAGCGCGGTGGCGCGGATGCATTCGACCGCCTGCAGCAACGGCCACGGAATTTTGCCGGCATCGACGCGGCGGCGGATCGCCTGGCCGAGACGCCGGCCCATGTCGCCGAAGTCGCGGCTCTCGCGGCCGTAGACATATTCGCCGACGCCGCCGGAGAACAGCATGCCGTCGATCTTGCCGAAATCGAGGATCGCGTCGGTGAGGTAGAGGTGTTCGACCGCATGCGGCATCGGCCGCTGCGTCAGCGCGGCAACGAGCTCGTCGGCCATGGTCTCGGCGACGGTGTCGAGCAGTTTCGGATCGATGACGTCGCCCTTGTGCCAGTCGAAGCCGGCCTGCCGCGCGTGATAGCGCCCGGCCGGGTCGAGCCGCACGATGTTGCCTTTCTCGTCGACCACCTGCAGGCGACCGCCGATATGCACCGCCGCGGTCTGGGTCACGAATCCCTTCTCGACGATCGCAAGCTTGGTGGTGCCGCCGCCGATGTCGATGTTGAGGATGCGCTTGTTGCCTTCGTGCGATTCCTTCGACGCGCCGGACCCGTAGGCGGCGAGCATCGATTCCATGTGATGACCGGCGGTGGCGCAGACGAAGTCGCCGCCCTGCTCCGACAGAAGCTTCGCGATGCCTTCCGCGTTCTCGCGACGCAACGCCTCGCCGGTGAGGATCACGGCGCCGGTGTCGATCTTCTCCGGATCGAGGCCGGCGGCCTGATAGGCGTCGTCGATGATGCGCTTGAGGCCTTCGTCGTCGATGCGCTCCTCGCTGGCATAGGGCGTCAGCGCGACCGGCGATTGATAAAGCGTCTCGCGCGAGACGACGTAGTAGCGGCTGGTGAGGTCCTCGCCGTAGCGGCGCAGGTTGATGCGGGAGAAGATCACCTGCGTGCCGGACGAGCCGATGTCGATGCCGACGCTCACCAGCGTGACGTGGTCCTGCAACCAGATGGGATTTTCTTCCAGTGGACCGTCTTCGTCGAACTCGAAATGATCGTGGTCGTGGTCGTAGTCCGCGCCCGGTTCGTGCTTGTGGATGACATTGGTGCCGAGAAGGTGGTCGCCCAATTGGTGCGGGTCTTTGTTTTCTTCACCGTCGGCCATCGAACGCTCGCTCCTTCTGCACGGTACCCGCCTCACTCGACGCCCGCCGGGAAGCGGCAGGCCTGTCGTCACAGGGGGTTTTCAAGATCGGCTTCTTCTATAGGGGAGCCGCCGCAGACCCGCAAACCGAAGGCACTAGCCGCGCATTGACAGGGGGGCGGCGGCCGGTAGGTTCAGGGTCAAACCCCAACAGGATGGAAACGCCGTGAGCAGCACCGACACGTCCAAGGAAATGACCGCTGAGGCCTACCTCGCCCGCCTCGGCGAGCGCGGCATCGACTATGTGTTCGCCAATGCGGGCACCGATTTCGCGCCGATCGTGGAGGGCATTTCCCGCAACACCGGCAATTCCAAGTTCCCGAAGTTCATCACCGTACCGCACGAGAACGTCGCGATGGCGATGGCGCACGGCTACTACCGCACCTGCGGCAAGCCGGCGGCGGTGATGGTGCACGTCACCGTCGGCACCGCCAACGCGATCTGCGGCCTGATGAACGCAGCGCGTGACAACGTGCCGCTGCTGCTCGCCGCCGGACGCACGCCGATCACCGAGACCGGGCACATCGCCTCGCGCAACCGCTCGATCCATTGGGGCCAGGAGTCGTTCGACCAGGGCGGCATGGTGCGCGAATTCGTGAAATGGGATTACGAGCTGCGCGACGGCCAGCCGGCCGACGCGGTCGTTGATCGCGCGCTCGACATCATGATGAGCGAGCCGCGCGGGCCGGTGTACCTGACACTTCCACGAGAAGTCCTCGCCAATCCGGCGACGCATTCGCGCCGCGACAACATCCGCCCGCTCGGCGTCGCGGCGCCGGAGCCGGCGCGCCGCATGATCGATGAAGCCGCGGCGATCATCGCCAAGGCGGAATTCCCGCTGATCGTGACCTCGACCATCGGGCGCGATCCGGCGGCGGTGATCGAGCTCGGCAAGCTCGCCGACGAATTCGCGATCCCGGTCGTGCAGACCGAAGCGCGTGACTTCAACCTGCCGACCGACCACCCCATGCATCTCGGCTTCGAGGCCGGCCCGTGGGTGAAGAAGGCCGACGTGGTGATCGTGCTCGACTGCGTGATCCCATGGATTCCCGCGACCGGCGGTCCGAAGCGCGACGCCAAGATCATCAACATCTCGAACGACCCGCTCACCACCCGCTATCCGTTCAAGGAGATCGAGGCCGACTTGCTGGTGCAGGGCGATCCCTGCGCGGCGCTGCGGCTCTTGCGCGAGGCGCTCGGCGCGACCGGCAAAGCCAAGAACGGCGCCGGCGATGCGCGCCGCAAGACGGTCGCCACCGCACGCGAGGAGAACGTCGCCAAGCGCAAGAAGCTGATCGAGAGCGTCAAGGACCAGTCGCCGGTCCACCTTGCCTACCTCGCGCACTGCCTCAACCAGGTGAAGAGCAAGGACGCGATCGTCGTTTCCGAGCTCGGCGTTCCGCTGGCGGCGCTCGATATGTCGGAGCCGCGCTCCTACATGGGCAATCTCTTGTCGGGCGGTCTCGGCTTCGGCCTCGGCGCCGCGCTCGGCGCCAAGCTCGCCGCGCCGAACCGCGAAGTCATCACCACGGTCGGCGACGGCTCCTACATGTTCGGCAATCCGCTGCCCTATCACTATGTCGGACGCGCCGAGAGCCTGCCGACGCTGACCATCGTCACCAACAACTCGATGTGGGGCGCGGTGCGGCAGTCGACCCTCGACGTCTATCCCGAGGGCAAGGCGGCGAAGGCCAACATCATGCCGCTCACGGAGCTGCGCCCGTCACCCGACTTCGAGAAGGTGGTCGAGACCTGCGGCGGCTACGGCGAGAAGGTGGAAACCGCCGACGCCGTGCTGCCCGCGCTCGAGCGCGCGCTCGACAAGGTGCGCTCGGGCACGCCCGCCACGCTCAACGTGATGACGCCGGCCGCGGCACTAGCGAGGTTTCGCCGCCTTCGACGCGGCCTGCTTGGCGCGTGGCGTGCGTGCAGCAGCCGCGTTCGTCTTTGACGTCTGCGCAACCGTCGCATTCACCTTCGACGTCCGTGCAGCAGCCGGGCTTGTCTTCGCCGTCCGCACGACGGTCGCGTTTGGCTTTGACCGCTGTGTGCAGTACGCAACGACAGCCTCGACGACCGATTCCGTGATCAGGCCGCGGCGCTCGGGCGCGAGCACCATCAATTCCTCCTCGCGATGGATGATCGAGCCGGCCTCGAGCAGGACCGCAGGCATACGCGTCATCCGCAGCACCACGAGCTGGTCGTAGCGATAGACGCCGGCGTCGGCGTCCACGAGAACGCGCCGCCTGTTGCCCATGAACGGCTCGACATAGTGCGGCGTGTATTGCAGACCGCGTGTCTTCATCTCGCGCCCGACAAGCTGGCCGAACAGGAGGCTGCCTGCGCGATCGGCGTTGTCGTTCGAAATGAAGATGGAATGCCCCGGGAAGCGGTCGCTGAAGATATGCTGCGCCCCCTCGTATTCCCATTTCTCGATGAACTGCTTCGGCACCGAATCGTGGTGGATCGACAGGAAGAGGTCGGCCGCCATCTTGTTGGCGCGCTCGACGCGCTTGAGCAACCCGCTGCGCTTGGGATCTTCCGTGATCAGCAAGGTGGTCTTGGCGAAGCCTTGATCCAGCAGCGCCTGCACGATCTGCGTGGCGAGCCGCAGATTGAACTCGTATTCGTCTGCGCCGCGGGCGCTGCGCGCGCCGCCGGACTTCTGCGAATGGCCGACATCCACCACGAGATGAAAGCTGGCGCGGTCGCAGGTGGTGGCTTGCGCTGCGCTGCGCGATGCCGAACCCTTCTGGCCCCAGGCATGTGGGGCATGGCCGCAGACGGCCAGTGCAAATAAAGCGACGAGCACAGGCCCAGCGCCAGGGGCAACCCTATATCTGCTTCGCCAATTTGACGTCTTGCGTGGTGACACCAGACCTCCGGATCAGGGAAACTGCCTTTCGGACTGTTACGCTTGCAAATCAACATGGCACAATCGGCACTATATCGAACTATCCCTATTGAGGCTTCAAAATGATCGTCGCAACCCGCGTATTGAAATTACGCCGAGGTCCTAGCGAAATTCCTGTACCGGTCCGGATTTTCGCTCCCGAGCAACGCGAAGTCGATTGGGCATGCCGGTTCGAGATTGGATGGCCGGACGAACCTTTCGAATTGGAGGCAATGGGCGTTGACGCAGTCCAAGCCATTGAACTCGCGCTGCGAATGATCGGCGCATGTATCTATACGAGTGACCACCATGCATCAGGCAATCTGATGTGGGACGCCCCCGGGAAAGGTTATGGATTTCCGGTCACCAACAGCATTCGCGATTTGTTGGTCGGCGATGATAAGACGTATCAGTAGCCACGGGATGACCAGCCTCACCTCTTCGGAACGTTCCGCATATAGTCGTTGATGAATTTGCATCATCTCCGGCGACGCGACCAGCATGGCGCGGACGCGCTTGCTCATGTCGGGCGCGGTCGGATATTCCGGCATGAACTGGATCACCTTCATCGCCTCGGCGGCAAAATCCTTGTCGTTGTTCAGCCGCTCGATCGCCTGGCTGAGCGCGTCGTAGGCGGCGCGCGGCGCGCCCGGCGGCAGCGCGATCAGCCGCTGCAGCGTCGAGTTGACCTCGAACAGCGTCTTGTAGGCCTCCCACAGCGGGCCCGACGGCTTGGCGCCTTTGATCTGGCGATGGAGCTGCGGGAAGCGTCGGGATCGACAGCCCCTCCATCTGCTTCTGCGGCGCCGGATTGTCGCCCTCGTGGACGTCGTCCCACCACACCGGGATCGCCTGCCCCTTATCCACCAGCGCCGGCACGACCACCGCGCGATAGCTCGGCGGCGATTCCGAGAACATGTTGATCTCGCCGCGCTGGAGCGCGAGCCGCGCCGGCGGCGACGAGCGATAGCCGGTGACGTATTTGAACGGCACGCCCAGCATGTCGAGGCCGAGCCGCAGCCGCAGGTCCTTCGACGTGTCGATGCTCAAGCCGCCGGCGATCAGACCCTGCGCCTTCACGATGTCGGCCGGCGTGCGCATCCCCGGCGCCACGTCGGTGCGCACGAAGTGCACGGTGGTGCCGGGCGTGTAGGCGACGAACTCGTAGGACTTGAAGTCGACGCGCCAGCGCTCCGGATCGCTGACATAGATCCAGGAGGTGCCGGCGAAATAGCCCATCACGGTGCCGTCCTTGGGCGCGACCTCGCCGACGAACTGCGCGCCGACCACGCCGCCGGCGCCGTCCATGTTCTGCACGATCACGGTCGGCTGGCCGGCGATGTGCCGGCCGAGATACTTGGCGAACAGCCGGCCCTCGATGTCGGTCGGGCCGCCGGCCGCGAAGTTGATCAGCACCGTGAGCCGCTTGCCCTTGTAGTAGGGCTCCTGCGCGGCGGCGCCGAGGACACCGAACGCGAGCGAGACGCCCGTGCAGAGCGCAACCAGCGCGGCGCGGGTGATAGCGCGTGTCTCATCGGCGCGTGTCTCCGTCGGCGCGTCTCATGGGCGGCCTCCGTCGAATATCACTTCTTCGGGACGTTGCGCGTGTAGGCGTTGATGTAGTCGCGCATCTGCGGCGACACCACCATCACCTTGCGCGACCTGCTCGCTCAGGTCGGGCGCGGTCTCGTATTCCGGCACATATTCCACGACCTTCTTCGCCTCGGCGGCGAACTCCTTGTCGTGCGCAAGCCGCTCGACCGCGCGGCGTCAACGCATCGATCGCCTCACGCGGCGCGCCCGGCGGCAGCGCCACCAGCCGCAGCAGCGCATTGTTCATCTCGTAGAGCGTGCGATAGGCCTCCCAATATTCGCCCGACGGCATCGTGCCCTTGATCTTCTTGTAGAGCTGCGGGAACGACGGGATCGTCAGTCCCTCCAGTTGCCGCGACGGCACCGGCTGGTCGGCGATCTCGTCGTACCAGACCGGGATCGCGATGCCGGTCGTGATCAGTTGCGGCACGACGACCGAGCGATAGCTCGGCGGCGATTCCGCGAACATGTGGATCTCGCCGCGCTGCAGCGCGAGCCGCGCCGGCGGCGACGAGCGATAGCCGGTGACGTATTGATACGGCACGCCCAGCATGTCGAGCCCGAGCCGCATGCGCAGGTCCTTCGAGGTGTCGGCGGAGAGCCCGCCGCCGATCAGGCCCTTGCGCCTTGACGATGTCTTCGGGCATCTTTGATGCCGGGCGGAACGTCGGTGCGCACGAAATGGATGGTCGTCGACGGGCTGCGCGCGATGAATTCGTATTTGCGGAAGTCCACGCGCCAGCGCGCCGGATCGCTGGCATAGATCCAGGCGGTGCCGGTGAGCGCGCCGATCACGGTGCCGTCCTTGGCCGCGACCTCGCCGAGATACTGCGCGCCGATCAGGCCGCCGGCGCCGTCCATGTTCTGGATCACGAGGTTCGGCGCGCCGTCGATGTGCTTGACGAGATGCTTGGCGAAGATCCGGCTTTCGATATCGGCCGGCCCGCCGGCCGCGAAGTTGATCAGCACCGAGACGCGCTTGCCCTTGTAGTACGGCTGCTGCGCGGCGGCGCCGCTCGCTCCCAGGCCGGTGACAATGCCGACGGTGGCACAGACAGCGGCGAACGTGACATGCGCGCGGGTCGGTTTCATGGACCTGTCCTCTCTTGCTTGCCATGACGATAGCCGCCATACCGGCCAAGGGACAAGGCGACGGAAGCGCACGGGAGGAAGCATGGAACGGGCTGCTGCGCTGGCTCACACGCACGCCGGTGCAGACCTTCATCCTGTGTCCGCTGGCGGTGATCGCGTTCGAATGCGTCTGGCACGGCGGCAAGCCTGTCTTCGTGCCGTGGGGCGTGCCGCTGCTGCTCTGGGGCTACCTGCAATACAAGCTGGTCGGGCGCTATCGCGGCCCGCGCGCCGGCGGCGGCCCCGGCATGGAGACCATGCCCGAGCGCATCCTCGACGTCGGTCCCTATCGCTTCACGCGCAACCCGATGTATCTCGGGCACCTCATCTTCCTCGTCGGCCTCGCGATCACGTTCTGGTCGTGGTTCGCGCTGATCCTGCTGGCGGCGCGCGCGGCCTGGTTTCATTGCCGCGTGCTGCACGACGAGAAGCGATTGCAGGCGGAGTTCGGCGCCGACTACGACGCTTACCGCGCGCGCGTGAGGCGGTGGATACCGTTCATTCTCTGACGCAGGCCGTCGTGGAGGGAATGTATGCGCAAGCAGATCACCGCAGCCGTGGCCGCGCTGACGATCTCGATCGCCTGCAGCGCAAGGGCCGCCGAGATGAACGTCCTCATTACCACCGCGATGAAAGCCGCGATCGATGATCTCGGCCCAGCCTTTGAAGCAAAGGCCGGCCACACGTTGCGCATCGCCTACGGCCCGTCGGGCGCGCTGGCCAAGCGCATCGCCGGTGGCGAGCCGGCCGATCTGGTGATCCTGGCCGGCGGCATCGACGATCTCATCAAGCAAGGCAAGGTCATCGCCGAGAGCCGCCGCGACGTTGCCCGCGTGCGTATCGGCGTGGCGGTTCGCAAGGGCGCGCCGAGGCCCGACATCGGCACGGTCGAGGCCTTCAGACAGACACTGCTTAAGGCGAAGTCCGTCGCCTATGTCGATCCAGCAGCCGGCGGCGCGAGCGGCGTCTATCTCGCCAAAATGCTGGAGCGGCTCGGCATCCTGGCGGAGGTCAACGCCAAGGCGCGGCTCGCACGCGGCGGCACCGAGGACATGGTGAGCGCGATCGTCGCGCGCGGCGAGGCCGAGATCGGACTGCAGCAAATCTCCGAGATCATGTCAGTCGCCGGCGCCTACCTCGTCGGCCCGCTACCGGACGAACTGCAAACCGTGACGGTGTACACCGCCGGCGTGCCCGGTACTGCGAAGGAGGTCGCGGGCGCCCGCGCGTTGATTGCGTTTCTGACGACGCCCGACGCTGCTACGGTCTACAAGATCAAGGGTCTCGATCCGGGCTGATGTTCCAGATGCTTATGGCCCCCCGGGCGTCAGCGATTTGCCTTCTTCACATAGTCCGCGAGGAAGGCCCGCATCGGTGGCGGGACCGCCAGCGCCGTACGCACCTCGTGATTGGTCTTAGGGCCGGTCGCATATTCCGGCACGAAGCCGATCGTCTTCATCGCATCGACGGCATAGTCCTTGTCGTTGTTCAGCCGCACGAGCGCCGCCTGCAAGGCCTCCACCGCCGGACGCGGTGCACCGGGCGGCAATGCGAGAATGCGGATCATGGTGCCGCTGATGGTCCTGACGGTCGTGAAGGCATCCCACAACGGACCGGCCGGCGGCTTTCCTTTCACGGTCTGGAAAAACTCCTGGAACGGTACAATGGGGAGGTCGGCCACCGGCTTCGCCGCAAGCCCGCCGCCCTCGGCTTCGTGCCAAACCGGAATCGCCAGCCCCTCCTTGACGATGCCGGGATGCACAACGGCGCGATAGCTCGGCGGCGACTCCGAGAAGAAATTGATCTCGCCCTGCTGGAGCGCGAGCCGCGCATGTGCGCTGCTGCGATAGCCGGTGACGTGCCGATGTGGAATGCCAAGCAGATCAAGTGAGAGCCGGATCGCCAGATCCTTGGCATTGTCCGGACCGAGCCCACCGGAAATCAGCCCCTTCACCTTGACGATGTCGGTCGCGACCTTGATGCCGGGCGGCACATCGGCGCGCATGAAAGCAACCGTGGTGCTGGTCTGGTACCCGAGGAACTCGTAGGTGTTGAAGTCGACGCGGAAACGCTCGGGGTCGAAGGCCCAGCGCCAGCCGACCCCGGTGAGGTGGCCCATCATGGTGCCGTCCCTGGGCGCGATCTCACCGAGATAGGTCGTTCCGATCAAACCGCCGGCGCCGTCGACGTTCTGCACGATGACGCTGGGATTGCCTTCGATGTGCCTGCCGATGTGGCGTGCGAACAGGCGGCCCTCGATATCGGCGGGGCCGCCGCTGCCGTAGTTGATCATTACCGACAGCCGCTTGCCTTTGTAGAACGGCTCATCCGCTCCGGCACCGGTCGTCAGCAACGCGAGCGCGAACGCCGCAACGACGGTTCTGTTCTGCACGCCGCCTCCCCGATCACACCGCCTATTTTGGCGGATTCTTGATGTACTCGGTCACGTACGCTCTGATCTCGGGCCGCACCACCAGCGTGCGGCGCACCCGCGCGTTGAGATCGCCGCCGGTGACGTATTGCGGCACGAACTGCAGCGACTTCAGCGCCTCCTGGGCAAATTCCTGGTCGCCGTTGAGCCGCTCGATCGCGCGCCGAAGCGCGTCGACCGCCGCCAGCGGAACACCCGGCGGCAGCACCACCGTGCGAAGCATCGCGGAATCGACCGCGAGATTGGTGCGGTAGATGTCCCAAAGCCGCCCCGACGGCATGGCGCCCTTGGCCTTGCGATAGAAATCGGGGAAGCCCGGCACGCCCTGGCTCTCCGACTGCTTGAAGCGAGCGAAGCTGTTGCCGTCGTAAATCGGGTCGTACCAGACCGCGATCGCCTCACCGCTCTTCACGATCGAGGGCTCGACCACGCCGAAATAGCTGGGCGAAGATTCCGAGAAGAAGTTGATCTCGCCGCGCTGGAGCGCGAGCCGGGCCGGCGCGCTCGACCGGAAGCCGGTGACGTATTTGTAGGGCACGCCGAGCATGTCGAGCGTGAGCCGGATCAGCAGGTCCTTCGACGAGTCGGCTGCGAGGCCGCCGGCCACGAGCCCGGTCGCCTTCATGAGGCCCGCGCTGTCCTTCATGCCCGGCGGCGTGTCGGCCCGCATGTAATAGACGACGTTTACCGGCTGGTACGCGATGAACTCATAGGTCGAGAAATCAACGCGATAGGAGCCGGGATCGATCACGTAGTTCCAGGCCGCCGCGGTGAGATAGCCCGCCATGGTGCCGTCGCGTGGACCAAGTTCGCCGAGATAGTTCGTGCCGACGAGACCGCCGGCGCCGTCGCGGTTCTGCACGATGATGTTGGGATTGCCGTCGATATGCTTGCCGAAATGCTTGGCGAACAGGCGGCCCTCGATGTCGGCGGGACCGCCGGCGGCGAAGTTGATCAGCAGCGTAAGGCGTTTGCCTTTGTAGAACGCATCGGTTTGAGCATGCGCGAGCGCGACAGCCGAGAACACCGGCATCAAAAGGCCGAGACAGACGGCATGCCAGCGCATGACGAATCCTCCTCGAACGCTTCTCCCCGTTAAAAGCTTAGCACGCCGCTCCGCTGATGTACGCACGATGATGCCGGCTTCAGGGGATTGAAGCCCGCCCGCGACAAGAGTGTAATCGTCCGCACAACAATAATCGTATGTGGGAGGACGTCATGGGTATCGTGCAAAGATTTGCCGCCATCGCCGCCTGCCTGGGCGCGTTGATGACCGGAACCACCGTCGAAGCCGCCGACATCAAGGTCATGACCACGGGCGCGGTGGAGTTCATCCTGCGCGACCTGATTCCGCCGTTCGAGCGCGCGACCGGTCACAAGGTCAATATGACGGTGTTGGGAGCCGTGATTGCCGTCGACAGGCTGAAGGAGGGCACGCCGGCCGATCTGATCCTGCTTAACCCCGAGGTGCTCGACGACTTGATCAAGGCGAAGAAGGTTGTGCCCGGCACCATCGTCCCTGTCTTCCATTCGCGGGCCGGCGTCGCGGTGAAAGCGGGCGCTCCGAAACCCGACATCAGCACGGTTGAGGCTTTCAAGCAGGCGCTGCTCAAGGCGACAACGATCGGTCACAGTCTTGGCGTCAGCGGCGTCCACTTCACGACCAACGTGATCCCGTATCTCGGCATCGGCGACGAGATCAAAGGGAAGGTCAGGATCGCCAAGGGCTTCCCGGTCGGCGTACTGGTGGCGAAAGGCGAGGCCGAGATCGGCGTCCACCAGATCGCCGAACTGCTGCCGATCAAGGGCATCGACATCGTCGGCGAGCTGCCTCGCGAAATCCAGACGACGCTGACCTACGCCACCGGCATCCACGCCAATACCCTGGAGCCGGAGGCCGCCTGGGCGCTGTCGAACTTCCTTCAGCTCGAAACCTCGGTGGCAGCGATCCGGAAGAACGGCATGGAGCCGGCGCCGCGATGATGAGACCGTTGCTGCCGCGTGTGTTGGTCGCTGCGGTGCTCGCCGCCGGCGCGGTGGATTGCGCCGCGGCCCAGCCGGCGGCGGCGCCGTTCCCTGCCGGCAAGCCGATCGCAATCCATGTCGGCACCACACCGGGCGGCGGCAACGACAACGTCATGCGCCTGGTCGCGCGCCACATCGGCAAATACCTGCCCGGCAACCCGAGCATTGTTGCGAAGAACACGCCGGGCGCGGGCGGACGGCGGCTCGCGGGCCTCATGGCCAACACGGCGCCGCGCGACGGCACCGAGCTTGCGCAGCTGCATCGCGGGCTGGTGATCGAACAGCTCCTCGGCGAGGTCACGCTGCCGTTCAAGCTGCAGGACCTGACCTGGCTCGGCAGCCCGACCAGCACCACCGACACCTGCATCGTCTGGCACACCGCGCGCGTGCAGAGCGTCGAAGACCTGATGACGCACGAGCTGGTGGTCGCCGGCTCCGGCAACGAAGCGCCGCAGCTTCATCTGCTGCAGCGGCTGATCGGCGCGAAGGTCCGCAGCGTGATCGGCTATCCCGGCGGCGCGCCGATGAACCTAGCGATGGAGCGCGGCGAAGTCGGCGGCCGCTGCTCCTATAGCTGGGAGGCGATCAAATCGGCGATCCCCGACTGGATTCGCGACAAGAAAGCGAGGCCGATCGTCCAGTTCGCGCTCACCCGGCATCCCGAAATGCCTGATGTCCCGCTGATCGCCGATTTCGCCAAGACCGAGCTCGATCGCGAGGCGCTGCGCGTGCTGATGACGCGGCAAATATTTGGCTTCCCGTTCGCCGCGCCGCCGGGCCTGCTGCCCGAGGTGCGCGACCTCTTGCGTCTGGCCTTCGACAAGACGATGCGCGACCCGCAGGTGCGCGAGGACGCGTTGAAGATCAAGCTCGAGCTCGCGCCGGTCGCCGGCGAGACGCTCGAGCGCGCCGCGCGCGACGCCTATGCGGCCTCGCCGGAAGCGATCGCGCGGGCGAAGGAGCTGGTCGCGCCGAATTAGCGATTTCAAACTCAACGCAGCGGGATTGCATCGTTACAAAGGCTCGGGCCACAGCGTCCCCTCCCCCGTTTACGGGGGAGGGACAGGGAGGGGGGCAGGCACGACGATTGGTGCAAGCTCACCCCCTCCCCACCCCTCCCCCGCAAGCGGGAGAGGGAGCAGACCGAGTTCGCCGCTCGCTTTGCTCTGGACCTAAGGGACGTGGCATAAAGCTAGCAGCCAAGAAACACGCGAGGAATGCCGTGCTGGAAAAAGGCCAACCGCAGCGCTTCAACGCCTACAACTCGCCGCACGAGGACCTGCGCGAGTTCATCAAGCGCGCCGAGGAGGCCGGCGAGATCGTGCGCATCAAGGGCGCCGACCCGCATCTCGAAATGGGCACGCTCGGCGAGATCGTGAACCATGCGCGGCCGGAAGCGCCGGCGCTGCTGTTCGAGGACGTGCCCGGCTATCCCAAGGGCATGCGGCTCATCTCCGGCGCGACCAATTCGTCGAAGCGGCTCGCGATCACGCTCGGCCTGCCGGTGCCGTCCTGCCCGCTCGACGTGGTGCGCTCCTATCGCGAGCGCATGCAGCAGCATAAGCCGATCCCGCCCAAGACCGTGCGCACCGGCGCGGTGTTCGAGAACGTCGATCGCGACGACGAGGTCGACCTGCTCAAATTCCCGGTGCCGTTCCTGCACGAGAAGGACGGCGGCCGCTACATGGCCACCGACGACCTCGTGATCATGCGCGACCCCGACGGCGGCTGGATCAACGCCGCGACCTATCGCGGCATGGTGCACGACAAGAACCACATCTCGATCTACATCTCGCCCGGCAAGCAGGGACGGCAAATCCGCGACAAATACTACGCGGCCGGCAAGCCCTGCCCGGTGCTGATCTCCTGCGGGCACGATCCGCTGCTGTTCCTCGCCGGCGGCAATGAGCTGCGTTACGGCCTGTCGGAATACGACTACGCCGCCGGCCACCGCGGCGAGCCCTATGAAGTCGTGCCGAGCGAAATCCACGGCCTGCCGATGCCGGCGCATGCCGAGATCGTGCTCGAAGGCGAGATGATCGAGGCCAACACCACCAAGGAAGGCCCGTTCGGCGAATTCACCGGCTACTACGCCTCGTCGCCGAGCCCGCAGCCGCTGATCCACGTCAAGCGCGTCTATTACCGCAACGATCCGATCCTCGCGATCGCGTCGCCGATGCAGCCGCCGTCCGACTTCTCGTTCTCCAAATGCGTGATGAAGGCCGGCATGATCTGGGACGAGGTCGAGCGCGCGGGCCTCTCCGGCGTCGCCGGCGTGTGGGTGCACGAGTTCGGCGGCGCGCGCATGTTCAACGTGATCGCGATCAAGCAGGCCTATCCGGGCCACGCGCGGCAGGCCGGCTTCCTGGCCGCGAGCTGCCAGTCCGGCTCCTATCTCGGCCGCTTCGTCGTGGTGGTGGACGAGGACGTCGATCCGTCCAACCTGTTCGACGTGATGTGGGCGATCTGCACGCGCTGCGATCCGGCGGAGGACATCGAGACCTTCCGCCGCGCCTGGTCGGGCCCGCTCGATCCGATCCTCGACAAGGCGTCGTCGACCAATTCGCGCGCGGTGATCGATGCCTGCCGGCCCTACGAGCGGCTCAAGGATTTCCCGATGGTCGCGAAGGCGTCGCCGGAACTGAAGAAGCAGGTGGCGGAGAAATTCGCCGACGTGCTGAAGAAGATCGGGGTGTAACCCGCTCACACCTGACCGGCACGGGCCTTTCGGCTCGAACGCTCCGGCGCGTCCTGCGCTCAGAACGGCTCGGCGTAGTCGGTGACTGGAAGGTTTCGGCCACGGCGTATCATCAGCTCCATCGGCGAAATCGCGGCGGAGGCCTCGACGGGAATGGCGGCACCCACCGTCGCTGACATCGACACCGAGGACGTCGGCTTTGCCCAGACGCCGACGATCGCGGCGGCGATCAAAGCCATCAGAGCGAGACTGAATTTCTTCCACGCGGGTGTGAATTGGACCTGTTGCATGGCTGATCTCCTTTGCCGTCCTGCCCCCCAAGTAGTCGGACGAGCAGCGCGCGGGAATCAGCCTGAGGTCTTGCCATCCGATGGGCTGCAGATCGCTCCAACAGCGGGGTAAGCAGCGTCAGCCGTGAGCTTCTTGCTGTCTGAGGAAATTTTCTGTCTGCCGATACATTCGTATTAGGACCGCCGGCTGAGCCTATCGCCGGGCGCAACATCGCTATGTTGCAACCACGACTCCCGTCACGCCGGCGCGATCGATCGCCTGCTGCACGAAGCCGGACCGCTTCACGTCCTCCGCAAACGTCCGCGCGAACTCGGCGACCGCCGGCGGCCGTCCCTTCGCCACGGCGATCGCAATCGGCACGTTGAAATAGCTGCCCGGCGAGCATCCGCGCAGCCCGGCAGTCCGCCCTGCACCGCCGCCAGCATCGGCGCGACATGGCTGAAGGCATCGGCCTCGCCTGCGTTGAGCATGTCGATCGCGCGTTGCGGATTCTCCGGCGGGACCGGAATCAACGTGGCCGCGCGTGATGGTCTTCATCAGATGCGCTTCCTGCGCGCTCCTGGCAGGCACGGCGATGCGCACGCCGGCGCGGTCGATCTCCGCGATGCTTGCGATCGCGGACGACGCCGGAACGAGATAGGTCGTCTGGATGTCGAGCACGACCGGACCGAAATCGATCGCCTCGGCGCGATCGGCGGTGATGCCGAGGAAAGTGACGTCGAGCGAGCCGTCATGGAATGCCGCGATCAGTCCGCGCGGGGTTCTCGAACTTCACGAGGTCGAGCTTGGCGCCGATGCGGCGCGCCAGTTCCGCGCCGAGATCGGGAATGATGCCGTTCGTGCCGCCGCCGTCGGTGCGCGCGAAGTACGGCACCATCCACACGCCGACGCGCAGCGTGCCGGTGGGAGCGAGTTGCGATGCGATCGAGGCTGGGACGCCGGGCACGTGCGCTACTTCAGCAGCGCGCCGGCGCGCTCCGCCAGCGCCGGCGGCATCTTGAGGATGTCCGCCACCAGCGTCTCGATGTCCGCGCCCGACACCGGCGTGATCTCGAATTTCAGCTTGTCGGCCTCGGCCAGGAACGCCGGGTCCTTCATGGTGTCCATGAACGCCTTCTGCAGCGCCTGCAGGCGATCCGCCGGAACGCCGGGCGTGCTCTGGAACGGCCGGCCCATCACCTGGCGCGCGAAGATCAGCCGGAACATCTGCCGCTGCTCGTCGTCCTTGGCGAGGTCCATGATCAGCGGCACGTGCGGCAGGTCGGGATGCTTGGTGAGCGACAGCTGAATCAGCACGTTGATCTTCTTCTCTCGATCCAGCCAATGCGCGCGCGTCGACTTCACGCTCGACCACGACCAGCCGCAGCGGCCCGACGACCTCGCCGCGCTCCATCGCGACGCTCACGTCGTTGCTGCCGGGATAGCCGGTGATGATCTTGAACTTGGTGCCGAGCGTGTTGTTGATCAGCCGCGGATATTGATAGGTGTCGTCGGCGGTGCCGCTCGAGCCGATGACCAGCTCCTTCGCTCAGCACGTCGTTGATCGTCGCCACGCCGGACGTGTGCCACGACGCGCAGACGCTGACCTCGTCATTGGCGCTGCCGAGCCAGGTGAACTGGCTGGAGTCGTATTGCGCGGCCTTGTTGCCGATCAGCGGCTCGAACGCGATGTTGCGGCTGGTGGCGCCGATCACGGTGCCGTCGCGCGGCGCCGCCTGATAGAGCCAGTTCGCGAGCCGCAGGCCGCCCGCGCCTTCCATGTTCTTCGGCACGATCTGCGGATTGCCGGGGATGTGCCGGCCGAGATGGCGCGCGACCATGCGCGCATAGAGGTCGTAGCCGCCGCCGGCGCTGTAGGCGATGTAGAGCTCGACCGTCTTGCCCTTGTAGAACTCCGCCGGCGACTGCGCGAACGCCGCGGCGACGGCAGCAGCGAAAGCGCAACAGCAGCCAGCGACGCGTGCCAGCATCGTGCCAAGCATGATCTCCGTTTCGTCAGCTCGGTCGCGCTCATTATTTCACCATCGCCATGGCCTTCTCCGCGACCGCGGGCGGCGTCGATCTGATAGATGTCGAGCACCATGCTTCTCGAGCTTGCTCGCCGGACACCGGCCGTGATCTCGAACTGCGCCTTGTCGACGTCGGCGAGGAACTCCTTGTCCTCCATCGTGGCCATGAACGCCTTGCGCAGCGCGTCGGCGCGGTCCTTCGGCACGCCGGGCGGCGCCACGTAGGGGCGGCCCATCACCTGCCGGCCGAAGATCAGCCGCAGGATCTGCCGCTGCTCGTCGGTCGTGGCGAGGTCCATCACCAGCGGCACGTCCGGCAGGTCGGCATGCTTGGCGAGCGAGAACTGCATCAGCAGATTGAAGCTCTTGTCGCGCATCCAGTGCTGATGCGAGGCCTTCACCGTCGACCACGGGAAGCCGCAACGGCCGTGCACCTCGCCGCGCTCCATCGCGATGTTGATCTCGTTGCCGCCGGCATAGCCGGTGCACCATCTTGAACTTGGCGCCGAACATGTTGTTGAGGATCGCGGGGAATTGATAGGTGTCGTCGGCGGTGCCGCCGGCGCCGACCACGAGCTCGCGCTGCTGCACATCCTCGAATGTCGTGACGCCGGAGGTGTGCCACGCCATGCAGACGCTGACCTCGTCGTTGGCGCTGCCGATATAGGTGATCTTGGTGGGATCGTATTTGGCGGCCTTGTTGCCGAGCAGCGGCTCGAACGCCATGGCGCGGCTGGTCGGCGCCGAACACGGTGCCGTCCTTCGGCGCGGCGCCTTGCAGCCAGTTGGCGGCCGCATGCCGCCGGCGCCCGGCATGTTCTGCGGCACCACCGTGGGATTGCCGGGGATGTGCTTGCCCATATGGCGCGCGATCAGCCGGGCGTACATGGTCGTAGCCGCCGCCGACGCTGTAGGCGATGTACGAGATCGACGGTCTTGCCGCGGTAGAAATCCGCCGGCGACTGCGCGAAGCCGGCCGACGCCGGCACGACCGCAAGCATTGCCGCGGCGAGGCCGCGGATGAGCCATGCTCATCTATTGCCTCCCCAGGCACGTCCGTTTGCCGGACTTGAGCGTTATTGTAGCGGCGCCGCGCCGGACGCGGGAACCGCAGCGACGCGCCGCTGCGGGGCGGCGATTGCGCACACCGCCGCAATCGCGTAAAGACCAGAATAATCGGCGATTTCGCCGGATTCGCGCGACGGGCGACTCACCGCGGAGCGCCGGACCGGACCAGAGGAGCGCAGGATGACAGACGTGATCGACGCCCCGGGCATTGGCCACAACCAGCCCGATCCCATGGAGATGGAGAAGAAGAACCAGAAGTGGGAGCGCTGGGCCAAGAAGCGGACGTTCGTGCGGGCGCTCGAAGGCACCTACAGCCACCTCTACAAGACGCTGGTCGACGAGAAGCGCGTCTACTCCGCCGGCGACGTGGCCTGGAAGGGCGGGCCGCAGATGTTCGGCAAGAGCATCATCAGCCCGCAGGCGACGCAGATCATCCAGTCGATCGAATCCCACATCGAGGCCTATGCGCCCAAGACCGGCGGACAGAAGCACGGCCACCTCAACAGCGCGGTGTTCTACGTGCTCAAGGGCCACGGCCACGACGTCCACGACGGCCGCGTGATCCCGTGGAAGGCCGGCGACGTGATGCTGGTCGAGAACGGCTGCGTGCACCAGCACTTCAACGACTCCGAGACCGAGGAATGCATCCACCTCGTGTTCAAGGCGAAGCCGCTGTTCCTGTTCATGCACCTGCTGCTGCAGAAGATGGTCGAGTGGCCGCCTGATTCGATCCGGAGCTGGGTCCGTACTCGCCGCCGACCGACCTCTAATCGGGAGCACGCAGCACACATGGGCGCGATTGAAGACAAGGTTCAGGCCCTCTCCGGCAACCAGACGTGCAACTGGCGCGCCGAGGAGCTCATCAAGTCGCAAGAGTTCCGCAAGGAATACGCCAGCCGTCCGAACGTGATCACGGCCGAGGAAATGCCGTGGGAGCGTTCGCCCGACGGACTGATCAAGCATCTGATCCACCGCAACATGAACACGCCCGAGCTGTGCGTCGAGGCGTACATGCTGTTCCTCAAGGCCGGCGAACGCTCCGGCAAGCACCGCCACATGTGGGAAGAGCTTGCCTTCGTGGTGGAAGGCGAGGGCTACGACCTGCATTGGGACATGCAGTTCGACTGCCAGGACAAGTTCATCTGGGAATGGGCGGCGGAGCCCAGGAAGTTCGAGTGGAAGCGGGGCGACTACGTCTACGTGCCGCCCTACACCAACCACCAGAGCTTCGCGACCAGCGACGCCCGCGTCATCGTGATGAGCAACCGCATCATCAAGGACATGGGCTTCGACTGGATCGACCAGCTGGAGCGGGCGCCGGGATTCTGAGCCGAAATTCGAAGCGCGCCTGCAAGCTTCGTTAACGTTCCCTTACGCAACGCCAAATTAACGGGCCTGCGATTAAGTGGCGCGTGTTGTGCGCTGCGACAAATGGCGAACTGGCCAACGCGTCGCGCGTTGATATCTGTCTCCCGAGGAGAACAGTTGTAATGCGTGTTTCCAAGTTTTTCGCCGTGCCTGCCATTCTTGCCGTGTTGGGCGCGGCCGCGGCCGCCCAGACGCCCGCCGAGTTCTACAAGGGCAAGACCATCGACATGATGATCGGCTACAGCGTCGGCGGCGGCTACGACGTCTACGCGCGGCTGATCTCGCGCCATTTCGGCAAGCACATGCCCGGCAATCCGACGGTGACGCCGAAGAACATGGAAGGCGCCGGCAGCCTGCGTCTCGCCAACTGGCTCTACAACGTCGCCAACAAGAACGGCACGGTCATGGGCACGATCGGCCGTGGCACCGGCTTCGATGCCCTGTTCGGCGCCAAGGCCGCGCAGTTCGACGGCAACCGCTTCAACTGGATCGGCAGCGCCAACGACGAGGTCAGCGTCTGCGTGGTGTGGAACGGCCGCACCAAGATCACCAAGTTCGAAGACCTGCTGACGATGCCGCTCAATGTCGGCGGCACCGGCGCGGCCGCCGATACCGACCAGTTCCCGCGCATCATCAACGGCGTGCTCGGCACGCAGATGAAGATCATCACCGGCTATCCGGGCGGCAATGACGTCAATCTCGCGATGGAGCGCGGCGAAGTCGACGGCCGTTGCGGCTGGTCATGGTCGAGCGTGATTTCGACCCGCGCGTCGTGGATCAAGGAAAAGAAGATCACCGTCCTGATGCAGCTCTCCCTGGAAAAGCATCCGGACCTGCCCGACGTTCCGCTCATCACCGACCTCGCCAAGACCGACGAGCAGCGCGCCCTCCTGCGCCTGATCTTCGCGCGGCAGGCATTGGGACGCCCCTATCTCGCGCCACCCGACGTGCCGGCCGATCGCGTCGCGGCGTTGCGCGAGGCGTTCATGGCCACGATGAAGGACAAGGACTTCCTGGCGGAGGCCGACAAGGCGCAACTCGAGATCACGCCCGTTTCCGGCCAGGCAGTGCAGAAGCTCGTCAGCGAGGTCTATCAGACGTCGCCTGAGATCGTGAAAAAGGCGGCTGATATCCTGAAGTAGACAAGCCGCTGGCGGGAGAGGCGGTCCAGGCGATCATCGCGGGCGCCGCCAAGACCAACCCGCAGATTTCTGAAGCAGGCCGCGGCAATCGTGCAAATCGAACCGCCGGCGCGGCCGCAGAAGCAGCAATAACGCAAGCTTGTTCGCCTGTCGGGCTTTCGGGGTCCCTTGACGGGCCCTGCCCGGCCGTGACTTTTAGGACCGGCATTTCGGCTCATCCCCGCGCCCGGGCACTCCAAAGACCTCCAAAGACAAGGCATTCCGATGGACGCAAAGACTAAGAACTATACCGGCTGGCAGTCCGACGTGATCGTCGACATGATCAAGCGGTACGACTTCCCCTACATCACGCTCAATCCCGGCGCGAGCTTCCGCGGCCTGCACGACTCGCTGGTCAACTACGGCAACAACGAACCGCCGATGATGCTCTGCAACCACGAGGAAATCGCGGTGCAGATCGCGCACGGCTACGCCAAGGCGACCGGCAAGCCGATGGTCGTCATCCTGCACAACCTGGTCGGCCTGCTGCATGCCTGCATGGCGATCTACTACGCGTTCCTCGACCGGGTGCCGATCTTCATCATGGGCGCCACCGGCCCGATGGACGAGGCGCGCCGCCGCCCGCACATCGACTGGACCCACACCGCGCTGGTGCAGGGCAACGCGGTCCGCGACTACACCAAGTGGGACTACCAGCCGACCTCGATCCACGGCGTGCCGGAGAGCTTCGCGCGCGCCTATTCGATCATGATGACCGAGCCGAAGGGCCCGATCTACATGTGCTACGACGCGGCGCTGCAGGAAGACCCGCTGATCGACAAGGTGGAGCTGCCGCCGGCGGAAGCCGTGCAAGCAGCCGTCCCCGATGGCGCCGGACCCGGCCGCGATCGAGGCGATCGCCGACAAGCTGATCAAGTCCGAGAACCCGATGTTCCTGACCGAGTACACCGGCCGGCAGGAAGGCAATTTCGACAAGCTCGTGACGCTCGCCGAGACCGCGGGTGCGGCGGTGTGGGACGTCAACAACGCGCTCAACTTCCCGAACAAGCATCCGCTTTGCCTGAGCATGGACAAGCCGTCGCTCAAGAAGCTCGACCTCATCGTCGGCCTCGACCTGAAGGACTGGGAAAAACAGATCACCAACCTCAACCGGACGACGCGGACGCTCGAGGTCCTGCCGCCCAAGACCTGCGATTATGTCGAGATCGGCGTCGCCGAGATCGGCATCAGCAAATGGGCGATGGACTATTGCCGCTTCCAACCCTGCTCGGTGCGCGCGCTCGGCGACACCTCGCTCGCGATGCCGGAGCTCACCCGCATCATCAAGGCCAAGGTCGACAGCAATTCGAACCTCAAGAAGAAGATCGAGGACCGCAAGATCGCGATCGGCAAGCGCCACGACGAATTGTTCGCGCAGTGGCAGAAGGACGCCCGCAAGGATTGGGACGCCTCGCCGCTCACTTTCCCGCGCCTCGCGATGGAAATCTGGGAAGCGATCAAGGATGAGGATTGGGTGCTCACGGCCAACGACCTCAAGCACGAGGTTCGCAAGTACTGGGACTTCGACAAGTCCTACCGCCATCCGGGCGTCGAGCTCGGCACCTCGACCCAGATCGGCATCTCGCTCGGCGTGGCGCTTGCCCACAAGGCCAAGGGCCGGCTCGTGGTCGACATCCAGCCCGACGGCGACCTGATGTTCGATGCCGGCGCGCTCTGGGTCGCGGCCAAGTACGAAATCCCGATGCTGGTCGTCATGCACAACAACCGCGCCTACTACAACGACTGGGCGCACCAGATCCGCATGGCGAAGCTGCGCGGCACCGACGAGGCCAGGGCCCATATCGGCATGGACCTGTTCGGACCGGAGCCCGACTTCGGCGCGCTCGCGCGCTCGCTCGGCTGCTACGGCGAAGGCCCGATCGACAAGCCCGAGGATGTGGGGCCGGCGCTGCGCCGCGCCATCGCCGAGGTGAAGAAAGGCCGGCTCGCGCTGGTGGACACCATCACCCAGCACAAGGGCGGATCGACCACCGGCGACTGACGGCTTAGTGTTGACTTGATCATCGGCCCCGCTTGCGCGGGGCCGATCTTTTTGGCCGGAGCAGCGCGCGGCTACCCTGGATCCATCCCGAGCTTCTTGAACACCGGCAGCACGGCTTCGGAGGTGAGGTATTTCACCAGCGCCTCGGCCGCATCGCGCTCCTTCGCTGTCGCCGGCGCGGCGAGCGAATAGACGAGAACCGTCTGCAACTCGCCAGGGAGCGGACCCACGAAGTCGATGCCGGGGATCGGCAGCAATTCGTTGATCTGCTGCACGCCGATGTCGGCCTCGCCGCGCGCCACCAGTGACCCGACGCGCACGCCGAGCGCGGGCTGGATCAGCTCGACTTGATCTGCTCGAAAATGCCGAGCCGCTTCATCACGCCTTCGAGGTGGATGCCGCTCGGGCCCTTGCTGTAGCCGATCGACTTGGCCGCGAGCAGCGCATTCCTGAACCCGTCGGGCGTGCTGATGTCGGGCTTGGGCGCGCCGAGCGCACCGCCACGCCGACGCGCGGTCGGGCGAAATCGACCCGGCTGCCGGCAACGATCCGGCCCTCCTTGGCAAGCTCATCGAGCGCTTCACCGGTCGAGACCGCATGTCGGCAATGGCGCCTGCGCGCAATGCGGCGGACACGTCGACACCGGACTTGAACACGATGGTCACCTTGTGCCCGCTCGCCTTCTCGAACATCGGAATCAGGTCTTCGAGCGCCTCCCGCATCGCGGTCGAGCTGAGCAGCGAGATTTCGGCTGCGTTACTGCCGTTACCGACATCATGGCGCCAATGCCTGCGACAGCCGCGGCAATCGTCCTCCACACGTCATCACTTCTTCCTGTGTTTCAGATTTTTCTTATGAGGAGCGTAGACGGCAGGCCACAGCGGCGCCAGTCCCTGTCGGCTAGGGACGGCGGCGTGCCAGTGCATGCGATGAACCGCTAGAACGCCGGCTCAAGTCCCTTCG
>CAWKMR010000070.1:0-73820 GCA_963850705.1 uncultured Alphaproteobacteria bacterium | reverse complement strand
GCGATCGCCGGCCAGACCAATCTGTTGGCGCTCAACGCCACCATCGAGGCGGCACGCGCCGGCGAGGCCGGCCGCGGCTTTGCGGTGGTCGCCTCCGAGGTGAAGTCGCTCGCCGGGCAGACCGCCAAGGCCACCGAGGAGATCGCCGGCCAGGTCGGCGCCATCCAGTCGGCGGTAGCCGACGCCGCCGAGGCGATCGAGCAGGTCAACGGCATCATCGACGAGATCTCGGCGATCGCCTCCACCGTCGCCGTCACCGTCGAGGAGCAGAACCGCGCCGTGGCGGAGATCACCGAGGGCGTCAACCGCGCCTCGACCGAGGCGCGCGGCGGCGCCGAGGCCATGAGCCGCGTCGCCGGTGCCTCCACCGACGCCCGCGCCACCGCCGCCAGCGTCAAGGACCTCGCCGACGCCCTCTCGATCGAGGCCGAACGCCTCAACACTCAGGTCAGGCAATTCCTCTCAGACGTCCAGGCCGCGTGAGCTTCGGGTGACAGCCCGCGAGCATTGCCGCAAATGGCCTATGTAGCGCGGCACTGATATGGAAATATCAGGCGATGGTGATGCAGCAACTTCTGCATATTCTCCGTTTGTGCGTCCGCGTCGTGGCCGACGCCTATGACCATTTCAACTCGGCCGATGGCTGGGCGATCGCAAGCCATATCGCACTGTCGATTCTACTGGCGCTGTTCCCGTTCCTGATCCTGGTGACGTCGCTGGCGGCGTCGTTGTTCGGCTCGACCGAGCTCGCCGACGAGGTCGCTCGGCTTCTGCTCGACACCTGGCCGGCCGAGGTTGCCGGACCGATCGCGCAGGAGATCCGCGTGGTGCTGACCACGACACGCGGCGACCTGTTGACCATCAGCGTCGCGCTCGCGATTTTTTTCGCGTCGAGCGGCATCGAGAGCCTGCGCATCGGGCTCAATCGCGCCTACGGCATGGTCGAGACGCGCTACTGGTTCGTGCTGCGCCTGGAGTTGATCGCCTACGTGCTTCTGGGCGCGGTTGCGCTGCTCGCGATGGCGTTCCTGATCGTGCTCGGGCCGCTGCTGTTCGCGACCGCAAGCCGCTACGCTCCGGCGCTGTTGCCGTTCGAGTGGAATATCACGTTCGCGCGCTATGCGGTGGCGAGCGCGGCCCTGATCATCGCGCTGTTCGTCGCGCACAAATGGCTTCCGGCCGGACGGCGGAAATTCGCCGAGATCGCGCCGGGCATCCTCGCGACGCTCGCGCTGTGGCTCGCGGGCGGCATGGTGTTCGGCAGCTACCTTGCGGAGTTTCCCAACGTCTATGTCAGCTACTATGCCGGCCTCGCGTCGGTGATGATCGCGCTGGTGTTTCTCTATCTGACGGCGTCGATCTTCGTGTTCGGCGGCGAGCTGAACGCGGCAATCCTGCGCGCCCGTCTCAAACCGATCGAAGAGACCGCGCCGGCGCCCGCGCAATAGGCTGCGCGCCGTGTTCGCAACGAATGTTGCAGTGCAGTCCACGGCACGGCGCGCCGGTTTGTATCCACACACATCCCTGGCAGTGCCCATGACAGCAACTGTGGCGAGCGCTATGCTGCGCGTGTGGCGATGTCCATTGCGGGACTGGCCCATGATGGCGCGCCCAAGGGGGAGGCAGTCATGTCACTAGAAGCTCTGCTTATTTGGCTAATCGTCGGCGCAGTCGCAGGCTGGCTTGCCGGTCTTATCGTCAAGGGGTACGGCTTCGGACTGATCGGCAACATCGTCGTCGGTATCATTGGCGCCGTGATCGCAGGCTGGCTGTTGCCAAAACTAGGCATCGTCACTCGGCGGGACTATTGTTCGTGACATCATCGCTGCCATGATCGGCGCCGTCATCTTGCTGGTGATTATCGGGCTGGTCAGACGTTAGACAGGCCGGCTGGACTCAATCGGCGCAGATACGGGATCGGGAGAATGGCTCCCGATCCTTGCCGCGCATCCGCCTTGGCGAGTCGTGGGCGCCAGCCGGCTTTGCCGGTTGCACGACCGCCGGCCGGGGCCGCAGTTCGCCCCTGAGATGATGCCGCTGTTCACACTGAGACAACATTGGGGTTTTCCACCGTGGTTCCGCCGAATTAGGCGCACCGTCTCCTTCCAGCAACACCCCGTAATTTTCTAGCAGTCGCAAATACTTAAATCGCGCCAAGCATCGCCTTGGCCGCCGTCCGCGCGTGGCGCGCGTTGATTGACAATTTTGGCCCAAAAGATGACTTTTTGGACGTTGGGGCCGGCGATGGAATTACCCGTCGTCGGGGTTACCGGATCGATCGATCCGTTCGGGAAATCGGGGCAAGCCATGAAGACGACGCTCGTCGCAGCCGCGGCCATCATCGCCGCAGCGACCGTCCAGCCAGCCATCGCCGCAGACATACCAGTCAAGGCGCGACCGCCGGTCATCGAGGTATGGACCTGGGACGGCTACTACATCGGCGCCAACGGCGGCTATAGCTGGGGCCGGTCCAAGACGTCAGCGTCGTTCTACAACATGAACACGAACGCGCTCATTGCGATCGACCAGCAGAAGTTCAACCTCGACGGCCCGATCGCCGGCGGCCAGATCGGCTTCTCCGCCAGCATGGCAGCTGGGTCTGGGGCGTGGAAGCGGACGCGCAATGGTCCGGCCAGGAGGGCAGCACAAACTTCACCTGTCCCGTTCCCGTGCTCGGCGGCGCCTGTAACGTCATCACCGGCGGTCCCGGCGTCGGCGTCGCGCCGACGGCATCGTTCAATCAGAAGCTGGCGTGGTTTGTGACGGTGCGCGGCCGCCTTGGCCTTTTGGTGCAACCGGAATGGCTGGTTTATGTCACCGGCGGCGTCGCCATCGGCGATATCGAGACCGACGGCGTGATCACGGGCTTCACCATTGCGGGCGTTCCCACATCGAATGGGTTCAGCTACGACCGAGTCCAGTTCGGCTGGACTGCCGGCGGCGGCATCGAAGGCCGGGTCAGCGGAAATTGGACCGCCAAGCTCGAATACATCTACGCCGACTACGGCACGGTGCGCGGCTCGGGATCCCTGCCGACCGCCATCACGCCGCTGCGCGTCGAGTTCGCCTCGCGCGTGACCGACCACGTCCTGCGCGTCGGCCTCAACTACAAGTGGGGTCGACGCCGCGTCGTTGCCACGCTACGTGACGTCGCGCGCAACTGATCGCTACGACTTCGACATGCAACAGCGCCGCTCCGAAAGGGGCGGCGCTTTGATTTTGTGGGTTGTCGCGCGGAATTGGCGGCGGCGATTACCGTCCGTCCGGCGCCTACTTTCCGCCTTGCTCCGTCGTCCGCTGGTCCTTGGGAGCCGCTTGCTGCGCCGCTGGTCTCCGACTTGGCAGAGCACGGGATTGGCCAACAACTCGTCGCCGGGATTGCCGCAGCCCTGCGCGCCAGTCGCCGGCAAGCAACGTCACGCCGCAACACAGGTGATCGCGGCGAAGGACTTGATCACGGTCGGCTCCTGGCGCGATCGGCTCATTTCACCGGTTTGTGAGCGCGACCAGCGGCCGCGTTCACGGGATTCGACCGATGCGTGACGGCCATCACACTTGCAGCGCGTCCCTGCGGCACGCCTCGTATCGGAGCCGGGATTCCGGCGCGGCGATTGCCGGCAGCACCGCCGCCAGCGCGCTCGGGCTGAGCGGCTTGGCCAGATAGGCGTCCATGCCGGCGGCGCGGCCGGTCGCCTCGTCCGCCGCATTGGCGCGGCCGGAAACCCCGACGATCCGCACCGCGCCGGCCGGACGCGGCAGCGCACGGATGCGGCGCGTCGCCTCGAAGCCGTCGATGCCCGGCAGCGTCACGTCCATCAGCACGGCGTCGTAGCCGCCGCCGGCAACCGCATCGATCGCCGCTTCGCCGGCGCCGACGAAATCGGCGCGGTGGCCGAGCTCGGTGAGGATGGTGTTGAGCACGATCCGGCCGTAGGGATTGTCCTCGACGCAGAGCACGGCGAGCGACCGCGACGCCGCGCGCGCCCGCCAGCGCTCCCCGGACACGGCGCCTTCCGCCGCCGCCACCTTGGTGACGACCGCGCTGAACTCGAAACCGGCTGCCGCCGCCGGGATTGCCGGTGACGGTCGAGGTCGCCGCCCATCGCGCGCGCGATGCGCCTGACGTAGCTCAGGCCGAGCCCGGCGCCGCCGAAGCGGCGCCCGATACTGCCGTGTTCGCCTGCGCGAACGGCTTGAACAGCCGCTTGATCTCGGCGGCGCTGAGTCCGATCCCGCTGTCGGTCACCGTGAAGACGCAGCCGAGCGCGATCGCGCGCCGCCTTTTCGCTGCCGACGTCGAGCCGGACCGTTGCCGCGCTCGGTGAATTTCACCGCGTTGTCGATCAGGTTTTCGAGCGCGGCGCGCATGCGCATCGTATCGCCGATCACGAGCCTCCGGAAGATCCGGCGCGATCGTCACGTCGCATTCCGATATTCTTGCTCTGGGCGCGCGCATCGAGCGAAGCCGCAAGCGATTGCGCGAAGGCGCGCGGCCGGATCAGGTCGCGGCGCAGGACCAGGCCTCGGGTGTCGGCGCGCACCGCATCGACGATCAGCGACGTGAGCATGGTCGAGATGCTCGCCGGTGCTCTTGATCGCCATCGCCCATTCGCGTTCGCGCGGCGCGAGCCCCGCGGTGGCCAAGAGCTCGCCGAGCGCCAGGATGCCGGTCAGCGGCGTCCTGATCTCGTGCGCGAGTTCGGCGAGCGTCGTCTCGATGGCGCGACGCGACAGTTGCGGCGCGCGCTTGCGGCCCGGCTTCGGCCGGCGCGTCCGTCTGGTCGCCGATGCTTTTTGTCGTGCCTTGGCCATTGCCCCTAACCGGGGCCAGATTGCCACGCCGGGTCAGGAAAGTCCCACCATCCGCCGGATATCCGCGGGCGCTCGCACCCTGCGCGCGCAGCTCGCGCAGTCCCGTCGCCTGGGTCGATTTCGACAGCTTTCGTCCGTCGGCATCCAGAAGCAGGCGATGGTGGTGATAGGTCGGAGCCGGCAGGCCGAGCAGCGTCTGCAGCAGGCGGTGGACGCCGGTCGCGAAGAACAGGTCCTGCCCGCGCACGACATGGGTCACGCCCTGGATCGCGTCGTCGACGACGACCGAGAGGTGATAGCTGGTCGGCGTTTCCTTGCGCGCCAGCACGACGTCGCCCCAGGCCGCCGGTGTCGGCCGGCACCATGCCGGTCTCGCCGCCCGGTCCCTGCCCCGTTTCCGTCCATGCGAGTCGCGCCGGCGCGTGCGATGGCCGAAGCCATGTCGAGCCGCAATGCGTAGCGTTCGCCCGCTTCGATCCGTTGTTTGCGTTCGGCGGGCGTGATCGATCTGGCATTGCCCGGATAGAGCGGCGCGCCGTCGGGATCGCGCGGCCACGCGCCGGCGCGCTCACGCTCGGCGACCAGCGCGGCGATTTCGGCACGGCTTTCGAAGCTCGGATACAGCAACCCTTGCGTCTCAAGCCGCGCGAGCGCGGCGCGATAGTCGTCGAGATGCTCGCTCTGCCGCCGCACCGGCTGCTCCCATTCGATGCCGAGCCAGGCGAGATCGTCGAAGATCGCCTGCTCGTATTCCGGCCGGCAGCGGGTCTCGTCGATGTCCTCGATGCGCAGCAGCAAGCGCCCGCCCGCGGCCCGCGCCATGTCGAAATTCAGCAGCGCCGACAGCGCATGGCCGAGATGCAGATAGCCGTTCGGTGACGGCGCAAAGCGGAAAACGGGTGTCGCCATGCGCCTTTCTTCGGCATTCCGGACCGGAATGACAAGCCGCGAAAAACGCTGCAAGATGGCGGCGAACCAAAAAGGTGACCGATGAAATATTCCCGCAAGGACGCCAAGGCTTACGCCCGCACGCATCTGAGCGGCATCTGGGCGGCGGCGCAGACGCCGTTCAAGCCCGACCTCTCGATCGATGAGGCCGGCTTGCGCCGCAATCTGCGGCACTGGGTCGACGACCTCGGCGTCGACGGCGTGTTCGTCTCCGGCAAGCAGGGCGAATTCTTCTCGATGTCGCTGGCCGAGCGCAAGCGCACGTTCGAGATCGCCGTCGACGAGATCGGCGGCGCGCGGACCATCCTCTCCTGCTCCGACCAGAACCTGAACACCGTCATCGAGCTTGCGCAACACGCGCAGGCGATCGGCTCCGACTTCATCGTCGTGCACGCGCCGGTGCTGCACTTCCTGAGCGCGCAGGACGAGACACTGATGGCGTACTACCGCGCCGTCAGCGAGCAGGTCGACATCGGCATCGCGCTGTGGAGCCATCCCGACAGCGGCTACCTGATGAGTCCCGAGCTGTGCGCGCGGGTCGCCGAGCTGCCCAATGTCGTCGCCATCAAATACAGCGTGCCGCGGGAGATGTACGCGAAGCTGACGCGGCTCGCCGGCGACCAGCTGATCGTCTAGCACCGCCTCCGAGGACGAGTGGTTCGACAACATCGTCGAGCTCGGCTGGCGGCTCTATCTCTGCTCCTCGCCGCCCTACGTCTATCAGACCGCGGTCGACCGCCGCATGCGCGACTACACCGACCTCGCTTTCAAAGGCGACGTCGCACGCGCGAGGGCCGTGCGCGACAGCCTCGATCCCGTGCGCGAGGCGTTCAAGCGCACGCGGCCGCCGGAAAAATTCCACGCGCATTCGAAATACTGGCAGGAGCTGCTCGGCCAGGCCGGCGGCGCCGTGCGGCCGCCGTTGCTCGAGCTGACCGACGCCGAGAAGGAGGCGACGCGGCGCGCGTTCGAGAGCTGCGGCTTGAAGCTGCCGCGAGCCGTGCGTTCGTCGGCGGCGTGAGTACGACGGAGAGACAGCGCATGACAGACCGGACGGCTCCGCGCCTTCAATTTCCAGAAATGGATCGGCGAGAACCAGCACCTGTTGAAGCCGCCGGTCGGCAACAAGAAGGTGTTCGAGGACGGCGAGATGACCGTGCAGGTCGTCGGCGGGCCGAACGAGCGCACCGACTATCACGACGATCCGGTGGAGGAATTCTTCTACCAGCTCAAGGGCGACATGGTGCTGAAGGTCTGCGACGACGGCAAGTTCTACGACGTGCCGATCCGCGAGGGCGAAGTGTTCCTGCTGCCGCCGCACACGCCGCATTCGCCGCAGCGGCCGCAGGAAGGCTCGGTCGGCCTCGTGGTGGAAGCGGCGCGGCCGAACGAGCTCGACGCCTTCAACTGGTACTGCTTCGAGTGCGGGCATTTGGTCCATCGTATCGAAGTCAAGGTGCAGCATCTGGTGAAGGACCTGCCGCCGCTCTACGACGCGTTCTACGCCGACCAGAAGGCGCGCACCTGCAAGAACTGCGGCGCGATCCATCCCGGCAAGAAGCCGCCGGCCGGATGGGTGAAGCTCTAAGCACTGGATGACGTCCCGCATCATCACCGAAGCCGATCTCGACGTCGCGCTCGCCGCGCTGATCAAGGCCGACGAGCGCTTCAACCATGCGCTCTCGCTCGCCGGCCGGCCGCCGCTGCGCAAGCGCGCGGACGGCTTCGCCGGGCTCGCCGCCATCGTGGTGTCGCAGCAGCTCTCGACCGCGAGCGCCACGGCGATCTGGGGCGGCTCGAAGCCGCGCTCGATCCGCTCGACCACACCGCGGTGTTGCGCGCGCGCGCGCCGAAGCTCGCGCGCGCCGGGCTCTCGGCACCGAAGATCCGCACGCTGAAAGCCATCGCCAAGGCGATCGACCGCGGCGAGCTCGATCTGCCTGCCCTGGTCGAGATGCCGGCGGACGAAGCGCATCGGATATTGACCGCCGTGCACGGCATCGGCCCATGGACCGCCGATATCTATCTGCTGGCCTGCCTCGGCCACGCCGATGCCTGGCCCGCGGGCGACCTCGCGTTGCAGGAGGCGGCGCGTCTGCTGTTCAAGCTGAAGGCGCGGCCCACGACGAAGGAGATGCAGCCGCTTGCAGAGCCGTGGCGGCCGTGGCGCGCCGCCGCCGCCTACATGCTGTGGACCTACTATCGCGCCGCCAAGCAGCGCGACGGCGCGCCGATCCAGGCGAGCGCCAAAATATTGAGCGCCGCAAAGGCGAGCGCGAAAAAATCCGGCGCCTGACATTCTGCGGTCACGATTGTTGCATTGGGTCTGCGCAAAACCCTGACAACAAGGATTGCAGCCATGAATCATCTCGATCTTTCGCAACTGTCGCGCCGCCGGCTGCTGGCCGGTGCCGCCGCGGCCGGCCTCGCCGGCATCGCAGCGGCTGGAGCCCCGCCTTCGCCAAGGCGCCGATGGCGAACACGCAGGTGCCGTCGTTCTATCGCTTCAAGCTGGGCGCTTTCGAACTGACTGCGGTGTCGGACGGACCGCTGCGCATGGGCGAGCCGCAGGCGAATGTCTTCAACGACCTGACCAAGGAAGACATGGTCAAGTTGCTGGCCGACAACTTCCTGCCGACGAACGATGTGTCGATGGAGCAGAACGCGCTGGTGGTGAACACCGGCAATCAGCTGGTCCTGATCGATACCGGCCTTGGCGCCTTCAAGCTGATGGGCAATGACACCGGCCGGCTGACGGCAAACCTCAAGGCCGCCGGAATCAATCCCGGCGACGTGGATGCGATCCTGCTCACGCACGCCCATGCCGACCATTGCTTCGGCCTGCTCGCCGCCGACGGCTCGCGCGCGTTTCCGAATGCGCAGGTCTACATGACGCAGGCCGACTACGACTTCTGGACCGACGAAGCCAAGGTGTCGCATCCGCAGATCGGCCAGTTCGTCGCGGCGACGCGCAAGCATCTGATGCCGAACCGCGACCGCATCACGTTCATCAAGGACGGCCAGGAGGTCATCACCGGCATCCAGGCGATCGCCGCGCCCGGCCACACCGTGGGCCAAGTCGCGTTCATGATCACCTCGCAGGGACAGTCGATCTGCAATATCGGCGACATCGCGCACCACCATGTCATCTCGCTCGAGACGCCGCGCAAAGCCTTCAGCTACGACACCGACGGTCAGCAGGGCGTGACCTCGCGCCTGAAGGCGTTCGACATGCTGGCTGGCCTCAAGATTCCGCTGATCGCCTACCACTTCCCGTGGCCCGGCATCGGCCATGTCGGCAGGCAGGGCGACGCCTACCGCTACTTCCCGTCGCCGATGCGCACGGTGCTGTAAGTTGCCGCATCGCCTGGCGGCCTGATTGCCCGGTACTATGACCAGACCGGCGTCCGAACGGACACCGGTCCACCGGGCTTTCAGGAGAATGAGATGCGGACGACGGCGCGAATACTTCGATTTGCGCTGCTTGCGGCATCGGTCCTGACCGGCGCGGCGCGCGCGGAGCCGGTCGAGGACTTCTACAAGGGCAAGACCATCACCCTGTTCGTCGGCGCCGGTGTCGGCGGCAGCTACGACATGTATGCGCGCCTGCTCGCGCCCGCGCTGTCGCGACACCTTCCGGGCAATCCGACGGTCGTGGTGAAGCTGATCCTCGGCGGCGGCGGCGGTTTGCCGGCGGCGCTCCACATGCAGCGCACCGCGCCGCGCGACGGCACGTCCCTCGGCATGACGCAGCAGACCATCGTGGTCGCGCAGCTCATCGAGTCGGTCGCGGCCGGAAAATACGACGTGAACACGTGGGGCTGGGTCGGCCTGATGGCGCCGATCCGCAACATGCTCGCGGTCTGGCACACCGCGCCGGCGCAGACGCTGGAAGAGGCGCGCGAGAAAGAGGTGATCGTCGGCGCCAACGGCCGCACCTCGCCGACCACGATCGTGCCGCAGGTGCTCAACGAGATTCACGGCACGAAATTCAAGATCATCCAGGGCTACAACGGAATCTCCGGCCTCAACCTCGCGCTCGAACGCGGCGAGATCCAGGGCCGCGGCGCATCGTGGCTCAGCGTGGTGACCGCGACGCCGCACTACATCACCGAGAAGAAGCTCAAGCCGCTGGTATTCGAGGGGCTCTCGAAGGAGCCCGGCTTTCCGGACGTGCCACTCCTGATCGAGCTGGCAAAAACCGAGCAGCAGAAGCAGGCCGTCATGCTGATCTCGTCGGCCGCCGAATTCGGCCGCGCCGTGTTCACGACGCCGGAGGTTCCGGCCGACCGGCTCGCCGCGCTGCGGCGCGCCTTCGACGCCGCCATGAAGGACCCCGAGCTGCTCGCCGAAGCGAAAAAGCGCGAGATGCCGATCGAACCGCAGACCGGCGAGGCCTTGCAGAAAATCGCGGCGCAGGTCACGAAGGCATTCCCGGAGGCCGTCGCCTATGCGCGCGAGCTTCAGGGAAGCAAATAGAAGCTCTCGCCGCAGGAGTTCCCCATCATGGCTGCCGAACTCGACGGTCCGCGGATCGAACCGCGTGCGGGTGGCGCGGCGCGCCAGCTCGTGGTGTTCCTGCACGGCTATGGCGCCGACGGCAACGACCTGATCGAGATCGGGCGCGCCTGGCAGGGCGCGATGCCGCACGCCGCCTTCGTGTCGCCGCATGCGCCGCATCCCTGCGGACAGTCGCCGACAGGCCGTGAATGGTTTCCGCTCACCGACCGCGCGCAGAACGAACGCTGGCGCGGCGTCAACAGCGCGGCGCCCATCCTCGACCGATTCCTCGATGCCGAACTCGCCCGCCGCAACCTGCCGCCGTCGGCGCTCGCTTTGGTCGGCTTCAGCCAGGGCACGATGATGGCGCTGCATGTCGGGCTGCGCCGCGCGACCACGCCGTTCGCGATCGTCGGCTATTCCGGCCTGCTGGTGCTTCCGCCCGACGCCAAGCCGGAGACGCTGGAAGCCGAGATCAAATCGCGACCTCCCGTTCTTTTGATCCATGGCGACAGCGACGACCTGATTCCGCCGCAGGCGCTGTTCATGGCCGCCAACGGCCTGGCCGAGCTCGGCGTGCCGGTCGAATGGCACCTTTCCGCCGGGATCGGCCACGGAATCGACCAGGAAGGGCTGCGCCAGGGCGGCGAATTCATCGCCAAGCGGCTTTAGGAAAGCCCGCGCGACCCGCCGACAAGCGTCGGCCCCATCTTCACAATTCTGTCGCTCTATCCTATAGACTACGACGTCGTTGCGGTGTCGCATCCTAAGGAGGTCGAGGACGCTGCCGTGAATTCGCACGTGTCGCCTACCGGTTGGCCTGCTCTTGTCCTGAATGCGGACTTCCGTCCGCTGAGCTACTACCCGCTGTCGCTGTGGTGCTGGCAGGACACGATCAAGGCGGTGTTCCTTGATCGCGTGAACATCGTCGCGCATTACGATCGCGCCGTTCACAGCCCGAGCCTCGAGATCAAGCTGCCGAGCGTCGTCTCGCTCAAGACCTTCGTGAAGCCCGCGACGCAACCCGCCTTCACGCGGTTCAACGTATTCCTGCGCGACAAGTTCTCCTGCCAGTATTGCACCTCGCGCGATGATCTCACGTTCGATCATCTCGTCCCGCGCTCGCGCGGTGGACACACCACCTGGGACAACGTCGTCGCCGCCTGCTCGCCCTGCAACCTGCGCAAGGGCAACAAGACGATGGCGGAAGCGTCGATGTATCCGTCGCAGATGCCGTATCAGCCGTCGGTGCATCACCTGCACCGCAACGGCCGGCTGTTCCCGCCGAACTATCTGCACGATAGCTGGCTCGACTATCTCTACTGGGACACCGAACTCGATCCGTAACGTCTGTAGCCCGGATGGAGCGGAGCGACATCCGGGGATCGATACTGCGCGCGCGCCGTCCCGGATTTCGCTGCGCTCAATCCAGGCTACAGCTTGCTTCAACTTTCGCGTTGCGGCGGCAGCTTGCGGCCGGCGAGGAATCCCCACGCAGCGACGGCAGAGAGCGCGAGCGAGATCAGCACGTTGTAACCCGCAAGCGACAAGCCGAGGAACCGCCAGGCCGCCTCGTCGCAGCGCACGACATTGATCGATTGCAACTGCTTGAGCAGATTGCCGGGAGCGCCGAGGTCGGCGGTCGCCGCCGCAGGTGTTCGGCCCCGGCCACCACTTCCATTCGGCGCCCGCGTGATAGCTGCCGAGCCCGGCGTTCCAGAGCATCAGCCCGGCGATCACGGCGAGTGCCGCCAACAGGATGCGGCGGCGGCTGCCGACCGTTTCGCCAAGGATGATGAAAACGGCCAGAGGTATGGCGAAGTAATACGGATAGCGCTGCTCCAGGCAGAGCGGGCACGGCCGATAGCCGAGGTACTGGAAGATCCAGGCGCCGAGGATGGTCGCCGCGCCGCCGATGGCGATCACGGCCGCGGCCGCCACAATCGGCCTCGCCTGCGCCCAGTCGATCCAGGTCTCCGCCGCTCCCGGCTGGTGCAATCTCGCGTCCATACCCATTTTTACTCCTTATCGGCGCCCTACTCCATGCCGCGCTCGCCGCTCGGAGATTGACCCTCCGCTAAGTCGTCGCTATTATCCCGGCCCACAAGCCCCTGTGGCGGAATTGGTAGACGCGGCAAACTCAAAATCTGTTGGTGGCAACATCGTGCTGGTTCGAGTCCGGCCAGGGGCACCAATCCACAATCGGAAACAACACCGCGCAGCAACACGGCGACGCCACGCGCCGTGTGGCATGCGATTTCAGCAATTTTGCGATGCCGTTGCGCGGCGTATCGCCTAGTTGCCGCTCTCTCTCGCCTTCTGCCGCCGCTCCATCGCGCGCTTCGGGTCCGGTGCGTATTTGGCATCGGTGCGTTCCCGATCACGCGCATTGTTGAAACAACGCGGGCCGGGATTGTTGAAGTGGAAGCATCCGCTTGAGCGGCACGCCGCAACGCGCGACGCGCAATCGCGCGTGCAATTGCCAGCTCCCGACGGACAGGTCCGGTTGCAGACACCCTGCCACGTGACGCAGAATTCGGCGAGATTTCGCGCTTGCTGGGCTTCGGCCGCAGATGAAATAAAAGCGAACGCGGCGCTCACGAAGAGCGCCAGCCCGACGAGCAGTCTGTTCATGGACTTTCCTCCGCAATGAGGCGGCTGCCAATCGTATTTTCTTCGCAAGTTTATTTGGATCGAAATCGAGGCAATCCGCAAAGTACAAGTAGCGATGATTAGATCAGGAAATCGCTTTTGTGGACAGTTGGGGACCGGACCAGCCGCGCCAATCCACAACAGATTGTGAACCGCGCGCTTTGGCAGCGCATGCGTCATCGCGCTCGCGAGGCAAAATCCTCCGAGGTTTGGATATTTTCCCCCTCACAAAGTGAGGGGGCGGAGCGCCGACAGGCGCTCGGGTGCAGCGGCACCCGTTCGGCGGGCCAGTGACGCAGGCCCGCAGGCGCGTGCGACGCGCCTTGCGTCCAATGACGTAGGACGCTCGCCTCTCGGCGCTCCACCGCGGGATTTGTGGCTCCGGTCCGGCGCGGGATGAAGCAGGGAAGGCTTCACCGTCTGCGAGCTTCTCGCGTCCGCTCGTAGTGGCGGAGGGCCGGTTTCCGAAGCCTCCCGGGTGCTTGCGTGCAAGGCAACGCGCGGGACGCCGCATCCCGTTCTGCTTTCGCAATGCCTCGCGACAGCACCCTCAAGCGAACGGGACGAGGAATTTAATCAGATCGCCGCGAGGCAAAGTCAAAAGGCGCAGTGCTCGCTATGAACAAAAATCGTGATTTTGCTGTTCATAGCTGTCGATAGCGATGATATCGCACCTCTCCAGCGTAAGTGGAAACTGGGTCAGCGCGCCGAACGGGGGCGTGCGCAACACTTCCCAAATTTGCTTGTAGTCAGTTCGGCCGTTGTTTGGTGAGCTTGCGCAATCTCCAGAGTGCAGTCACAAGGCCCCAGACCAAGAATGGCGCGACTAACACGTTAGGAAGCGCGTGAAAAAATGCCAGCCACCACGGACGCAACTCATCCTGTGCGACCGCCCACGTGCCGAACACACCCAGGGCCACGTCTCCCACAAGCAAAGCGCCGAACGCGATAGCTGCGAAGATCAGTTCAGCGGGTCTGATTCGCTCTTCGAGCCAGGGGATGGCTGCCAACGTGGCGAACAAGACCGGGACGTGTACGAAATAACTGACGATGAAGAACGGGAACTGGCGGCCATCTGAGGTAAGCCAATGATAAATGACGAGGCCAAGTAACAGAAGGAACACACCGACCACGAGTGCGACGCCTGCGATCCCGAGCCATTTGGCAACCACGTTGGCCGCGAACGCCTGCTTTCTCGCGCGCTCGGTCCCGAGCCGAAGGGCGCGCAGGTCAAGATAGGACAAGATCGCACCCCCAAAGCCCAATGCTGCGATAAAGAGCCAACCGATTCGATTGCTGACTTTGTCTTCCGGACCCGCAAGTATCTCAGACAGGCCCCACGGTAACCAATCCAGGTGGGAGAGGACCCAGAGGCCAACGCCGATAGCGATCGCGCTGATGCTAACGCGAAGGAACCGCCGGGCCTGCGTGATTGCTTGGTGGTGAACCGCTTTTTCCTGTGCCGTCACCATCTCGGCTGCGCGCTCAGGGATCGCTTCCTCGGGCGGCAGATCGGACGTTTGGTCCACCTCTGGCGCGAGACCGGCAGCCGGTGCGGACCCAGCGATCGGACGCGATGCGGCCGCGTACTGCGCGATCGCCCGAACTAGCCGGTCCATGTGGACGTGGAAGTCGCGTCCGGTGTCGATGTCGGCAGCCTGCCGGAACGCAAAGGCGCGCATGCTCTTCGGCAACTCGGAGACTTTCGGTATCGGCGCCCGGTCGATCAGAACCGGAACGACCGGCTTGCCTAGGGTCAGCGCAGTCTCGATCTCGATGCGAACCCAATCGGTCGGTTCGAAGATCCGAGGCCTGCCGGCCTCATTGGCGGCCAGCCAGTTTGGACCGATAACCGCGATCAGAACGTCGCACTGGTCAAGGACATTGCGCAGATGTTCGCGAAAATCCATTCCGAACGGAATGGCGTCGATATCCATAAAGACTTCGCCTTTGCCAAGGTCACGTTCCAACCGGTCGACAATGCGGCCGACAATCCATTGAGTGTCGCTCCTGCGATACGAAACAATGACCGTTGGCATGAAAGGCCAGGAGCTTTTGAGTTAACGAAATGCACTATCGGTCCATCATGCCAAAGTCCTGCGGTAAGCGGAACATGGTCTCGACCGCGAAAGCGAACGGGACGCCGTGAATATAGGGTCGCCCGCATCACATTGGATCGTCTATGCACGGACTTATTCGTGTCGCATCGATTGAGCCTGCAAAACCCAGCATCGACCGATATAACTCGCATCCGCAGCGGCTGTTGATGGCCCTTCATATCCTGCGTGCACGAAGCGGTTTGCTATGGATCAGGCGACACATTCATCCGCAGTCCGATCGGTGGTGATCGTCTGCGCCGCGCAAGTGCTGGTGCAGATCGGCGCGTTTTTCTGGCCGGCCTTGCTGCCCGAAATGATTGCGCGCTGGTCGCTGACCAACAGCGAGGCCGGATGGATCACCGCGATTTTCTACGCGGCCTACATCGTCGCGGTGCCCATCCTCGTCACGCTGACCGATCGCATCGACGCCAAACGCGTCTATCTGTTCGGCGCCGCCATGACGGTGGCAGGACATGCGCTGTTTGCGGCGTTCGCCGACGGCTTCTGGTCGGCGCTGGCCGCGCGGGCATTGGCCGGAGCCGGCTGGGCCGGCACCTACATGACCGGCCTGAAGCTCCTCGCCGACAAAGTCGACGCCAGGCTCCTGTCGCGCGCCGCGGCCGGACACGCGGGCAGCATCGGTATTTCGGGCGCGCTGTCCTTCGCTTGCGCCGATCTTCTGTCCAATCTCGCAGGCTGGCGGTTCGCATTCCTCGCGGCCGCCGCGAGCGCGCTGTCCGCGTTCGTGCTGATCGCCGCGACGATCCCCGCGAGCGCGCGAACCGCCGCCGCGACGCCGGCGGGCGCCGCGCTGTTCGATTTCCGACCCGTGCTTCGCAACCGCTCGGCCATGGCCTATGCCATCGCCTACTGCCTGCACACCTTCGAACTGAGCGCGTTGCGCGGATGGGGCGTCGCGTTCCTCGCCTTTGTCGCCACGGCGACGGGAAGCGGCGCAGCGATGTCACCCACAACCACCTTGATGCTGTTCGGCCTGATCGGAGCGCTTGCCAGCGTACTTGGAAACGAAGCCGCGATCTTTTTCGGGCGACGGCGCCTCATTGCATTGGCGATGGCCGGCTCGGCGGCGTGCGCGCTGGTGCTCGCCGCATGGGGCGCGCAATCCTATTATCTCGCCGTCGTTCTGGTTCTCATCTATGCGCCGATCATCTGGCTCGAACTCATCGTCGTTGACCGCGGGCACGGCGGGAACCGCCGAACCCGCCCGCCGCGGCGCAACCCTCGCGGTGCATTCGATGCTTGGCTATGTCGGCGGCTTTGTCGGACCGCTCGCGGTGGGCTGGATGCTCGACCTTGGCGGCGCGAATGCGTCGGGCGGCTGGGCCGCGGCGTTCACGGGGATCGCCGTGCTGATGGGGCTTGCGCTGTTGTTGTTTCTGGCGATGCGGCCACGGTCGCTCGAAGGCGACCGCGCCTAGTGGAGTGGATTTGACATTCGCGACCCACCTGGCAGCGCGAGCGCAACGCGAATGTCAAACCCAAACTCGACTAAGGCGTGTGCTCATAATGCGCAGACCGGATGATGCCCCCCGCCCCGATGCGCGGATGGCAGCTAAGAGCAATTTTTTGGCGTGAATGCCAAGCAATTTTTTGGCTTTGAAATCCCAAGAATGTGCGACATTTCCGGATGCGGTAATCGGGGGCCGTGGGGACACACATGAAATCGAAGCTGAGCGCGGCGCTTGCTGCCGCCGGGTGTGCTCTTGTGTCATTCGCACCGACTGCTAATGCGAACACCTACACCTACGACCTATCGTTTGTCGTCGCGCCAGTAACGATCACTGGTGAAATAACAACCAATTGCGACAATTGCGGTCTAACCAATTCCAATATTTTGTCTTGGGCGTTTAATTCCAGTAGTGGCCCCTCCGTCACCTCTGCCACTCCAGGAGCAAACATAAGTTTTGGAGGAAGCTCTGTACTTGTTGCGACTCCGTCAGCCCTGAATTTCACAATTGGTGCATTTGGCATTCTGTCGTTCAATGGACCTGTTGGAACAGTGGCCGTTCAGTTCAACACTGTGGGCAATCCATACTCCCAATGCAGCACAAGTAAAGGATGTGAGATTGCTATTCTTCCTAATGGCGTGACCGACATAGCGTTTGTAACCGAAAACCAGCAAGTAGGTAGATTGGACACCGTTGGTGTCCCCGGTCCCATCGCCGGTGCCGGACTGCCCGGCCTAGTGATCGCTTGCGGTGGCCTGTTGGCTTGGTATCGACGCAGAAAGTCGGCGACGCAGATCGTCGCCTGACCGATCGGAAATCGCGATGCGAGGCCGCCTCAGTTGGCGGCCTCTTTCATTTCAAGTGTGTGATGTCGCTTGCTGGCCCCACAGCGGACATCCGCTCGGCATCAAAGGGCAATTCGCTTACGTCCATCCCCTATATCATTTACCGGCCCGCTGGTGTGGAATGGGAACAACCCTCCAAACCACGAAAGAAAACACACCATGGAAACGACCAGGCGATCGTTCCTCTACGGGGCTCTTGCCAGCAGCTCGGCCGCGGCCTCCCTCACGACGTCCCTTCCTTCTTACGCGCAATCCCTTTCGCCCGAGGAAGCGCGACAGATTGCCGAAGATGCCTACATCTACGGCTATTCGCTCATCACGACTGAAGTCACGCGAGTCCAGATGAGCAATGTGCCGAAGGTCGAAGGGCTGACGGCGCCGATCGGACAGTTCATCAACGTGCCCCGCTATCCGCCGGCGGACTATCGCGGCGTGTCTGCCCCCAATGCCGACACGCTGTATTCGCTTGGTTGGCTCGATCTTGCCGAACCGCAGGTCTTCAGCCATCCCGACATGGGCGACCGCTTCTATCTGTTCGAGTTGACCGACCTGTGGATGTCGGACTTGGAGTCGTCGCCGAGCAAGCGCACTGCTGACGGCAAGGCCGCCAACTACTTGTTCACCGGCCCAGGCTGGAAAGGCACGGTGCCGGCAGGGATGAAGCACTTCCCTGTCGCGACGCGCTACATGGTCATCCTGGGTCGCACTTATGCCGATGGGACCGAACAGGATTACAAGGCCGTCAACACGCTGCAAGCGCAGTACAAAATTACCCCGCTCTCCGCCTGGGGCAAGCCGTACACCCCGGTAGCGCCGCCGATTGATCCGAACCCGGGCTTCAGCATGACGGACAAGCCGCAGCCGGTCATTCTCGCGATGGGAACGGAGGGGTACTTCAACCTCATGGCCAAGCTGATGGGCGGTGCCGCACCGCCGGCCGCGGACGATGCGCCGATGGTCGCGCGCATGGCCAGGATTGGCATCGTACCCGGCAAGCCGTTCGAGCTGGGCAAGCTTGATCCGGCTGTGCAGGCGGCGTTGAAGGACATCCCGCAGACGGCTCTGAAAAAGATCGAATCCAACAGGGCCGCCTTGGGCTCTATCGTGAATGGCTGGGTGGTGACGAAAGGGCTAGGCACCTATGGCCCTGCGACTTACTTGAAGCGCGCGGTGGTGGCAGCCTTCGGTTGGCCCGCGAACCAGGAGCGGGATGCGGTGTATCCCTACACCGAGATCGATTTCACAGGCCAAAAGCTGACAGGCGCGAACAAGTACACGTTGACTTTCCCCAAGGGCGCGACGCCGCCGGTCAACGGCTTCTGGTCGATCACGATGTACATGATCGACCAAGGCTGGTGGTTCGTTCCCAATCGGCTGAACAAGTTCACGGTCAGTCCACGCAACAACCCGAAGTTCAACGCCGACGGCTCGCTGACGCTTTACTTCCAGAACGAGTCGCCGGGCGCGGACATGGAGGCCAACTGGCTACCAGCGCCGAAGGGTGAGTTCATCCCCATGTTGCGGATGTACTGGCCGAAGGATGCATCGCCTTCGATCCTGAACGGCACCTGGACGCCGCCGGCCGTAGTCAAGGCGACCTGAGCTCGTGCTTCACTTGCCAGTGGTCTTTCGATTCTAACATTCGCAAGTCGCCTGCTGAAACGGGATGCGAATGTTAGAATTGGACCGCTAGCTTTTCGCTTCGGGTCTCGCGAACATCATGAGCGAAACCAGCGCCGCTGCGCCCGCCCCAATCAACTGCGCGACCACGAACCCCGGCACGTGATTCATGGCGATCCCTGCGAACGTGGTCGTGAAGCCGCGCGCGAGCGTAACCGCCGGATTGGCAAAGGACGTGGACGAGGTGAACCAGTAGGCAGCCGTGATCGTCAGCCCGACCAGCCACGGCACCGCCTGCGGCGCATGCCTCAGTCCTCCGAGGATCGCCAACAGCAGCGTAAAAGTGGCGACGGCTTCGCCAAACCATTGGCCCATGCCGCTGCGCGCCGTGGTGCCGATGGTGAGCGGCGCAAGGTCGAACATCAGATGCGCGATCGCGGTGCCGGCCACGGCGCCCGCACATTGCGCGACGATGTAGGGCAGGACGTCAGGCCAGGGCATCTCGCCTCGCCCGGCGAACACCAGCGTCACCGCCGGATTGAAATGGGCGCCCGAGATCGGGCCCAGGATCGTGATGAGCACGACCAGGATAGCGCCCGTGGGAATGGTGTTGCCCAGCAGCGCAAGGGCGACGTTCCCGCCCGCGAGTTGTTCCGCCATGATGCCGGAGCCGACAACCGTGGCGACCAGAAGCGCGGTGCCCAGGCCTCTCCGCAAGCAGGCGGCGGCTCACGCGGCGGAATCCTTGGACTTGCCGATCGAGTCGAGCTGCCGTTGCAGCGAGAGCCTGTCCAGAGAACGGAGCGGCAGATTCGACAAAGACGGAAATGCGGTTCGACAGCATCCGGAACGTATCCGCGAACGCCAACCGCACTTCCGCTTCGTTGCCGGTCGCGGCCGCGGGATCGGGCACGCCCCAATGGGCGGTCATGGGTTGGCCGGGCCAGAACGGACACGCCTCGCCGGCGGCGTTGTCGCAAACTGTGAATACGAAATCGAGCGGCTGCGCGGTCGGCCCCGCTGAACTCGTTCCAGTTCTTGGAGCGGAAGCCGCTGACGTCGAAATTGAGCTTGCGAAGCAGGTCGAGCGTGAATGGATGCACCTCACCCTTGGGCTGGCTACCGGCCGAGAACGCGCGGAAGTTTCCGCGCCCCTCCCGATTCAAAATGGCCTCCGCGATGATCGAGCGGGCGGAGTTGCCGGTGCAGAGGAAGAGCACATTGAAAGGCTTGTCCATCACGCCGTCTCCCGCTTGCGACGTTTCGCTTTGGCCGGCGCGCAACGCTGCACCGGGACGCATTTCTCGGGCTGGCCGCCGCAGCAGTTGTCGGTGAGATAGCCGAGCAACGCATTCATGGTTTCAAACCGCGCCGCATAGATCATGGAGCGTCCCGCACGCCGGACCGACACCAGGCCGGCAGACCGCAGGCGATCGAAGTGGAACGTCAACGTGTTGGGCGCGAGGCCGAGCCGCTCCGCGATGTCGCCGGCCGCGAGCCCCTCGGGCCCGGCCTCGATCAGCAGGCGGAACACATCCAACCGGTTCGCTTGCGCCAGCGCAGCCAACGCGGCCACGGCGTCATTCGTTTCCATATTTCAACGAATATTGAATTATTCGGTTAGCGTCAAGCCGATCTCAGGCGAAGTGGCTAGGCTTTCGCGGCCGGGCGGGCGCCCGAGCGTTGCGCCAGCACGATGCCGGTACCGCCGAGCATGGCCGCGGAAGCGATCAGCAGCCGCAGCGTCAGCGGCTCCGACAGCAACACCACGCCGCCGAGCGCGGCAATGGCGGGCACCGAGAGCTGCAGCGTCGCCGCGCGTGTCGCCGGCAGTTCGCGCAGAGCGAGATACCAGATGCTGTAGCCGAGCCCCGACGCAATCGCGCCCGACGCGATCGCCAGCGCAAAGCCCGACGGCGTGCCGTGCGCATCCTGCACGAAGATGAGATTGATGAGAATCGCAGGAAGCAGGCAGCCGAGGAAATTGGTGGCGTTCGACTTCCACCGGATGATCGGCGCCGCGTCCGAACAGCGAGAACAGCCCCCAGGAGATTCCGGAGATCACCATGAACAGCGCGCCGAGCGGGTCCGGCGCGGCCAGCCCTGGCAGCACGAGATAGACGAGGCCGAGAACGGCGATCGCCAATCCGACCCAGGACATCGGCGAGAAATGCTCGCCTTCCCGCAACGCGATACCGAACATCGTGAGCTGCACCGCGCCAAATAGAATGAGCGCGCCGGTTCCGGCGCTCAGCCGCGTGTAGGCGAAGGAGAAGAAGATGAGGTAGCCGAACAGCGCGGCGATCGACCGCGGGCTCGCATATTTCCAGCGCGGAAGATGCTGCCGCCGCACCCATACGATCGCGCTCAGCATCGCGGCCGCCGCCAGCACGCGCACGGTGGTGAAGCTGGCGGCGTCGATCAGGTCGGGCGCCAAAGCGAGCCGGCACAGCAGCGAATTGGCCGCGAAGCACAGCACGGACACACACGCCAGAAGCAGCGTTCGGCTGGTCACGGAAAATCCAGGGTTTGGTGGACGCGCGCGTCGGAGGACCGCGCAACATCGCACGGCCAGGGCCGGAATGACATCAGTCGAAAGTTTCAAAGCCCCATCGCGGGGACGCGTCGCCCACGCGTTGTCATCGTTACGACGCGGCGCGTTGCACCATCGGCTCGGCGACGTGCGGCGCGGTCGTCAGGCGCTGGATCGAGGCCCGTTCGAACGCCTCCCACCAGCGTGCGATCCTTGACGACCGTGCTGTCGATCCAAGCCGCCGGCGGCACGACCGCGTCGCCGAGCGGCTATTTCGGTCTGCGTGCCATCCGCCGGAGCGTGGCGACTTGCCGGAAGAAATCCCGTTTCGGCTGAGCGGGGCTTCCAACCACCTCCGCCCCTGACGGCGTGTTCGAAATGACGCCAGCCTGTGCGCCGATCTGTGCGCCGCGGCCGATCCTGAGGTGTCCATCCACCGCGGCCTGGCCCCCGACCTGGACGAAATCCTCAAGCACGGTCGACCCCGCAATGCCGACCTGGGCCACGATGATGCAACACCGGCCCAGGACAACGTTGTGTCCGATCTGCACGAGATTATCGAGCCGCGATCCGGCGCCGATCACGGTGTCCCGCGCCGATCCCCGATCGATCGTCGTGTTGGCGCCAACCTCGACATCGTCTTCCAGAATCACCCGACCAAGTTGGGGAGCCGTCAGGAACCCGGTTTTGGTGGGGCCAAATCCAAATCCTTCCTGCCCGATCCGCGCGCCGGGATAGACGTACACGCGCGCGCCCAACACCGCGTAACTCAGGCTGACGTGTGCGCCGATCCGGCAGTCGCGGCCCATGATCACGCCACTTCCGATCACCGCGCCGGGACCGATCCGGCAGCCAGGGCCGATCTCCGCGCCGCTCTCAATCACGCACAGCGGGCCGACTTCGGAGGACGGATCGATCACCGCTCCCTCAGCCACAATTGCCGAAGGGTGAATTCCGGGAGCGACCGGCGGCACCGGATGGAACAGCTCCGCGACTTGAGCCCAGCCAACGTGTGGCTCGGTTGTGAAAATAGGCACCGTTGCCGCTGGTACCCACTGCTGCATATCGGGATGCACGATCACAGCACCGGCCAGCGTCTGCTTGAGCGCCGATACAAAACGCCGGTTGTCCAGAAAACTAACGTCATGCGGACCCGCCGTTTGCAGGGGTGCGATACCTTCGATGAGGAGATCGCATTCCTGAACGGTCCCGGATGCCGCTTGCGCAACAACCGCAAGAGAATGTGGACCGCTTCGGCTAAAGAAGCGCGCATTCCCAATCGCGGCTTTGATCATTTCCTGTTTCCTCCGCACGAGCGGTGCCGCGGCTGACCTTCAAATGTACGCTATCATGAATGACGGTAGCATGAGCGCCGCGGACAAATAGACTTCGTCACATTTCAATAGAAGCTCTACAATCTGGCAGTTCTACAAGAACACAATAGTACTCGTGTATAGCTGCGGAAGATATGGCGCGGGTCATGTCGCCAAACCCTATCGGGACACCTCCTAGGGCGCGCACCCGTTGCCGCGCGGATTGCGGGAACCCGCGTTCGAATACCTGACCGCCCGGCCATATCTACGCCGTTCGATGCGCCCCTTCGGCGAGCGCGCATTACACCTAGAGTCAATGGCGCCGGGAACCCGGCTGGGCTAACATTTCCAGCGCCGATCGATCCAATTTTAGAGATTGATCCAGCACTAGGGAGAAAGCGCCATGAAATATCGCGCAGTCGTGTCCGGGACCCTTCTGGCGACCGCGGCACTGTTGAATTCCGTCGAATTCAAGCTCGGCTTGGCCGCAGTTCGCTGACCTGCGCGCGCTGGACCACGATTCGGTCGTGCCTGTGCAGATGGGTGGTATGGGCGGTGGTATGGGCGGCGGTATGGGTGGTGGCATGGCCGGCGGCGGCATGGCTGGCGGCGGAATGGCCGGTGGCATGGGCGGCGGTGGCATGGGCGGCGGCGGCATGGGCGGCGGCGGCATGGGTGGCGGCGGCATGGGTGGCGGCGGCATGGGCGGCGGTGGCATGGGTGGCGGCGGCATGGGTGGCGGCGGCATGGGCGGCGGCGGAATGGGTGCCGGCGGCATGGGTGGCGCGGGCGGCATGGGTGGTGCGGGCGGCATGGGTGGCGCCGGCGGCATGGGCGGCGCTGGCGGCAACGTGAACGTCAACGTCCACGGCACGTCGGTCCGCGCCTGGTCCCGGCGGCCGTACTACGGCACCATTGTTGGCGGCGTGGCACTCGGCACGGTCATCGGAGCGACCGCAATCCCGGTGGCGCCGGCGCCAAACCTTTGCTGGATTTGGACGACCGCGGCGCAAACGCAAGGCTATTGGGATTACTGCACCCCTCCGTGAGATAGAAGTGGCGCTGATCAGCGCGTAACGGAGCGTTCCAACGTCCAGCAGCGATCGCCGCTGAGAAACAAACTCAGCGGCGCATCCGGCATCTGAATCGCAACAGATTGTGCCGCTGATTTGCGAGGCACGGCGCCGCCTGTTGCCAACTCGGACTCGCGCACGGTTGCACGGCATGCGGCGGCGCGCTTTTGCGCCGCTGCACAAAATGCGGCGGGTATTTCATACCAAGGAGCGCGGCGATGGCGATGTCAGCTTTCCCCAGAGGTTGGTTTGCCGCGGTGGCTGTCGTGGGGATGGCTTTGCAAGGAGGCCAAGCCCAGACGCAGGACGTTTCGCCGGTCAACAGCGGCGCCAATCCTTATCGCGTGATCCGCGACTGGGCGCAGCTCACGTCGGACGGAAGGCCGTGGGGCGGCTCCAACGGCGTGGCCATCGACCGGGATGGCCGGTCGGTGTGGGCGACCGACCGTTGCTCTGCCGGGATCGCCCCGGGTTGCCTCGGCACCAAGACAAATCCGATCCACCTTTTCGACTAGTCGGGCAAGGAGATCAGGAGCTTTGGCGGCGGAATGTTCGTGTGGCCGCATGGCATCCATGTCGATCGCGACGGAAATGTGTGGGTGACCGACGCGCGCGTGGCGACCCCCGCCGAGCTCAACAAGTTTCCGGGCGAAGACAACAAGGGCAGCGTCGTCGTCAAGTTCAGCCCGGACGGCAAGGTGCTGATGACGCTTGGAAAGCCGGGCGTGCGGGGCAATCCGCCGGACGCGCTGACCGATCCGAACGACGTCGCCACCGACCCGGACAATGGCGATATCTACGTGGCCGAGAGTCATACGCAACGTCGAGGACCCGAATCTTGTCGGGCGCATTTCGGTGTTCGACCGTAACGGCAAGTTCCTGAGGACCATCGGCAAGACCGGAACGGGCCCGGGCGAATTCCGTACCCCGCACATGATCAAGTTCGATTCCCAGGGACGCCTGATCGTCGCCGACCGCCACAACCACAGGATCCAGATCCTGACGAAGGACGGAAAGTTCCTCCGCGAATATCGGGAATTCGGCCGCGTGAGCGGGATCGCAATCGACGGCAACGACACGCTTTATGCGGCCAACTCCGAATCGACGGACAAGCGAAACCCGGGCTGGCTCAAGGGCATCCGCATCGGGAGCTTGAAGGACGGCAAGGTGACGATGTTCGTGCCGCCGCACAAAACCGCCACGCCCGATGGCGCCATGGGCGAAGGCATCGCGATCGATGCGGCCGGCAATCTCTTCACCGCAGAGGCCACGGTGCGGGGCGTAACGAAATACGTCAAGGACTAGTGGATCAGCTTATGACACTGTGAGCGGACATCGAGCGCAGTCACACTCCTTTCGATTGGCCTTCGTATAAAGTCAATCGGTTGAACGTTTAAAAGAACAGGAGAACAGCAATGCTTTTCGACGGAGGCTACACCTATTCTAATTTCTTGATGAATATGCTTGCGATATTCGCATTTGTCGTTTGGTTCTGGTTGCTTGTTGTAATCTATAGTGACCTGTTTCGGCGGCACGACATCTCCGGTTGGGGCAAGGCGCTGTGGGTCTTGGCGCTGGTTCTAACCTCCTACCTCGGCATCTTCGCCTACCTGATCACCCAAGGACGAGGCATGGCGGAGCGCAATGCGCAACAAGCGCAGCAGGCGCGCGACGAACTGCGCCGCGTCGTGGGCTACAGCGTGGCAGACGAAATTACCAAGCTCGATCAGCTAAAGAAATCAGGCTCGATAACAGACGATGAATTCCAGCGTCTTCGTGCCAAACTGGTCTAGCGTCGGAAGTTCGCACGAATGCGAAGGACCGGGACAACGACAGGGAGAGCAGCCATGGCAATGCGGCTGTCGCGTCTGACGAGACCGGTGGCGCTCGCATTGGTGCTGTTCGCCGCGGCGCCGGCACCCGCCGCCGAGATCAAGGTGCTCGCCTACAACGCCATCAACATTCCGGCGCGCGAGCTTGCCGCCGCGTTCAGCAAAGAGACCGGCCATCACGTGACGTTCACCTTCGGATCGCCCGGACCCGTCAACGAGCGGCTGAAGGCCGGCGAACCATTCGACCTCGTGATCGCGGCGACGCAAGCCGCACAGGCGCGCGAGGCGCTGTGGCGCGCAGGCACGCGCCGTCCGCTGGTGCGCGTCGGTATTGGGTTAGCGGTGCGCGACGGCGTCACCGTCGACCTCTCCACCGTCGACTCGACGCGCAAGGCGCTGCTCGCCGCGCGTTCGCTGACACTCAGCAATTCCAGCACCGGCGGATTGAGCGGGCCGAACGCGCTCAAGGTGCTCGCCAATCTCGGCATTGCCGACCAGGTGAAGGACCGGCTCAAGCTCACGGCCAACGGCCAGGATCTGATCGCGAGCGGCGAGATCGAGATCGGCCTCTACAACGTCAGCGAAATCCCGCGCGCCAAAGGCGTGGTACTGGCGGGCGCGGTGCCCGCGGCGGTGCAGGTCTATATCGTCTACGACGCCGCGATACCGGCAACTAATGCCACGCCCGAGCCGGCGCTCGCATTGGTGCGCTATCTGGGCCGCGATGCGACCCGCGCGGTGTGGATCAAGGGCGGACTCGAACCGGTAGGCGAGTAAAATTTCGACAGTCGCAGCATGTGCACAACGTTCGGCGACGCGTTTTTGCGGCGATCCCATTCGTGTTAATTTCCAGCGAATCAGAAAATCAAGACGTGTATCGCCGTGGCGGTAAAACCGGGGCCCACGTCGGGATTCGAAGTCTCGATACGGGGGTCGACGTGGCTCGGGCAAATGTCGTGGCGTTGCATTCGTTCAGCGATGACGAGGCGCTGACGTGGCTGAGCGACCAGACTCGAAGGTCGCGTCGAGATGAGTCTCGGCGACCTCGCCCAGCAATTCGGCTGGACGCTGACCCGGTTGCGCCGCCGCCTCGCGGCCTGGAACGAAGCCGGACGCATCACGCAGTTTTCGGGCGGCAAGGGCAAGGTCATCCTTGCGCCCACGCGCACGCCGCGTGAGGCCGCCGCGCAACTGGTCGGGGGCGCCTTCAGCATGGCGGCTGCCGGCCGCGCAGCCCCTCAGAAGGCGCGGCGTTCAGCCATCACCGCCATCACCGCCTGCGTGCTGTTTGTCACCGCGCTCAGTTTGACCGCGGTCGGCCTGATCATGAATGCGCGCTTTGCCGCCTCGTTCGGCCAGACTGCGGAAGCCGCCGTGCTGCTCGCCGCGATCGGCCTTGCGGTCGATCTGCTCGCGGTCGTGCTGCCGAGCGTGGGGGTTCAGCTCTGGCACCGGCGTTCCATCCTGGCCGCCGGCTCCGCCTGGACGATCTGGCTCGCGGTGCTCGTGCTGACATTGCTTGCCGCCATGGGCTTCGCATCGACCAATATCGGCGATGCGGTGGCGGGCCGCGCCAGGATCGCCACCGAGACGGCACTGCTGAGCGAGCGCATCGATCGGCTTCGGCATGAACGCACCGGCGTTTCGGAGATGCGCCCGACGGCGGCGATCGACGTCGAGCTGCAGAAGGCGCAGCCGGACGCCCAGTGGGTTTGGAAAGCCACCGACGGCTGCCGTGACGTGACGCGTCCGGCCTCGGCGCGGGCCTGCGCCACCGTGCTCGAACTACGGCAGGCACGCGCCGCCGCCGAGCGGCGCGACGCGGTCGACGCGGAGCTGCGGGAGCTTCAGGCAAAACGTGCAACGCTGCCGGCGGTCGCCCTGGCCGATCCGCAGGCGACCACCGCCGCGCAGACGGTGGTCTGGCTCAGTGCCGGCGCATTCAACCCGGCCGCGGACGACATCGCGCGGCTGCGCGCGCTCGGTCTTGCGCTCATGCCCTCGCTGGCCGGGCTGATCGGGGTGCTGGCGCTGTCGCTGATGCGGCGGGGGTGATCCCGGCGGCGCCGCGGATCACAGCCCCTTCAGCGCGCGGTCGTAATACGAGAGATCGAGATACTTGTCCGGCGCCGGCGGCTTGCCGCCCCAGGTGCCGAGCATGTCGGCGCGCAGCTTGAGCACATTGCGGAAGCCTTCGAGATCGAAGCGCGCGTCGGTGGCGAAGCCTTGCTGCGCGTCGGCGAGCTTGAGCGATTCCGCCACCACGTCGGGCGCCAGCTTCAGTCGTCCGGCGACGACTGCCGTCAGGGCGGCGCGGTTGGCGGGATTGAGCGCCCAGCGGATACCTTCGATGTTCGCCTGGATGTAGCGGGTCAGCGTATCGGCATTGGCCTTGCCCCAGGAGCGCAGCACCCAGCCGCCGTCCGACTGATACGGGCCGACAACGCTGACCGCCGATCCGAGATCCCGCAGGCCGGCGTTCTCGGCCTGGATCGATCCCGGCGGTGAGAGCATCGCGGCCGAATAGGTCTTGTCCTTCAGCATCGCCTGCAGGCGCAGATGCGTGGCGCCGACCGGCTCGACCTTGTAGTCGCTGCGCTTGATGCCTTTCACGTCGAGCATCTTGTAGAGCAACAGCGCGAACGCCGTGTTCGGCGCATCGACCGCCATGGTGGTGCCGCGAAGCTGCTCGTACGATTTGATCTCGGGCTGCACGTAGAGACTGTTGAGCCCGCTATTGCCGCCCATGAAGATGAACAGATCGGTCTTGTCGTTCTCGACCTGCGCGACCGCGTTGTCGACGCCGCCATGCGCGACGTCGTAGCGGCCTTCGGCAAGCCCTTTGCGCAGCTCATCCGAATTGGGCGTGTTGATCAGCTCGACCGCGAGATTGCGCTTCTTGTAGAAACCCTGCAACTCGGCCGCGAACTGCGCGAGATTGGACAGGCCCGGAAAGACGATGACCTTGAGCTTGTCCTGCGCCTGCGCACCCATGCTGGACCCGAGCGTATGCGACCGCAACGGCCGCCGCGATCACAAGCTTACCCGCTGCCTTCAATGCCATCCTCGCCTCCCGGCCGTTTCGTCTTGATGCGCAGACGCTAGCACGACTACGTCAGCAAGGCAGGGGACACGGTACCGCAGCCGGGAGTCGCAGCGCTCATTAATGTGCCCTCTCCCCTCGCGGGAGAGGGCAAGACGATGTTGCGACCACCAACGCTTGGGTGAGGGGGTCGCTTCGCAAGAGTTTTCTGACGAAGAAGCCCCCTCACCCAAATGCGCTCGTGGGTTCTTTCTTGAGCCCTCTCCCGCGAGGGGAGAGGGCCCAGCAATGCGCACCGCAAACCAAAATAGCGAGACGTTACTGGCACACGGCGCGCGTGACGTAGGTCTCGAGCTTGCACTCGCCTTCCTTCGGCGCGCGCGCCTCGAGATAGACCCGGGCGGGGCAGCGCTGCGCCGACGTCACGTCGAGAGTCCGGCCGGCCTGGAATCCCTTGGTGCGGCACAGTGCGTCCACGCCCTGCTGGCAATCGGGTGCGCCATTGGGGGCCTGCGGACAACGCTGGCGCCCGGTGATGATGCGCGTCCCCGGGATCGCGGCGACGCCGCCGGCGGCATCCCTGGCCTGGTTGCCAAAGGTTCCCAGAAGCTCCTGGGTGCTCTTGACCTGGGAATCGATCGCCGCTTTTGAATCGCCGAACCAGCGGCCGACGGCGTCGAGAAAGCCCGGCCGGTAACTTGGAGGCGGCTCTTGTGCCGCCGGTGGCTCCGCCTGGGGGGCGGTCGCGGTCTCGGGCGGCTGGAGCGGGAGCTGCTGCTGTGCCTGCGCCGATGCGCTGAGCACCAGGCCGCATGCGAGCAAGCAAACAGCCAATCGTATCCCGCGGATCCGCTCCGCCGAATTCAAATCAGTTCCGCTTCGTTGCCTGTTTCGAAACAAGGACATTGGCCTGGCGCCCACCCGCGCCACCTCTGTTCCACAACCTACACTATGCCGCGCCCGTGGCGAAAATGAGATTCCTGGCGTTCCATTTGAGCATGATCTGGTCCGAAAACCGGTTCCAGCGTTTCGGGATCCTGCTCAGTCGAAACCTTCAAATCAAGTAGACCGCCGCAACGATCCCGACAACGACTACGATGCGAAAATAGTGGCCCACAGCTCCAACCGCTTCTCGATGATCTCACGCGCGCGGCCGCCGTAACGGTGGCAGTACCGAACACAACACAACAAAGAAGCGCACGCCGCGCGTGAGGAGTGACAACAGGATGAACGGCAGGATCGGGTAGCTGTGCGAAGAACCCAGACACGATGGTGACGAGTCCTGTAAGGGATCGGTCGCCAACCCCTTGATCAAGATAAACCAGGCGCCCCATTCGCGGTACTTCTGCTGAAACGCATTCGATCTTGGCGCCGTAGCCGTAGGCTGCATCAGCCACAGCCCGAGCAACTCGTAGAGGAAGTAGGCGGATCGCGTAGCCCAAGAATGCCGCCCGCCAACGACGGAGCGATGCAGACAGCCGCGAAGCGGTAGGCCCGGTCGGGCCGCGCCAGCGACATCGGAACCAGCATGGCATCGGGCGGAATCGGAAAGAACGAGCTCTCGACAAACGAGACGGTGCCCAGGGTCCACGCCGCATGAGGCTTGCCCGCCGCCGCGACGCACCAGTCGTACATTTTCCTCAGCATGCGGGAGGTTGCTTAGCGGCGCAGGGCGGGAATGTCCATGACGACGCCGTGACGCATAGACGTATCGATCATCTGAACGACGCTGCGTCATGCGTGGCAGTCCGTGAGTTCATGATTCCACCCCGGATGACCCAAAGCAGACCCGGTTGCGCTGTTTATAATTATAAACCAGCCCATAATAGGCCGCGATGTTATTGACGTAGCCATCCCTACCGTGAAACCCGCCCAAAGGTGGCTATGACGGAGTTGTCCTATGCCACTCGTCTACAGGCCCGCCGAAGCGCAGGATTTGGCGCGGGCCGACGCGCTCGTCGTTGCCAGCATCAACGACCTCACCGAGCGGCATGGTTTCGGCTCGATGGCGACCGCGCGCCCTCCCCACTTTCAGCTGTTCTCGCTCAAGGACGACCCCGACGGTCTGTGGGTGGCGGAGGACAGCGGCGACATCCTCGGTTTTGCCTGGAGTTGGGTGTGCGGCGATGTGTGGTTTCTCGCGCAGCTGTTTGTCGATCCCGCCCAGCAGGGCCGTGGCGTTGGCAATGAGCTATTGAAACTAACCTTGGAGCATGCCCGGAAATCAGGGGCCGCCCACAAGGCGCTGATTACTTTCACCTTCAATCGTGTCTCGCAGGGCCTCTACATCCGGCACGGCCTATTTCCCAAGATGCCAATTTATTTTTTAGGCGCCGCGCGCGACCGCGTGATGGTCGGCTTGCCGGACGCGCCATTGCGTAGCATCGCGATTGAAGACACAGCCGCGCACATGAAGAGCCTTGCCGAGATCGACGTGCGCGCCGTAGGCGTCGCGCGCGAGAAGCATCACCGCTACTTGCTCAACGACCCGGCGACCAAGGGCGCCATGCTCTGCGCCGGCAACGAGTGCGTCGGCTACGCCTATATCGGTTCCGACGGCCACGTCGGACCTCTCGCCGTCACGCGAGCCGAGGTCCTTGGTAGTGCCTTTACGACCGCGTTGAAGATGGTGGTCGATGGCGGCTCCAAGCAAGTATCGGCATTCCTGCCAGGCACATGCGACAGCGCACTCAGCCTTGCGGTCAAACATGGCATGCGCATCACCTTTCCCATGTTGCTGATGGCGTCGCCCGGCTTTGGCGACTGGACGCAGTATCTGCCGCGCAATCCGGGCTTTATGTGATCGTAACTGTCTGTTGTTGGACCTAAAGGCGACATTCCGGGCTGTTTAGTTAGCTCGCATGTTCGGGCGCGGCAGCTTTGGAGCGTACCTTGTCATTTCTCGACCGGGAAAGGACCTTCGAACAGCGGCGGCAAGCTCCTCCACAAATTGAACCGCGTATGTGGCCTGGAAGCGTTGGGAGTCCCAGGCAACCACGGCCCATCTTCCGACCGACGAGCCACGATGCACCAATGGCGCGCTGCAAACACCGTCGCTGGGTATCCGGACCGGGGATGGGACCAGCGCTAATCCGTGACCCGTCCGGGCTAGTGCGACAACGGTGTGCGGCGCGGCGCTTTCTAGCAAGATGCGCGGCTTGATATGCGCAACTTGGCACGCCGCTTGGAACCACTCCCAGGAAGCGAAACCGCGGTCCAGCAGGAGCAGCGGTTCGTCGGCCAGCTCCGAGAGTTCGATGACACGACGGCGGCTTAGCCGATGACTCTTCGGGGCACACAACAATGACATGCATCGGATAAAGCAGACGGGCCCGAAAGCGCTCGTCGCCCGCTGGCATTATGGTCAGATGCACATCCCCATTTTCAAGCCGGTCTGGCAGGCGTGCGCCGCCATCTTCGATGAGATGGACCTCCACGCCCGGGTGCCTTCGGCGGTAAGCCAACAAGAAGTCCGCAAGTAGATTTTCGATCACCTGCGGGGTTGTCCCTAAGCGGAGGACTCCCGTTTCTCCGGTCTTAAGTGCGCGTGCCCGCTCACCCAAGGAACTGATCTCGGCAAGCACCCGGCGGCTTTGGCGCAATAGGTCTTCGCCCTCCGAAGTTAGCCTCACGCTGCGCCCGATGCGGTCGAACAGCGGTACGCCTAGTTCCGACTCAAGTGCTTGGATCTGTCGAGAGGCCGCTGACTGCGTCAGGTGTAGCTGGCTGGCAGCGCGTGCGAAGCCGCCATGATCAGCGATAGCGACAAACGTACGAAGATGGCGGAAGTTCATTTCCATACATTCCAAAATATCATCGATAATGAGACCATAAATGAATTGGACACATCAAGGGGGCCCTGCCATCGTTTTCATCGCCACATGAGGAGACCGCGATGATCACCAGACGCACCTTCGTTGGATACAGCGCCGCCACCGCGCTAACGTCCTCGGTGATCGGCCGTTCGGCGCAAGCCCAGGAGTGGCCCAGCCGATTTGTGCGCGTGATCGTTCCTTTCCCGGCGGGATCGCCGCCCGACGTGGTCGGTCGCCTTCTGGCCGCCAGGCTCACTGCGACGTGGGGCCAGCAAGCGGTGATCGAAAACAAGACCGGTGCCGGCGGCAACCTGGGCATGGAAGCGGTGGCGCGCTCCGCTCCCGATGGTTACACGGTGTTGAAGGCCGCGTTCACGCTAACAGTAAATCCGTTTCTGTATCGCTCTCTCGGCTTCGATCCGATTGCAGATTTTGCGCCGGTAACTCTAGTGAGCCTGCAGCCGTGCATGATGATCGTGCCGAATTCCTCGCCCGCGCGTTCGGTTGCCGAGTTCATTGCCCACGCGAAGGCACGCAACGGCAAGATCACCTATGCATCCGCCGGCCACGGAACCTCACCCCATCTATGCGGCGAGTTGTTCAAGCGGATGACTGGCATCGAGATGCTGCATGTGCCTTATCGCACCGGGGCGCAGCAAGACGTCGTCGCCGGGCGTATTGACGTCATGTTTACCGTGGGCGCATCGGGAGTTACCCTGTTGCGCGCCGGGCAAGTGCGCGCGCTTGCGGTGACCGGAACCAAACGGATTGCCGCAGCTCCGGAGTTGCCGACCGTTGCCGAAGCTGGCCTGCCGGGCTTCGATGTCGCCCCGTGGTCAGGCTTGTTTGTACCGGCCAAGACCGCACCAGCGATCATCAACAAAATTTATGTCGACACCGCTACGGTCCTTAAAGATCCAGATATCAGAGAGAGATTGGATGAACTCGGAGTGACGCCTGTGGGCTCGACCCCGCAGGAGCTTGCCAGCTACGTCAAGGCTGAGATGGCCAAGTGGGGACCGGTCATAAGAGACGCAAATATCACGCTGGACGGCTGAATTCTGGCAAGCATACGCCTGTGATCGGAGACCGAAGAGCCAGAGCACATGTTCGATCTCGACCAGTTCATCGCTGATTGCCGGGCTGCGCTCGCGGTCGATAAGTCACACAAGCTTGTGCGCGAGGTGGTTGCGCAGGCCGTCTCCGACCCAGCAGCCGTGCTCAAGCATCTGGGCGAACCGCGGCGCGCCGTGCTGCAGAAGCTCCATCATGCGCCTAACCTCACTATTCTCAACGTGATCTGGGCTCCGCACATGACGCTCATGCCTCACAATCATCAAATGTGGGCCGTCATCGGCATCTATACTGGTCGCGAGGACAACATCTTCTGGCGCCGCGTCCCGGGCGCTCCCCATGGTCGCGTGGAGGCTGCCGGAGCCCAGGCGCTGTGCGTGGGCGACGCCGAGCCGCTCGGACACAACATCATCCATTCGGTAACCAACCCGATTCCTCGCATGACCGGCGCCCTCCACGTCTATGGCGGTGATTTTTTTGCGGCTGAGCGCAGCGAATGGGATGCGGAGACTCTGCGCGAAGGCCGCTTTGACGCTGAACGTGCCATACGGAGATTCGACGAGGCCAACGCAATCTTTGCGGAGAGATGAGAACGCTCGGGCGTAGGGCTACTTGCGGCCGCGGGCGCTGGCGAGTGCGACGACCTTGCGGCGCGGGAAAGCGGTGGCAGCTCGTTTCGGCAGCTTCTCGGCGATGCCGAACATGCGCTCGCGCCGGTTCATCTCGGCCCAGACCGCCTGCGGCTCGATCCCGGTCGCGACCCACAGCACGACCAGATTGTACATGAGGTCGGCGCTTTCCTTGATGACGGCTTCGTTCTCGCCGTGCATGGCGTCGATCACGACCTCGACGGCTTCCTCGGCGAGCTTCTTCGCCATCTTGCTGCGGCCGGCGCGCAGCAGCTTCGCCGTCCGCGAGGTGGCGGGATCAGCGTCCTTGGCGGAGATCACCGCCGCATAGAGCCGGTCAATCGAATCACTCATGGCCTACCAGAATAGCGTCAACCTACAAAAGTGTGTTAACGCGCCCGCCAAGACCGCCAAAAACAAAGGCCGGCACCGCCTTTCGGCGGCACCGGCCGACGCAACGCAACATCACCTAGCGGCGATAGTAGTGGTGCCCATGCCAATGGCCGGGGTGGTTAACCACGCCGTTGTTGTAGTGGTGGTGTGACCGGCGGTGCTGGTTGGCCGCAATGATGGCCGCCATGGTGCCGAAGATTCCGATGACGGCGGCGGCCGCCGCAGCGTCATTGTTACGGTGGTGGTAACGGTCACCGGCGCTGGCCGGGAGAGTCGCGGTCGTCAGTGCAATCGCGGCCGCAGCAGCAACAGCGATTGCGCGGCTGGTCATAACACGCATTTTCATTTTCCTCGCTCATGTTGTCCCCTCACTCACTTGGGGGATCAACGTCGATCTAATCCATCCGCTCCGGCGGATGAGTGGCGAGGCAAATTATGTTTTTGCAATCTAGATCAACGAACGTTCAGCCGTAGATCAACGGACGTTCAGCAATTGCAATCGCAACGATCGTGCCGCCGCGCGTTGACGAAAAAGGCCGCCACGTTGTTCGCGCAACGTGGCGGCAGCTCCCATGCGTGATGAAATTCTAAAGCGCGATTAGCTGAGGTCGCATCGCAATCACGCTTTAGCTCCTTGCGAGAGCAAGCTCTAGCCGTCGATCGGAAGACCGAGCGCCATGCGGCCGGCGAGGCGGCGTTGCGCGGCGGGCGTCAGCGGATGGAAGCGTGCGCCCTGCACGTCGCGGAACAGCCGCTCGAGGCCGACCTTGCGGAAGTAGGACGCGCCGCCGGCGACATCCATGGCAAGCTCGACCGTCTTCAACGCGCTGCGCGCGATCAGCGACCGGTGCATGAAGACCGTGTTGGTGGTCTCCGGACCGGGCGACGCCGACTCGGCAAAGGCCAGCAGGCTGTCGCAGGCAATGCGCGCCGACGCCAGTTCGGTCTCCAGCTCACCGACCATCTCGACGCCGGGGTCGCGCCGCTTCTTCGCTTCCGCGACCGCGATGTCGCGCGCCGCTTCGGCGATGCCGGTGTAGACCGAATAGACGATCGGAAACGCGATCATCGACACCAGGTGCAGGAGCGGATGCCAGACGTCGGGCTTGCGCCGCGCGGCGATCGCCGCGTCCGGCACGAACACGCCGTCGAACACGACGTCATGCGAGCCCGAGCCACGCATGCCGAGCGTGTCCCAGGTCTCGACGATCGACACGCCTTCGGCATTCATCGGCACGCCGAACTGCAGCACCGTCGGGCCCTCGTTCGGGTCGTTCTCGATCGCACCGGTCATGAACAGGTTGGCCGACGGCGCACCGCTCGCGAACACCTTGCGGGCGTGGATCCTGTAGCCGCCCTCGACCTTCTCGGCCTTGCCGGAGCCGGCGAGCCAGTCCGATCCGCCGGAGGACAAGAGCTGGATGCCCTCGCTGGCGACGCGCTTGAGCAGGCCGTCGACCGGCGCCTTCTGATGCCGCCAACGCCATGCCGCGGCGGCGACGACATGGGTGTGCATTGCCAGCGCCAGCGCGGTCGATGGGCAATAACGCGGCAGGGTGCGAAACAATTCGCCAAGCGCGACGCGTGACAGCCCGTGGCCGCCAAGCTCGATGGGGACGGCCAGGGCCAGAAATCCGCGCTCCCGCAACAGCTTGAAATTGGCGGCGGCGAATTCTTTGGTTTCGTCGCAGCGGCGCTCCTCTTGAGCGAGCTGCGGCCCGATTTCGTCCAAAATTGCCCGCCAATTGAAGGCGGCGTTCGTGGTAGTCCGGAAGGCAAGGGCAGACATGGGAAGCTCCTTTATTTTTGATATGCTTCACCCGGTGGCAGATGATCCCCAGACCGCCCAAGTCTGACCACTAGGAGCCGGACATTTCGGCCCTACGCGCGTCCAGGACAATGACCGAAACACCGCCTTCCTTTGCCGAAACGCCGGATCGCCCCGCTCCCGCAGGCGTGCATGACGTATTGTCGGAGATGCTGCGTGCCGTGCGGCTGACCGGCTCTGTCTTCTTTGGCGGCAGCTTCACGGCGCCGTTCGGGGTCATCAGCCCCAGGCGCTGGGACGAGAACTCGCCGATGGCACGGCTGCGCCACATCAGCATCTTCCACCTGGTCGCGGCCGGACGCTGCACGTTCGAGCACTCGAACGGGTCTCGCCGTGAGATATCGGCCGGCGACCTCCTGCTGCTGCCGTTCGCAGACGAGCACCGGTTCTGGAATGGCGCGCCGCCGGAGTTTGCCAGCGCGCCGGACTTGGTTCGGCCGGGTCCGATCGAAGGCATGTTCACGTTCAACTACGGCGGCGGCGGCGACGAAACGCGGCTCATCTGCGGCTATCTCGAATTGTCGGAGTTTCTTTTCACGCCGGTATTTCGCACGCTTCCGGACATGCTGGTCGAGAAGACCGGCAACGACAAGTTCGGCGCACTCATGGCCTCGATGGTGCATGAAGTGATCGCGCTGGTCGAAGCCGCGACCCCGGGTACGCAGATGATGCTCGGCCGGATGATGGAGCTATTGTTCGTCGAAGTGTTGCGGCGTCACGCGAGCCGCCTGCCGGCCGGCAGCAAGGGTTGGTTTGCCGCGCTCAACGATTCGATCGTCGGCCGGGCGCTCACGCGCATCCATGCCGATCCCGCCCGCAAATGGACGGCGGAAGATCTCGCCCGCGAAGCAGGGTCTTCGCGCACGGTGCTTGCTGAACGGTTCAATGCGCTGCTCGGCCGGCCGCCGATCGACTACGTGACGAGTTGGCGCATCCAGCTCGCCGCCGACCGGCTGCGCGGCGGCAGCGACAGCATCGCCGGCATTGCCGCCGACGTCGGCTACGAGTTGGAGGCCGCGTTCAACCGCGCTTTCAAGCGCGAGACCGGACTGACGCCCGGCCGCTGGCGCGACGGCGCCGCGCAGGCGGCGGGATAGGACTAGCCGATTAGGTTCGACGAGCGCGCCGCGAACTCCGTCACCTCGCCCCGCTTGCGGGGAGAGGTCGACCAAGCGGAGCGAGGTCGGGTGAGGGAGGCTATCGAAGGGCGCGCTCGCGGTGACACCCCCTCACCCCGACCCTCTCAACCGAAGTCGGATGTTTCCGACTTCGGTCACATACATGATGCCGAACTCGGGTAGACCCGAGTTGGGTGCAAGCGGGGCGAGGGAGTCCGCTGCCGTTGCCGCACTGGCTTCGTCCATATTCGACGACGCGCGTGTGATCACTCCTCCGCCGTCAGCAGGCTGGCATTGCCGCCCGCCGCCGCGGTGTTGATCGTCACCGTCTGCTCGGTCGAGAAGCGGTGGAGGTAGTGCGGGCCACCCGCCTTCGGCCCGGTGCCGGACAACAGGGTGCCGCCGAACGGCTGGGTGCCGACCACCGCGCCGATGATGCTGCGATTGACGTAGACATTGCCGTGCGGGACACGCGCGACGATCTTTTCGACGGTGTCGTCGATGCGCGAATGGATGCCGAAGGTCAGCGCGTAGCCGTTGGCGGCGATGTCGTCGAGCAGCGCGTCGAGCGCGTCGGCGCGCCAGCGCACGACGTGCAGGATCGGCCCGAACACCTCCTCCTGGAGATCGCGGGCGCGGTCGAGCGTGATGATGGTCGGCGGCACGAACAGGCCGTCGGCCGGCAGCGGCTTGAACGCGTCCCAGCGAAACCGCACTCGGCCTTGGGCGTCCATCGCGGCGATCCAGCCATCGAGCTTCTGCCTGGCCTCGGCGTCGATCACCGGACCGACATGGGTGGCGGGATCGGCGGGATCGCCGAGCTTCAATTCGCGCGCCGCGCCCGCGACCATCTCGATGATGCGGTCGGCGACGTCCTCCTGCACGCACAGCAGCCGCAAGGCCGAGCAGCGCTGCCCCGCCGATCGGAACGCCGAGGTGACGACGTCGTCGGTGACCTGCTCCGGCAGCGCGGTGGCGTCCACGATCATCGGATTGATGCCGCCGGTCTCGGCAATCAGCGGCACGATCGGCTGGTCCTTGCCGGCGAGCACGCGGTTGATCGTGCGCGCGACCTCGGTCGAGCCGGTGAACGCGACGCCGGCGGTGTGGCGGTCGGACACCAGCGCGGCGCCGATCTTGCCGTCGCCGGCCACGAGCTTCAGCACTCGGACGGAATGCCGGCCTCGTGCAGGATGCGCACGGCGGCGGCGGCAACTTTCGGCGTCTGCTCCGCCGGCTTCGCCGCGACCGTATTGCCGGCGGCGAGCGCGGCCGCTACCTGCCCGGTGAAGATCGACAGCGGAAAATTCCACGGGCTGATGCAGACGAAGACGCCGCGGCCGCGGTAAGTGAGTTCGTTGCTTTCCCCGGTAGGACCCGGCAAACGCTGTGGCTTGAGCGCGCGGCGCGCTTCGAGCGCGTAGTAGCGGCAGAAATCGATCGCCTCGCGCACCTCGGAAACGCAGTCGTCGAGCGTCTTGCCGCCTTCGCTCTGCATCAGGGCGATGAGCTGACCGCGGCGCTCTTGCATGAGATCGGCCGCGCGGTCGAGCATTGCCGCGCGCCTGTCGACGGGCGTCGCCTGCCACGCGGGAAACGCGGCGTGCGCCTGCGCCATCGCGGCGTGGGCGGCCTTCTCGTCGGCGTCCACAAGCGTTGCGGGCGGCGCCTGCCCCTCACGCACCTCTTTCAGCAACGCAAGAAGGCTCATCTCGTGGCCGAACTCGACACCGGCGGAGTTCTTCCGCTCGGGACCATAGAGGTCGCGCGGCAGCGGGATGTGCGGATGCCGCGCCCGCGCGGCCTCGCCGACCCAGTGGTGCGGACGCTTCAGCAGCGCCTCGACCGGCACCGATGGGTCGGCGGCGACCGCGACGAAGGACGAGTTCGCGCCATTCTCCAAAAGCCGCCGCACCAGATAGGCGAGCAGGTCGCGATGGCCGCCGACCGGCGCATAGACCCGCACCGAGGCGCGCGGATATTCGCGGCGCAGATGCTGGTAGAGCACCTCGCCCATGCCATGCAGGCGCTGGAACTCGAAGCCGTCGACGCCGCCGGCGTCCTCGATCACGCTGGCGACGGTCAGCGCATTGTGGGTGGCAAATTGCGGGAACAGGCGCGCGCGGGCCGCCAGCAGCCGGCGCGCGCAGGCGTCGTAACAGAGGTCCGTCATCGCCTTGCGGGTGAACACCGGATAGCCAGCGAGCCCGCGCTCCTGCGCGCGCTTCACTTCGGTGTCCCAATAGGCGCCCTTGACCAGGCGCACCATCAGCCGGCGATGGAGATCGCGCGCCGCGTCGTCGAGCCACGCGATCACGGCTTCGGCGCGCTTCTGATAGGCCTGCACCGCCAGCCCGAAGCCCTCCCAGCCACGCAGCGACGGATCGGCGATCACTTTCGCCAGCACGTCAAGGGTGAGCTCGAGACGGTCCGCCTCCTCCGCATCGATCGTGAAATTGAGATCGTGGTCGCGCGCCTGGCGCGCCAGCTCCAGCACATCCGGAACGAGCTCCGCGAGCACGCGCGCGCGTGATACCGCCTCGAAGCGCGGATGCAATGCCGACAGCTTGATCGAAATGCCGGGCCGGTCGGGCAGCGCACCCTCGCCGGCGCTTGCGCCGATCGCGCCGATGGCGGCGGCATAGGCTTCGAGATAGCGGCGGGCGTCGGCCGCCGTGCGGGCGCCCTCGCCCAGCATGTCGAAGGAATAGCGCGCCTCCGGATGCGCGCCCGCGCGCCGCAGCGCCTCCTCGATGGTCTGCCCGAGCACGAAATGCGAGCCCAGGAGCCGCATCGCCTGCCGCGTCGCCGTGCGCACCGCCGGCAGGCCGAGCCGCTTCAAAAGCCCGTCGAGGATGGTTTCCGGCGTCTCGCCGGGCTGGATGATCCGCGCCGTGATGCCGAGCGTCCAGGCCGAAGCCGACACCAGGAACGAATCCGACTTCAGCTCGGCGGTGTCCCATTCGCCGGTGGCGAGCTTGTCCTCGATCAACCGGTCGGTGGTGGCGTCATCCGGCACCCGCAGCAGCGCCTCCGCCAGCACCATCAGCGCCAGCCCCTCCTTGGTGGACAAGGAATAGGCGTGCAGAAAATCCTCGATCCCGCCGAGCCCGCCGGAACGGCCGCGGATCCCTTCGATCAGCGCCGTGGCGCGCGCGTCGATCCGCCGCTCGGCGTCCGCCGTGCGCGGCGCCTCCGCCAAGAGCCGCCGCGCAATCTCCTCGTCGGAGCCCGCATAGGGCACACGGAACGGAGCCGGCTGCTCACGAGGGGTGTTCATCGCATGCTCCGACGAGGGCCGCGGCAGCACCGCCGCCGCAGCCCATCATCACGAAAATATCACCCGGCACGGACGATCCGCCGCAATCCGGTGTTCGTAAATGCGTGAAGAGCGGCGGGACCGTTCATTCTCGCTTGCTCTTTGCGCCATCATGTACTTTTCTGCCCGGTATCAACATCCGGTACGGTTTCGGGGCGGGGGCCGACGAGATCACCGTAGGAGTATTGCGTCCCATGAGCGCCCTCGACCATATCAGGCCCGGTCGAACCTCATGCGTCTGCGCGCTTCTGCTCGCGCTCATCGCGGCCGGCCCCGCCAAAGCACAGACCCCCGAGCAGACGCCGGTCCGCTTCAGCCTGGACGGGCGCGTCGAAGGGCCTTCGGCGCTGTTTTTGTTGCCACTTGATCGCGGCTACTACAAGAACGAGTCGCTCAATGTGACCATTGACGACGCGACCAACGCGTTCGAGCCGATCACCCGCGTCGCCTCCGGCACCTATGACATGGCGCTGGCCGACATCAACGCTGTCATCCGATTTCGGGACCAGAACCCGACCGCTCCGGTTCGGGTGATCTTCATGGTCTACAACCGGCCGCCGTTCGCCATCGTCGGCCGCAAGAGCCGCGGCATCAGCGACCCGAAGAGCCTGGAAGGCAAGCGGCTCGGCGCGCCGCCGTTGACCACGACGGTCCAGCAGTGGCCGGTGTTTGCGAAGCTGAACGACGTCGACCCCGCCAAGGTGACGCTTGAGCCGATCGCCCTGCCGGTGCGGATTCCGATGCTCGCGGCGGGACAGCTCGACGCCGCGCTCGGCTATTCGTTCCGGCTCTATGTCGATCTCAAGGACCGCGGCGTGCCGGTCGGCGATATCGTGCAGATGCAGATGCCGGACTACCACATGAAGCTCTACGGCGCCGCCATCATCGTGAATTCGAAATTCGCCGCCGAGCAGCCCGAGGCGGTGCAGAAATTCCTGCGCGCGACGATCCGGGGATTCCGCGAGACGATCCGCAATCCGTCCACCGCGATCGAGCCGGTGCTTCGCCGCGATGACCAGGCCAAGAAGGACGTCGAGGTCGAACGCCTGCGCATGGCGATCCGCGAGAACGTCATTACGCCCGAGGTGCGGGCCAATGGCTTCGGTGCGATCGATCCGGCACGGCTGGAAGAGGCGATCAACCAGATCGCGCTCGGCTACACCTTCAAGACGCGGCCCGAAGGCCGATGCGGCGTTCGACGCGTCGTTCCTGCCGCCCGCGCCGAGCGGCGCGCGAACTGACCGACACGCAAGCGCCGTCGCCGCTGACAGGTCGTCAGGTACCGCTGGCGCGGATCTGCGAGATCGTGGCGCCGGTTTCCCAGTCCGGCGGCTGCGGCTCCGCCCGCAAATCCGCATCGAGATAATCCGCGAGCTCGTCGGCAGCCGTCCGTACCTCGCCCTCGCGGACATAGATGCCGCAAAAGAGCTGCGGCAGCGGCGGCAGCGGCGCATCCTCCCAGATGAAGAGGTTGTTCCTCAACGCGCGACCGCGCGGCATCACCAGCACGCCGAATCCCGCACCGACCGCGGCCGCGAGACTGGTCAGGCTCACCGCGGTGAAGACGAAGTCGCATCGGCGCCCGGCCTGGCTCAGCGCAGCAACGGCGACACGCTGGCAGGCGCAGTCCTCGCCATAGGACACCAGCGGGACCGGCCCGTCCGGATCGATCTTGGTCGCGTCGCTGCGCACCCAGACCGCCTGCCGCATCCACAGATGCCGCGGCTTCGTCACCGGCGGCGTATCGGTCACCGCCATCACCACGTCGAGATCGCCCTGCTTGAGGGCGCGCAGCATGTTGTCGGAAGTTCCGCTGGTGACAATAAAACCGACATCCGGCCAACGCAGTACGGAACCGCGCAAGGGTCGCGGGAATTCTGGAACCCGAATAGTCGCCGGGAATTCCGACGCGCAATGTCTGGACGCCGGAATTGCCGTTGGTGGCCTGAAGGATCTCGTCGTTGATGGCCAACAACCGCCGCGCCTGCGCCACCACCGTGATCGCCCCGCTGCGTCAGGCTTACGCCCGGCGCGCTCTTGTCGAGCAACTCATATCCGATGAGTGATTGCAGCCGCTTGATCTGGGCGCTGACCGCCGGCTGGGTCACGCCCAACATCTGCGCCGCCTTGGTGAAGCTGCGCAAATCGACGACCGCGATCAATGTCCTCAGCAAATCGGTAGGGATGTTCTGCACTTGCATCGTCTTACCTGCCCACGTCTTCGTGTTGCCGTGGTCGAAGTGGGCCCGATGCCGAAACGTTCACGTCTGGCCACCGGAGGCGCCCCTCTCCGACTCGGCCATTCTTTTCCGCACTGATCTATTATTCAAGTAGTTGGACATTATGGCGCATCAGCATTGCAAATTTGACCGCAGTGGCGGGATACCGTCGAATGACAATGGTATTCTTTCTCTTGTCGATTTCTTAGAAGGTTCGTCTCCTGGCCAGCACTTTGGCGGGATCGTTGCGGCGGCCCGGTATTGCGATAGAGTGCGCGTCCCAAGGGTGGTTGTGCCGGCTTCGCCATGAAATTTTTTCGGCTTTATGTGCGCGTGCTCGAATTGCTCGGGCCCGAGGCCCGACTCGGCTGGGCGCTCGCGCTGGCCGGTGTGGCGCTGGCCGCCGCCGCTTTCGTGGAACCGATCCTGTTCGGCCGCATCGTCGATGCGCTGGCGAATGCCCAGGGCGGCTCGCGGCAACTGGACTGGGGCGTGCTGCTGCCGCTGGTCGGCGCCTGGGTCGGATTCGGCCTCTTCATCATCGTCATCAGCACGGTCGTCTCGCTGCACGCCGACCGGCTCGCGCATCGCCACTGCCAGGCGGTGCGGGCCGACTATTTCGAGCACATCCTGCAATTGCCGCTGAGCTATCACACCGGCACGCATTCCGGCCGGCTGATGAAGGTGATGATCACCGGCACCAATACGCTGTGGGGGATGTGGCTCTCGTTCTTCCGCGAGCATTTCACGAGCTTCGTCTCGCTTTTCATCCTGATGCCGCTGACGCTGTTCCTCAACTGGCGCTATGCGCTGCTGCTGATGGCGCTCTGCGGAGTTTTCGCCGCTGCTGATCGCATTCGTCCTGCGCAGGACCGAAAAGCTGCAAAGCACCGTCGAGACCTACTACACCGACCAGGCGGAGCGCACCTCCGACACGCTCGGCAATATCGCCCTGATCCAGAGCTTCGCGCGCATCGACATGGAAGTGTCGGCGATGCGCAAGGTCGGCACCCAATTGCTCGGCGCGCAGATGCCGGTGCTCTGGTGGTGGGCGCTGGCGACCGTGCTGACCAAGGCCTCCACCACCATCACCATGCTGGCGATCCTGGTCGTCGGCATCTGCTTCTACGTCCACGGCGAGACCACGGTCGGCGAGATCGTGATGTTCATGAGCTTCGCCACCATGCTGATCGGCAAGCTCGAGCAGGTCGTGCACTTCGCCAATCACATGGTGATGGAAGGGCCGCGGCTGCAGGAATTCTTCGACGTGCTCGACACCGATCCCGCGGTGCGCGACCGCCCCGACGCGGTCGATCCGGGCCGCATGCGCGGGCTGATCGAGTTCAAGGACGTCAGCTTCTCCTACGACGGCAAGCGGCCGGCGGTGCAGGACCTCAACTTCACCGCGCTGCCGGGCGAGACCATCGCGATGGTCGGCGCGACCGGCGCCGGCAAGTCGACCGCGCTCGCGCTTGCTGCACCGCGTCTACGATCCGCAATCGGGCGTGGTGAAGATCGACGGCATGGACATCCGCGGCGCTCACGCTGTCGGGACTGCGCAAGAACATCGGCGTGGTGTTCCAGGAGGCGCTGCTGTTCAATCGCTCGATCGCCGACAATCTGCGGGTCGGCAAACCCGACGCGACCGACGCGGAGCTGCTCGACGTCTGCCGGCGCGCGCAGGCGCTCGACATCGTCGAGCGCAATCCGCAAGGGATCGAAGCCACTGTCGGCGAGCGCGGCCGCATGCTCTCGGGCGGCGAGCGCCAGCGCATCTCGATTGCGCGCGCGCTGCTTGAAGGACCCGCCGATCCTGATCCTCGACGAGGCCACCAGCGCGCTCGACGCCCTGACCGAAGCCAAGGTGCAGGCGGCGCTGGTCGAGGTGATGAAGGGCCGCACCACCTTCGTGATCGCGCACCGCCTCGCCACCATCCGCAACGCGACCCGCATCCTGGTGTTCGAGGGCGGCCGCATCATCGAATCCGGCAGCTTCGACGAGCTGGTGCGGTTCGGCGGCCACTTCGCCGAGCTCGCGCGCACGCAATTCATGGTCAGCGAAGGCGCCCGGCCGCGCGCGGAAAGCGTGCACAGTCCGGTCGAGACCTGAGCATTTCCCGCCGAAGTTCGGCGGATGGAACTTTTTCGCACTGCGGCGGATTGTAGCGCCGGAGCCTCCACCGGAAGCTCGGCTCACATCCAACCGTGTTCAATGGCCGCTGTCGAAGCAACAACTCCAGGCGTAAAGATCGACCTGAAGGCAGACGATGCCGTCCGCAAGCAACTGATCCGGCGCTTCTGGCGGCTCTCGTACGGGTTCTGGAGACGAAGAGGCGGCGACCGCCGCGCCTGGTTTCTGACCGGCGTGCTGCTCGTCGTCATCCTCGTCGAGCTGTTCTTCCAATACCAGATGAATGTCTGGAATCGTTCGCTGTTCGATGCGCTCGAACAGAAGAACGCGCCGGAAGTGCTTTTCCAGGCGATGATCTACGTGCCGCTGCTCCTGGGCAGCATTTTCTTCGCCATCACCAACGTCTACGTGAAAATGACCATGCAGCGCCTGTGGCGCGAGTGGCTGACCAATGACGTGCTCGACCGCTGGCTCAAGGATGGCCGCTACTACCATCTCAATCTGGTCGAAGGCGATCACGAGAACCCGGAGAGCCGGATCACCGACGACATCCGGTATGCGACCGAAGCCCCCGTCGACATCGTTGCCGGTATTCTCGCGGCGTTCCTCTCGGCGGTCACGTTCATCTTCGTGCTCTGGTCGGTCGGCGGCGCGCTGGATTTCCAGCTCGGCGGAACGCAGTGGCACATTCCCGGCTTCCTGGTCATCGCCGCGTTCCTCTACGCGATGTTTGGCACCGGCTCGATGCTTCTCATCGGCAGGAGCTTCGTTCGCGTTTCCGAAGTCCAGAACCAGCGCGAAGCCGAATTCCGCTACGCGCTCACCCGCCTGCGCGAGAACGGCGAGAGCATTGCGCTGCTCGACGGCGAGAAGGAGGAACGCGCACAGCTCTCGCGTAACCTCATGGCACTGCTCGAAAGCTGGCGCCTGGTCATGGGGCAATGGATGCGCACGACCTTCGTCTCGTCGACCTCAGGCTTCATCGCGAGCGTGCTACCGATCCTGCTGTGCGCGCCAAAATTCCTCGCCGGCAACATGTCGCTCGGGCAGGTCATGCAGGCGGCGTCCGCCTTCGTCATCGTGCAGACCGCCTTCGCCTGGCTGGTCGACAACTATCCGCGCTTCGCCAACTGGAACGCCAATGCGCGCCGGGTCGCATCGCTGATCGCCTCGCTCGACGCGCTTCAGGAGGCCGAGAAGTCCGGCGGCATCAAGCAGATCACGCGCGGACGGCACGACGAGAACGCATTGCAGTTGCGCGGCCTGTCGGTGAGCCTCGACGACGGCACCGGCATCGTGAGCGAAACCGAGGTCGACATCGCGCCCGGCGAAAAGGTCTTGATCGTCGGCGACTCCGGCTCCGGCAAGAGCACGCTGGTACGCGCGATTGCCGGGCTCTGGCCATGGGGCGAAGGCCAGGTCGTGATGCAGCGCGACTCCAAGCTCCTGATGTTGCCGCAGCGTTCCTATGTGCCGCTCGGCTCGCTGCGCCGCGCCACCACCTATCCGATGGCTGCCGACAAGGTTCCGGATGAAAAAGTCCGCGAAGCGCTCGAAGCGGTCGGACTCGGCCACCTGATGGATCGTATCGACGAGGAAGGGCCATGGGAGCAGACGCTGTCCGGCGGCGAGAAGCAGCGCCTCGCCTTCGCGCGGCTCCTCATCCACAAGCCCAACCTGATCGTGCTCGACGAGGCGACCTCGGCGCTCGATCCCGAGAGCCAGGAGCGGCTGATGCAGCTCCTCAACGAGCAGCTTCCCGAAGCGACCTTGATCAGCGTCGGTCATCGGCCCGAGCTTGAAGCGTTCCATGAGCGCAAGCTCGTGCTGAAACACCAGACCGGCGGCGCGCGCCTGATCCGCGACGAGTATCTCACCTTCATTCCGGGACCACACGTCCACCTCGTGCGCAAGTTCAAGGATTGGCGGCAACGCAAGCGCGGCGCGGGACGTCCCGCGCAAGAGTCAGCAGCGGCGCGCGCCGAAGCGGCAACGGCACGCAAGGAGAAAAAGGAGAAGGACGCTCGAGATTTCAGCGTCGATCGTCGGGCACGAGAAGACCGAGGATGTGTCCGACAAGAAGGCGATCGCCCGAAGAACAAGGACCGCCACCGAAGAAGCCCGAGCGCGCGGACGCGTAGATATTTGCGTTGAGATTACACTGTCGCCGCGACGGCGGTGCGCTCCCTCTCGCCGCGCGAGACAGGGTCACAGTGAGGGGGAATCACAACGAGCACGCTCTCTCGACAGCCCCCCTCACCCGGATCGCTTCGCGATCCGACCTCTCCCCGCAAGCGGGGCGAGGTGACGGAGTATGCGGCGCCGTCATCCCCTACTTCACCCGCTCCAATATGCTCACGTAATTCGCGACCGCGGCGCCGCCCATGTTGAAGAGGCCGGCGAGCTGCGCATCCTTCACCTGGAAATCACCGGCGGTGCCGGTGAGCTGCATCGCGCAGAGCGCGTGCATCGACACGCCGGTTGCTCCGATCGGATGCCCTTTCGACTTGAGCCCGCCCGAGGGATTGACCGGCAGCTTGCCGCCGATCCCGGTCACGCCATCCTTCAGCACGCTGGCGCCGCGGCCCTCGGCGGCGAGCCCCATCGCCTCATATTCGATCAGCTCCGCGATGGTGAAGCAGTCATGGGTTTCGACCAGCGACAGATCGCCAAGCGCGAGACCGGCGTCGCCGAGCGCGCGCCGCCACGCCATGCGCGCAGCCCTCGAATTTGAGGATGTCGCGCTTCGACATCGGCAGGAAGTCCTGCACATGCGCCGCGGCGCGGAACGCCACCGACTTGGTTAAACCACGCGCGGTCTCGGTGTCCGCCAGCACGATCGCGGCGGCGCCGTCGGACACCAGCGAGCAATCGGTGCGCTTCAGCGGCCCCGCGACATAAGGGTTCTTCTCGCTCTCGCGCCGGCAGAACTCGAAACCGAGATCTTTACGCATTTGGGCAAATGGATTGCCGACGCCGTTCCGGTGGTTCTTGGCGGCGATCAGCGCCAGTGCATCGGACTGGTCGCCATATTTCTGGAAATAGAGCGAGGCGATGCGGCCGAAGATGCCGGCGAAGCCGCCGTCGATGTCGGCTTCCTCACGCACATACGACGCCTTGAGCAGGTTCTTGCCGATCTCGGCGGCGGGCGTCGTGGTCATTTGTTCGACGCCGACCACCAGCACGATGCGCGCACCACCGGCGGCGATCGACTTGAGGCCCTGATGCACCGCCGCCGAGCCGGTGGCGCAGGCGTTCTCGACGCGGGTCGCACGCTTGAACCGCAAATCCGGCGACGCCTGCAGCACCAGCGCGGCGGTAAAATCCTGCGGTGAGAAACCCGCATTGAAGTGTCCGAGCAAGATTTCGTCGACATCCACAGGGGAAACGCCGGCATCGGCGAGCGCGCCGGCCGCGACCCGTACAATCAGGCTCTCGACTGTCTCGCCTTCGAGCTTTCCGAACGGCGTATGGGCCCATCCGACAATGCAAGCGTTCATGATCGCGCTCCTGACTGGCCCCTTGGCGGTTCCGTTTCCCCTGGTGGCCAGATTTTGGACGTTTTCAACGACAATTGGCAGCTCTTCCAGTAGCGGGAGGCCATTGCGGTGGCTTCCCATTTTGCCTTTCAGGCCATCTCGGGTTAGATGGTAATTGCAATATGCCTGTGGAACGGCTCGTTCCCGGGGGCTGAACGACCTGGACCGCGTTTATCGCATGAAGCCACGCCAGCCCGTTTCCTGCCGGACCGCGATGTTTGCCGCTGCGACCTCCGCGGTCGTGGCGCTCTCGGCCGCGCCCGCCACGGCTGAGGCGCTGCTGGTGATCGAGGCCGACACCGGCAAGGTGCTGCATGCGGATCACGCCACCACACCATGGTACCCGGCGTCGATCACCAAGATCATGACGGCCTATGTCGCGCTGCGCGCGGTCAAGGAAGGCCGCATGACGCTGGAATTGCTGCTCAAGGTGTCGAGCAACGCCGCCGCCATGCCGCCGACCAAGATGGGCTTCCCGCCCGGCACGACCGTCACGCTCGAAAACGCCCTCAAGATGCTGATGGTGAAGTCCGCCAACGACATCGCGGTCGTGATCGCGGAAGGCGTCGGCGGCTCGGTCGAAGGTTTCTCCGACCTGATGAACTCCAATGCGCGCCGCATCGGAATGACGCAGTCGAGCTTCGTCAATCCGCACGGACTGCCGGCCGACCAGCAGATCACCTCTGCACGTGACATGGCGATGCTCGCCCGCACGGTGCTGCGTGAGTTCCCGGAATACAATTACTTCTGGAGCCTGCCCGGCATTCGCCTGGGCAAGCGGATCTACCGCAACCACAACAACCTGATGGGCCGCTACGAAGGTGTCGACGGCATGAAGACCGGCTTCATCTGCGCGTCGGGCTTCAACGTGGTGGCGACCGCGACCCGCAGCGGCAAGCGCCTGATCGCGGTGGTGCTGGGTTCGCCCTCGCCGTCGGTGCGCGCGGTGAAGGCGGCGCAACTGTTCGAGCGCGGCTTCGCGGTCCGGCCGCTGTCATGGCTCACGCCCGGCCTCGGCCAGGTCGATGCCTTGCTGCCGACCAATGTCGACCCACCCAATCTGCGCGACACGATGTGCGGCAAAGGCCGCCGCCGTCCGCCGTCGGAAGAGGCCGAGAACGATCCGCTCGCCGACGTCGCCGCCGACTCGCCCTATGCGGTGTTCCTGTCGACGCTGCGCACTTCAGGCAACGCCGCCGCCGGTCCACTGCTGACGGACGTGCGCCTTGGTGAACCGGTCCGCGTCTACACCGGCCCGCCGAGCGCGCCGAGCGAAGTGGCGCCCGGCGAAGCCAAGACCAAGGGCAAGAGCAAAGTCGCCAAGAGCAAGAAGTCCGGCGAGTTGAAGGCCACCGCGAAAGCCAACACCGACCAGCCGAGCGTGGCAGGCGCGCCGACGCTTGCGCACAGTTCGACGGCGACGCCGGTGACGACGGACGCGGCGCGGGCGGCCCCGGAGGCCAAGAAGAAGGCGGCGAAGAAAGCCGCGCCAAAGGACGCCGCGCCGAAGGAAGCCAAGAAGGACGCCAAGAAAGACGCGAAGAAGGACACGCAAGCGACGGCCAACGCCACCACCAAGGCCAAGCCGGCGACCAAGAAGTCCGAAACGCCGCCCGCCGCCGCCAAGCAATGACCGACGCCGGCGCAGCGCGCCTGCAAGGCCCGGCCGAACCGATCCCGCTCACCGTGCTGACCGGCTTCCTCGGCGCCGGCAAGACCACGCTGCTCAACCGCCTCGTCCAGGATCCGGCGCTCGCCGGCACCGCCGTCATCATCAATGAGTTCGGCGAGATCGGGCTTGACCATCTGCTGGTCAAGACCATCGACGACAACATGGTGCTGCTGCAGAGCGGCTGCCTTTGCTGCACGCTGCGTGGCGACCTCGTCGCCGCGCTGGAAAACCTCCTGCGCGACCTCGACAACGGCCGGGTGAATTTCCATCGCGTCGTCTTGGAGACCACCGGCCTCGCCGACCCGGCGCCGCTCCTCCAGACCGCGATGGCGCATCCCTATCTGGTGATGCGCTACCGGCTCGACGGCGTCGTGACCGTGGTCGACGCCATCAATGGCGGTACGACGCTCGACCAGAACATGGAGTCGGTGAAGCAGGTCGCCGTGGCGGATCGCCTGGTGCTGACCAAGAGCGATCTCGTCGATACGCCGGAGCGCCGCGCGGCCTATACCGACCTGCTGTCGCGCCTCAAGGCGCTCAATCCGGCGGCGCAGGTGCTCGACGCCGCCGCCGGCGAGGCGACGCCCGAGGCGCTGCTGAACTGCGGCCTCTACGATCCCGCACGCAAGATTCCCGACGTCGGCCGCTGGCTTGCCGACGAGGCCGTGGCGCATCCCCATCACGATCATCACCACCACGACGTCAACCGCCACGACGCGCGCATCCGCGCCTTCACCTTCGCGACCGACGCGCCGATCCCCGGCGCCACGTTCGAGATGTTCATCGACCTTGTGCGGTCGTTGCACGGGCCCAAGCTCCTGCGGCTCAAGGGCATCGTGAAGATCGCGGAAACGCCCGACGAGCCGCTGGTGATCCACGGGGTGCAGCACGTGATGCACCCGCCGGCGCGGCTCGAGCGCTGGCCGGACGCCGATCAGCGCACGCGGATCGTGGTGATCGCCCGCGATCTCGCGCCGGAGGCGGTGACGCGGCTTTTTGACGCCTTTGTGAATCGCGCGGCGCCCGACCGCCCCGACATGACCGCCCTGGTCGACAACCCGCTGACGCCGTTTGGCGGCGTAGATCGTTGATTAATCCACCTTTGCTACCATCTGGGCGGTAACCGATGCTCCCGGGCGGCGAGTCGCGTCGGCAGCGTCCCGCATCCTTTCGGGATTCGTTATGGAATTCGTCGAGCGGCTCAAAGCCGACCTGATCACCCTTGGTGGCTCGCTGCGTGCACTGCGATATACGACGCATATCGCCAGGAATCCGACGCGCGTCTTCCCGCAACTGATCGAGGAGCTGGCGCAGAAATACGGTGACGCGCCGGCACTGCTCTCCGATCGAGAGAACCTCACCTACGATGAACTCGGCGCGCGCTCGAACCGCTATGCGCGCTGGGCGCTCACGCAGGGCGTCGCCAAGGGCGACACGGTCTGCCTGCTGATGCCGAACCGGCCCGAGTTCCTGGCAATCTGGATCGGCATCACCCGCGTCGGCGGCGTGGTCGCGCTGCTCAACACCAATCTGATGGGCGTGGCGCTCGCCCACTGCATCAACGTGGTCGCGCCCAAGCACATCATCGTCGACGCCGATATGCTTACGGCGTTGCTATCGGCGCAGCCGCACCTCACGTCGAACGCCAAGAATCCTGGCGCTAAGACCTGGCTGCACGGCAACGCCGTCGCCAACTTGCCGCGCATCGACCGCGAGATCGAAGACTTCTCCGGCAAGCCGCTGGCGGACGGCGAACGCCGCGCCCTCACCATCGAGGACCGCGCGCTGTTCATCTACACGTCGGGCACGACCGGCCTGCCGAAGGCCGCCAACATCAACCACTACCGGCTGATGCTCGCGACCCACGCCTTCGCCGCCATCATGAAAACAGGCGCCAGCGACCGCATGTACAACTGCCTGCCGCTCTACCACACCTCCGGCGGCGTGCTGGCGACCGGCTCGCTCCTGCTTAATGGCGGCTCGGTGGTGATCCGCGAGCGCTTCTCGGCGCGCGAGTTCTGGGACGACGTGGTGCGCTTCGAGTGCACGCTGCTGCAATATATCGGCGAGTTCTGCCGCTACCTCGTCAATTCCCCGCCGCACCCGAAGGAGCACGAGCACAAGCTGCGACTCGCCTGCGGCAACGGGCTGCGTCCCGATGTCTGGGCGGAATTCAAGCAGCGCTTCCGGATTCCGCAGATCATCGAGTTCTATGCGGCGACCGAAGGCAACGTGACCATCTTCAACTGGGACGGCAAGGAAGGCGCCGTCGGCCGCGTGCCGTGGTTTCTGGCACACCGCTTTCCGATCAAGGTCGTGCGCTTCGACGTCGAGAGCCAGCAGCCGGTGCGCACCGCCGACGGCTTCTGCATCGAATGCGACCCTGACGAGCCCGGCGAGGTGATCGGCAAGATTCTTCGCGACGCATCGAAACCCGCGGCCCGGTTCGAGGGTTATGCAACCCAGGCGGAGACCGACAAAAAGATCCTGCGCAACGTATTTGAAAAAGACGATGTCTGGTTTCGCACCGGCGACCTCATGCGCAAAGATGCACGAGGCTATTTCTATTTCGTCGACCGTATTGGTGACACGTTCCGCTGGAAGGGTGAGAATGTCTCGACGACCGAGGTCGCGGAAGCGATGGGCACCTTCGACGGCGTGCAGGACGCCAACATCTACGGCGTCAGCGTTCCCGGCCGCGACGGACGCGCCGGCATGGCCTCCATCGTGGTTGCCGACAATCTCAATCTCACGGCGCTGCGCGATCATCTCGCGGCGCGGCTGCCGGACTACGCGCGGCCGGTGTTCCTGCGTATCCGCCAGGACATGGACATGACCGCGACCTTCAAGCAGAAGAAGATCGACCTCGCGAAGCAGGGCTTCGATCCCGAAGCCATCGGCGAGCCGATCTATTTCAACGATCCCGCCGCCAAGGCGTTCGTGCGGATCGACGCTCCGCTCTACAAGCGGATCTGTTCCGGAGACGTACGCTTGTGACGATTGCAACAGACCGACGACGTACTCGCCTTCTGGCGCGCCGCGGGCGAGAAGAAATGGTTCGCCAAGAACGACGCCTTCGACGCCGAGATCAAGTCGCGCTTCCTGCCGACCTATGAAGCCGCCGCGAAGGGCGCGCTGTCGGACTGGGAGGCGACGGCGGACGGCGCGTTGGCGCTGATCATCGTGCTCGACCAGTTTCCGCGCAACATGTTCCGCCGCGACGCGCGCGCCTTCGCCGCCGACGCGACCGCGCGCGCGGTCGCGGACCGTGCACTGGCGCGCGGATTCGACCAGCAGGTGCCGGAAGCCATGCGGCTGTTCTTCTATCTGCCGTTCGAGCACTCCGAGGCGATGGCGGACCAGGATCGCTGCTGCGCGCTGGTGAAGACGCTCGGCAATGCCGACCTGCTGCACTGGGCGGAGTTGCATGCCGACATCATCCGCCGCTTCGGCCGCTTTCCACATCGGAACGCCGTGCTCGGACGCACGACCACGCCGGCCGAAAAGGCCTTTCTCGACAGCGACGGCTTCGCCGGCTGATTTTACGTCCCTCCCGGTTGACCCACACCGCCGAACGGCGCGACAGTGGGTGAACGCCAAGCCGTCAAGCCGCTCAAGGGAGGTTGCGTCATGTCAGTCGTGAAACTTGCGTGGTCCGGAGCGATCGCCGCCACATTGGCGACCGTTCTCGCCACCTCCGCGGCGGCCCAGATGGAGCTCAAGCTGATCGCGCCGGCCGCGCCCGGCGGCGGCTGGGATCAGACGGCGCGCTCCCTGCAACAGGCGATGACGGCCGAGAAGCTCGTGAAGAGCGCGCAGGTCATCAACATTCCCGGCGCCGGCGGCACCGTCGGCCTCGCGCAATTCGTCAACAACAAAGGCGACGGCAATACGCTGATGGTCAACGGCTTCGTCATGGTCGGCGCCATCCTGCTCAACAAGTCGCCGGTCAATCTCAGCCAGGTGACGCCGATCGCGCGCCTCACGGAAGAGACGCAGGTCATCGTGGTGCCCGCCAATTCGCCGATCAAGGACGCCAAGGACCTCGCCGCGGCGGTGAAGAAGGACGTCGCGCGCGTCACCTTCGCCGGCGGCTCGGCCGGCGGCGCCGACCACATCATGGCCGGCATGTTCGTGGGCGCGGTCGGCGGCGACGCGTCGAAGGTCAATTACGTGCCGTTCTCCGGCGGCGGCGAGTTGCTCGCCGCGATCATGGGCGGGCGGGTGACGGCCGGCATTTCCGGCTACGGCGAATACGAGGGCCAGATCAAAACCGGCCGACTTCGTGCCATCGGCGTGTCGTCGCCGGAGCGGCTCCCCGGCATCAACGTGCCGACCTTCAAAGAACAGGGCATCGATCTCGTGCTGACGAACTGGCGCTCGGTGGTGGCGGCGCCCGGCATCACGCCGGAGCAGAAGATCGCGCTCGACCAGCTCATGGAGCGGACCGCGAAGTCGAAAGCCTGGCAGGAGCAGCTCAAGCAGAAGGGCTGGGACGACGCCTTCCTGCCCGCCAACGCGTTCGCGACCTTCCTCCAGGAGGAAATCGTGCGCGTGGGTGGTGTGCTCAAATCGCTGGGGCTGGTGAAGTCGTAGTCGTAAGAAGAACGTCATGGCCGGGCTTGTCCCGGCCATCCACGTCTTAAGGACGGATGATGGACGAAAGACGTGGATGCCCGGCACAAGGCCGGGCATGACAAGTCGAGAGGTCCGGGGGGAGCTGAAAAAATGCAGTCGCAGGAACGACGCTTCGACCCCGCCGGCGTTGTTGTCGCCGGGCTTCTCGCCGTGCTTGCCGGCGTCATCTTCTGGGACATGTCGACACTGCAGATCACGCAGACCTACGGCGTGGGCCCGAAGGCGATGCCGATCGTCGTGGCGAGCGGTCTTGTTCTGCTCGCCATCGGAAATCTGGTGATGGCGTTCCGCGGCGAATTTCCGGAGCGCGAAGAAGCCGCCCATCTTCCGATCGTGCTGATCCTGGGCGGACTCGCCGCCGTAATCGTGCTGATCGGCATCGGCGGCGGATTCATTGCGTCGATGACGATCCTGTTCGCGGCAACCTCCGCCGCGTTCGGCCGCCGCGCCATCCTGGTCGATCTCGCAATCGGCTTCGCGCTCGGCCTGGGCGCCTATCTGATGTTCGCCAAGCTCCTGTCGCTGTCCCTGCCGGTGGGACCGCTCGAGCGGCTGCTCTGAGGATTGGCGCCAATGGACCCGATTTCCGCGCTTATCCAGGGTCTGCACGTCGCGCTGCAGCCGATGAATTTTTTGTACGCGCTGATCGGCGTGCTGCTCGGCACCGCGGTCGGCGTGCTGCCCGGCATCGGCCCGGCGCTCACCGTCGCGCTGCTGCTGCCGGTGACGTTCAAGCTCGATCCGGCGGGCTCGCTCATCATGTTCGCCGGCATCTACTACGGCGGCATGTATGGCGGCTCGACCACCGCGATCCTGATCAACACGCCGGGTGAGAGTGCGTCGCTTGCGACCGCGCTCGAGGGCAACAAGATGGCGAAGGCGGGCCGCGGCGGCCCGGCGCTCGCCACCTCCGCCATTGGCTCGTTCGTGGCGGGCACGATCGCGACCCTCGGCATTGTCTTCCTGGCGCCGTGGCTGGTCGAGGTCGCGATCCAGTTCGGCCCGGAAGACTACTTCGCGCTGATGTGCATCGCCTTCATCACGGTGTCGGCAACCTTCGGCTCGTCGCCGATCCGCGGACTCACGTCGCTGTTCGTCGGGCTGACGCTCGGGCTCGTCGGCATCGACAAGCTCACGGGTCAATCGCGGCTGCATTTCAACGTCCCGGAACTGCTCGACGGCATCGAGATCACGACGCTCGCGGTCGGATTGTTCGCAGTCGGCGAGGCGCTTTACGTGGCGTCGCGGTGCCACCTGATCCAGGAGAAGCTCGAGCCGGTGCGCGGCTCGCTCTGGATGACGAAGCAGGACTGGGCGCGTTCGTGGAAGCCGTGGCTGCGCGGCACGCTGTTCGGCTTCCCGATCGGCGCGCTGCCCGCGGGCGGCGCCGAGATCCCGACCTTCCTCTCCTATTCCACCGAACGGCGGCTGACCAAATATCCGCAGGAGTTCGGCCACGGCGCAATCGAGGGCGTCGCCGGACCGGAAGCCGCCAACAATGCGTCGGCCGCAGGCACGCTGGTGCCGTTGCTCACACTCGGGTTGCCGACCTCCGCCACCGCCGCGATGATGCTCGCGGGCTTCCAGCAATACGGACTCAATCCGGGCCCGCTGCTGTTTGCCGAGCGGCCCGATCTCGTGTGGGGCCTGATCGCCAGCCTGTTCATCGCCAACACGATGCTGCTCATTCTGAATCTGCCGCTGGTCGGCTTGTGGGTGCGCCTGCTCTCGATCCCGCAGCCGTGGCTCTACGCCGGCATCCTCGTGTTCGCGACCATGGGCACCATTGCGGCGAAGCCATCGGTGGTCGAGTTGATCATGCTCGCGGTGTTCGGCGTCATGGGCTACCTGATGCGGCGCTACGATTATCCGATCGCGCCGGTGGTGATCGGATTGATCCTCGGCCCAGTGGCGGAACAGCAATTGCGCCGTGCGCTCGCGATCAGCGTTGGCGATCCGCTGGTGCTGGTGCAGAGCCCGATGTCGGCGACGCTGCTCGCCATCGCGTTCATCGCGCTGATCGCCCCGTTCGTGATGCGCGGGCTCGGCAAGTTCAAGTCGGATGCCGACTGACGCACGCCGGAGCGGAAAGCGCCGTAAACACCGGCGTTAGTTCGACTGTCGCCGATCCCCCGAACTGAATCTTAACGGTTCCTTGCTACGCCTCCGGTCTCACCTGACGCGGAGGCAGTTTTGGCGCTCACCGGTTCTGAGGACGCAGCGCAGCCAAGTGTACGCGGCCTGCGTAGACTTGGCCGCGGGTTGCCGGCACGAGCGTCGTTCGCAGGCCTGTGGGCTCGCGTCAAACCGATGCTCGGCGACGCCGACCACCAGGTCGTGCAGCGCCTCGCCGGCACCGTCTTCCTCATCCGCGTTGTCGCCGCCGCGCTCGCCTATCTCTCCAACGTGCTGTTCGCACGCTGGATGGGCACGTTCGAATTCGGCGTCTTCGTCTATGTGTGGACCTGGGTTCTGCTGATCGGCCAGGCGCTCGACCTCGGTCTCGCGACCGCTGCGCAACGCTTCATTCCCGAATACCGCGAGCGCGGACTGATCGATCTCCTGCGCGGCTACATCTCGCACAGCCGCTGGATCGCGGTCGGCGTCGCGATCGCGATCGCCGCCATGTGCGCCGGGCTGGTGCGCCTGCTGACGCCGCACCTCGACAGCTACAACGTCATCCCGCTTTACATCGCTTGCATCGCGCTGCCGGCCTACGCGCTCGCGAACGTGCAGGATGGCATCGCTCGCTCCTATGATTGGGTCGGGCTCGGCATCGTGCCGACTTATATCGTGCGGCAACTGCTGCTCACCATCCTGATGGCAGGCGCGTATTTCGGCGGACTGCCGGTCGACGCCGTGAGCGCGATGGTGCTCTCCGCCGCCGCGATCTGGGGACCGGCGCTGCTGCAGATGGCCGTGCTCAACCGTCGCCTCTCGGCGCGCATCGAGCCGGGGCCGAAGGCGCATGACGTCAAGCTCTGGATCTCAACCGCGCTGCCGATCCTTCTGGCCGAGGGCTTCTACCTGCTGCTGACGCACGCCGATCTGCTCATGCTCCAGCAGTTCCGCTCGCCCGAGGACGTCGCGGTCTACTACGCGGCGGTGAAGACGCTGGCGCTCGTTGCCTTCATCTACTTCTCGATCGCGGCGACCACCGCGCACCGCGTCGCCGCCTTTCATGCGGCCGGCGACCGCGAAGGCCTCGCCAACTTCATGCGCAAGGCCATCGCGCTGACATTCTGGCCGTCGGTGGTCGCGACCGTCGTGCTGCTCATCTTCGGCAAGCCGATCCTTTCGCTGTTCGGCCCGCAATTCGCCGAAGGCTATCCCCTGATGTTCATCCTCGCCGTCGGCCTGCTGGCGCGCGCCGCGATCGGCCCGATGGAGCGCTTCCTCAACGTGATCGGCAAGCAAGGCATCAACGCGCTGATCTACGGCGGCGCGTTTGCGGTCAACATCGTGCTTTGCATCGTGCTGATCCCACCGCTCGGCGCCGCCGGCGCCGCGATCGCGATCTCGACCGCGCTGATCGTCGAGACCATCGCACTGGTCTGGCTGCTGAAGAAGCAGATGGGCCTGGACATCTTCGTCTGGAGGCGACGCACTTAAGCGTCCGGAGGCAGCCGTGCACGGCACGATCGATTCCGGTTTCAGGGTAGAGATCAGACGCCTCGACGAGCTTGCGGCGTTTGCAAGCGAGCTGCGCGACCTCGCCGCCCGGGCGCTCGCGCCCAACGCATTCTACGAACCCGCGTTCATAGCCGCGTCCGCGCCGGTGTTCGGCCGCGACGTGCTGGCCGGCCTGGTGTGGCGTCGCGCGGCGCCCATGCGGCTGATCGGCTTTTTCCCGGTCGCGATCGAGCGCCGCCGCTACGGCCTGAACATACCCATGCTCGTGGGCTGGACGCATCCCTACGGGCCGCTCGGCACACCGCTGATCGACCGCGATTGCAGCGAGGCGGCGGTCGCGGCCTGGCTCGATCATGTCGCCACCGACCCGACGCTGCCGAAGCTGATGCTGATGCCCTATCTGCCGGCCGAGGACGACGTCGCGCAGGTCCTGGACGCGGCGCTGGCCCATCGCAAAGGCCGCAGCGAGCACTTTGCTCTGCACCGCCGCGCCTTGCTCGCGCCGCACGGCGATCGCGCCGGCTATCTCGACCAGGCGATGCCGCACAAGAAGCGCAAGGAGCTGCGGCGGCTGCGCAAGCGGCTTGCCGACAGCGGGGATTTGACGTCGGTGACGACCGCCGAGCCCGCGGAACTGACGGCCGCCCTCGCCGACTTCCTGGCGCTGGAAGCATCCGGCTGGAAAGGCCGCGCGGGCACCGCGGCGGAGCGCAACGACGACGTCCGCCGGTTTGTCGTCGGGGCCGTCACCGCGCTCGCCGCCGAAGGCAAGGCATCGGTGTCGCGGCTGGCGCTTGACGGCCGCGCCATCGCCACCATCGTGACGCTGCGTTCAGGCGACACCGCCTGGTGCTGGAAGATCGCTTACGACGAAACGTTTTCGCGTTCGTCGCCGGGCGTGCAGCTTCTGCTCGACGTCACGGAAACGATGCTGGCTGATGCGAGCATCGCGCGCGCCGATTCCTGCGCCACGGCGGACCATCCGATGATCGACCACATCTGGCGCGAGCGGCTCGCTTTGTCCGACCGCCTGATATGCGTCGTCAAGTGCGACGCCGCCCTGTTCGCGCATGCGTGCAAGCTTGAGACCTGGCGCCGCAAGGCGATGGCCATGGCGAAACGCCTGCGCGATCTGCTGCGCAGGGCGTGATCCGCGCCCCGTAGGACAATAGTCAAGCACTGCAGAATTTGTTGGGCGTCAGCTCCGCGCATGACGCGCGTGCGATTCCGTGACTTTGCAACGGCCGCCGGGCGGACTAATCAAGACGCAATGCACGCTCCGGCCGAACTGCAAACCACCGACGACCGCGACTTCGATTGGCGCCTGCTGGCCCCGCTGATCTTCCACGTCATCTTCACCCACATCGTCGTCGCGGTGGTGCGCGTGAGCACCTCCTACCGCTCGGTCGAACTCGACCTCAACGTGCTGTGGCTCGGCGCGATCTCCGCCGCCTTCGCGATCCTGCCGGTTTTCGTGGCCCTGAAAGTCGGCCGCGTCATCGATCGCGGCTACGACGCCCATGCGGCCTGGATCGGCGCCACCATGATGCTCATCGCCAGCATCTGCCTTTGGTTATGGCCCATTTCGGCCTGGCATCTCCTGTTCTTCACCATCTTGCTTGGCACCGGCCACATGTTCCTGATGGCCTCGCAGCAGATGCTGACGCTCCGCAGCGCCTCGCCACGCAAACGCGAAGCCGCGTTCGGCTATTTCATGGTGGCGATCTCGATCGGACAGGGATTGGGGCCGCTGATCATCGGCTGGGTCGGGCGCGGCACCACGGTGCCGCCCACCGGACGAGCTTTTCATCATCGGCGTGGTGGCGGCGGTGCTGTGCCTTGCCTTCGCGCTGGTGCTCAAGCCGCAGCCGCGCGCCACGCTGCGCACCGAGGAAGGCCCGCTGATGCCGGTGATGGATCTGCTGCGGGTGCCGGGGCTGCTGCCGATCCTGATCGCCAGCGTCGTGACCGTGACCGCCAGCGACCTCCTGATCATCTACCTGCCGCTGCTCGGCGCCGAGCGCCACATCGATGTCAGCCATATCGGCTTTTTGCTGCTGGCGAAGTCGGTCGCCGCGCTGGTGGCGCGCGCCTGCTACGCGCGGCTGATCTACGCCTTCGGCCGCATGCCGCTGACGCTCGGCAGTTCGCTGGTCGCGGCCGGCGCTTTCGTGCTGCTCGCGGTGCCGTCGTTGCCGGTGATGTATGTGGCGGCGATCGCGGTCGGGCTCGGTTTAGGCATCGCGTCGACGCTGACGCTCTCGGGCGTCGCCGAATACTCGCCGCCGCAGGCGCGCGGCACCGCGATGTCGCTGCGGATCACCGGCAACCGCATCGGGCTGGTGCTGATGCCGTTCATCGCGGGCGTCGTCGCCGCCGGCGCCGGCGTGCTCGGCATCTTCCTGCTCAACGCGCTCACGCTCGCAACCTGCGCAATTGTGCTTCAGCGCGGGCCACGGCCCAGTGGGGGCCTGCCGCCCCCTGCCTAGCGTTTGGGCACGATCTCGGGTGCTTTTTGGGTCTGCATGAATCCGGTCCGAAAACCGGTGCCCACTTTTCGGGATCATGCAGTGCACTAAGTACCTCGTATTAAGCACAAAAATTTAACCCGCGGCCGCTAGACCCGCGCCGGGCTTGAAAACGCAGACATTGCGGTCTAAATCCTCGGCCGTCGGAGGCCATGCGACCCCGGCGCGCCGTATTCCTTTATTGATCGAGGAGGCGCGACGACCGGCATGGACCGCCGCAAACGCAAGACATCGAAGAGTAGCGTCGGCATGAGCAACGCCCTGGACATCGGCCGTCTGCTGCAACCCGCGAATGCTTTCGCCGGCCCGATGGCGGTGGTCGACGATCAGGACCTCACGCTCACCGAAAAGCGCGCGATCCTCTCCGCCTGGGCGTCCGATGTGCGCAGCGCCGAGACCGCACTCAACCGTTGCGACGCCGCACCGGTCCGCATCGACGACGTGATGGATGCGCTCAAGGAGCTCGACCGCCGCTACGGCGATTTGAAATCGCGCCCGCGCTATCGGCGCATTCTCGAACGCCGCATCCCCGGCGTGTTCGGCCGCAAGGACGACGCCGGCAAGCCCGGCCCGGCGTTGAGCTAGACAATCACCGCCGGCGGTCGTCCGGCGACGCCAGAACCAGCGCCCAGAACACCTTGTATTTCGAGCGCGGCGAATAGGCCGCGGCGATACCGATCTGCGTGACGTCGCGCTGGAGCATGTTGGCGCGATGGCCGGACGAACCGCGCCAGCCAGAGAACGCTTCCGCCAGCGTGTGATAGCCCGCGCCGATATTCTCGTAGGCCGCCTTCGCATCGTAGCCCGAGCCCGCGATCCGCTGGCTGAAGCCGCGGCCGACGTCGTGATCGAGCCGGTCGCGCGACGCCATCGCATAGGCCTGCTCGGCCGCCATCTTCATCAGCGTCGGATCGACCGTGACCGCGCCGAGGCCGTTGTTCTTGCGATAGCCGGAAATCATCGACGCGGCTGCCGCCGCGTCGACCTGCGCGCCGGACGCCGCCATGCTGCGATAGAAGCTCGGCTCACCCGACGCCGGCGGATCGCGGTCGCCGCCGCGCAGGCCACCACCATGGCCGCCGCGAGCACGCTCAAACCGGCCCGCAATGCATTCGACAAACCCGACGGCATTTGGCTTCGAAATCCCCCAGAAATCCGGCCCCTTTGTGGCGGGCGAGCATGGCCGAACGATGGTTAAAATATCACCTGAGACAGCCGCTAGCCGGATGGGCATAGCCCCACTACCATCGCGCGCAGGGAACAAGGAAGACCAAGGAGGAGGAGCGCCATGGCGGCACAGGCGACCGTCGCGCGCACGCCCGGCGCCAAGCGCGCGGGGCCCGGCGAATACGTGTTCGACCTTGGCAAGGTCAATCACATCAAGGGCGGCCCGGATTATTCGAGCGTCGTGGGCGGCGTGGTCGAAGGCGACCGCATGATCGTCGCGCTGATGCGCATGCCGGCCGGCACCGGCGCCGAGCCGCATTCGCATCCGAACGAGCAGTGGATCTACATCCTCGAAGGAACCTTCAAGGCGAAGATCGGCGATGACGAGGTCGAGGCCAAGCCCGGCTCGGTGGTCTATGTGCCGTCGAACGTCATCCACTCGGCGAAGGCGACTCCGGACGGCGACGTCGTGTTCTTCACGGTGAAGGACGCCTCGCACAGTCTGCATGGCGTGAAGGCGGGATAGTTCTGTCATGCCGCGCTCGTCGCGGCATCCACGTCTTGGTGAGGTGCAACAGCGACGTGGATGGCCGGGACAAGCCCGGCCATGACGAGTCGATGTGATCAGGGAGGACTGTATGAAACACCTACGCTTTGCTCTCGGGGCGCTCGCATGCCTCGCAATCGGCGCCACTGCGATCAAGCGGTTCTTGGTTGAGCAGCTCTTGGGCGCAGGACAAATACCCGACCAAGCCGGTGCGGATCATCGTTCCCTACGGGCCAGGCGGCGCAACCGACATCGTCACGCGCATCGTCGCCGAGCAATTGCGGCAAAGCCTCGGCCAATCCTTCGTGGTCGAGAACAAGCCCGGCGCCTTCGGCATCGTCGCGATCCAGGAAATGATGAACGCACGGCCCGACGGCTACACGCTGATGGTCGGCAACGTCTCGACCAATGCCATCACGCCGGTGATCGTGCCGGAGCGGCTGAAGGTCAACTACGCGCGCGACGTGGCGCCGGTGACGAACCTGATCGACGTGCCGGCGTTCCTGACGGTGACCAACACCAATTTCGCGCCGAAGAACGTCGCCGAGCTGATCGCCTACGCCAAGAAGAACCCCGGCAAGACCCGCTACGGCACCGTCGGCGCCGGCAGCTATCCGCACTTCGACATGGCGTTCTTCGCCAAGCGCGCCGGCGATCTCGACATGATCGCCATCCACAACAAGCAGGGCGCCGCCGGCATTATCGCCGACATGCTGACCGGCGACGTGCAGACCGCCTTCCTCAACGTCGCGTCGACGGCGGCGCAGATCAAGGCCGGAAAACTCAGGCCGATCGCGGTGGTCAACCAGGCCCGCCTGCCCGACTATCCGGACGTGCCCACCATGAAAGAGGTCGGGTTCGCCGACGTCGGCACCATCGCCTGGAACGGCATGTTCGCGCCCGCGGCAACGCCGCGCCCGGTGCTCGAAGCGCTGTACAAGGCCGCGGTCGCGGCGCTGGCGGCGGATGCCGCCAAGGCGGCGCTGACCAAGCAGGGCTTCATCATCGCGCCCTCGAAATCGCTGGACGACGCGCGCACCTGGCTCGCGAGCGAGATCAACGCCTGGAAGACGATCACGAGCGCGGTGAAGATCGAGACGGAGTGATTGAGATCGGTGGCGCCTATTTGGAGACGTCATGCGCGGGCCTGACCCGCGCATCCATCGACTTCGCTAGACCGTCTTTTTAGATGGATTGCCGGGTCAAGCCCGGCAATGACGCCGGGGCATGCTGGGGCAACGCCGATGACGATCGACAGTCCGCCGTCCGCGCCGGAGCATCCACTGCTGCGCATACTCCGGCGCAAGAATGTGCTGTCGGGGCTGATGTTCATCGCCATCGCGGCGCTCGGACTATGGGCGTCGCGCAACTATCCCGATCGGCACCGCGCTGCGCATGAGCACCGGCTATGTGCCGCGGCTGCTGTGCTGGATCCTGATGGGCCTCGGCGTCATCGTCATCGTGCAGGGGTTGCTGGAGACCGACCCGCCGGAGCACTTGCGCGAGCCGGCGCCCGAAGACAGCGCGCTCGCGCGGCTTCGACCGGTCGCGCTGGTGACCCTGAGCCTCATCGCGTTCGGCCTGGCGCTCGAATCGCTGGGGCTGGTGCTCTCGATCCTGCTGCTGGTGGTGATCGCAAGCTTCGCGACGCGCGAACTCAAACTCTGGGAGACGCTCGCCGCCGCCGCCGGCCTGAGCGTCCTGACCTGGGCGATCTTCATCCTCGGGCTCGGTCTGCCGATCCCGGTGTGGCCGGAGTGGTAGGAGGATGGAGCAGCTCCTCGGCAATCTCGCCACCGGCTTTTCCGTCGCGCTGACGCCGGCCAATCTCGGCTTCGCGCTGCTTGGTGCGCTGATCGGCACGCTGATCGGCGTGCTGCCCGGCATCGGGCCGATCGCGACCATCGCGATGCTGTTGCCGCTCACCTTCCATCTCGAGCCGGTGTCCGGGCTGATCATGCTGGCCGGCATCTTCTACGGCGCGCAATACGGCGGCTCGACCTCTGCGATCCTGGTCAACCTGCCGGGCGAGACCTCGTCGGTCGTCACCTGCATCGACGGCCACCAGATGGCGCGCAAGGGACGCGCCGGCGCGGCGCTGGCGATCGCGGCGCTGGCCTCGTTCCTCGCCGGCACGGTGGCGACCGGGATCATCGCGATGCTCGCGCCACCGCTTGCCAGTGTTGGACAATCGTTCGGCGCGCCGGAATATTTCGCGCTGATGGTGCTCGGCCTGATCGCCGCGGTGGTGCTGGCGCATGGCTCGGTGGTGAAGGCGATCGCCATGATCGTGCTCGGGCTGCTGCTTGGCCTCGTCGGCACCGACGGACAGACCGCGGCGCAGCGCTTCACCTTCGACATCACCAAGCTTTCCGACGGCATCGACTTCGCGGTGCTGGCGATCGGCGTATTCGGCGTCGGCGAGATCATCGCCAATCTGACGCGCGGCGGCGAAAACCGCTCGCTGCTGGCGCAGGGCATCACGCAGCTGATGCCGACGCGCGAGGAATTCAAGCTGGCCTGGCCGGCGGCGATGCGCGGCACCGCGCTCGGCGCGCTGCTCGGCGTGCTGCCCGGCGGCGGCGCGACGCTCTCCTCGTTCGCCGCCTATGTGCTGGAGAAGAAAGTCGCGCGCGATCCGTCGCGGTTCGGCAAGGGCGCGATCGAAGGCGTGGCCGGACCGGAGGCCGCCAACAATGCGGGCGCGCAGACCTCGTTCATCCCGATGCTCACGCTCGGGCTGCCCGGCAACGCGGTGATGGCGCTGATGATCGGCGCCATGATGATCCACGGCATCCAGCCGGGCCCGCAGGTGATGACCGAGCGCCCCAACCTGTTCTGGGGCATGGTCGCCTCGATGTGGATCGGCAACCTGATGCTGCTGGTCATCAACCTGCCGCTGATCGGCATCTGGGTGCAGCTGCTCAAGGTGCCGTACCGGTTCCTGTATCTTGCGGTCCTGCTCTTCTGCGCAATCGGCGTCTACACCATCTCCAACAGCGCGTTCGCGGTGATCCTCGCCGCCGGTTTCGGCGTGCTCGGCTACATTTTCGTGCGGCTCGACTGCGAGCCGGCGCCGATGATCCTCGGCTTCGTGCTGGGGCCGCTGATGGAAGACAATCTGCGCCGCGCCATGCGTATCTCCGGCGGCGACCCCATGATCTTCGTCAACCGGCCGATCGCCTTCGGGCTGTTGATCGCGGCGGCGATCCTCCTGGTGATCGTCGCGCTGCCCGCGATCCGCAGCGGCCGCGAACGGGCGTTCCAGGAGAGCTGAGCTGCTCTGCGCTGTCCGAGTTCCCGCATTAACGATTCGTTAGCGATATTCAGATCGGCGTCTGCTCGAATGTTAACCTGCCGACAACCGCGGGTGCTTTAGACCGTCTTAACCCTGTGCGAGCACCCGCCGCATGAATCGTACTCTGATGTCTTCGGCACTTTGGCGCGATTGGCGCATCGCGATGTTTGTCATCGCGATCGGCGCGGCGATCGCGGCTCTGTTCTTTGGACTGATCGATCCCGCGCGCATGCTCGCGTGGGTCACCGGCGCGCCGTCGTGGCTTGCCGCGCTTGCGGTCAGCGTGGCCGCAGCGGTGCTGATGCTGAATATCGTCGCATTGCTGGCGTTGATCGGAACCGTCCGCCGCAATCTGCGCATCTCCGCCGCGCTCGACAACATGACACAAGGCCTGTGCATGTTCGACAGCGACACGCGGCTGATCCTCTGCAACGAACGCTATCTCGATATGTACGGCCTGACGCGCCAGCAAGCCTATCGCCGGCTGCCCGTTGCGCGAGCTGCTTGAATGCCGCATTGCGAACGGCACGTTCTTCCAGGACATCGACGAGTATGTGGCGGCGGCCGAGCAGCGCAATGTCGAAGGCAAAGTGTACACCAACATCGTCGAGGTGCGCGGGCGCATCATCTCAAGATCATCAAACCGGCCGATCGCCGGAGGCGGCTGGGTCTCGACGCACGAGGACATTACCGATCGGCGCCGCAGCGACCAGGAACGCGACCGGACCGCCGCGCAGGAGCAGCGCCGCGCCGAGCATGGAGGCGGCGATCGCCGTGTTCCGTCCGCGCGATCGAGACCATGCTGAAGACGGTCGGCGACCAGGCCGTGGCGATGCGCACCACCGCCGCGACGCTGTTCGGCGGCATCGAGCAAGACCTCGCAACGCGCCGACGGCGCCGTCGATACCTCGAACGAGGCGTCGATGAACGTCGAGATCGCCGCCGGCGCGGCCGAGGAACTGTCGGCCACGATCGCTGAGATCAGCCGGCAGCTCGAACAGACCAACAACATCGTCAACACCGCGGTAGACGAAGCCGGTTCGACCAACACGCAGATCGGCTCGCTGGCGCAATCGGCGCAGAAGATCGGCGACGTGGTCAAGCTGATCCAGGACGTCGCCGGGCAAACCAACCTGCTCGCGCTCAACGCCACCATCGAGGCCGCGCGCGCCGGCGAAGCCGGCCGCGGCTTCGCGGTGGTCGCTTCCGAGGTGAAGTCGCTGGCGGTGCAGACCGGCAAGGCGACCGAGGAGATCGCGGGCCAGATCGCCGCCGTGCAGGTCTCGACCAGCGCCGCGGTCGAGGCGATCGGCCGCATCGCCGCGCGCATGAAGGAGATCAGCGCCTACACCTCGGCCGCCGCCGCGTCGGTGCACCAGCAGCAGGCCGCCACCGGCGAAATTTCGCAGAACGTGATGAGCGCGGCGCAAAGCACCAAGGAGATCGTCGCGGTGCTCGGCGACGTGACCGGCGCCGCCGCCGAGACGCGCGGATCGGCCGAGACCGTGCTCGCGGCCTCGCAGGCGGTCGAGACCGCCGCCGCCGATCTGCGCGAAGAGGTCGAAGGCTTCCTGCAGAAGGTCGCGGTCTAGTCGCGGGTCGCGACGGCCTCCACAATAGCGCCCGCACGGCGACCGCTTCTCGCGGTGCCGTTAACCAAACCCGATCATGCTCGTGACGATCCCGAAGGAACCGTAACCGTCTGCAAGTTAGTCGAGCGCAGTCGCCGGTAAGTTCATTCTGCCATTGCCGCGACTGCAATTCGCCGCACCCGGACCGATTGCGCTGGGCCCATGACGTTTCCTAGAGTAGCGCCCGTTCGAGCCAAGAAACGACGTGGTAACGGGAGAAAACGCATGGTTCGACGATCGCTTCTTGCGGCGGGCATCCTGCTGGCGGCCTTGTCTCCGGCGGCGTCCCAAAGCTGGCCGACCAAGCCGGTGCGGGTGATCGTCCCGTTCACCGCCGGCAGCGCCGTCGACATCGTCGCGCGCGCGGTGATGGAGCAGGTCTCGACCCAGATCGGCCAGCCGGTGATCGTCGAGAACCGCGGCGGCGCCGGCGGCACGCTCGGCGTCGGCCTGGTGGCGAAGGCCGATCCCGACGGCCACACCATCCTGGTGCATTCGAGCACCCATGCCGTGACCGCGACCACCTACGCCAATCCCGGCTACGACGCGCGCAAGGATTTCGCCGCGATCACCGCGCTCGCCAACGTGCCGAACGTGCTGGTGACGGCGCCCGGCAAATACAAATCGGTCAAGGACATGATCGAGGCCGGGTCGCGCCAAGCAGGGCTCGCTGAACTACGCCTCGGCCGGCGCCGGCTCGAGCGCGCATCTCAACGCCGAGCGGCTGATGCTGGCGGCGGGCACCAAGGCGCAGCACATCCCGTTCAAGGGCGGGCCGGAGGCGCTGACCGAGATCATGTCGGGACGCGTGGACTTCTACTTCGTGCCGCTGCCGCCGGCGCGCGGCCTGATCGCCGGCAAGAAGGTCGATGCGCTGGCGGTGTCGAGTGCGAGCCGCGCCAAGGCGCTGCCCGACGTGCCGACCACGGTCGAGGCCGGCTATCCCGAACTCCGAATACAATTTCTGGATGGGCATGTTCCTGCCGGTGAAGACGCCGGCGGCGATCGTCGCGCGCCTGCATGAGGAGACGATCAAGGCGCTGAAGAATCCGGCCGTCATCGCGCGGCTCGACAAGGCCGGCGGCGAGCCGATGCCGATGTCGCCGGCGGCGTTCGACGATTTCGTGCGCAAGGAGATCGAGCTCAACGCCGTGCTGGTGAAGGCGGCGGGGATCGAGATCAATTAGCCGCGCACGCAGCTCGATGTCTCTCTGCTCGATGCGGGACTCGGTCTCTCCCTCCCCATAGCCCGTCGAGACGGGCGAACGCCCTAATGGTGGGGAGGGGTCGGGGGTGGGGGTAGTGAGTGAGGAAACGTCGCGCTGCGACTCGCATCACCCCCCTCCCCACCCTCCCCCACAAGGGGGAGGGTGTGAGAGAGTGTGCTCACCTCACCGGGTGCTGAGCAGAGTCCCACAACCTTACCACTTGAATTTCGGCGGGTCCTTCCACGCCGGCACGTCGATCTCGCGGCCGTCGAGGGTGAAGTCGCGAGCCGAGCTGGCGCAGCCGCTCGAGCTGATCGTAGTAGACCGACTCCTCGGTCATCAGCCCGTCGCGGCAGCGGATCACCGCGCACAGGTGCTGGATCGTCCTCTTGCCGGTCGGCGCCATGCCGAGCCACGGCCCGAGATGCGTCGCGGTCACGAAATTCTCCGCGAACACCCATTCGCCGGTCGCGACGATGCGCTTGATCTCGATGTTGACGTCGGGGAACGCGGTCCACCAGACGTCGTAATATTTCGCCACCGCCTCCTTGCCGTAGACCACGTCGCCGGACGCCACCACGCGATACATCACGTCGTCCGACAGCGTCTTGAGCGTGCGCTCGGTGTCGTGCGCGCTCTCGGCTGCGAAGTGCTCGTAGGCGAGGTCGAGATTGGCTTTTTCGGTCGGGGTCATGATTTCGGTCTTTCGCAAATGAGCAGTCATTCCTCGGCGTCATGCCCGCGCTTGTCGCGCGGCATCCACGTCTTGAGTAGGGCCTCAAGCCGAAGACGTGGATGGCCGGGTCGAGCCCGGCCATGACGGGTATGAGAAGTATCATGTCCCGTGTAGACCGGGTCGGGCTGCGTGAACCAGCTCAAGAGGATGTGGTACACGATCGCGTAGTTCTTCTGCTGGATCGACGCGTGCGCGATCCCCGGCATCACGGCGAACTGCTTGTCCGGGTTCGGCAGCTTCTCGAAGAACTTCGTCAGGTCCGCGAAGCTCGCGATGCCGTCCCACTGCCCGCGCATGATGATGGTCGGCACCGTGATCTTCTCCGGATCGCAGACCGGCAGATTGGAGCACATGTCGACATAGGTGCCGGTCGGCACCGAATCGTCGAGCTTGAGGATCGCGTCGGCGAACGCCTCGATCACATTGTCGTCGGCGGTGCCGGGATGGTCGCGGTTGAAGATCGAATGCACGAAGGCGCGGTCGATCGGCCGCCGATTCTTGGCGCGGAATTCGGCGAGCCGCTTGCTGCGCTCGGCGAGCGTCGGCGAGCCTTCGCCGGTCCACACATGGGCGTCGAGCGCGAGCCGCCGCACCATCTCCGGATGCCGCTGCGCGAACAACGCGGCGCGCAACGCGCCCGACGATATCCCGTAGACCAGCAGCGGCTTCGTCGCCGCGCAGCTTCTGGATGTAGGTGGCGGCGGCGAAGCAATCGTCGGCGCCGTAGGAGATCGGCGCGTTGTTGTCGCGGGTCTTGGTGGAGCTTGCCGTAGCCCTCCATGTCCATGCACCAGGTGTCGAAGCCGCGCGCGGCGAAATAATCCATCGCCGATGAATCGCTGCGGCCCGGCACCTGCAGGTCGAAGGTCGGCGTCGAGGCCATGGACGAGCCGTGCACGAACAGGATCGTGCCGCGCCGGACCGGACGGATCGGCGACTTCTTCCACAGGAAAAGGCGGACGTCGTCGCCCTTGTTGGTCCAGTGCTCCTCGCCGCGGATCGGCGTCGTCATGGGCTTGTTCATGCGGTCGACTCCTTGAATGACTACGCCGCCTTCGCCTCGCCGCTGCCGGCGCGGAAGACGGTGCAAAGGGTGGCGTCGACCTCGACCGTGCAGGGCTCGCCGACCTTGAAATGCTGCAGCGGATGGGTCTGCACCCGCAGCGTCAGGCCTGACGGCAGCGTGGCGTAATATTCGCTGATATTGCCGAGGAAGACGTGGTTGCTGATTGTCGCCTTGGCGCCCGCTCCGGACGGCGGCGCCGAGCCGGATGCTCTCCGGACGGATCGCGACCTCGACGGCGTCGCCCGGCGAGAACGCCGTCGAGCGCGTCGACCTTCGACCGCGAGCTCCGGCGCGATCTCGACGGTGCCGCCGGCGCCATTGCGCTCCGCGCACCTTGCCGGGCACGAGATTCACCAGCCCCATGAAGTCCGCCACCATGCGGTTGGCGGGATGGGCGTAGACCTCGAACGGCGTGCCGTATTGCTGCACGCGCCCGAGATTCATCACCGCGATCTGGTCGGACAGCGCCAGCGCCTCGGCCTGGTCGTGGGTGACGTAGACGAAGGTGATGCCGGTGCGGCGCTGCAACTCCTTGAGCTCCGAGCGCATGCGCTCGCGCAGTTTGGCGTCGAGATTGGACAGCGGCTCGTCGAGCAGCAGGATGTCGGGCTCGACCACCAGCGAGCGGGCGAGCGCGACGCGCTGCTGCTGGCCGCCGGACAGCTCGCTCGGATAGCGGGTCTCGAGGCCGGAGAGGTTCACCAGCGCCAGCGCCTCCTCGACCTTGCGGCGCGCCTCGGCGGCGGGAACCTTCCGGATCTTGAGGCCGAACACGACGTTCTCGAACACGTTCTTGTGCGGCCAGATCGCGTAGTTCTGAAACACCATGCCCATGCCGCGCGACTCCGGCGGACACCACGGAGCCCGGCGACGACAAGAGCCGGCCGTCGATCTCGATGGTGCCGCGGTCGGGCACGATGTAGCCGGCGATCAGCCGCAGCGTCGTGGTCTTGCCGCAGCCGGACGGCCCGAGCAGCGTGACGAAGGAATTGTCCTTGATCTCGAGATCGACGTCGGCCACCGCCGCGACATCGCTTTCGCGCGATGAGAACGATTTCGACAATCCGCGAATGCGTGATTCCAGCCATTACTCTCGACTCGATACTTGACTTGAATTACGTATGCACCGGCGCGGCTTCGGTGCGCGAGGCGACGCCGCGGCCGCCGAGGCGGTAGGCCAGCAGGATCGCGGCGCCGATGATCGACCATGTTGATCATCGCGAGCGCCGCGACCGGCTCGATATAGCCGGTCTCGTAGAGATTGTAGACCGCCACCGCGAGCGTGATCGATCTCGACGAGAACAGCAGGATCGACGCCGACAGCTCCTGGATCACCGGCACGAACACCAAAGCCAGCCGGCGAACAGCCCGGGCCGGATCAGCGGCAGCGTGATCTCGCGCATGGTGGTGGTCCAATTCGCGCCGAGGATCTGCGCGCTCTCCTCCAGCGACTGGTCGACCTGGCGCAGCGAGGCATTGGCGGCGCGCACGCCGAGCGGGATGTAGCGGCCGACATAGGCGAGCAGCAGGATCGTCAGCGTGCCGTAGAGCGCGAGCGGCATCGCCAGCCAGAACTGGATCAGCGCCACCGCCATCACGATGCCGGGCAGCCCGAGCGGAATCAGCGAGGCGTAGTCGAGGACCTTGCGGCCGGGAATTTTGGTGCGCAGGTCGATCCAGCCGATGACCGCGCCGAGCAGCACGGCGAAGGTCGCGGCCACGATCGCCAGGAACAGGCTGTTCATGATCGCGCGCTGGGTGACGTTGTATTCGAACAGGATGAACTTGTAGTTCGCGAGCGTGAGGTTCTTCCAGAATTCCAGGCCCCAGGATTTCGAGAACGACACCGCGATCAGCGTCGCATAGGGCAGCACGATCGAGACGAAGAACACCAGCACGACGAAGCCGAAGCAGCACCCAGCGGAACACGCCGAGCTGCATCATCTGCGGGCGCGAGCCCTTGCCGCCGAGCGTCACGTAGGAGCGCCGCTTGAGGAACGCGTTCTGCAGATAGAGCGCCGCCACCGTGATGAGGATGAACACGAGCGACAGCGCGGAGGCGAGCGCGTATTCGGGCGGATAGTCGAACAGCGCGTAGATGCGGGTCGGCAGCGTCACGATGCGGCCGGGCAGCCCGATGATCGCCTGCGAGCCGAACAGCGCAATGGCGTTGACGAAGGCGAGCAGCGTGCCGGACAGCACGGCGGGCGCGACCAGCGGCGCGGTGATCGAGAACGCGGTGCGCAGCTTGCGAGGCGCCGAGGATCTGCGCCGCCTCCTCGTAGGAGGCATCGACCGACTGCAGCGCGCTCGACGCCAGCAGATACACGAACGGGAACGTGTGCATCACCGTGACGAGCACGAGACCGGTCATCGAGAAGATGTTGAAGGTGAGCCAGGGCAGCGCCGAGCACGTCGCGCATCAGCACGTTGCTCAGCCCGGCATTGGGACTGAACAGATAGGTGAGCGCGATCGCGGTCAGGAATGGCGGCGACAGGTAGGACAGCGTCGCGGTGACCTGGAACAGCGGCTTGCGCCGGCACGTCGGTGCGCGCCACCGCCCAGGCCAGCGGCAGGCCGATCAGCAGGCTGAACAGCCCGCTCCAGGCGCCGAGGATGAGCGAATTCTTGAGCGCATTGACGTAGAGCCGGCCGGTCAGCACCTCGGAATAGGCGTCGAGGCTCGAGCCCGCCGGCCCCTGAAGCTGCCGACCAGCAGGAAGCCAGCGGCAGCACCACCAGCACGATGAGCGAGACGATGGCGCCGCCCATGACGACGTGCTCGAGCCGCAACCGCGTCGCGGTGGCCGCGGCGTAAGCCGCGGACGCAGCGCCGTGCTCATCACTTCGGTGGACATGCCTTGGTCTCGTTTCCCCGCCGCCCTATAACA
>CAWKMR010000069.1:0-34882 GCA_963850705.1 uncultured Alphaproteobacteria bacterium | reverse complement strand
CCGGACGGCGGAACAGCGGGCGGTCGCGCGCTTCATGGCGTCGAATGTCGACGTCGGGCGCTCGTTCATCCTGCCGCCCGAGGCGCCCGCGGAGCGCGTCGCGGCGCTGCGCGCCGCGTTCGACCGGATGGTCAAGGATGACGCCTTCGTCGAAGACATTACGAAGGCCGGATTCCAGTTGAGCCCGGCGTCGGGCGCGGAGGTCCAGGAAGCGGTGGCGCAGGCGACGAAACTGGATGCGTCGCTCACGCGGATCATCCAGGATACGATTTCAAGAACAAAATAAGCGAGTAACGAATGTCACAGCCGATCACCCATATCGCGACCGCGAACGCCACCAGCGTCACGATCCGCGGGCGCGATCTCGTCAACGAGCTCATCGGGAAGCACAGCTTCACAGAGGTCTTCTATTTCCTGGTCACCGGCCGGATGCCCGATGCCGCGCAGACCCGCGTGCTTGACGCCTGTCTGGTGACATTGATGGAGCACGGCTTCACGCCGTCCGCGTTTATTGCACGGCTGACCGCCGAAAGCGTTCCCGACCAGATTCAGGTGTCGATCGGCGCCGGCCTGCTCGCGATCGGAAGCGTGCACGCCGGAACCATGGAAGGTTGCGCCGACCTGCTGGCCAAGGGCGTCAACGAAGCCGACACCGACGGCTGGTGCCGCCGCATCGTCGCGGAGCACCGCCAGCGCAAGGAAGCGGTGCCCGGTTTCGGACACGCGCTGCACAAACCAGACGATCCGCGCACGCCGCCGCTGCTGCGCGTCGCCCGCGACAACAAACTGGACGGGCGCTATGTCCAGCTCCTGCTCAAGCTATCCACGGTCATCGACGAGACCGCTGGAAGACACGTGACGATCAACGCGACCGGCGCGCTTGCCGCACTGTTGCTGGAGATCGGGATTCCGCCGGAGATCGTTCGGGCGATCGCCGTGGTGTCGCGCTGCGCCGGCCTGGTCGGGCACATCCTGGAGGAGCAGCAGACGGACTTGGCGCGCCATCTGGTCAAGCTGGCACGCGAGACCATCCCCTATCGGGACCCGCAAGGGTAGTTTTTTAACGCACCAACGAGATTGTAGGGCGGGAAACCCGAACCAGGACGCCCGCTATGCAAACCATTATTTATTGGATTGAAGAGCAATCGACGGCCGGTATCGCCATCATCATCTTGCTATTGACCTATGTGTTTGCGGCAATCGTTTTCGCGGTGGTGACGATCCTGTCGCGGCGCGGCGTCGCCGAAGAGCTCAAATCGATCTCCCCGGTGACGCTCACTCCGCTCGCGGTCATCCTGGGCCTCATGCTTGCGTTCCTGGCCGCGCGGGTCTGGGAGAATGTCGGCCATGCGCAGGAATACGTAGGACGCGAGGTCGGCGCGATCAGCGAAGTCGCCCTGCTCGCCAATTCGTTTCCGGCGGAGATCCGCGCCAAGCTCCGCGCCAACCTCAAGCAACATGTCGAGTTCATCGAGACCGAGGATTGGCCGGCCATGGGAAGGTTCGAGGGCAGCTTGCGCACTGAGCCCGTCGGCCTAAAAAATGCGATGTCGACAGTCTTGTCGTTTACGACGGCGCACCCGCAGCAGCAACTTACGCAACATCGTGCGCTCGATGCCATCGCGAGGGCCTACGACGCACGCGTCAATCGCATCAGGATCAGCCACGCTGAGATCGCACCGATCCAGTGGGCCGTCATCCTGATCCTGGCCGCGCTGATCATCCTGACGACGGGGCTCATTCACATCGGCCGGCCGCGCGCCAAAGCAACCACGCTTGTCATTTTCTCGACCGCGACCGCGGTCTGCCTGACGCTGCTCATGGCCTACGACCGCCCGTTCGCCCCGGGCGGCATCACGTTGGACCCCAATATCTACCGCGAGATCAATCTCGACTGAGCTAGAACAACCCGACGATCTTGCCGTCCGCGCCGACGTCGATCGAGTCGGCCGCGGGCACACGCGGCAGGCCGGGCATGGTCATGATCTCCCCGCAGACCGCCACCACGAATTCCGCGCCCGCGGAAAGCCGCACCTCGCGCACATTGATGATGTGATCGGTCGGCGCGCCCTTGAGGTCGCCGTTGGTGGTGAACGAATACTGCGTCTTGGCGATGCAGACCGGGAGTTTGCCGTAGCCCATCTTCTCGAACGCTTCGAGCTGGTCGCGCACCGCCTTCGGCGCGTCGACATCCTTCGCGCGATAAATCTCCTGGGCAATGGTGCGGATCTTCTCCAGCAGCGGCCGCTCGTCGGGATAGAGCAGCTTGAGCTTGCTCTTGCCGGCGTCGATGGTCTTGACCACGGCGCGCGCGACGTCGGCGGCGCCCTCGCCGCCCATCGCCCAATGGTCGGCCATCAGCGCCTCGACGCCGAGCGCCTTGCATTTCTCCTGGACGAGCGCGATCTCGGCGTCGGTGTCGGCGGAGAAGCGGTTGATCGAGACCACCGCCGGAATGCCGAATTTCTGGATGTTCTCGACATGGCGCTGGAGGTTCGCCATGCCGGCTTCGAGCGCCTTGAGGTTCTCGGTCTTGAGGTCTTCCTTCTTGACCCCGCCGTGCATCTTCAGCGCGCGAATGGTTGCAACGATCACCGCGCAGTCGGGCGCAAGCCCGGTCTTGCGGCACTTGATGTCGAGGAATTTTTCGCCGCCGAGGTCGGCGCCGAAACCGGCCTCGGTCACGACGTAGTCGGTCAGCTTGAGCGCGGTGGTGGTGGCGAGCACGGAATTGCAGCCATGCGCGATGTTGGCGAACGGTCCGCCATGGATGAAGGCCGGTGTGCCTTCGAGCGTCTGCACGAGATTGGGCGACAGCGCATCCTTGAGCAGCGCCGTCATCGGGCCCTGGCCCTTGAGGTCGGAGGCGCGCACCGGCTTGCGGTCGCGGGTGTAGCCGATGATGATGTTGCCGAGCCGCTTCTTGAGGTCTTCGAGATCGCTGGCGAGGCAGAAGATCGCCATCACCTCGGACGCGACCGTGATGTCGAAGCCGTCCTCGCGCGGAAAGCCGTTGGCGACGCCACCGAGCGATGACACGATCGAACGCAGGCTGCGATCGTTCATGTCGATGGCGCGACGCCAAGCGATGCGGCGGCCGTCGAGGCCGAGCGAATTTCCCCAGTAGATGTGGTTGTCGATCAGCGCCGAGAGCAGATTGTGCGCGGTGCCGATGGCGTGGAAGTCGCCGGTGAAATGGAGATTGATGTCCTCCATCGGCACGACCTGCGCATAGCCGCCGCCGGCGGCGCCGCCCTTCACGCCGAAGCACGGGCCGAGCGATGGCTCGCGCAGGCACAGCATCGCCTTCTTGCCGATGTGATTGAGCGCGTCGGTGAGGCCGACGGTGGTCGTGGTCTTGCCCTCGCCCGCCGGTGTCGGCGTGATCGCGGTGACCAGGATCAGCTTGCCGTTCGGTTTGTTCTTGAGCGACTTGATGTAGTCCATCGACACCTTGGCCTTGTAGTGGCCGTAGGGATCGAGATTCTCCGGCGCGATGCCGAGCTTCTCGCGCGCGATGTCCATGATCGGCCGTTTCTTGGCGGCCTGGGCGATTTCGATGTCGGATTTCGGCGATTGGTGCTGAGACGCAGGCATGGCGATTGATCCGTCAAATAGAGCGAGACAAGGGTGATATCTTTGAGTTCGTCATGCCCGGCCTTGTGCCGGGCATCCACGTCTTGACCACCGAGCCAAAGACGTGGATGGCCGGGACAAGCCCGGCCATGACGCTGAGGGAATCATGTGAACCTCGCGCCGGTGGCGAGGTTGGCGGCCTTGGCCCACTCGCCGGCGCCGACTTTCGGGCCGTCGACCTGCACGCGGGTGACCTTGATGCGGCCGTCGGGACAAACGACGGTGAAGCCGTCATCCTCGACCGCGACGATCTCGCCGTATTTGCCGGCGATGCCCTTCGGGTCTTTCGCCGGCAGCGGCGTGGCGTCGAAGATTTTCACGGTCTTGCCCTCGAGCGTCGTCCACGCGCCGGGCGCCGGATTGCAGCCGCGGATCAGCGGGTCGATCTGCCGCCAGGACTTGCCCCAGTCAATCTTGGCGATGTCGGCGGTAGCGCGACCCTCGTAGGTCGCCTTGCCCTCGTCCTGCTTGATGCGCGGCGCCTTGCCGGCCTTCACCAGATCGACCGACTCCAGCATCGCCTCGACACCCATCGGGAACAGGCGATCGAAATAGACGGTGCCGAGCGTATCCTTGGGACCGATAGGTGTCTTCTTCTGCAGCAGCACATCGCCGGTATCGAGGCCGTTGTCGGGCCAGAAGATCGAGAGGCCGGTTTCCTTTTCGCCGAGGATGATCGGCCAGTTGATCGCGCTGGCGCCGCGATAAGCCGGCAGCAGTGACGGGTGATACTGGATCGACCCGTGGGTCGGGATGTTGAGGAAGTCTTCCGGCACGAACAGCGTGACGAACGCCATCACCTGCAGGTCGGGTTTGAGCGCCTTGAACTCCGCCCACACCTCCGGCTTGCGGTAGGACTCGGGTTGATAGACCGGAAGATTGGCGGCGATCGCCGTCTCCTTCAACGGGTCGGCCTTCTGGCCCGGCTTCTCGGGCGCGACATAGACCGCGACGACATTCTCGCCGCGCTTGATGAGCGCCTCCAGCACGGCCTTCCCGAACGCCTGCTGGCCGTGAACCACGATACGCATACGTTTCTCTCCCCAACTCCGCTGGTGTCCCCTCCCCCCTTGCGGGGGAGGGTTAGGGAGGGGGGTGGCTGTGCGACGCACTGACCAACAACGACCCCCACCCCGCTCGCCTTCGGCGAGCGACCCTCCCCACAAGGGGGAGGGTTAGCATCTCATCTGCCTCGCTATGCCGCCTCGGCCTTTGCCGGCTTCTCCGGCGGCGTGATCGCGCCGGACGACTTGATGGCTTCAAGCTCCTTGGCGGAATAGCCAAGCACCTTGGTGAGGATTTCCTCAGTGTGCTCGCCAAGCAGCGGCGAACGCTGCACCTCGGTGATCGAGTCCGACATCTTCACCGGATTGCCGACGGTGAGATATTTCCCGCGCCCCGGATGATCGACCTCGACCACGGTGCCGGTGTCGCGCAGCGATTGCTCCTCGGCAATCTCCTTCATCGACAGGATCGGGCCGACCGGGATGTCATGCTCGTTGCAGACGTTCATGACCTCGAACTTGGTCTTGGTCTTGGTCCACGCCTCGATGGTATCGAAGATGTGGCGCAGCCGCGGCAGCCGCGCCGGCGGCGTGGCGTAGTCGGGATCGGTCTTCCATTCCGGCTTGCCGATCAGATCGCAGATCGGACCCCACACCGGCGCCTGGGTGATGAAATAGATGTAGGCGTCGGGATCGTCCTCCCAGCCCTTGCACTTGAGGATCCAGCCGGGCTGTCCGCCGCCGGAGTCGTTGCCGGCGCGCGGCACCGCCTTGCCGAACGCGACGCCCTCACCGTACTGGCTGTATTCGCTGAGCGGGCCGTGCGCGAGCCGTTGCTGGTCGCGCAGTTTGACGCGCGCGAGGTTAAGCACGCCGTCCTGCATCGCGCACAGCACCTTCTGGCCGCGGCCGGTGCGCTGCCGCTGGATGAGCGCGCAGCAGATGCCGAACGCGAGATGCAGGCCGGTGCCGCTATCGCCGATCTGCGCGCCGGTGACCAGCGGCGGACCATCGCGGAAGCCGGTGGTCGAAGCCGCGCCGCCCGCGCATTGCGCGACGTTCTCGTAGACCTTGCAGTCCTCGTAGGGACCGGGGCCGAAGCCCTTCACCGACGCGACGATCATGCGCGGGTTGGTCTTGTGGATGTACTCCCAGGTCAGGCCCATGCGGTCGAGCGCGCCGGGCGCAAAATTCTCGACCAGCACGTCGCAGTGCCTGATCAGGCGTTCGAGGATTTCCTTGCCCTTGGGATGCTTGGAGTCGATGGTGATCGAGCGCTTGTTGCCGTTGAGCATCGTGAAATAAAGGCTGTCCTGGCCCTTCACGTCGCGCAATTGGCCACGCGTGATGTCGCCGACGCCCGGCCGCTCCACCTTGATGCAATCGGCGCCCATATAGCCGAGCAGTTGCGTACAGGTCGGTCCCGACTGCACATGGGTGAAGTCGAGCACCTTCACGCCGTCCAGCGCCTTGCCGGCCTGACCCCAGGGCTTGGCCGAAGGCTTCGGCAGCCCGTTCGCGGACGCGGTCTTGGCCACCTTCTTCGCCGCCGCCTTGTTAGCCGAAGTCTTGGGCTTCAGCTTCACGACCTTCCTGACGGACTTCTTCGCCGCAGCTTTGGTCTTGGATGTCTTCTTGGATTTCGTCTTCTTGGCTTTGCGGGTTGCCATTGCCGTCCCCTTCGTCTTTCTGGTCACGCCGTTATTTCTTGCGCAGCACGCTTTGCGGATTGAGGTTGCCGATGCGGCCGCTCTCGCTGCCGGCTGCCGGGTCGATCACCGCATTGATGAGGGTCGGCTTGCCGGAGTCCATCGCCTCGTTCACGGCGCGCTTGAGCTCGTCCGGCGACGTCGCGTTGACGCCGACACCGCCGAAAGCCTCCATCATCTTGTCGTAGCGCGCGCCCTTGACGAACACCGTGGGCGCGGGATCGGACCCGGCCGCGTTGACGTCGGTACCGCGATAGATGCCGTCGTTGTTGAAGATGACAACGCAGATCGGCAGCTTGTAGCGGCAGATCGTCTCCACCTCCATGCCGGAGAAGCCGAAGGCCGAGTCGCCCTCGATCGCGAGCACCGGCTTGCCGGTCTCGATGGCGGCGGCGATGGCGGAGCCCATGCCGATGCCCATGATGCCCCAGGTGCCGACGTCGAGGCGCTTGCGCGGCTGGTACATGTCGATGATGCCGCGCGCGAGGTCGAGGGTGTTGGCGCCTTCGTTGACCAGGATGGCGTCCGGCCGCTCCTTGACGATGGTCCGCAACACGCCGAGCGCGCCGTGGTAATCCATCGGCGCGTTGTTGTTCATCAGCCGCGGCGCCATCTTGGCGACGTTCTCTTCTCGCTTCGTCTTGACGGCGTTGATCCAATCGGTCGGCGCCGCCGGCCAACTGCCCATGCCTTCAAGCAGGGCCCCAACGCAGGAGCCGATGTCGCCGACCACCGGAGCGGCGATCTCGACGTTCGAAGTCCATCTCCTTGGGCTCGATGTCGATCTGAATGAACTTCTTCGGCGCGTCACCCCAGGTCTTGCCCTTGCCGTGCGACAATAGCCAGTTGAGCCGCGCGCCGATCAGCATCACGACGTCGGAGTCCTTCAGCACCGTCGAGCGCGCGGCGCCCGCGCATTGCGGATGCGTGTCGGGCAGCAGACCCTTGCCCATGCTCATCGGCAGGAACGGCACGCCGCTTTTTTCCACCAGCGCACGGATCGCGTCATCGGCCTGCGCATAGGCTGCGCCCTTGCCGAGGATGATCAGCGGACGCTTGGCGCTCTTCAACACGTCGAGCGCGCGCTTCACCGCGGACGGCGCAGGAATCTGAGCCGGCGCCGGGTCGATGACCTTGACCAGCGACTTTTTGCCGGCATCCGCATTCATGACCTGCCCGAACAGCTTGGCCGGCAGATCGAGATAGACGCCGCCCGGACGGCCGGAGACGGACGCGCGGATCGCGCGCGCGACGCCGATGCCGATATCGGCGGCGTGCAGCACGCGGAATGCCGCCTTGCAGAGCGGCTTGGCGATGGCGAGCTGGTCCATCTCTTCGTAGTCGCCCTGCTGCAGATCGACGATCTCGCGCTCGGACGAGCCCGAGATCAGGATCATCGGGAAGCAGTTGGTGGTGGCGTGGGCAAGCGCCGTCAGCCCGTTGAGGAAGCCGGGAGCCGACACCGTGAGGCAGACGCCGGGCTTTTTCGTCAGAAAGCCGGCGATGGCGGCCGCGTAGCCGGCGTTCTGTTCGTGACGGAACGAGAGCACGCGGATGCCCGCGGCCTGCGCCATGCGGCCGAAATCCGTGATCGGGATGCCGGGCACGCCGTAGATCGTGGTGAGGCCGTTCAGCTTCAGCGCATCGATGACCAAATGAAAGCCGTCCGTCAGCTCCGGCTCTACTCCGGCTGCATTGTCCGGCGCCTTTGTCTTCACTGCGGCCTCAGCCATGGGAAACCTCCCGCATTCTGTTCAATCGAGATAATCGGCGTATTTGGCGACGTGCTCGGCGAGGCCGAGCGCATGGTCGCGCACGAGGGTTTCGGCGCGCGCGGTGTCGCGCGCTTCGAGCGCCTCGATGATGTGCATGTGATCGCGGATCGAGCGGTCGACGCGGTCTTTCTCGCCGATGGTCTTGCGCCGGATCATGCGCATATGGGTGAAGAGGTTTTCCGCCAGGTCGATCAGCACGCTGTTGGCGCTCATGCGGATGATGGTCTGGTGGAATTCGATATTCGCTTCCGAGTATTCGTCGAGATGGGCGCGCAGCTCGCCGTTCTCGAAGTTCACGAACATCCGCCGCAACGAAGCGATGTCGTCGTTGGTGGCGTTCTCGGTAATCAGCCGCGCCGCCATGCTCTCCAGCGCAGCCCAGGCGGTGATCATCTCGATCACCTCGGTCTTGGTCTTGCGCACCACATAGATGCCGCGGCGCGGAACCGCGCGGACGAAGCCTTCGCGCTCGAGCTGCGCCATGGCTTCGCGCACCGGCGTGCGGCTGATGCCGAAATCGCGTGCCAGCCTGCGCTCGTCGAGCCTGATGTCGGCGCGGCTGTGGTAGACGTCCATCGAAACGATAACGCCCTTGAGTGCCGCATAGGCTTTGTTTTTGAAGCTGGCTGGCGTATCGATGGGAGATACAGCCACGCGCGTCATCGCCCCCTCGGTCACGCCATCATTTTCACGCTGTCTGGGGTTTTCGCTTGTACTCATTTGAACACCATCCGTCGCCAAGTGGTATACATTATTCCAGTTCCACAACTGGCCGCAATCTCAAAAGCGGACGAACTCGCGTCTCAGCAGCGCCGACCCAACGATCCCGGTTGAGGCCGACGCTCCTCGATTGAGCATGATCTTTTCCGACAACCGGTATCCACTTTTCGGGATCATGCTCAGGTTCAGATCGCCGGGCGCGGACGAAGCCGCGCGACACTGTTCTGAATGATCGGCCAGAACAGCGCAATCAGCCCGAGCGCCATGATCGAGCCGACCAGCCCATTCGACCAGAAGACCGTGAGGCTACCCTGCGATCCGAGCAGCGCCTGCCGGAACGCCTCCTCGGCCTTGTCGCCGAGCACCAAGGCCAATACCAGCGGGGCAAGAGGATAGTCGCATTTCTTCAGCACATAGCCGAGCACGCCGAACACCATCATCATGACGACGTCGAACGGGTTGTTGTGCACCGTGTAGGCGCCGATGGCGCACAGCACCAGGATGACCGGCGCGATGACCGGGAACGGGATACGCAGGATCGCGGCCATGACCGGCACGCAGGTCAACACGATGATGAGGCCGACGATGTTGCCGAGATACATCGAGGCGATCAGGCCCCACACGAATTCCTTCTGCTCCACGAACAGCAGCGGACCGGGCTGCAGGCCCCAGATCAGCAAGCCGCCGAGCAGCACGGCCGCGGTCGGCGAGCCCGGCACGCCGAGCGAGAGCATCGGCAGCAGCGCCGAGGTTCCGGCCGCGTGCGCCGCGGTTTCGGGCGCCACCACGCCTTCGATCTCGCCCTTGCCGAAGTTCTTGCCGCGCGGCGACATCCGCTTGGCGATGCCATAGCTCATGAACGACGCCGGCGTGGCGCCGGCCGGCGTTATGCCCATCCAGCAGCCGATGATGCAGGAGCGGATCGAGGTCGCCCAGTAGCGCGGCAGCTCCATCCAGGTCTGGAGCACCACGCGCGGATTGATATTGGCCCTCTTGCCCTTGAACTCGAGGCCCTCCTCCATCGTCAGGAGGATCTCGCCGATGCCGAACAGCCCGATCACCGCGATCAGGAAGTCGAAGCCGGCGAGCAATTCGGTGAAGCCGAAGGTCAGGCGGAGCTGCCCGGTCATGTGGTCGAGCCCGACGGCCGCGAGCGCAAAGCCGACCATCATGGAAATGACCGTCTTCATCGGCGGCTCCTTGCTCAAGCCGACGAAGCTGCAAAATGCCAGGAAATACACGCCGAATTTCTCGGCCGCGCCGAATTGCAGGGCGAAGCGCGCGACCAGTGGCGCCACCAGCGTGATGACGATCACCGCGAACAGCGCGCCGACGAAGGACGATGTGAATGCGGCGGTGAGCGCCTCGCCGGCCTTGCCCTGCTGCGCCATCGGATGGCCGTCGAATGTGGTCGCCACCGACCACGGCTCGCCCGGGATGTTGAACAGCACCGAGGTGATGGCGCCGCCGAACAGCGCGCCCCAGTAGAGGCAGGAGAGCATGATGATCGCCGAGGTCGGCGACATGGAGAACGTCAGCGGCAGGAGAATCGCAACGCCGTTGGCGCCGCCCAGGCCGGGCAGCACGCCGATGATCACGCCGAGCAGGATGCCGATGATCATGACGCCGATGTTGAACGGCTCAAGAACGGTCGCAAAGCCGTGCATCAAATTGGCGATTTCTTCCATGTAGCTTTTCGTCCCTGAACGATTGTCCCGCCCTCGGCGCGCTTTGCGTTACAGCCCCAGCCAATATTCGACCGGTCCCTTGGGAAGCGGGATCTGGAAGTAGCTCTCGAACACGATGTAGACGACGACCGGCACGCCGACCGCGACCGGCAGCGTCTTCCAGAGGCTGTATTTACCGAGCCACATCATGAAGACGCCGATGAGCATGGCCGATGAGACGTACATGCCAAGAAACGGAACCAGCGCCACATAGATGGTCGATGGCACCACCACCGACATCACGCGCCGCAATTGCTCCCAGCTTGAGAACAGGCCGCCCTTGATGCCTCCCAAGGTCATGGCCTGCACCAGGTTGTAGATGCTCGCGACGATGATGAAGAGCGAGATGTAGAATGGGAAGAACCCGGGCTTCGGACCTTCGACGCCCCAGTTGATGCCGACCTGCCAGCTGCCAACAAGAATGAGAATTCCGAAAGCCAGGGTGAGCAGCGCGACGGCGATTTCGACGGTGCGGTGCGATGGCCCGGACTCGGCCATGTGCGTTTCGTCGGACATCAATCACTCTCCGCAGTGGCGGTTACGCCGCCGGCGGATCGTTCCGCCGGCGGATGATCTTCGATCGGATTACTTCGCCAGGAAGCCGGCCTCGGCCATGAGTTCGCGATGGCGCTGCTCTTCGGCAGCCACCCAATTGCTGTACTCGGTGCCGGTCATGAAGGTCTGATTGAAGGCACCTTCGACCATCAGCTTCTGCCACTCAGGCGTTTCCCGCACCTTCTTGAACAGCTCGACATAGAAATTAACCTGCTCCGGCGTCGCGCCGGGCGCCATGAAGATGCCGCGCAACATCAGGTATTCCGTGTTGAGGCCCTGCGACTTGCAGGTCGGGATGCTCGCCCACGACAGGTTGTCGACGATTGTCTCCTTGTAGGGCAGCTGCTTGCTGTCGAACACGCAGAGCGGACGCACCTTGCCGCCACGCCACTGCGCGATCGCTTCGTTCGGATTGTTGACGGTCGAGTTGACGTGATTTCCGACCAGCTGAACGGCGACCTCGCCGCCGCCGCGGAACGGGATATAGGTGAACTTCACGCCCGTCGATTTCTCGATCGCGACCGTGATGATCTGGTCCTCCTGCCGCGAGCCGGTGCCGCCCATCTTGAACTGGCCGGGCGGGGCTTTCTTGATCGCGCCGATGTAGTCCTCGACCGACTTGTACGGCGTCTCGGCGTTGACCCAGAGCACGAACTCGTCGAGCGCCAGCATCGCGACCGGCGTCAGATCCTTCCAGCTGAAAGGAATGCCGGTGGCGAGCGGCGTCGTGAACAGGTTCGACAGCGTGATGATGATCTTGTGCGGGTTGTTGCGCGAGTTCTTGACGTCGAGGAAGCCCTCGCCGCCGGCGCCGCCCGCCTTGTTGATCACCACCATCGGCGTCTTCATCAGATTGTGCTTGGTCACGATCCCCTGGATCGTGCGCGCCATCAGATCGGCGCCGCCGCCGGTGCCGGCCGGGATGATGAATTCAACGGGACGCGTCGGTTGCCATTGGGCGTGCGCCGGAATTGGCGCGAGCGCACTGGCGGCGCACAGCCCCGCCGCCCCGAGCGCAATGCGGATTGATCAATGATGCCATGATGCCTGCTCCTCCTGTCCCCCACCGTTCTTCTCGACGGTCTGTTGCTTTAAGCCGGCAGAGCCGGCTGCTTGCAATGGCCGTTTCGTGGTATTTGCGGTCTTGTGCAACACCGCTCTTTTCCCAAGAGGGCATTTACACAAACTGTAATGGATAATGCCAGAGGGATTCCGATTGAGAAGCCGTGCGCCACGCGCGTTGTGACGCAGACCACTTGTGTTGCAATGCACCAAATCAATGTCGTGGAACTCGAAAACTCAACGAATTCCGCGATCTCGATCGCGAGCATAAAATAGCGCCGTGCACCAAATAGGTGCACGGCGTTTGCCTTAGCCGAATTGATAATAGGCCGAGCGACTGTTCGCTCAGCGGCGCTGCGATGCCGGTCCCGCGCAGCACGACGATCTGCGTGCGGCCGCCCGCGATGCCGAAGTCGTCGTCATTGATGAGGGCGAGCGAGCCGTCGCCGAGCAGCGCCATGCCTTCGGTCTTGCCGACGATGTCGGGGAAATTGGCGGTGTCGAGCCGCAACGTCTTCGGCACGGGCGTGATCTTCGCATCCGCGACGGTCGGTCTGCTTCGAGCGACGGCGACGTCGCGGCATCGTCCCAGCGGCGTGCCGACGATGTTGGTCGCGCCGCCGAGCTCGACCTCGTAGAGCTTCGTGGTCTGGTCGGTGCGCTCCAGCACGACCAGCCGGTCGAGTCCGATCGCCATCAGTTCGCTGATGCGCGGATCGTTCTGCCGCTTCGACGGATCGCGGCGGAAGCGTGCCGGGATCGTCGAGCGTGTAGACGTATTCGCCGACGACCTTCATCGACGCGCGCTCGATCTTGAACAGCCGCGTGTTCTTCGCCTGCTGGTAGGTCTTCACGTCCGGATTGGCGAGCGGGTTCTGCATGATGAAATAGAGGAAGCTGTTCGTCCGGCGAGATCGCCATCGACTCGATGCCGCGGTTGATCGCGCGCTTGGCCAGGATCGCCGGCAGCGTGCCCTTGACGTCGTATTTTGCGCCCGCGAATTCGCCTTCGGTCCCCTGCGGCACATGCCGCACGATCATGCGGCCGTCGGCGGAGAAATGGGCGATCGACGGGCCGTTCTCGTCGCCGATCCAGAACGTGCCGTCGGCGAGGCGCACGATGCCCTCGGCGTCGAAGCCGTTGAGCTCGCGCGGCAGCGGCTTGCCGGTGCCGTCCATGGCGTTTTCGGTCGCCGCGGTCTTCAGCGGATTGAGCATGCCGCTGAGCGGCATTGCCGTCGCGGTCCTTCAGCGTGATGACGTCGGTGACGCGGAAGGTGCCGTCGTCGAGCAGCATCACGCGATAGATCGACGGCGAATAGGACGGCGTCGGATAGACGCGGCCGTTCTGCACGCCCTTGCAGGGCGCGAACTCGATGCCGGCGATTTCCTTCATCTCGCTGCAGGCGATGTTGGGACCGCGGTCGCCGACCGTCCAGATGACGTTCGGCGGATCCTTCGGGCCGCGCCAGGCGCCGCGAGCCGATGCCGACGGTGAGGTTGAGCGTCTTGCCGCCCTCGAAGGTGAACGGCCCGATGCGCAGCAGGGTGTCGTCGCTGAGGTAGTAGCGGGCCTGGATGTCGTCTGCGGCCGCCGGGCCGACGATCAACGATCCCAGAATGAGTGCGGCCAGGCTGCCAGCGCGCAAAGTCGACATCGATACCTCGTCGAATTGAATGGGCCCGGACGATAGGCGACGCGCAAATAACTGACCGATGACGGCTACGATGACAGTTTGACGACAGGTGGACAACGCATTGATGCGTCAGTAGCCTTTGCCCACACCCTCTCCCAACAGCGTGAGAACAATGACGACGCCAGTGAAAATCGAGGACGGCAAGATGTACGGCCACCGCGCGCGGATCGGCTATACCTCGCCGCCGCTGACCACCGAGATCTTCCCCTACGAGTTCTACAAGATCGTGCCGGACGGCGTGTCGCTGGTGGTCACCTCGCTCGCCATCGTGGTGCGCTCGAAGGACGAGGTCGACCAGTCCTACGACATCTGCATGCGCGCGGCGCGCGAGATGGCGGCGGCCGGCTGCGACATCGTCGTGCTCGGCGGCGTGCCGATCAACCTCTCGCGCGGCGCCAAGAACGCCGAGCAGATGATCGCCGACCTCGAAGCCGAGATCGGCATCAAGGTGTCGTCGAGCGCGGCGGCGCAGGAGAAGGCCGCCAAGGCGCTCGGCTGCAAGAAGGTCGTGGTGGCGCAGCCCTACGCCCATTCCGACACCGCCCGCATCGCCGGCTATGCCGAGCATTTCGGCTGCGAGCTGCTGGGCGCGACCGGCTGGGGCAGCGCGTTCAACCGGATCGGCGCGATCCCGCAGCACGCCGCGGTCGAGATGGGCCGCAAGCTGATGAAGGAGCATCCCGACGCCGACTCGATCTTCCTGCCCTCGCCGCACTGGCCGACCGCCGGCGCGATCGACGTGCTGGAGAAGGAGTTCGGCGTCAACGTGATGACCGCGCACCAGGCGATCGTCTGGGACGCGCTGCGGCGCTGCGGCGTGAACGACAAGATCCAGGGATTCGGGAGGCTGTTCCGGGAGTTTTGATTTCCGCTTGTAGCCCGCATGGAGCGAAGCGCAATGCGGGACGGCCCATCCCGGATTTCGCTTCGCTCCATCCGGGCTACGAAACAAGAAACGTGTTCGGAGGATCGCCATGCAATCTGCAGTTCGCGCTGTCGCCGCTGCGCTCGCGCTCTGTGCTGCCAATCCGCCTCCGCCCAGCAGCTCGTCCCGTTCCGCGTCGGCATCACCGACGCCGTCAACACCGTGCTGCCGGTGTGGATGGCGCAGGAGGGCGGCTTCTATGCCGCCAACGGCCTCAAGGTCGAGATCATCAACATGGGCGGCGGCACCCGCGGCGCGAAGGAATTGCAGGCCGGCAATATCGACCTGATGCGGGTCGGCATGTCGTCGGTGGTGCAGGCCAACCGTCGCCGGCGGCGACCTGCGCCTGATCGGATCGATGAGCAACGTGATCCGCTTCGTGATCGCGACCGCGCCGGACGTGAAGACCGCCGCCGACCTCAAGGGCGGCGTCATCGGCGTGAGCAGCATCGGATCGGAGAGCGATTCCACCGTGACGCTGGCGCTGGAGCGCTTCGGCATGACGCGCGCCGACGTGACGGTGAAGGAATATGGCGGCGGCGCCAAGCGGCTCGCCGCGGTGCGCGCCGGCGAGATCAAGGCGACCGCGATCAACGAGCCGACCACCAGCCAGGCGCGCGAGCAGGGCGTCAACATCCTGATCGATCTCGCCGCCGAGAAGATCCCGTGGCTGTTCAGCGGCGTGGTGGTGCGGCGCAGCGACCTGAAGGAGCGGCGCGACCTCGCGCTGCGCTTCATGCGCGCCGTGATCGAGGGCAACTACCTCGCGCTGACCGACGCCGCGCGCGCCAAGGCGGTGCTGGCGCGCGAGCTCAATGTGAAGAACCAGAAGATCATCGACATCAGCTACGAGGATTTCCGCGCGCAGTCGCCGCCCGACATGGACATCTCGATGCCCGGCGTCGAGAACGTGCTCAAGATCAGCGCCGGCAGCGGCAGCCGCAATCCCGCCGACTACGTCGACGGCAGCGTGCTCGACGGAGCTGCGCAAGAGCGGCTTCTTCGCCGCGATGCAGAAGAAATACGGGAAGCTGTGAGGACGTAGCCCGCATGGAGCGAAGCGCAATGCGGGACAGTCCTACCCGGATTTCGCTTCGCTCCATCCGGGCTACGAGAGCTCGCCACTGGGAGGACAACGAACATGACAACAAAATCATTCGCCGCAGGCTTGCTGACGCTGGCCATGTTGCATTCCCCCGCCCTCGCGCAGGCACCCGCCGAGGTCCGCGTCGGCACCTCCGGCACCGCCAACACCGTGCTGGCGATCTGGATGGCGGACGACGCCGGCCTCTACGCCAAGCACAATCTCAAGGTCACGCTGAGCAACATGGGCGGCGGCAGCCGCGGCGCCGCCGAAGTGCGCGCCGGCAAGCTCGACGTGATGCATGTCGGCCTCTCCTCGGTGGTGCAGCTCAACCAGAAGGGCGCCGACCTCCGCACCATCGCCTCGCTCGCCAACATCATCCGCTTCGGCTTCTTCACGGTGCCGGCGGTGAAGTCCGCCGCCGAGCTCAAGGGCGGCACGGTCGCGATCAGCGCCGCCGGCTCGGAGAGCGACGCGGTCGCCACCATCGCGCTCGAACGGCTGAAGCTCACCCGCAAGGACGTCGAGATCAAGGAGCTCGGCGACAGCCTCAAGCGGCTCGAAGCGCTCAAGGCCGGCGAGGTCAAGGCCACCATGCTCAACGAGCCGTTCGCCACCGCCGCGCGCGACATGGGGCTCAAGCCGATCGTCGACCTCGCCGCCGAGCGCATCCCGTGGCTGTTCTCGACGCTGGTGGTGAGCCAGAAATACCTGAACGAGAACCGCGACGTGATGGCGCGCTTCCTGCGCGCCACCGCCGAAGGCAACTACCTCGCGATCGCCGAGCCCGCGCGCGCCAAGCAGGTGCTGGCCAAGGGCACGCGCGTCGACCGATCCCAAGATCGTCGAGATCACCTATACCGACTTCACCCAGATGACGCCGCTCGACCTCGCGGTGCCGCGCGCCGGCGCCGAGAACATCCTGGCGCATTTCCCGCCCGCGGTGAGCCGCAACCTCGACGACTACATCGACCTGTCGGTGCTGGAGGCGCTGCGCAAGGAGGGCCTCTTTGCCGCACTCGAAAAGAAGTACGGCAAGCGGTAGACCCTTTGATCCGTCATCCTGAGGCGGCCGGCGAAGCCGGCCCTCGAAGGATGGACGCACGCAGTCGGAGCGATCGCAGCCATCGTTCGAGATCGACCTCGCTTCAGCTCGGGCACCTCAGGGTGACGGATCAGATAGCGCCTGGTGGAGAGCCTTATGACCATTCGAGTTGCGACGCGTCTCGCCTCGCATCACTGGCGATCGTGGCCACAGCGACATCCGCCTCCGCCCAATCGGTCGAAGAATTCTACAAAGGCCGGCAGATCAACCTGATCATCGGCGGCGGCGCCGGCGGCGGCTACGACGTCTACTACCGCACGCTCGCCCGCCACATGGGCAAGCACATCCCCGGCAATCCGACCTTCATCGCCAAGAACCAGCCGGCGGCCGGCGGGCTCGCCGCTGCGTCCGCGATCTACACCACCGCCGAGAAGGACGGCGGCACCATCGGCGCCTTCGCCAACAACGTCACCATGGATCCGCTGTTCGGCGCGGTCGGCGCGCGCTACGACCCGCTCAAGCTCAACTGGCTCGGCTCGATCGGCAAGCAGCAGAGCGTTTGCGCGACCTGGCACGAGAGCCCGATCAAGAGGATCGAGCAGGCGCAGGAGCGCGAGGTGATCGTCGGCGCCGCCGGCGCGACCTCGAACACCGCGCTGATGCCGAAGGTGCTCAACGCGCTGCTCGACACCAAATTCCGCGTGATCGCCGGCTACGATCCCGCCGCCGGCCTGACGCTCTCGATCGAGCGCCGCGAGGTCGAGGGCATCTGCGGGCTGTCATGGTCGACCATGAAGGCGTCGCGGCCGCACTGGATCAAGGACAAGCTGCTCAACGTGATCGTGCAGCTCGCCTTGCAGAAGCTGCCCGAACTGCCGGACGCGCCGGCCGCGCTCGACATCGTGAAGGACCCGCACAAGAAGCGCGTGCTGACCTTGATCCTGCTGCGGCAGGAGACCGGCCGCCCGATGGCCGCGCCGCCCGGCGTGCCGGAGGATCGCCTCGCCGCGCTGCGCCGCGCGTTCGACGCCACCATGAAGGACCCCGGCTTCATCGCCGAGGCCGAGAAGCTGCAGCTCGAGATCGAGCCGATGACCGGGCGCGGAGATCCACAAGATGCTGGCGGAAGCCTTCGCCACGCCGAAGAACATCGTGGCGGAAGCCGGCGAGCTGCTCACGCCGCCGGCGCAGAAGAAGTAGACTCTCGGCGCACTCAGCCTCTGCCCGTCACCCTGAGGTGCCCGAGCGCAGCGACGGGCCTCGAAGGGCGACGGCCCGAGCTCGCGCATGCTTCGAGGCGACGCTTCGCTGCGCACCTCAGGATGACGGGTCGAGATTGCACGATAGTCGCTGCGCTAATTCCGATAGCTCGGATCGATCCCGTCCAGCATCGTCAGCAGCGCGGCCAGCCGTTGGCGCGGCCGTCGACGCCGCTCTCGAACTGGCCCGCGGCGTGCTCCATCAGGTTGGGCGAGAGCTTGATCAGCGTGCCGCCGCGTCGCCATCGCCGCGAGCTGGGTCTTGCAGCTCTTCTCGAGATTGCGCATCAGCAGGAACGCCTGCGCGACGGTCTTGCCGCAGGTGAGCAGGCCGTGGTTGCGCAGGATCAGCGCATTGTTCTTGCCGAGCGAGGCGACGAGCCGCGTGCGCTCGTCGAGATCGTCGGCGACGCCTTCGTAGTCGTGATAGCCGATGCGGTTGTAGAAGCGCATCGACTTCTGCGTCAGCGGCAGCAGGCCCTCCTCCAGGCTCGCCACCGCCATGCCCGCGACCGTGTGGGTGTGCAGCACGCATTTGGCGTCCGGCCGCGCCGCATGCACGGCGGAATGGATGACGAAGCCCGCCGGATTGATCGAATATTCGGTGTCGCTGACGATGTTGCCGTCGAGATCGACCTTGACCAGGTTCGACGCGGTGATCTGGGTGTAGAGCAGGCCGTAGGGATTGAGCAGGAAGTGCTCCTCCGGCCCCGGCACCCGCGCCGAGATGTGGGTCGCGAACAGGTCGTCCATGTCGTAGTGCGCGACCAGCCGGTAGCAGGCGGCGAGATCGACGCGCATCTGGCGCTCCTCCGCGCTCATCGGCGGCGGCTTCGGCCTTGCGGGAGATGACGACGGGTTTCAGCGCCATGGCGGTTTCCTCTCCTCGATTTCTCTTCAGCGATGCATTCGCAGCTTATATCACACCCCGTAGAATTCCTCCGGCTCGACCACGCGGGCGATGTCGAGGCCGCGGATGGCGGCCCGCACCATGATCAGCCGCGTCTCCTCGGTCGAGGCGCCGATATGCGGCGCCGCCAGCATGTTCGGATGGTGGAGCAGCTTGTCGCATTGCGCCGGCTCGATCGCGAACACGTCGAAGCAGGCCGCCATCAGCGCGCCGCTCTCGAGCCGCTCCAGCAGCGCGTCCTCGTCGACGATGCCGCCGCGGCAGGCGTTGACCAGCACCGCGCCGGGCCGCAGCTTTTTCAGCACCGCATCGCGAATAGAGCCCGATCGTCTGCTTGGTCTTCGGCAGGTGCAGCGTGAGCACCTCCGAGCGCGCCAGCAGCTCGTCGAACGAGACCGGCGTGACGTTCCACTGCTTGTAGAAATCGGCATAGTCCTTGATGTCGCAGGCGATGATGTTGCAGTTGAACGGCTGCAGCAGCCGCACGACCTCCTTGCCGATATTGCCGCAGCCGTGGATGCCGACGGTGCGGCCGGTGAGGAACAGGCCGTTGCGGATGCGCGGCCGCTCGCCCGCGCGCATCGCGAGGTTGAGCGGCATCACGTAGCGCAGCCCCATGATCATGAAGCCGAGCGTGAGCTCCGCGACCGCGAGCTTGTTGACGCCCCAGGTGTAGCCGAACTTCACGCCGTGGCGCTTCATCGCCGCAAAATCGATGGTCTCGCAGCCGTTGCCGTACTTGCCGATGATCTTGAGGTTCGGCAGCGCCGAGAGCGTGCGCTCGTTGATCGGCTCGAAGCCGATGATCGCGGCGTCGCAGTCCTTCAGGAGCGCGATCGTCTCGTCCTCGCCGATGCGGTGGCCGGCCTCGTTGAATTTCGCGCTCGGATAGGCCTTCATCACCTCCTGCCGCATGACGGGATGGCGGCAGACGTGATCGGCGGCGACGCCAAGCTGATTGATCGAAGCCATTCTGGTCTTTCCACTCGATTGCGATCTATTGCGGATCCTTGGCGCCCTGGATGCGCTCGGCATAGAGCGCGGGCGTGAGGCCGAACAGGCCCCAGCGCGTGGTATGCGCCAGCAGGAACGGATGCGTGCCCCATTCGTAGAGCCGTCTTGACGTCGCCTTCGAGCAGCGCCTTGCGCTGCTCGTCGGTGAACGGCCAGTCAGCGATCGCCTTCGCGGGATCGGCCTTCACCGCCTCACGGAACGCGATGTCGTGATAGACGCGGTGGCAGAGCTTGTTGATCTGGTAAGCGCTCATCTTTTTTCGTCTCGAGCCGGCTCCGTCGGTTCTCAGGATGACGCTCGTCCATGCGCGCATACACATCAATCCCACCGCCAGACCGCATAGGCGTGGGCGTCCTTCTCGTCGTGGTCGGCGAGATAGCGCGGCTTGTCCTTGCCGACCATGCCGAGCAGCACGATCCAGTTGAGCAGCTCGCCGCCGATATTGCCGGCCTTCCACATCCGCTCCGGCGTCGCCTCCGCGACGATCTCGTCGAACTCCGCCTTGCCGATCCGGCGATGCAGATGCTTCGACCATTCGATGTCGGGCACGCTGTTGCGCTTGCCGGGATCGATCTTCGGCCCGCCGATCTCGAGCGAGAAGCTGCCGGTCGCGATCACCGCCGACGCGCATCTTCTGCGGCAGGCTCTTGATCGCGCCCTGCATCATCTTGCCGAGCGCGTAGCAGCGCTTCGCGGTCGGCAGCGGCGCGGAGAACGTGTTGACCCAGATCGGCACCACCGGCGCCTTCACGCCGTCGGTGAGGTAGTGCAGCGGCACCAGCATGGCGTGGTCGACGCCGAACTCCTGCGCCACCGAGAAATCGAAGCCCTCCTCCATCGCCGTCTTCAGCATGTGCGAGGCGAGCGTCGCCTGCACCGCAAAATCGTAGTGCGGCATCTTGGTCTGGTCGTTGGGGCCGAAGGCGGCGTCGGTCAGCGCCGATCGCGAAGGTCGGGAAATTGTTCATGAAGAACGTGTTGAAATGGTCGTTGGCGATCACGATGATCGCGTCGGCCTTGGCGGCATCGAGCTGAGCCTTCACCTCGCGAAACAGTGCGCGGCGTGTCCTGCGGCCCGTCCTTCGGATACTGCGAGGGATAGTGGGGCGAATGGGGGACGCCGACGGCGGCAACAAGTTCAGCCATTCCAAGCTCCGAAGTTGAGACGGGCGCGTAGAATGTGCCGAAATCCGCGCCCGGAGACAAGCGGCCGCGGCATCGGCTATGGTTGCGGGCGTCAGGGATCGGAAACGCCAGGCAATGCTGAACCGCGTATCGACCGCAACAAGCGCCACCGACCGGCGCGGCGCGGCGCCGAGCTGATCGAGCGGGCGCGCGGCCTCGTGCCGCTGATCGCCGGCGCCGCCGGCCGGATCGAGAAGGACCGGGAAATCCCCGCCGAGGTGATCGAGGCGATGCATGACGGCGCGGCTGTTCCGCATGCTGATCCCGCGCGAGCATCGGCGGCGAGGAGGTCGAGCCCGCGACCTTCTTCCACGTGATGGAAGCCGTCGCCGGCGCCGACGCCAGCGTCGCCTGGTGCCTGGGCCAGAACTCCGGCGTGTCGATGGCGGCCGCCTATCTCGACCCGAAGGTGGCGCGTGAGCTGTTCGGCGACGCGCGCGCGGCGGTCGCCACCGGCGCGCCCTCGGCCGGCGCCAAGGCGATCGTCACCGACGGCGGCTATCGCGTGACCGGGCACTGGCAGTTCGCCAGCGGCAGCCGGCATTCGCAATGGCTCGGCGGCCATGCCACCGTCTGCGAGCCGCGACGGCAAGCCGCGGCTCGGGCCGAACGGCAAGCCGATCGAACAGCGCACGATGTTTTTCCCGAAATCGAAGGCGAAGATCACCGACACCTGGCAGGTGATCGGGCTGCGCGGCACCGGCAGCGACGACTACGAGGTCAACGACCTGTTCGTGCCGGAGGCCTACAGCTTCACCCGCGAGTCCGACGCCGACCGGCGCGAGACCGGGCCGCTCTACCGCTTCTCGATCTTCAACATGTTCGGCATGGCGTTCTGCGCGGTCGCGCTCGGCATCGCGCGCAGCGTGCTCGACCGATTTCATCGTGCTGGCGAAGGGCAAGACGCCGCATTCGCAGATTCAAGCTGCTCGCCAACAACAACTTCGTCCAGATCAATATCGGCCTGTCGGACGCGAGGCTCGGCGCGGCGCGCGCCTATGTGCTCGACTACTACGCGCAGCTCTACGAGCAGGCCGCCTCCGGCAAGACCATCTCCTACGCGCAGCGCATCGCCGGCCGCGGCGTCACCTGCTTTGCGATCCAGCAGGCGCGCGAGGTGGTCGATTTCGTCTATCACGCCGCCGGCGCGACCGCCGTGTTCGAATGCAATCCCTATGAGCGGCGCTTCCGCGACCTGCACACGGTGACCCAGCAGAGCCAGGCGCACAACACGAATTTCGAGGCGCTCGGCCAGTGGCTGCTCGGCATCGAGCCGGTGCGGAAGCTGTAGGAATGCTCGTTCAAGGGATCACGCTGTCCGCCCGCTCGTCCCCGCGCAAGCGGGGACCCAGAGGCCACAAAGGAAAATTCGATTCCCGCTTGCGCGGGAATGAGCGGTCGAGAGATTCGTCGCACCCTCAACTTTTGGAAGTCGAATGATCCGCGTGGCCTTCGTCATCGGCGACTATCCGCCCGCGGAGCGCAAGCTGCGCGAGGACACCGCGAAGAGCTTTTCGTCGGCGGAGGTCGAGGTCGGCATCCTCTCGGTCGCGCCCGCCGCCGTTCGGCGGGCTCGGACCGGCCGAGATCCAGCTGGTCGCGCCCTATTTCCACGACGCCTTCATCCGCGCCGAGCAGGAGGGCTACGACGCCGTGGTGCCGCTCGGCACGCTCGACCTCGGCGTCGACGGCGGCCGCTCGCTGGTCGACATCCCGGTGATCGGGCCGTGCGAGGCGATGTTCCACATCGCGGCGCAGCTCGGCGACCGCTTCGGCATCATCTGCTACCACGAGTAGCGTGATCCCGCGGCAGATCACCCAGACGCGCATGTACGGCATGGAGAACTGGATCGCCGGCCGGCGCGCGTCCGGCTTCAAGCTCAAGGACATCGGCGCCAACAAGGACGAGATGAAGAAGAACTTCATCGCCGCCGGACGCTCGCTGATCGAGGAGAACGGCGCCGACGTCATCATCGTGCACGGCATCACCCAATGCCCGGTGCACATGAAGCCGGACGAGCTGACCAAGGAATGGGGCGTGCCGGTGGTCGAAGGCATCGGCGCGCCGATCCGGATGGCGGCCATGCTCGCCGGCCTTGGGCCTCAAGCACAGCCGCAAGCGCTGGCCGAAGTCGAACGCGCGGCCGAAGCTGTAGCTGCCACGCGCAGAACTGTAGACCGCGGCGCCTGCTCCGATGCGACGCGACATCTGCCCGCTCGCCCGGCTTGGCGCGCTGGACTATCCTTGACGACCAACACATCCGAGGGAGGATTCCTTGCTCCACGCATTCAAAGCGGCCACGCGGTCTTGCCGCCTGCTGGCCTTGATCGGTGCCGCGCTGGCGGCGCCCGCCTTGGCGCAGGACGCAGCCCTGGCTCGACCAGAAGCTCCTCGCCGCGGCCAAGAAGGAAGGCGCGCCGGTCGTCTACGGCTCGATGAACGAGGAAGAGGCGCTGCCCTACTACAAGATTTTCGACGACGCGACCGGCATCAAGGTCAGCTATGTGCGCGCCTCCGACACCGGCGTCATCGGCCGCATCGCGGTCGAGTTCCGCGCCAAGCAGAACGTGTGGGACGTGGTGATGACGACGCCGGTGAACCGGCTGCCCGACGCCGTGCTGGCGCAGTTCGATCCGCCGGAGGCCAAGGGCCTCATCCCGCAGGCGCGCGACCCCAACCGGCGCTGGTACGGCGTCTACGCGAACTACAACTCGCCCGCCTACAACACCAAGTTCGTCAAGCGCGAGCAGCTGCCGAAGACCTACGAGGAATTCCTGCAGCGCAAGGAATGGCGCGGCAAGATCGCGATCGACAAGGGCGACACCGAATGGCTGATGGCGATGTTCACGCACTACGGCGAGGAGCAAGCGGCCGCAAGCTCGTGCAGGACATCGTCACGACGCTCGAGCCGGTGGTGACCGAAGGCCACCTGGCGCTGGCGCGCTCGGTCGGCTGCCGGCGAATACTGGGTCGCGCTGAACAACTACACCAACCTGACGGTCAACGTGAAACTCGCCGGCGCGCCCACCGACTACTGGGCGATGGACCCGGTGGCGCTGATCTTCGGCTCGGTCGGCGTCGCCGCCAACGCGCCCAATCCGAATGCGGCGCGGCTGCTCGCCAACTTCGTGCTCAGCCGCGAGGCGCAGACCCTGCTCACCAAGCGCGGCCGGATCCCGACGCGGCCGGACACGCCGAGCAATCCGCCGGACGTGAGCGAGACGCTGCTGAAGCAGAAGGTCATCACCGCCGTGCTCTCGGCGGCCGAGCAGAAGCGCTGGCAAAGCGAGTTCCAGAAGCTGTTCAGGCGAAGTGAGCGTCAGCGGCCGCTCGCTGCGGTCATGAAGCACGTTCCGACGATCGTTGCCGCCGTCGTGCTGATCGGCATGCTGGTCTGGCTCTTTTTCTACGCGCCGTGCGGCGTGTTCTACTGGAACAACACCAAGGACGTGCCCGCGCGCTGCCAGGCGGAGCTCGGCCGCGGAGCATGATCCCGAAAAGTGCGGTTTCGAAGATCAGCTCAAACGCAAAGTCGCTTAACGCGTTCAACCCCGGCTGCGGATGACCGCCGGCGAAGTGGCCGGCGCCGGTGACGTGCGCACCGCGCTCCAGCCCTGTCATGCCGCCGCCCGCGTCGGCGCGCGGCTCCATCGTGTCGCCGTTGACCCTGCCGCGGAACAGCATCGGCTTGCCGGCGTCGAGCGCGACCGTGAATTCGATCTCGTCGCCGCGCAGGCTGGCGTTTTGCAGCGGCACGGTGCGCCCGTCGACCGTGGCGGTGCCCTCGATCTTCTGGAACTGCTGCTGCAGCTGCGACCGTGAGGCCCGGCGGGCCGCCGATCACCTGCCACCGGCCGGCGACCTGCGCCGGCACGTACCAGAGATAGACGGTGCGGTTCTCGACGTCCTCCTCGACGTCCGGCTTCCAGTCGTCGCCGATCGGGAAATCATGCGCGACGATGCGGCTGCCGGGACGCAGCTCGCTGATCAGGCGCGGACGCAGTTTGCGTTGGCCCAGACGAACAGATAGAGCCCGACCACCGTCGCTTCGCGCACCGAGGTCTGGAACAGGTCCTGCCGGCGGAACTCGACGCGGTCGGCGACGCCCGCCGCCTTGGCGTTCGCGCGCGCCTCCGCGATCAGCTTGGGATTGATGTCGACGCCGAACCCGCGCGCGCCGTAGCGCGCCGCCGCGGTGATCGGGATGCGGCCGTCGCCGGAGCCGAGATCGAACACGTAGTCGTCCTTGGTGACCTTGGCGACCTCGAGCATCTTGTCGACGATGTTCTGCGGCGTCGGCACATAGATCAGCTCGGGCTCGCGCTTTCATCCGCGTCTGCGCGGAGATGCCGGACGGCAGCGCGCTCGCCAGCGCGACGATGCCTGCGGCCGCAAACGCGCACCGCACGGCGATACTCGATACTCGAACCATTAACTGTCCTTACTCACCCGTCGATCGGCCCATGTTTCAGGTCCGGACCGGCGATTGCAAGGCGGCGGGGAGGCGCAAACCTGCGATTGGTTAGCGGGCGGAAGGACCCAATGAAAGAAGGCTCTGGCTTGTGCCGGGCCTTCTTAGCGTGGCTTCGGAGGTAGGATTATAGCAGCGCGGGCCGACGCGCAGGCGCGGCGTCACGCGCCCGGCTTGAGATAGCTCTCCGCCCGCTCGATCAATTCGGCGCGCAGGTAGGGATCGTCGATCTGGGAGAACGCACTGATCAGCCGCAGTCCTTCTTCGGGCTGGGGCGGAGTTTGCGCAGCGCGGTCCGATCTCTTGCGGCTGGCATCGCCCGGCTTGGGGCAGGCGACCCCGTTCACCGTCGCAACCCACAACTTCTCGTTGGCCATCGGGAACTCTCCGCTCTAGTATGGGGAGGTCTTGAGTGCGGTGACGCGTGGTACTGGGGGCTCCGGACATGCCGAAGAAAGACAGTCGTGCAAGCGCGGAATATTTTGCCAGCATGTGCAATGAACTGGCGGAATTGGCCGATCGAAGCGGGTTTGATCTGGGCGCATATCTGCTGAAGATGGCTTCCCTTGAATTTGCGAGGCATCTGACGCCCGCCGAACGAGGGACCGGGCAATAGGCTCCGGGCGTCACGGCATCATCCACAACGTGGCCGTGCATGTCATTAAACGGCAACCGCCGCTTTATTAGATGGCATCTAATGAATGAGCGACATTGAAACCCGGTTGTTTCGTTACTTTGTCGCGCTCGCGGAAGAGCGGCACTTTGCCCGCGCTGCGCTGCGGCTGAAAATCAGCCCGCCGACGCTCACGCATCAGATCAAGAAACTCGAGAGCGAACTCGGCGGCACCAGGCTGTTCGATCGCAACGGAAACACGAACGTCGAAATGACGGAGGCCGGAATCCGGTTTCTCGCACGTGCGCGTGATGTCTTGCGGCAGGTCGAGGAAGCCAAGAAGGTCGCGCAGCAAGCGGCGCGGGGCGAAATCGGCCGCATCGAAATAGGCTTCATGCCGGCGGCAAGCTGCGACGGCCAGATGCAGGAATTGCTGGCCGAGTTTCAGCGTGACAATCCGGCGATCGAGATCAACCTGCACCGGATGGTGCCGATGGAGCAGATCACGGCGATCACGCGAAAAGAACTGGATGTCGGATTTACCCGCGGCCCCGACAAATATCCGGCGGGCCTCGAAGGCTTCGACATCCATCGCCAGCCGATGGTGCTTGCGCTCCCGAACAAACATCCGCTGGCGCGCCACAAGAAGATCGATCCTGCCGTCCTCAAGGACGAGATGTTCTTCAATACCGCGCCGGACCTCGATGTCGGGTTCTGGGGCCACACCGAGGCCGTCGCCAAGGTCGGACATTTCGCGCCCCGCGTCGCGAAGCGCATCGAGGACATGTTCACGATCCTGACCTATGTCTCGATCGGATACGGCATTGCCGTCATTTCCAAGTCGATGTCCAACATCAACATACCGAACGTCGTCTACCGGGAAATCGCTGGGAATCCGGTTCCGACATCGTCGATCGCCTTTGTCTACCGTCGCAACGATTTGTCGCCGGCAGCCAGCCTGCTGACCAAATTCGTGCGCCGCCATGCGCTGCGCTCTCAACCGAACGATTAGGACGATCCGCAGTCATTTGTTGCCAAGCCATTTGCGAGGGGATGGACATGACACTTCAACGCCGCCGGTTTCTGCGTCTTGCGGCGGGGGCCGCTGCGCTTCCGATCACATCGCGCGTTGCGCGCGGCGAGGCCTATCCGTCACGGCCGGTGCGGATCATTGTCGCGTTTGCGCCGGGCGGGATCGGCGACCTCGGCGCGCGCCTGATCGGGGCAGTCGCTGCAGGAGCGGCTTCACCAGCCCGTCGTCATCGAAAACCGGCCCGGCGCCGGCGGCAATACCGGCACCGAGGCGGTCGCGCGGGCGGCGCCCGACGGCTACACCATGATCTGGGCCGGCGCGAACAACGCGATCAATGCATCGCTCTACGACAATCTCAGTTTCAACTTCGTGCGCGATATCGCGGCGGTCGGCAGCGTCATGCGCGGCCCGTTCGTCGATGGCGGTCATCCCGTCGTTTCCGGCGACGACCATCGCGGAATTCATCACCTACGCCAAAACCAACCCGGCCGAGATCAATATGGCGTCCCCGGGCGTCGGCACCGCCCCTCACGTCAACGGCGAGCTGTTCAAGATGATGGCGGGCGTGGAGATGGTCCACGTGCCCTATCGCGGCGACGGACCCGCGCTCAGCGATCTCATCGCCGGACAGGTGCAGGTGATGTTCGGCAACCTGATCTCCGCGATGGAGCACATCCGCGCCGGACGGTTGCGCGCGCTCGCGGTGACGACCGCAACGCCTTCGCCGGCGCTGCCCGACGTTCCCACCGTCGCCGCGACCGTGCCGGGCTATGAGGCGAGCGCCTGGTTCGGGCTCGGCGCGCCGCGCGCGACACCGGCCGACGTCATCGCCAGGCTCAACAAGGAGATCAATGCGAGCCTCGCCGATCCGAAGCTCGCCGCGCGCCTTGCCGAGCTCGGCGGCGCACCGATGCCGCTCAGCCCCGAAGCGTTCGACGCGTTCATCGCCGCGGAGACCGACAAGTGGGGCAAGGTGGTGCGGATGTCGGGGGCGAAGGCGAATTGATGCGGCCGTCGCCGAAATCCGAGATCCGGCGTTGCGATCTGACGGGCTAGCCACCGGAGGTTCGTGGAGCCATTGTTTCTTGCGGTCTACGACCAGCGACTACCCTCCAAAGGGCCAAACCACCAACTGCTCCTACAGCCGCTTGAATCAGATTTGGCACCACCTCGACAATTGCGGCGCCAATATCTGTCACCGCAAAGATCGGCATTTTTTCCCCAAGCGCGGGGTAAATAAACGCTTCGAAAACGAAATAGCCGACAACGATTGTTATTCCTCCCACCACAGCTGCGACGACCTTCCTGCTGAAGTTGTCAGAGCTGCCTGCAATAAGGCCCACCAGAAACCCCTCTAGTCCTTTCGTCACCAGGGTAGCCGGGACAAATACTGGAAATCCAATTACGTCAGCGATGGTCGGTCCCACTGCTCCAACAACTAGGCCTGCGATTGGTCCCAGCCAGAGACCAGCAAATATTACAAATACATCTCCAATGTTAAAATATCCTGTTGTCGCTGGTATTGGCACTCGAATTAGCATCGTCGTTATGGCTGCAAGCGCAGTGAGACCTGCTACCAAACCGGTCTTTACCAGCGTCCACTCCCCTCGCTTCATTTTGTTCCTCCTTTGTCGGAGACTTGCTGCATGACCTGAAGTTCTCGAACAAACGCTGGCAGCGGCGCGAAAGTGACCATCAGACAAGCGAAAATCCAACTTGATAAAGCCTCAATGGCCCACGGAAAAAAATTGGCGAGCGAGTACCAGTTCACACCCCATTGTCTGGCCTGCACCCGGTTCCGAAGACACCGAGTTAGGTGTTTTGATGGAGCTGGAGGTGTGTCATGGAGCGACGGAAGTTTACGCGGGAGTTTAAGCTTGAGGCTGTGCGCCTGATCAAGGATCGAGGCGTCTCGTATGTGCAGGCGTCGGAAGACCTTGGGGTTCACACATCGCAACTGCGCGACTGGGTGAAGAAGCTCTCCGACGATCCCGAACACGCGTTTCCCGGCAATGGCCAGATGAAGCCGGAGCAGCTGGAGATTGCCCGGCTCAAGCGCGAAGTCGCCAAGCTGAAGGCCGAACGCGACATCCTAAAAAAAGCCGCGGCCTACTTCGCGAAGGAATTCGACGTGAAGTTCGGTTTTATTGCGAAGCACCGGGGGATCTGGCCGGCGGATTGGTTGTGCGGGGCGCTCGGTGTCTCGCGGGGTGGCTTCTATGGTTGGCTGACACGACCGCGCAGCCAGCACAGCCGTGACGATGAAGAGATTGGTGCCAAGGTCCGTGCCAGCTTCGTGGCGAGCGATCGAACCTATGGCGCCAGGCGGGTGTGGCGCGACCTGCTGACGGAAGGCATTGCGTGCGGTCTGCATCGGGCGGAGCGGTTGATGCGGCAACAGGCTCTCAAAGCACGTCCGCGACGGCGTCGTCTGCCGCCTGATCTGGGTGAGCGGCAGGTCGCCGCCGTCGCTCCCAACGTGCTTGATCGCGCCTTCGAAGCAACCGCTCCCAACCGCAAATGGATTGCGGACTTCACCTACGTGTGGACGGCGGAAGGCTGGCTCTACGTTGCTGCTGTCATCGACCTGTTCTCGCGTCGCGTGGTCGGCTGGTCGATGAGCGCAGGGATGACTACGCAACTCGTGACCGACGCTCTGGTGATGGCGATCTGGCGGCGGGGTAAACCAGATGCGCTGCTGCATCACTCCGACCGCGGCAGCCAGTACACCAGCGAACAGTTCCAGCGGCTCATGGCCGACAACGGCGTCATCTGCTCGATGAGCCGATCAGGCAACGTGTGGGACAACGCCGCGATGGAGAGCTTCTTCTCGTCGCTGAAGACTGAGCGCACCGGGCAACAAAACGTACAGGACGCGCGACGAAGCCAGAGCGGATGTGTTCGACTACATCGAGCGCTTCTACAATCTCAAACGAAGGCACTCGACGATCGGGTACCTGAGCCCTATGGAGTTCGAGCGGAAGGCTGGATTAGCTTAAGCGGGTGTCATCCAAACCGGGTGCAGGCCAGGGTTTACCTTTGCTGCTGAAAAAGCGCGCCAACTTTTCCCAATAGACGTGGCGAGTCGGACAAAGTGAATGGAGCGGGCTGCATGCCACAACTCGCTCCAACGCGTCGCTTGCTGCTTTCAATTTCGCAAAAGTTAGCAGTAGTTGCTCACCGCCAGATAGCGAGTAGACCGGCTGCGTGGCTTTGATCGGAGGAAGGCCAAACTCGCAAAGTAGTTCGCCTATACGGTCTTCCCTGCCTACTGTTTGATTGTCGTGCATGGCAGCGGAAAGCACTTCGCCCGCTGTGGGAAAAACAAGACCATGGTGTGGCTCGGGCAGAACACAACCTACAGCCCTGTTCTTCGAGGAATCAGAGCGCTGACTAAGGAGGTCAGAAAAAAATTGCCTTCGTCCCGCTGTGAGGCTGGGAAACACAATTCCTATTTCATCACCGAGGAGGCGAAGTTGCAATTCGACGCCGCTTGTCCGGACTACCTCGACCTGCATCGCCACCTGGCCCCAACAAACTTGTGCAGGGAACGCATTTCTTTGCATCTACAGGTTAGTAACGGTGATCCCTTCGCGCTATGGTACATGGGTGACGCCCAAGGTCAATACTATAGGCTGCAAATATCGGAGAGCTAAACCAAGGACTGGCGAGATGAGCACTACGATACCGTTTCATCTGCCGGGTCCCGAGTTGGAGAAATGGCGCTCCATTGCGGAAGGTTGTATCGCAGTTATTTCCATCACTCAGCGAACATCTGGTTTTTGGGCTTATCCAACAATCAAAAACGAAGTCGATCAGTACTACAAAGGTTCGAACGTATTAGCGTTCAGCGACGAGGAATATGGCAGCTACACGGTGACCTGGAATGCTCTTCTCGCAATCGAAGAGTTATTCACCAAAAGTCCTGCTGGCCAGATACGAAACGTTGGTCAGGCATTTGCAAAAAATTCGGCTATTGAGGGGGCTCGAGGCCGTCCGTTGGGCGGGAGGACCGCTGCTGTTGCGGTTGACGCCTCTCCTCGACACACGGCCTTTGCACTCCTGACCCAATGCCGGTTCTTTCCAGGGATCTCGCCGAGAGAATGGTTGCCGTCCGTGACGTGGCTGCTTCAGCAGCAACAGCTAAATACAGGCGGCTGGAGCTACCGGGCAACCGACACTGGAGATCAAGCTTTCTCCACCGCAGCATGCATCGCTGCGCTGGCGGTCTTTGTGGCCCGCTATGCAAGGCTGCTGGAAAAGGAGCAGTCAACGGCAACTGCTCAGAATGCGGAAGAAGACAAGATCATCGGCTCGATCAAAACTGCGATCTCGAAGGGCATAGAACGAACTTTTTCAAAATAGATCTGACAAGGGATTCTGGAAGGGCCACCTCGGCGAACCAGACGATTTGGCAAGCAGCGCAAACATTGTTGATTTGATTTCAATGCCGGAAGCTCGCGAGGCAATGGGCGAAAAATATGCCAGTATCGCTGAACGAATAGAAACAATTAAACGAGCTCTCCTCGCAGCCCAAAAAGGACCAGGATGGCCAGCTAGCTATGGCGGCCTAGAACCAGCATTGAACACAACGATTCAAGTCCTGTTCACCGTCTATGATATTCTGGTGGATGATGCGCGCGATGTCGATCACCACAACATGCAGGCCGTCGCGGCCCATATCGCGAGCGAATTGACCTCTCATGACGGAGGCCGGCGGCTCGATAGCTGGGACTGGTCGATGTTAGGGCGGCTTTGCGCTCTCATCCTCGGAAAGACAGAAGGAAGGATTTTACCGGAATCGCAAACGTCAAAGGTGCAATTCACCATCGAGGGGATCAGGAGGTCGCAATCCAAGTTTTCTGGCTTGGTACTTCTGTCTTCGCTGCAATCGTTGAAACAATGGGACCCCAACCTCGTTTTCGTGATCGCGCGAGGAGAACCACGATGGGAACGCCTGACGGTGAGAATTGGACGTGGAGCGTTCTATTTGGCCCCGTTCGCAAAAACAACGATCCAGAAATACGTGGAGCGGAAGATCGAAAAGCAGATAGGTGTTGCGTCTTAGACGCGCTGGTCCATCAGGATGCTAGTGCCGAGACATGAAAAAGCCCGGCAGGCGAGGCATCCGCCTCATCGACCGGGCCTGTATTTGGTTGCGGGGGCAGGATTTGAACCTGCGACCTTCAGGTTATGAGCCTGACGAGCTACCGGGCTGCTCCACCCCGCGTCAATTGCTTGATCGCGTCAGTTCGACGTCCAATGCGGCGATTGAAGGCGCGAGAGCGATATTCCGTCCCGCGCCGCCGCTTATGTAGCAACAGCGTCACACAATGGAAAGAGCGGAAGCGCACCTTTTTTCCCTGCAATCCCGGGTATTTGATCGCGGTTACCGAGCCGATTTCCGCCGCCGCGGGCTTGACCCGGCAATCGGGCATTGATTGAGATTTGCCGGGGATGGAGCACCGGACCGGGCCCGGAACGGCCGGGGGAACGCGGCGTCCGGCGGGATCGGACACAGCATGCTCGAAATCATGTTCAGCTCGCTCTACGCGATGCTGACCTCCCCCCACATGATGGGGCTGATGCTGCTGGCGGTCGCCATCGGCCTGGTGGTCGGGGTGACGCCCGGCATCGGCGGCCGGCTGTCGATCGCGCTCGCGATCCCGTTCGTGTTCGGCATGGAGATGATCCCGGGCGCGGTGTTCCTGCTCACCATGCATGCGGTGAACGGCACCAGCGGGCAGATCTCCTCGATCATGTTCGGCGTGCCGGGCGACGGCGACGACGCCGCCACCACCATCGACGGCTACCCCATGGCCAAGAAGGGCGAGGCCGGCCGCGCGCTCGGCGCCAGCGTCACCGCCTCCGGCGTCGGCGGCATCATCGGCGCGATCGTGTTCGCGGTGATGATCCCGGTGCTCGAGCCTGTCGTGATGGCGTTCAGCCCGGCGGAGTTCTTCCTGCTCGCGCTGCTCGGCATCACTTTCATCGCCTTCCTCGCCGGACGCGAGCAGATCTTCAAGGGGCTCATCGTCGGGCTGTTCGGCATGATGCTCGCGACCGTCGGCACCGATCCCTACACCGGCACGCCGCGCTTCGCCGGCGATTTCCTGTTCCTGTGGGACGGGCTCAGCCTGATCACCGCGGTGCTGGCTTTGTTCGCGATCCCCGAGATGATCGCGCTCGCGGTGAAAGGCGGATCGATCTCGTCGGTCTCGGCCGAGACCGCGAAATATTCCTACCGCCAGCTGTTCGAGGGCGTGATGGAGGTGCCGCGGCACTGGTGGCTGGCGCTGCGCACCTCGATCATCGGCGCCGTTGTCGGCATGATCCCCGGGCTCGGCTCCTCCGCCGCCGCCTGGTTCTGCTACGGCCACGCGGTGCAGACATCGAAGACGCCGGAGCGCTTCGGCAAAGGCGCGGTAGAAGGCGTCATCGCCCCGGAGACCGGCAGCAACGCGCGCGAAGGCGGCGCGCTCTTGCCGACGTTGTTCTTCGGCATTCCGGCAAGCTCCGGCATGGCGGTGCTGATGGGCGCGTTCCTGATCCTTGGCATCCAGCCCGGCCCGACCATGATCACCGAACGGCTCGATCTCGTCTGGACGCTGATCTGGGCGCTGGTGGTCGGCAACCTCATCGCGGTGACGTTCCTGCTCTTCATCATGCGCTGGGTGGCGCTGCTCACCTTCGTCAACGGCGCGATGCTGGTGCCGTTCATCGTGGTCATGGCGGTGGTCGGATCCTATGTGAGCGAAGGCCAGTGGCAGAATCTCGTGGTGCTGGTGGCGCTGAGCGTCATCGGCTACGGGCTCTTGCGCTTCAACTGGCCGCGCGCCCCGTTCGTGATCGGCATCGTGCTCGGCAAGATCGCCGAGGAATCGCTGCACAAGGCGCTGGAGCTGTGGGGCCTGCGTTTCTTCACGCGGCCGCTGTCGCTGGTGTTGATCGCGCTGATCGTGATCACCATCGCCTACGCGCTGTATCGCAACGTGCGGCCGCGCAACGTCAAACAACAGCAACCGGTGGCGTCGTCATGAAATCGATCCCCGCGCCGATGACGTTGCTGATGCTCGCGATCTTCGTTGTGATGGTCGGCGTCGCAAGCACCTATCCGCCCGAGGCGCGCTTCATGCCGTTCATCGTCGGCATCCCCGCCATCGGCTTATGCCTCCTGCAACTCGCACTCGATTTTTATCGGCAGCGCCACCCCGAGGCCGAGCCGGCCGGCGATGCGCTCAAGCAGGCGGAAGACCAGGTCGCGCGCATCTCTGGCCGCCGCGTGCAATTCGACATGCCCTCCGAAAACGCGATGTTCACTGAGAGCTCCCACGATCCACGCGAGATGGTTCGCCGCGAGATCATCGTCTGGGGTTACTTCCTCGGGCTGATCGCGTGCATCCTGCTGTTCGGCTTTCACGTCGCCATACCGATCTTCCTGGTCGCCTTCCTGCGC
>CAWKMR010000068.1:0-16412 GCA_963850705.1 uncultured Alphaproteobacteria bacterium | reverse complement strand
ACACGTGCTTGCCGGCCGCGGCGGCGGCGCGCTTCGTTTCGAGATTACGTCGTTGGGCGTGGTGTTGATGACAGCTTTGATTGCTGGGATCGGTCAGCACCTCGTCGTAGCTCGCCGCCGGCCGGCATTTGTACTTTGCCGGCAAACGCCGATCGCTTGTCGGCCGAGCGGGTGTAGCAGGCGGCGATCTCGATTTTCTTGGAGCGTGTGATGGCGTCGGCCAACACGTCCGACCACCAACCCATGCCGATACACGCAACACGCAACGTTCTTTTGACATTCGCTTTGCAGGTTGCTCCGATTGCTTCCACCGCCTCGCGCGCGATGCGTTCGTCAGTCGCCCAGTCGCCGCCGCTGACGCCGATGCCGCCGATGCATTCGCCGCCGACGATGATAGGCGCGCCGCCTTCCATCGCGGTCCAGCGCTCCGGTCCGGCGGCCAACGCGAGACCGAGCGCATGGTTGGTGTCGAGGTCTTGTCCCACGGCACCCTTGGCGGAGGTCCACGCGCTTGTTGGAGGCGGCGCAGACCGCCTTGGTGGTCGAGGAATACAGCGTGTGGAAACGGCCGCCGTCCATGCGCTCAAACGCGACCAGATGTCCGCCGGCATCGACCACCGCGCAGGAAATCGCGATCCCGGCGGCGCGCGCCTTGGCGACGGCGGCTTCCACCATCATCTTCGCACCCTTGATGGGTCAGGCGTTTGGAATCCGCGACATACATGGGGACCTGCGATATGCGGGGTCGATGGCAAAATTGTGCGCCAGCCGACATTGGCGGGCAAGGCACCTTGCTACATCAGACCGCGCTGACGAATGCAAGCGGCCCGATAACGCAGCATACTGCCTCATAGCATGGCATTTGCCACGCGCATGGTGGGGCGCCGATATCGTCCCGTTGTGACCGAACGCGCTTCATCCCAGTGTGCCCGGGAGGTTGGGTGGAGACGGTCGATGGTGGCTGGCGGTAAACTGCGATGCCTGACAGTGGCGGGGATGCTCGCACTGGCCGTAGCGCCTGCCAACGCCGAGTCGGTTCAGGACTTCTATCGCGGCAGGACCGTCTCGCTCATCGTCGGGACGCCGTCGGGCGGAGGCATCTACGATCTGTGGAGCCGGATGCTGGCGCGTCACCTTGGCCGCCATATTCCCGGCCAGCCCAACGTCATTGTGCAGAACATGGCCGGCGCCGGCGGCATCCGCGCCGCCATCAATCTCTACAGTGTCGCGCCGCGCGACGGGTCGGTGCTGGGCGTGATCCAGGCGACGGCCCCGTTTGCGCCGCTGCTTGATCCCGGCGGGCCGCAATTCGACGCCCGCAAATTTGGCTGGATCGGCTCCATGACCGAGGAGTCGTCGTTCTGTATCGCCATGAGCAATGCGAAAGTGAAGACCTTCAGCGACGTTCTGACCAATCGGCTTCTGGTGGGCAGCACCGGGCCCGGGCACGCACCGCGTCTATCCGCTGTTGATAAATCGTCTGTTCGGCGCGAAGTTCGAGGTCATCAGCGGCTATCCCGGCGGCAATGACATCTACCTCGCCATGGAGCGCGGCGAGATCGAGGGCCGTTGCGGCGTGACGCTGGTGGCGCTGCGCAACTTCCGGCCGGACTGGCTGTCGGGGAAGAAGGTCAATCTCATCGTCCAGACCGCGATCGCGGCCGATCGCGACGAGGCGGCTAACGGCGTTGCGATGCTGATCGACCTCGCGCGGACTGAAGCGGAGCGCCAGATCATGGAGCTCGTGTTTGCGAACGGTGAGGTCCAAATTCCGGTCCTGATGCCGCCGGAGGTGCCGGCCGACCGGCTTGCCGCGGTACGCGCGGCGTTCAACGCGGTGATGCAGGATTCCGGCCTGACCGAGGAAGCATCCAAGCTCAACCTGGTGCCGCGGCTGGTGACCGGCGAAGACGTTCAGGCGCTCATCGCGCGCGTCTATGCGACGCCGCCATCGACAGTGGCGGCTGCGATCGAGGCCACCAAGCTGTCTGGAGGACGGTAACGGCGCGGATTTGGCCCCGCCTTTGCATTGCCCCACTGCGGGCGACGGAGCGAAAGGAGCCATCATGAATGTGCGCGTCCAATCCGGCCTATTAGCGCTTGCCGCCGTCGTGGTGTGGAACGGCGCTGCGGTAGCGCAGGCGTCGGACTATCCGAACCGGGCCGCAACGCTGGTGGTGCCTCTGGCTCCCGGCGGAGCCAACGATCTCCTGGCGCGCCTGGTCGCGCAGAAGCTCGAACAGAAATTCGGCAAGCCTTACGTCGTCGAGAACATGCCGATCGGAGGCGGCATCCCGGCCGCCTTGCGTGTGGTGCGTGCGGCGCCCGATGGCTACACGCTCTTGGCGGCGTCGAGCACGTTGCTGTCGTTCAACGTCACCGTTCGTAAGTCCATGCCGTACGATCCCCGCAATGACTTAACGCCGCTCGCGTTGACGGCGCGCTCGCCGTTCGTCTTGGTCGTCAATCCCAATTCACCGATCCATTCGGTCGACGACTTGGTAAAGCTCGCACGCGAGAAGAAGGGTCAGCTCACGTTCGGCGCGCCGGGCCCGGCGACGTTTCACCGGCTGGCCGCCGAGCAGTTCAGGGCGATGTTCGGGCTCGATTTTATCTACGTGCCTTACAAAGGAACGGCACCGGCGCTCAACGATCTGATCGGCGGCCATATCTCGTTCCTGTTTGCGGAGGTGCCAGCGGCGCTGGCCCTGATTCAGTCCGGCAAGCTGCGTGCGCTCGGTGTCACCACGGCGCAGCGTGTTGCCGCGCTCAAGGATGTGCCGCCGCTGGCCGAGGTCGGAATTCCGGGCTTCAACTCCTCGGCCTGGCATACGATCACGGTCAAGACCGGCGTGTCGCGGGACATTATGGAAAAACTGTCCGTTGCGATCCGTGAGACCGTCACCGATCCGGCGGTGATCGATTTCCTGAACCGGGAGGGCGCATTGCCGATGGTCTCGCCACCGATCGACGACGTGCGTCGATTTGTCGACAGTGAGACCGTGCGTTGGGGCAAGGTGATCGAGCAGGCAGGGCTTGCCGGATCGGAATGATGAACGCCAGCCGGAAGCGTCACGCCGCCACAGACGTTGATCGATCCGGGCTTTGACATCAGGGGCGCCCGGAAAATAGCGTTCCGCGGTCGGCCTACGTTGTCGCAATGACAGCCAGCGGCCGATCGCGTACAGTCGGCACATCAAGAAAAAATCCGAGTTGGGGAGAGAAACAAGATGCGTATACTAGTTCGTGGCGTCGTGCTGTCGCTCCTGATGGCGGCGGCACCGGCCTTGGCCCAGACTTGGCCGGATCGGCCGGTCCGCTTCATCACCTCGCAGGCGGCGGGCAACGCCACCGACATTATCGCTCGCGTCACTGCCGACCAGCTTTCGAGCCGGATCGGGCAGCCGGTCGTGGTCGAGAACCGGCCCGGCGGGGGCAATGTCATCGGCACGCAGGCCGCGGCCCGCTCAGCGCCGGACGGCTACACCTTCTTCCTGGCGACGGCGGCGGCGCTGGTGACCGATCCTTACACCTTCAAGTCGCTGCCCTACGATCCAATCAAGGATTTTGTACCGGTCGCGAAGGTCGCGGAGGTCTCCTTCATGATCATGGCGAACCCCAAGGTGCCGGCGAAGAATCTGACGGAGCTGATCGCGTTTGCAAAATCTCAACCGGGCAAGCTCACCATCGCCACCGACGGCGCGCGCCGGTTTTCCGGCATGGTCGTGTCCTGGCTCAACAAGCTCGCCGGCATCGAGACGCTGCAGGTGCCGTATACGGCGCAGCGGCAAGGCGTTCAGGATGCGGTCGCCGGCACGGTTGATCTCATCATCCTGGCCGTGCCGGTGGCGCGCGGGCTTGCCGCCAACGGTCAGTTGCGGCCGCTCGCGACGACGTCGCTGAAGCGGCTCCCGGACCATCCAGACGTCCCCGCGATCGCGGAGACGTTCGCGGATTTCGACTTCACCGGTTGGATGCTGCTCGCGGCGCCGGCCGGCACGCCCGATAGCGTGTTGACCCGCGTCAACCATGAGACCGACGCGATCTTCAAAAATCCGGAGACCTTGAAGAAGCTCCGCGAAATGGGCTTCTCCACCAGCGGCGCCGGCACGCTGAAGGAAGCACAAGACTACGTGACCCTCCAGCACAAGGCATGGGGCCGCGTGGTTCGCGAGATCGGCGTGCAGCCGGAATAGCAGCGGGTAGGGTGGGCAAGATCGTCTTGCATGTTCTCGATGCGTGGGCACGGCGCGCGCACGATCTTGCCCACGTCATAATTTGAAATGGCGCGCCTTTGCCCACCCTACGGATTTACGGATCAATGTGAGATAGCGAAAAATGAAGATTGGACTTGTCGGACTGGGCCGCATGGGCCGCGCGATGCATGGGCGGCTCACAGCGTGCGGCTGCGAGGTGACGGCGTGGGATCGTGACGCTGGCGCCATGAAGGCGGCCGCGGACGGGCGCGTGCGTCTTGCCGGCAGTCCGCGGGCGGTCGCGGTGGCGGGCGACATCGTGATCTCGATCATCACGGAAGATCATGGCGTCCGCGACGTGTACCGCGGCAAGGACGGATTCCTGTCGGTCGACGTGACCGGGAAGCTGTTCATCGAAATGAGTACGTTGCAGCCGATGACCGGCCGCGAGTTGGCGCCGGTGGTCGAGGCGGCGGGCGCGCGCCTGATCGAGTCGCCGGTGCTGGGCTCGATTCCGACCGTGCGCGAGGGCAAGCTGTTCGCGCTGGTCGGCGGCAAGGCTGAGGATCTCGAACGCGCACGCCCGGTGCTGGAGAAGCTTGCGCGCAAGATCGCGCATATGGGCCCGAACGGCGCGGGCTACGCCATGAAGCTCGCGGTCAACCTCGGGCTCGCCGCTTTTATTCAGGCAACGGCTGAGTCGCTCACGCTCGGGCAGCGCCAGGGCTTGGGCCTTGCGCAGATGCTCGAGGTGCTGAGCGAAGCGCCGACCGCCAATAGCTGGCTCGCGCGCAAGAAGGGCCTACTGATGGGCGAGCCCGACGATATCACGCTCGACATCAAGACGATGCGCAAGGACATCACTTCGGTCGTGGCGACTGGCGCGCTCGACGGCGCCGGGTTGCCGCTGTCCGCCGGCGTGCTGGCGTCGCTTTCCGCCGCGGTGGCGCAGGGCTGGGGCGACAAGGATATCGGCGAGCTCGCGCGCTTTTTCCGCGAGCAGATGGGGCAGAACTTCCGTTAGTCCGCGACAACGCGGAAATCTTAAATCCCGGTCACCGATCGCTCCTGCGGGATTTTCGGTGTTTCCTCGGTGCCCGGCGTGTAGGTCGCAACCGCTGCCGGGCGCGCCATGAGGCACGCGAACCAGTCGTTGATGTGCGGATAGGTCGCGCGCGGCAACAGCTCGGGATAAAGCTCGTTCACGCGATGCACGATCGAGCCCATGCTGATGTCGCCGAGCGAAAAGGTTTGGCCGGCAAGCCAGGGGCCACGCGCCGCCAGCTCCGTCTCCATCTGTCCGGCAATGAAGCGCACATGCGCGAGCGCCGTTTCCATCTCGTCCGGCGAATGACCGCCCACTGCCTGCTTCTGCCAGCGCTCGCGCCGCGCCGGCACCGGCATGGTCTTGAGCACAAGTTGCGTGTCATCGGCGCTCATGCCTTCAACCGATGATTTCAGCCGCTGATTGCGGGTCATGCGCGCGCCCTGCAGATGGGTGTCGTCGGCGGTCCAGGTCCAGTAGCGCATGCGTGCGCGATCCTTCGGATCGGCGGGCGACAGCGGCGGCTGCGGAAACGCCTCGTCGATGTATTCGTTGATGCAGGCGGAATTGATGACGACGTGGCCGTCGTGCACCAGCGTCGGCACCACGCCGTTGGGATTGAGCTTGAGATAGCCGGGACTGAGATGCTCGAAGCGTAAGAGGTTGATGTAGCGGCTCCGGTACGCCAGTCCCTTCTCGCGCAGGCAGTGCCGCACCTGACGCGAGCAGGTGGTCAGCCCGCTGTGATAGAGCACGATCATTGCTTTCCCCCGTTGCCGGCATTGTCGCCGCGCGCCCCTTCGCCAGCAAGCACCTTTGCCGGCCCGTCGGCTGTCCGTATGATGCTTGCGGGGAAACGCGAGGGGCGCAATGTCATGACGGCGGCGCGGTACTTCATTGCCGCGGTAGCGTTGCTAGCCGCGGCCGCGCCGGCCGCTGCCGACGACGTCGCCGATTTCTACAGGGGCAAGACCGTCACCTTCGTCGTCGGCCATGAGGCCGGCACCGGCTTCGACGTCTATGCCCGCGTTCTGCAGCGGCATCTGCGCCGCCATATTCCCGGCAGTCCCGGCGTCGTGGTGCAGAACATGCCCGGCGTCGGCGGCATCGCCGCCGCCAACTGGCTCTACAATTCGGCACCGAGGGACGGCACCGTCCTGTCGAGCTTTGTCTACACGGTCCCGTTCGAGCCGCTGATGGCTAACAACGCCGCCAGGTTCGATCCGACCAAGTTCAACTGGATCGGCAATCTGGAGGAGGGCGTCGCGGTGTGCGGCCTGTCGAAGGCCGCCGGCATCGCCACCTTCGAGCAGATGCGCACGACCGAAACGATTATCGGCGGTGCCTCCGTCAACGGGGCGCTGGTGCGTTCGGCGCTTGCGGTGCGCAACCTCTTCGGTGTCAGGATGAAAGTCGTGGCCGGCTACAAGGGCACCGCCAGCATGAAGATCGCGATCGCCCGCGGCGAGGTGCACGGCGTGTGCGGCCTGTTGATGTCGACCATAACCTCGACGTGGCGTGAGGATTATGAGGCCGGCAATTTCCGGCCGGTCATCCAGCTCAGCGGGCGCACGCGCATCGCGACCATCGCGCACGTCGACGATTTTGTGAAATCGGATGACGACCGGCAGGTGCACGGATTGATCTTCGGCGCGCAGGCGCTTGGCAAGCTCTATGCCGCACCGCCTGACATTCCCGTCGTCCGCCGCGACGCGCTGCGTGCCGCGCTCGTGGCCACCATGAAGGACCCGGCCTTCGTCGCCGAAGCTGCCAAGACGCAAATGGACGTTTCGCCGATGACGGGGGCGGAAGTGGAAGCCTTCATCGCCGGGCTGTCGGTCGCGTCACCGGCCGTCATCGAGCGCGTCAAGCAGGCGTTTACGCCGTAGTTGCCGCGGCATGACCGGGCCATGTGGGCTGTCGGGGACGCCGGGACGGGCCCCCGATCGGTTTGATCCATCGCAAGGCCGCCTTGGCCGGCCCGTGGCTCCCTGTGCCCTCATCACGATGCTCTGACGAGGAGGGGTTCCATGGCCTGCAATGTTGGAACAATCGAGCGCACCGTCCGTGTCGCCGTCGGATTGCTGCTGATTGCTTATGCGATCCCGATCTGGTTCGCGCCATCCGGCTGGAACTGGATCGGCTGGATCGGAATCATTCCGCTGGTCACCGGACTGGTCGGGATGTGTCCGCTTTACGGCCTGCTGGGCATTTCTACCTGCCCGCCGCCAACGACCGCGCGATGATCCGCTACCCGAAGATCCTTGCCGGACTTGTGGTTGTCGCGCTGGCGGCGGGCGGCGCGTTCTATTGGCGCAATGTCAGCGAAATTCCGGTTCGGGTCGCGATCGTCGAACGAGACGTCGAGGTAAGGGTCTTCGGCATAGGCACCGTCGAGGCGCAGGTGCTGTCGCGGGTCGGGTTCCAGGTCGGCGGCAAGATTGCATCCGTCCATGCGGATCAGGGCGATCTCGTGAAGGCCGGCGCATTGCTCGCGAAGCTGGATGACGCCGCGCAGCGCGCCAAGCTCAACAAAAGCGAGGCTGCCAAACGGCAGGCCGCCGCGAATCTATTGAAGGTCCAGGCGCAGCTCAAGCGCGTCGAGGCCACCTACCAGCAAAAAAAGAGCGTCAATGTACGGCGCCAGACACTCGCCGGACGCGGATCGGTATCGCAGGAGGCGGCGGATGACGCGCAGACCTCCGAGGAGATCGCGCACAGTGACGTAAAGGTCATAGAGGCAGACGCCGCGATTGCGGAGGTGCTGCAGGACGACGCCGCGGCCCAACATCGGCTGGACGGCGTGGTGGAATCTCAGCATGCGTTACGCGCTCCGTTCGATGCCAGGGTGATCGCGCGTCACAAGGAAATCGGCAGCGTTGCCATCGCAGGAGAACCGGCATTCACGCTGATCGTGCCGGATTCGATCTGGGTGCGGGCTCATGTCGATCAGGCGATGGCGGGAGGTCTGGCGATCGGCCAGCGGGCATTCGTGCGACTGCGTTCGGAGGCCGATCGCTTGGTGGAGACCGAAGTCGTTCGTATCGATCAGGAAAACGATCGTGTGACGGAAGAACGCCGCGTCTATGTGCGCTGCCGCAACTGCAATCCGCAGCATGAGATGCGTGTTCTGGGGGAGCAGGCGGAGGTTGAAATCGTCAAGCGGACGATCCCCGCCGGCCTGTTCGTTCCGCTCCGCCGGGTCGAGGGATATGACGGCCGGTCCGGCGTGGTGTGGACCTTGGAGAACGGGCGGCTTGCCCAGCGGCGCCTGCAGCTCGGCGATCGGCTGCTCGACGGGCGCGTCCACGTCTTGTCCGATCTGCCTGCGGACGTCTCCATCGTGATCGATGACCGGCAGCGGATGCGCCTGGACCGCGCCGCGCGTGCGGCAGCCGCAGGAGGCCAATGACGTGAACCTGGCGCTCAAGGATATCAGGCACAATCTTGGCCGCTTCCTGCTGACCTGCGTCGGTCTCAGCCTGCTGCTCGGTATCGTGCTCGCCATGGTCGGCATCTACCGTGGGCTCGTGCTGGAAGCGCTGGGGCTCGCGCGCGCCGCTGGAGCCCATGTCTGGGTGGTTGAGGGTGGTACGCGCGGTCCGTTCGCGGAGTCTTCGCGTCTCCCAGGCGACACGCGCGATATCGTCGCCGCCCAATGGGGCGTCGCTGCCGCTGGCGCGGTCGCCTATCAGAACGTCGAAGCGCAGCACCGCGGAGCCACCAAGCGCCTGCTGGTCGTGGGAGCGGAGATCGGCCGTCCGGGGGAGGCCTCCGCAGTGGTGGCCGGACGTCCGATCGTGCGCAGCCGGTACGAGGCCATCGCCGATCGCCGCTCGGGGCTCGGTCTCGGCGAACGTATCGAGCTCGGTCGCGACACTTTCACCGTCGTCGGCTTAACCGACAACATGGTTGCCTCCGGCGGCGATCCGGTCATGTTCGTCACGCTTCGTGACGCTCAGAAGCTGCAATTCGATCTTACGCCGACGGCGGCGCGGCGGGAATCCGCCCGCACACCCGGCAATATCGCGTCGACCAATACCGTAAATGCCATTCTCGTGCGCCTGCTGCCGGGCGTCGATGTGACGCATTTCGCACAGACCATCGAGCGCTGGAAGCAACTCTCCGCGCTGACCCAGCGACAGCAGGAAAACGTGCTGGCGGGATCGGTGATCGAACGTGCGCGGCGCCAGATCGGTCTGTTCACCAGTCTATTGCTGGTGGTGTCGACGGTGATCATCGGCCTCATCATCTACACCATGACAATCGACAAGAAGAAATCGATCGCCACGCTCAAGCTCATTGGCGCGCCCGATCGCACGATCGTCAGTCTGATTGTGCAGCAGGCCATCGGATTAGGCTTGATCAGCTTTGCGGTTGGCGCCGTGCTGATCAATTCGGCGCAGGGACACTTTCCGCGGCGCGTCGTTCTGGAGTCCGGTGACGCCGGCGCGCTGTTCGTCGTGGTGCTGGTCGTTTGCCTGATAGCCAGTAGTCTGGGTGTGCGCACCGCACTGAAGATCGATCCCGCATCCGCGCTGGCAGGGTGACCATGAGCGAACCGGCCATCGTCGAGATCAGGGGGATCAACAAGCACTTTGGCGCGGGATCGGCGCGCGTCGACGCGTTGCGCGACGTATCGCTCGATGTCTTTCCCGGAACGGTCGTGGGCCTGCGCGGACCGAGCGGGTCTGGCAAGAGCACTTTGCTGAATGTCATCGGCTGCATTCTTGAGCCCAATTCAGGCAGCATGCGGCTCAACGGCGAATTGGTCTATGATGGAAAGTGGCTGCGCGGCGATCTGCGACGGCTGCGTCTCGAAAAGATCGGCTTCATCTTCCAGTCGCACAATCTCCTTCCGTTTCTCAATGCGTGGGAAAATGTCGCCATCGCTCTGCTGCTTGCCGGTGCAACGCCGGCACGTGCGAAGAAGCGGGCATTGGAGCTCCTCGACTATCTCGGTGTCGAGCGCCGCAAGGATGCGATGCCGGGCCAGCTCTCGGGCGGCGAGGCGCAACGGATTGCCATTGCGCGGGCGCTCTCCAACGATCCACGCATCATCCTGGCCGACGAGCCGACCGCCGCCCTCGATTCCCAGCGCGCCGGCATCGGTGATGGATCTTCTGAGAAAGTGGCGGTCGAGCAGCGAACAGCCGTGATCGTGGTGACCCACGACGAAAAGATCTTCAACCGCTTCGACCACATCTATTCGCTGCGCGACGGGGCACTTGAATCGCCTATTCAGCAAGCGGCGTAACAATCTCGCCATCATCGCAAATCGCATCCACCGGACCGACACCTCGCTTTCTCGATGGTGGTCGAGCCAAGGCGTTGACCTTTGTCAAAGACGCGGGGGCGATCGGGGTCGAAAGTGAAAAATGGAGGGCTATGTCGTTGTCCATTTGGAGGATTTGAAATGACACACGTCGTATCGAAATTCGCCTCGGTCTGCGGAACGGCGGCCATTGCCGTCATGTTGGCTAGTGCACCGGTGTCGGGCCAGCCCGGATGGGGCGGTATGGGTGGCATGCGCGGCATGGGCCCAGGCTTGATGGGTCCCGGCATGATGGGTGGTGGCGGCATGTGGTGCAATCCGCGCGCCGCGGGTCTCGCGGAGTGGCGCGCCGAGCGGATCGATCAGCTCGTTCGCCCAACCGATGCGCAACGGCCGAAACTGGACGAGTTGCGCAAGGCCTCGTCCCGCGCTGCCGAGATCATCTCTGCAGCATGCCCGACCGACGTCCCACCGTCGCCGGTGGCGCGGCTTGAGCTGATGGAAAAGCGCATGAACGCGATGCTGGAAGCCCTCAAGGTCGTGCGGCCGGCGTTCGCGGAATTCTACAATTCGCTGGACGCCGACCAGCAATCCCGACTCAACACCGCGGGACCGCGCCGTTGGGGCTGGCAAGGACGTTGGCAGCAGCAGTGGCAGCAACAGAAGCAAGAGCAGCCGAAGCAGTAGAGAGAGCGGGCCGGGGCGACGCGGGCAAGTGGGCGCCTAGCGCCTCACGCATCCAATGTTGCCGCCAGCCGCTTCGCTTCCGCCACCAAAGCGGCGGCGAGCGGCGTCAGCGGCTCGCGCGGCGGCACCACCAGCCCGATGGTGTGCACCGCCTCCGGCTCCACGATCGGGATCGCGCGGATGGTGGCGGTCAGGCCGAGCGTTTCGGCGAGCCGCGCCGGCATCACGCTCGCCCAGCGGCCGGTGCGCACATGCGCGAACAGCAGGATCATCGAGTCGGATTCGAGCGTCGGTTGCACGACGCCGCCGGCCTCACGCAGCAATCCGTCGATGATGCGCCGGTTCTGCATGTCGGGCGTCAGCAGACAGAGCGGAACCTGCGCGACTTCCTTCCAGGTGACGCGCTCGCGATTGCCAAGCGGCGCATCGGCGGCGGTGAGCAGCTGGTAGCGCTCCTGATAGAGCGGCACTGCGTTGACGCGGCCGAGCGGCTCGTTGTCGAGATAGGTGACGCCGGCGTCGATCTCGAGATTTTCCAGCAGCGTGAGGATCTCGATCGAGGTGCGCGACCAGATGGTGAAGCGTACGTCGGGATGGCGTGCGCGATAGGGCGTGGTGAGCTGCGCGACCATCGCCAGCGTGGTCGGGATCGCGGCAATGCGTAGTTGACCGGTGAGGCCGTGGCGCAGCGCGTTGATTTCCTCGCGCATGGCGCGGCTGTCGCCGACGATGCGGCGCGCCCAGTCGAGCGTGCGCTCGCCCTCGGGGGTGAAACCGATGAAACGCGATCCGCGTTGTACCAGGAGGACGCCGAGCATCTCCTCGAGCTGCTTGATGCCGGCCGACAGCGTCGGCTGGGTCACGCCGCAGGTCTCGGCCGCGCGGCCGAAATGCCGTTCGAGCGAGAGCGCGATGAGATATTCGAGCTTGTCGAGCACCGTTGGGGCTTCCTAAGCCTCAGATAATCATAAGCTATTCCTTACGATAGAAATTTTCAATCGTTGCATCGGGACGAGGGGATTGAGACGCGGGGCCCAGAATCGGCATCTAGGACCCATGGAAACGCTCGAATGAGCACGACAACCCTTTCTAATCCCAAGACAAACGGCGCCGGATCGAACGGCGACGGCCGCCGGCGCCCGCGCCGCACCCCCAAGGGCCGCCAGGTCGATCCGACCGCGCTCGACGAGGTCCGCGCGCTGCTCGGTTCGCGCTCGCGCCAGCGCGATCTTTTGATCGAGCATCTGCATCTCATCCAGGACCGCTACGGGCATCTCTCGGCCGCGCATCTCGCCGCGCTTGCCGCCGAGATGAAGCTTGCGCTCGCCGAGGTCTACGAGGTCGCGACCTTCTACGCACATTTCGACGTGGTGAAGGAAGGCGAAGCGCCGCCGGCGCCGGTGACGGTGCGGGTGTGCGACTCGCTCTCCTGCGCCATGCGAGGCGCGGAGCATCTGCTGCGCGATCTTCCGGGCAAGCTCGGTCGCGAGGTCCGCGTCGTGCGCGCGCCGTGCATGGGCGCGTGCGACCGTGCGCCGGTCTGCGCGGTCGGCCACATGCAGGTGTTCAACGCGACGCCGGACAAGATTGCATCCACGGCGAAGGCGCCGCCACATCCGCATGCCTTCGCGACGCCGAACGATCTCGCGAGCTACCGCAAGGACGGCGGCTATGCGCTGCTGAGCGATTGTCTCGCCGGCAAGCGCACGCGCGACGACCTGATCAAGATCGTCAGCGATGCCGGCCTGCGCGGCCTTGGCGGCGCCGGATTTCCGACCGGCCGCAAATGGTCGCTGGTGCGCGCCGAGCCGGCGCCGCGGATGTTCGCGGTCAACTGCGACGAAGGCGAGCCCGGCACGTTCAAGGATCGTCATTACCTCGAGCAGGATCCGCATCGCTTCATCGAAGGCATGCTGATCGCTGCCTGGGTGGTCGAGGCGCCCGACACGTACATCTATGTGCGGGACGAATATCCCGAGGTGCGGCTCCTGCTCGCCAAGGAATTCGAGAAGGTCGCCAAAGCCGGATTGGCTTCGCACACGCGGCTGCATCTGCGGCGTGGCGCCGGCGCCTATATCTGCGGCGAAGAATCCGCGATGATCGAATCGATCGAAGGCAAGCGCGGGCTTCCGCGCCATCGGCCGCCCTATGTCGCGCAAGTCGGTCTGTTCGGCCGCCCGACGCTCGAGCAGAACGTCGAGACCTTGTTCTGGGTGCGCGACATCGTCGAGAAGGGCGCGGCGTGGTTCACCGCCTTCGGCCGCCGCGAGCGCAAAGGCTTCCGCAGCTTCTCGGTATCAGGCCGCGTCAAGAAGCCCGGCGTCGTCTTGGCGCCGGCCGGCGTCACGGCGCGCGAACTGATCGAGGAATTCTGCGGCGGCATGGAGGATGGCCACACCTTCAAGGGCTATCTGCCCGGCGGCGCCTCCGGCGGAATTCTTCCCGCGTCGATGGCCGACGAGCCGCTCGATTTCGGCACGCTCGAAAAATACGGCTGCTTCGTCGGCTCGCACGCGGTGGTGATCCTGTCGGAGCAGGACGACATGAAGGCGGTCGCGCTCAACCTCGTGAAGTTCTTCGAGGATGAAAGCTGCGGCCAGTGCACGCCTTGCCGCGTCGGCACCGAGAAGGCGGTGAAGCTGATGGAGCAGGGGCCGTGGAATCCCGCCCTGCTGAACGAACTTTCAACGCTGATGCGCGATGCTTCGATCTGCGGCCTCGGCCAGGCCGCGCCCAATCCGCTGTTGTGCGTGCTGAAGTATTTCCCCGAGGAGCTGACGAAGCCGCTGGGGAGCTGGTGATGCAGAGCTGCCACGAGGCACGGTCTGCCCCTCCCCCTTGTGGGGAGGGGTGGCGAGCGAAGCGAGCCGGGGTGGGGTTGCGGTCGATGGACGGAGTCAGAAATGCCTCATAGCGCCATCACAAGGCGAACGCGTGGTCAGGCTCGCGCGCTACGTCGCGGTCCGACCGATGCCGAACGCAAGCTGTGGTACCTGCTGCGCTCGCTGAAGCCTCTTGGAATTCATTTCCGACGCCAAGCGCCGATTGGAATCTACATCGCTGATTTCGCGTGGCACGCCGGCAAGATCGTTGTCGAGCTTGACGGGTCGCAGCACGCTGAGGTGCGCGCGCCTTACGACGCGAAGCGAACCGCGTGGTTGGAGTCGCAAGGCTATCGCGTGCTGCGCTTCTGGAACAATGACGTTTTGAAATCGCCTCGCAGCGTGGGCGAAGCAATCTTGGCGGCGGCGCGCGAGAGCGCCCCGAGGTCGACGAACCCCACCCCCAACCCCTCCCCACCATCAGGGCGTCAGCCCGTCTTCGACGGGCTCGGGAGCAGGCCGGCGCAAGCGGCAAGGACATGGTCCGATGACCGAAACCAAGCCCAACACCTTCTTCATCGACGACCGCGAGGTCGATATCCGCCCCGGCGAGACGATCTTCCGCGCCGCGCGCCGCCTCGACATCAAGCTTCCGCACCTGTGCTACTCGCCCAAGCCCGGCTACCGGCCGGACGGCAATTGCCGCGTCTGCATGGTCGAGGTCGAAGGCGAGCGCGTGCTGGCGGCGAGCTGCATCCGCACGCCGACGCCCGGCATGAAGGTGAAGACGGAGACCGAGCGCGCCACCACCGCGCGCCGCATGGTCGCCGAGCTGCTGATGACCGACCAGCCGGATCAGGCGCACGCGCACGATCCGGATTCCGAGCTCTGGAAGATCGCCAAGCGCCAGAAGATCGAGCCCGGCCGCTTCCCCAAGCGCGAGCCGATCAAGGTGCCGGCGCCGGACCGCAGCCACGTGGCGATGGCGGTCAATCTCGACGCCTGCATCCAGTGCAATCTCTGCGTCCGCGCCTGCCGCGAAGTGCAGGTCAACGACGTCATCGGCATGGCCGGCCGCGGCCATCTCGAACAGATCGTGTTCGACTTCAACGATCCGATGGGCGCCTCGACCTGCGTCGCCTGCGGCGAATGCGTGCAGGCCTGCCCGACCGGCGCGCTGATGCCGTCGACGATGGTGGACGAGAACAACGTCTACACAGGCAAGCCCGACCGCACGGTCGACAGCGTCTGCCCCTATTGCGGCGTCGGCTGCCAGCTCACCTACCAGATCAAGAACGACAAGATCGTCGCCGTCACCGGCCGGGACGGCCCGGCCAACCAGAACCGGCTGTGCGTGAAGGGCCGCTTCGGCTTCGACTACGTGCACAACAAGCAGCGCCTGCTTGAAGCCGATGATCCGCAAGGACGGCGTGCCGAAGGTCCCGCACGAGTTCATCGATCCGTCCAATCCCGTGGACGCATTTCCGCGAGGCGACCTGGGAGGAGGCGCTCGACCGCGCCGCCGGCGGCCTTGAAGAAGATCCGCGACCGCGACGGCTCCGCGCGCGCTCGCCGGCTTCGGCTCCGCCAAAGGCTCGAACGAAGAGGCGTATCTGTTCCAGAAGCTCGTGCGCACCGGCTTCGGCACCAACAACGTCGACCACTGCACGCGGCTTTGCCACGCCTCGTCGGTCGCGGCGCTGCTCGAAGGCGTCGGCTCCGCCGCCGTGACCGCGACCTTCAACGAGTGCAAGAACTCCGACCTGATCATCGTGATCGGCGCCAACCCGACCGAAAACCATCCGGTCGCGGCGACCTTCTTCAAGCAGGCGGCCAAGCGCGGCGCCAAGCTCGTGGTGATGGATCCGCGCGGGCAGGCGCTCAAGCGCCACGCCTGGAAGATGATGCAGTTCAAGAACGGCGCCGACGTGGCGATGCTCAATGCCATGCTCAACGTCATCGTCACGGAGAAACTCTACGACCAGCAATACATCCAGACCTATGTCGAGGGCTTCGACGCCTGGAAGGAAAACATCAAGGACTTCACGCCGGAGGAGATGGCGCCGATCTGCGGCATCGAGGCCGACACGCTGCGCGAGGTCGCGCGCGCCTATGCCCGCGCCGAAAGCGCGATCATCTTCTGGGGCATGGGCGTGTCGCAGCACACCCACGGCACCGACAATGCGCGCTGCCTGATCGCGCTGTCGCTGATCACCGGCCAGATCGGCCGGCCCGGCACCGGGCTGCATCCGCTGCGCGGCCAGAACAACGTGCAGGGCGCGTCCGACGCGGGCCTGATCCCGATGTTCTTCCCCGACTACAAGTCGGTCGAGAATCCGGAAATCCGCGCGCAGTACGAGAAGGCCTGGGGCGTGAAGCTCGATCCC
>CAWKMR010000067.1:0-91488 GCA_963850705.1 uncultured Alphaproteobacteria bacterium | reverse complement strand
AGGAGATGATCAATTGCCAGCGCGCCGCCGACATCGCCCGCAAGCGTGGCCGGCCGCAGGGCGATCCATTCGCCGGCTCGCCGCCAGGCCCGGCCTCCGGCCCGAGCGGTCCGTCGTCCGCGCCGGGCGGTCCGACGTCGACGCCGCTCGGTCCGTCATCCGGACCTGGCGGTCCGTCGGGTGCACCAGGCGGCCCGTCGTTTGGACCTGGCGGTCCGTCGGGCGCACCAGGCGGCCCGTCATCCGGGCCCGGCGGTCCCTCGGGCGCACCCGGCGGCGGCCCGGTCTTTCGTCCAAACTAGCGCGGCCGCTAGCCCCGATCTCGCTACAGCGGCTTGTACCAGCGCTGATCGTAGAGCGCGCCGGTGATCGGCGTCAGCGCGTTGCGGAACGCGCGGGTGTGCGGCGCAAGCTCGTGGGCGTCGTTGGAACGTTGATCCTTCCAGACCTCGACCACCGTGAAATGATTGGTGCGGTTCTTCTGATGCACCACGTCGAAACGCAAATTGCCGGCGTCCTTGCGGCTCGGTCCTGCGAGCGCCGTGAGCGCGGCCAGGGCCTTGTCGCGCACCGGCCCGGGCACGTCGACATGGGTGACGACATAGACCACGCCGCCGCGCCCGGCCTGCGACGGGCCGAGCAAGGTCGGCAGTGAGAAACGATCGTCGAACGGAGCAATCAGGTGCGGTGTGACCTTCTCGCGGAATTGCTTGTGATGCGCGCTCGCGACATGGGCGTCGAAGGCCTGTTGGTCCTTCCAGCTCTCCAGGATCACGAACTCGCGCGCGGGCGCGGTGCGTTGCAGGATCTCGAAACGCGTGAGGCCGGCATCCTTGCGGCTCGTGTTTGCAAGCTGCCGCAGCAGCGTCACGACTTGGCCCTGGGTCGCCGGCACGACCTCGATGTAGGTGACCATGTGGATCGATGGATCGTCCTGCGCGCTTGCCGGCGTTGCCAGCGGCGCAAGCGCCATCGCAAGAACGAAGACATATTCGCGCATCATCAATCCTCCCCAAATTGTCTTGTTGTGGAACGGATCGTAGCCTTGCGCCGTGCAGGCCGTCAAAGGCGGGAACCACTGTCGCGGGCTCAACGTTATCCTCCAAAGCAAACGGAGGATCATCAATGGTCGCACCCCACACCATCAAGGAACACATGGAGGTCGTGGGTTCCGACGGCGTGCATGTCGGAACCGTCGATCACATGGAAGGCGCCAACGAGATGAAGTTGACCAAGGACGACGAAGAGGCGGGCGACGAGCACCACTTCATTCCGCTCGCCTGGGTCGATCACGTCGACCAGAAGGTGCACCTCAAACAGTCAGGCGCCGAGGCCAAGGCGCGCTGGAAAACGCACTAGAACAATTGGCCCATCAATCTCGCCGCCGTCCGGCCGATCGCCGGGCGGCGGATTTATTTCGCCGTCAGTCCCGGCTGCGTCAGCAGGGTGTCGTAGGAGCGGCCGCGGATATCGTAGACGCGCGCATAGACGACGCCGTCGCGCACGACCTCGACCAGCACCGGCGCGTCGAATTGCCGGCAATAGAACTCGCCGAGCATCATCGCGAAGTCGGCGCCCTTCGGATCCCAGGTGGTTTCGAAATCCGGGCCGAGCTCGACCTGCGGCGAGCGGTGATGGCCGCAGACCGCGAGCTTCCAGCGGCGGTCCGTCGGCTTCTGCAAGCCGAGCTCGGCGATCTTCGCGGCGAGGCCCTGCGACGCCTGCTTCAGCGACAGGCCCCAATAGTCGAGCATGTAGCGGTCGCGCGCGCCGCGCGACGCCGCCGGCAAGCCGGTTGAACGACGTGTATTCGTAAGGGTGCAGCGCGCACCATGTCGACGACCGGCAACGCGAGCGCCGACGACGAAGACCGCGGCCGCGGCCATCGCCGCCAGATGCGCCGCGCCGGCGCAGCGCATCGAACAGCCAGGCGCCGGCAAGCCCGCCGAGCACCGCGAGCGGCGGCACCACGAACAGGAAATGCCGGATGCCGTTGTACATCGCCGGCCGCATCGCCACGGCGACCGCGATCGGCAGCGCGGCGGCGAGCGCGACCAGCAGCAGCACCGCGCGGCGGTTGGGCGCGATGCCGCGCGCGGAACGCGCCGATCAGCGCGCCGATCGCGCCGCCGAGCGCGAGCGCGACGAACATCTCCGGCAGCTTCAGCGCCAGCAGCGTCGGCAGGTAGCTGCGCGGCATGTCGGTGACCTTGATCAGCGCGCCGCCGAACAGCTCGTCCCATGGCTCCTCGAAGAAGCGCGAGAAATATTGCAGCGCGCGAAACGGATTGAGCGGCTCGGCCACGCCCCAGGGCCACACCAGCGCCATCACCGCATAGCCGAGCAGCAATGCCGGGCAGCAGCCGCAGCACGAAGCGCCCGGCATGCGCGCGGCCGCGACGCGCAGGCCGTCGCGGCGCGCCTCGATCGCGACGATCAGCGCCAGCGCGCCCAGCGCATAGAGCGCGCCGAACCCGCCCAGGATGCGCGTGCCGATCGCAAGGCCCGCGCCGACGCCGACCAGCACGACGGTCGCGGCGCCCGGCCGCGGATATTCCTCGAAGGCGCGCACCAGTCGCGAGCAGCAGGAACGCCATCGCCACCGCGAACGGCGCGTCCTTGGCATTGATGAAGGCGTGGCCGACGATACAGCGGGCAGGTCGCCAGCAGCGCGAGCGCGATGAGGCCGGCGAGCGGCCCGCCGACGCGCCGTCCGGTGCGCCAGACGATCACAAGCCCGACATGCCGACGATCGCGCCGATCAGCCGGCGCGTCTCGAACACGCGTGAACGGCAGGACCTTCGCGAGCAGCGCGGCCAGCGAGGTCGAAGCCGCCGCCGTATATCGTAGAGATTGACCAACGACAGCGCGCGCCGGTCGGTGAAGCCCGAGGCGTAGAGCGCCAGCAGCAGGTCGCCGTATTCGGCATGGGTGTAGTCGTCCCAGCCGAGCCCGTAGTCGCGGAAGGTCGCGAGCGCGACGACGGCCGCGATCGCCAGCAGCGCGAGCGCCAGGCGGTCGGCGATCGTGCGCGGCGTGTCTGGTTCTGGCGACGCCATCGGCGGAGTATGCCCGCCGCGTCGGCGCAAAACAAAAGCGGGGCGCAATGGCCCCGCTTCGCTTGCATTGTCGGCCTCGGCCGGGCGCGGCTACTTCATCGCCGCGTCGTACATCTTCGCGACGTATTCCCAGTTCACCAGGTGGTCCAGGAACGCCTTGAGGTAGTCCGGCCGGCGGTTGCGATAGTCGATGTAATAGGAGTGCTCCCAGACGTCGCAGCCGAGGATCGGCTTGCCGCCATGCACCAGCGGGCTCTCGCCGTTCGGCGTCTTGGTCACCTGGATCTTGCCGTCGACTTGACCGCGAGCCAGCACCAGCCCGAGCCGAACTGGCCGACGCCGGCCGCGATGAAGTCCTCCTTCATCTTGGCCACCGAGCCGAGGTCGGCGACGATCTTCTTCTCGAGATTGCCGGGCAGCTTGTCGCCGCCGCCGTTCGGCTTCATCCACTGCCAGAAGTGCAGGTGGTTGTAGTGCTGGCCGGCATTGTTGAAGAGCCCGGCGTTCTTGCCGAACGAGCCCTTGACGATGTCCTCGAGCGACTTGCCCTCCCACTCGGTGCCCTTGAGCAGGTTGTTGCCGTTGTTGACGTAGGCGAGGTGGTGCTTGTCGTGATGGTATTCGAGCGTCTCGCGCGACATGTAGGGGGCGAGCGCGTCGTGGGAGTAGGGCAGATCAGGCAGCTTGAACGACATCAGTGTTCTCCTCAGTGATTGCAAGTCGGTATCTACTATGCGCGGTCGCGCCGGCTGGCGACAGCGGTCAATCCGTCATTCCTGCTGCCGATTCGCGGCAGCGAATTCACGCCGTACGCATGCCGTTGAGCAGGCCCGTGCCTGTGCTATCGTGACCGCGGCTTCGAATTGGACTAATTCGAAACGGGGGGCTTCCATGGTTGCATTTTTCCAATCGCTTCATAAGACGCTCGCTGCGGGCGTCGGCCTGCTGATCGTCCTGATCATCCTGGTCGGCCTGATCAGCGGCCAGTTCATCAAGTTCGACTCGCGCCTGGTGGCTGTTCTTCTGGCGCTGGCTGCACATCATGGCCGGCATCATGTGGATGGGCCTGCTCTGGTACCTGAACTTCGTGCAGACGCCGACCGTTCCGAAGATCGAGCCGGCCGAGCATCGCGCCGCGATCACCAAGTTCATCGCGCCGAACGTCCTGTTCTGGTTCCGCTATGCCGCGCTCGCGACCGTCGTGCTTCGGCCTCCTCCTGGCGCTGCATCAAGGGCTACCTGTCCAGGCGCTGACCTTCCAGAAGCGGCGTCTATCGCCATCGGCATCGGCATGTGGCTGGCGCTGATCATGGCGTTCAACGTCTGGTTCATCATCTGGCCGAACCAGCAGAAGGTGCTGGGGCTGGTCGAGGCGTCCGCCGACGAGAAGGCGGCGGCCGCGCGGCTCGCCGGCATGACCTCGCGCATCAACACCATGCTGTCGATCCCGATGCTCTATTGCATGGTGGCGCAGCAAAACGCCGGGCCTCTGATCGCGCGCCATCGCGACATTCGCGGCGCTCACGAGGACGGCTCCGGTCAGGCCGGCTTCGCCGTGACGGCCGGACTTGAAAAGTTAACGAGCCCGCCGGCACGGTTGGTTCCATGCCGGCGGGCTGCTGCAGCCGTTGCTCGGCGGCCAGCGCCGCCGGCGCCGTTAATCAAGATTAAGAGTTGTGGCCGTGGGTCTGCACAGATAAGGCATTGCGCGTTCTCAAGAACAGGATCAAAATTCTTTGCTAACCATAGCAGCCGGGGCTGCTTGGGTTATGGGGCGTGGGGCGGGGCGTAAGTGGTATGTCTGTGATCCTGCTAGTGCTGGGTATACTGCTGGCCGCGGCAGGCGGGCGCGTTGATCGGTTTTGGTATTCCGATCAACGAGTTAAGCCTTGGCGCAACCCTGATTTTGGCGGGCGCCTTTGCGCTCGTCGGCGGGCTTTTGCTGGTCGGCCTGTCAGCAGTGGTGACCGAACTGGCGCGGGTCACCGCCGCGCTGAAAGCAGTCGCCAGCCGCAAGCCCAAGCCGCCGCCGCGCGTCCCGCGCGGATCGAAGTGCCGGCGCCGCCGGCCGAGACCGTCGCCCGCGAGCCCGTTAGGAAGCCGTTAACGAGCCGGAGCCGCCAGCCGCCCGGCGCCCGCCGGCCCCAGCGCCGACCCTGCCGTCGAGGTCTCGGCCTCGGCCATCGAGCGCCTGCGCTCGAGCATTCCGCGGCCGGACAAGGCCGTGCCGGAAGCCGAGGAAGCGTGCCGCTGTCGCCGAACGGCCAGCAGGCCGCCCATCATGTCGAGCCGCCGGCCGCAGGTCGAGCCGGTGCCGCGATCGGCCGGCGCGGCGGCGGTCGAGACCCGCGAGCCGCGGCTCGATTTCCTGTTCCGCCCGCGCCAGGCGCGGCAGGCGTCGCCGCCGCAGCAGCAGGAAGCCTTCGACTCGCTTTGGCCGAAGCGGCCGCGGCACGCGACGGGCAAGCCCGATCCGCAGGCTGGAAGTGGCGCGTGCGCCCCGCTGCCGGCCGCCGCGCCGCATGCGGCACCCGCGGCCGAGGCCGCACCGCCACCTGCCCGGCGCCCGCTGCCGCAGGAGCGCACGGTGGCGATCCTCAAGTCCGGCGTGGTCGACGGCATGGCCTATACGCTCTATGCCGACGGCTCGATCGAGGCGCAGCTCCCGCAGGGAACGGTGCGCTTCGGATCGATCGCCGAGTTGCGCGCGCATATCGAGAACAACTCGCTAGGATACGCTCGCGCCACGATCTGGTCGCGCCGCAGTATTGCGCCGCCCGACTGTTGATGGCCGCATTCTCCAATACAGAATTCACGACGGCTCAGGGCCGGCGATCATTGTTTTTGCAGAATTCAGCCGGTCCGAAGCCATGGCGACTCGGCGCCGAGAGGATTTGACCTGTAAATCTGAGAACAGCGCAACAATTCCCAAGGATTACTTGTCGCAGCACGTATTCTGATCTTGCGCCGAATAAAGAACTCGCTAAGAATGCCAAGCATATCTGGAGCCCCGATTCTTGCCGTTCAAGACGTTGAGGCGCCTTTATCGACCTGCACCGGTCGAAATACCTGATAAGCGCGGTGGCGATCGGCAGACCTAACAGATCAATCGGGCAACAGGATCAGTATTCAATGAACGACAATGGCTCAGGCGGATCATACATCGGGCTGACGGCGACGATCGTCTCGGCCTATGTCAGCAACAATTCGGTGCCGGCACAGGATCTGTCGACCCTGATCAATCAGGTGCATTCGGCGCTGACGCGGGTGTCGAGCGGCCAGGGCGATTTGCCGAGCGAGCCGTTGCGGCCGGCGGTCTCGGTCAAGAAGTCGATCACGCCCGAGCACATCGTCTGCCTGGAGGACGGCAAGAAGTTCAAGTCGCTCAAGCGCCATCTGCGCACGCAATACGGCATGACGCCCGAGCAGTACCGCGAGAAATGGGGCCTGCCGCCGGACTATCCGATGGTCGCGCCGAACTATGCGCAGGCGCGCTCGCAACTCGCCAAGCAGATGGGGCTCGGCCAGCAGCGCCGCCGCCGCAAATAGCCGCAGCGATATCCGTGACTGAAAAGGCCGCCTGAATGGGCGGCGCTTTTCAGTTCGAGCTGACGATGCGAGCGGCGCGCTACTGCGCCAGCGCGCTGCGGGCGTCGCTCTTGATGCGCTCGACCATCGAGCGGAATCCGTTCGAGCGCTGCGGCGTCAGATGCTCGCGCAGGCCGAGCCGGTTGAACAGCTCGACCGCATCGGTCGCCAGGATTTCGCTTGGCGTGCCGGCCCGAATAGGTCGCCAGCAGGATGGCGATCAGGCCCTTCACGATATGGGCGTCGCTGTCGCCGACGAACGACAAGACCGGCCCGTCCGCGCCGTCCGGCTGCACCGTGGTCGCGAGCCAGACCTGGCTGGCGCAGCCCTGCACCTTGTTCCGCTCGTTGCGGTCGCGCTCGTCGAGCGGCGCGAGCTTGCGGCCGAGCTCGATCACGTAGCGGTAGCGGTCGTCCCATTCGTCGAGCAACGAGAAGTCGTCGACGATGGCGTCGATATTGGTTCCGGCGGCCGGCGTCTGTGTGTCGCGTCATGCCGACTATATAGGCGAGAAGCGCCGCGGAAGCCACGGCGCTGGCAGGCGAAATCTGCGGTGAATGCCGGCCGCTAGCCGCGGGCGTTGATCGCGGCGGCTGCGGGCCGCGCCATGGCGGCGCGAGATCGGCCGGACGCAGCGTGTGCTGCGACGGCTTCGCCGCGGCAGCGGCACCGATCCGGTCGACTGCGCGGCGTGCGGCTCGTCGTTGCCGAACCGCTCGTGCAGGAATTCGTAGAGCATCTTGGCGCCGGCCTGCGCGCGCTGGCCGAGCGTCGACCGCCGTCTGCGAGCCGACCTCGCAGACACTCGCGCTGCCGCTCGCAGAATTGCTGCATGTCGGACACGGCGGCCTTGGCCGCCGAGAACGCCTCGCCGGCGCTGACCTGCGACTTCGGCAGCGGCTGCGAGCCGCCGCTCGGCAGCAGGACCAGAACGACGCCCAGCCAGAACGCCACCCGCAACAGGAACCGCATTGACCCAGCCCTGCTTCCCCGCGGCCTTTGTCGCCGCTTTGAAGCGACACTAGCAGGAGGCTTGAAAGCGCGGTTCGCCGCAGAGCGCGGTTTTTGTCCATATTCGACGCGAATGCGCATCAAATTTTCAGACAATTTGAATGATCTGCAATCGAGGTAAAATTTGAATCAATGCGCAGCGCTCGCGTGGCAGCGGCGAATCGGCCCGCTTCCGCGCCGCAATCGCGGAACACGCGAGCCGACGCTGCCGGCTGGAAACCGATCATTCACCATCCGGCGCAAAATCGCGCCGGGCATCGCCGTCGGAATGACCGCGCCCGATGCGACCGGCGAGCCGCTGCCGGCCGCGAGCCTTAGCGTTCGCTTAAGCGGGTTCTGACACGATCCGCGCCATCAAAAAAGGGGAGCGCGTCTGCAACGCCGGACGTGCCAGGGACGCGTGGGCTCTTTCGCACCGGTTCGCGACTATATCGACTCGCTGATCCATCCGTCGGCGCAGCAGGACGCGCTGACGTCGTCGCGCCATCGCGCCTTCATCGCGCCGCGGCTGCTGGGCAGCCTGGTGGCGCTGGCCGCCTTCCCGGTCTATGTCAGCCTGCGCGGCGTGCCGAGCATGCTCGAAGTGATCGTGTTCGCGTGGCTGATCGCGCCGATCCTGATCGCCTATTTCCTCTCCCGCACCGGCCAGTATGAGAGCGCGCATGTGCTCTCGTCGCTGGCGCTGACCGGGCTCGTCACCGCGGTGGCGGTCGAGACCGGCGGCATCGGCTCGTTCGCCGCCATCTGGCTGGTGGTCGTTCCGCTGGAAGCCGCGCTGTCGGCCTCGCGCCGCGTGGTCGCGCTGGCGTCGACCTTTGCGATCTGCGGCGCCGGCTTCCTGCTGCTGATGGAGCCATCTCGGCCTGCTGCCGCCGGCGGTGCCGGTCGAGCAGGAGCAGCGCCGCGCTGGCGGCGCTCGGCATCATTTCCGCCTCGCTCTATGCGACCGGGCTGGCGCTCGGCGCCGAGTTGCTCGCGCGCACGAGCTTCTGGCTGCTCTATGCCGAGGAAGATCGCTATCGCCTGCTCGCCCGCAACATGACCGACGTCATCACGCGCCACGCCAGGAACGGCACGGTGCTGTTCGTGTCGCCGGCGGCCGAGCCGCTGTTCGGCGCCAAGGTGCAGGACCTGCTCGGCCACGGCCTGTTCGAGCGCGTGCATGTCGCGGATCGTCCGGCCTATCTCACCGCGCTCGCCGATTCGGCTGCGCGCGGCGAAAGCCGATCGGTCGAATTCCGCGTGCGCCGCGGCGACGTCCGGAGCGTCGCGTCCGCGCAATTCGTCTGGGTCGAGATGCGCTGCCGCGCGCTCGACCAGGCGCGTCGGCGACGGCGCCGGCCGAGCGCGAGGTCGTCGCCGTGATGCGCGACATCACCAAGCGCAAGGAACAGGAGGCGGCGCTCGAGGAGGCGCGCGCCGAGGCCGAGCGCGCCAACGCCGCCAAGAGCCGCTTCCTCGCGACCATGAGCCACGAGCTGCGCACGCCGCTCAACGCCATCATCGGCTTCTCCGAGATGCTGACCAAGGAAGGCTCGCTGATGATCGACGCCAAGCGGCGTCACGACTACGCGCATCTGATCAACGATTCCGGCCATCATCTCCTGTCGGTGGTGAACGGCATCCTCGACATGTCGAAGATCGAGTCCGGCAATTTCGAGATCACGCCCGAGCCGTTCGCGCCGCGGCAGGTGATCGACGAATGCTGCGAGCTGCTCGGCTACAAGGCGCGCGAGATGGGCATCGAGCTGGTCGTCGACCTCCCCGAGCAGCCTGCCGGAGATGGTCGCCGACAAGCGTTCGCTGCACCAGATCATGCTCAATCTGATGTCCAACGCGATCAAGTTCACCAAGCGCGGCGGCAAGATCACCGTCAGCGCGCGCGCCGATGCGGCGCATGTCACGGTCGCGGTCGAGGACACCGGCGTCGGCATCGGCGCCGAGGATCTGCCGCGCATCGGCGATCCGTTCTTCCAGGCGCGTTCGTCCTACGACCGCCATCACGACGGCACCGGGCTCGGCCTGTCGATCGTCAAGGGCCTGCTGGCGCTTGCACGGCGGCGACATCGAGATCGCGAGCAAGCTGGGCGAGGGGACCCGCGTCACCATTCGCCTGCCGCTGGATTGCGAGGCGGCCCGCAAGCGCGGCGAGACCGCGTCCGGCCGGCTGCGCGAACCGCGCATACCGACGAAGCATCAGACAACCGCGTGAGGATCAGTGCGTAGCAAAGGTCGCATGGACGCGACGCGCGCCGTCGCCGCTGAGCGGCCGAGCATGTCTGCAGGCGCTCGGCTGGAGCCACCGCGACGCCGTGGCGTTTCGTCGTCGCGGTTGCCGCCGCGATCCTGATCCTCGATCAACACGCTGTTCCTGCAGCCGGGCCCGCATCCGGCGCCGATGGTCAAGAGCAGCGTCGCCGCGATCACGCCGCCAGTCACGCCACCTGTGCCGAGCCCGACGCATGGCCGTGGCGCGCGCCACGTGCCAGTCTGCCGAGCCCGCGTCCGCCAGACGCGCGCCGAAGGCCGAGCAGGCCAAGGCCGCGCCGGCACCGACCACGACGCCAGCGCTGCCCGCGGCACCGGCGGCCGCGGCGCGTCCGAACACCGCGGTCGTTGCCGACATCCAGCGCGAGCTCTCGCGCCGCGGCTTCTATGACGGCGTGGTCGACGGCCGCTACGGTCCGCGGACCGACGCCGCGATCCGCGACTTCGAGCAGGCGGCGGGCCTAAGCCGAGCACCGCGCCCGACGAGGCGCTGCTGCGCGCGATCCAGCGTTCGCTCGGTCCGCTCGCGGCCGGCCGTGCGTCCGCCGGCGCCGATACCGCCGGCGCAAGCCCGATCCGATCGGCGACATGATCGCGCCGTCGAAGCAGGTGATCGCCGTGCAGCGGGCGCTGTCGGAATTCGGCTACGGCCAGATCAAGCCGACCGGCATCGTCGATCCGGAGACGCAGTCGGCGATCCAGAAATTCGAGCGCGAGCGCAAGCTCCCGGTCACCGGGCAGCTGTCGCACCGCGTCGTGCGCGAGCTTGCCTCCATCACCGGCCGGCCGCTGGAATAACGCACCGCGTCGACCCGTGTATCCGTCGTCATCGACGGAGCGCGATGCGCCTGAAATCCGCGATCTGGGTGGCGGCCTATATCCGCCGCTGCAACGGCGAGGGCGCCTTCGCGGCGGTGCGCCGGCGCGGCGCCGAGGATGCCGGCGCGATCTTCATCAAGCTCAACCGCCTCGACGGCACCGCCGAGCTGTTCGCGCCGGCGCCGCAGACCGCGTTCGACGACGCGCGGCCGGCCGACCGGGCCTTCAGCCGCATCGTTCGGCAAGGAGCCGGTGCCGGAGCAGAAGGTCGAGGATAAGCTCGCGAAGGAGACCCGCTTCGATCCCGACGTCTGGATCGTGGAGGTCGAGGACCGCGACGGGCGCCACTTCATCGACAATGTGGTGGCCTGACAGCCGAGCCACCGTCTGCGCCGGACGTCAGTCGTCGCCGGCGCCGGCCGCCCGGCGCAGCACCGCCTCGGGCCTCTTTGCGTGTCGGCGGCTGGCGGCGATCTCGGACAGCGCCCGGCGCGCGGTTTCCGCCGCGCCGTAGATCGCGCGCGTGTCGCGCGGTCTTCTGCGGCTCGCCGGCCGGCTCGGCGGCGCGCAGGATCGCGACCAGCCGGCGCGCGGCCTCGACGCTGATCTCGCTGTAGAGCGCGGCCAGCTCGTAGACCCGGTCGACCGACTGGCCGACGCGCGGGTTCATGAACAGCACGATGCGTTGCAGGACGTCGGCCGGCAGGCTCATCGCCTTGGCGGCGACGACGATCGGCTCGCCGAGCTCGTCCTCGACGATGCGGCGCGACTGCCGATAGGAGATGCCGAGCGCGCGCTCGAGCTCGCGCATCAGCGTGCCGGTGTTGTGCCGCAGCGCCGCGGTCTCCAGCCGCCAGATGTCGGCGCGTTGCAGCGGCGCCGGCGGCTCGCCTGCCGGCCATGCCGCGTAGTCGAGATTGATGCAGGATCAGCCGGCGCTCGGGGCTGCCGGCGGCGAAGAACAGTTCGCACAGCTCGTGCGGCGGTGCCGTTGTCGGCGGCTTCCGCATCGTCTTGCGCGGCGGCTTCGTCGCTTGCGCTGTCCTCGATGACCGGAGCGGCGGCGGACTTGCCGGCGGCGCTATCAGCGCGACCGGCGCGGCAACGGCTGGCGGCCGGCGCTGGCGCCGGCGCGGGTTCCGGCGCCGCGGCTACCGTCGGCTGGCCGCGCCGCGCGAGGATGTCGGCATAGAGACGCCGCGCTCCGCGATGATCGCCTCGCAATCCGCGGGCGTCAGCACCGGCGAATGCAGCAGCACCGGCTCGGCGACCTCGAGCACGTCGCGCGCGAGCTGCAGCATGATCGAGCGCGGCGCGCAGGCGTGCGGCGCGAGCCGCACCGAGACCGCCGCCCGCGTGGCGATGTCGGTCTCGTCGATCAGCCGCATCGCGAGCTCGGTGTAGTGGCGCTCCTCCTCCGGCGTGTGCACCGGCGTGCGCAGGTATTGGTCGGTGAGCACGCGCAGCAGCGTCGGCCGGATGTCGACGCCCTTGCGGTCGAGATCGAACAGGCCTTCGAGGCCCGGTGGTGTCGAAAATTTTACCATCGCGCGACGCCCGGCATTGCCGCTCCTTGTTTTCTCGAAAACTAGGGGCGCCGCGTTAGCAGACCGTTAACCTTGCAGGTCTCTAATTCGAGTGTCGGATGACTGGGCGGGCCAGGAGGGCCCGGTGGGGGAATTCGTAATGGGGACTGTGGTTGGATTTCCCGAGCATGGGCGCAGTACGCGCGACGGCAGGGTGATCGGGATGCGTGCCGAGTCGGCGACCGTCATCATCCTTCCGGTCATTCGCATCGAGCGTTACAGCGACGACGAGCCGGCCGAAGGCGCCGCGAGCCGCAGCCAGCGCCGCCGCCGTCGCCGCCGCGCCTCGCGCAGCAAGGCCAGCGCCTGAAGGCTTTTCCAATGATCCGCCGCCCGCGCTCGCTTCTCGTGTCGCGCGGCCATGGGCGGCGGCCGACCTCGTTTGCCGTGCTGTTTGCCGCCGCCTTCCTGGCCGGCGGCTGCGTCCTCAACGGCGATTTCGGCCGCATCCGGCCCGAGCTGGTCGGCGACAACATGCACGACTGGGTCGGCCGCGACGCCACCGACCGCCGTCGGCGGGCCGATCTCCGAATTCCGCACCACCGACCAGGAGCGCGAGCTGCGCGACCGCGCCTATGCGCTGATCGAGCCGCCCTACAACCGCGGCCGCTGGGACAGCGTGCTGCGCGAATACGGCTTCTGCAACGATCCGCTGAACGCCGCAGCCGTTCAACCGCACCGACTATCTCTACAAGCTGCACAAGGTCTATCGCCGCTCGGAGGCGTCGGCCTATGCGCAGATCGTCACCGATGCGCGCAACGACGTCGAGCAGCTGCAGCCGTTCTTCGCGGTCGCCACCCGCGTCACCGACATGGACCGGCGGCGCAAGGAGAGCCTCGTGCACGTGTCGAACCTCGATCCGCGCGAACAAGGCAACGCCATCGCGCGCAACAAGGAGAACGCCGCGATCATCGCGTGGGTGTGCGTCGCGCTGAAGGAGCGCGTCGATGTCCTATCGCTTTGCGCTCGAGCGGCTGGTGATCGCGGTGCCGTCGCCGAGCGCGGCCGAAGCCGACCGCGCCATCGCGCTGCTCCAGACGCGGCGCGACCAGTATTGCGGCGTGCGCGGCGGCACGGTGGCCGTGCGCGGGTGAGGGCACGCCTGCTCTACGATCCCTGCTTTACGATCCTTGCTTACGATCCTTGCACGCATTTCGCCGCGGTGAGCGCGGTCTGCGCGGCGGCCATCAGGCCCGGCTCCGGCGCCAGCGCCTTGATCACGATCAGCCGGTCAGCGTCGGCGATTCCACGATCAGCCGGTCGGCGGCGGTGACTTCCTCGTCGCCCGGCAGCTCGCCGCGCTGCTCGGTGGTCATCAGGTCGAGCTCGATCACGCGGCGGCCGGCGGCGCGATCGTTGATGGCGTAATAGGCGACGTCGTTGCGGGTATAGAACGACACCGAGGTGTAGGCCGGGCTCACCGGCACGGAAAATTTCAGCGGCCCGCCGGCGAGGTCGTAGCGGCACACCGCCATCGCAAAGGCCGGATCGAGGAACGGCACCACCGACTTGTCCGGCGTCGGCGCCGGCACCGGCGCTCACGGCATTGACCGGCGCGCACCGGCGCGAGCCGCGAATAGGCGTCCTGGGTGGCGAGCTCGGGCAGCCACAGCACCGTGGTGAGGTGCACGATGCCGCCGAGCAGCACGCCGCCGAGCAGCCAGAGCGCCAGCCGGATCACGGGCACTGCCCTCCGCGCGATCGCCGGCATCGTCACCTCGCGGCCGCGGGTGGCGACGCCGATCGGCGTATCGTAGAGCCGCAGCACCAGCACGTAGCGCTCGATGCCGCCGGTCGGCAGCCAGTTGCCCGGGCGCGAGCGCGGCGACGACGGTGATCTCGAACGAGCCGTTGGCGCGCCGCACGACCTCGTGGCTGGTGAAGCCGTGGCGCTGCACGCGAGTTGCGCACCAGCGCCGCCCTCCGGATCGTAGAGCGTGATCGTCCAGTAGCGCGCCTGCGGCGTCATGCCGGAGAGCACGCACGTCGCAGCGGCCGTCGAGCGCGTTGCCCTTGTCGTCGCTGCGCGCCTGGAACGCGAGGCCGTCGCCGGAGCCGACCGGCAGCTGGCCGGAGCGGGCGACCATGGCGCGGGCATAGGGGTCGATGGCTGGCGGTGCCGTGCCGCGGCCACGCGGTCCAGGCGCCGACGCTCAGGCCGCCGAAGGCCTGGCCCTGCGTCAGCGCGAGCCAGGTCGCGCCGAGGCCGACCAGCGCCGCGACGCCAAGCGCAAACAATGTTCCGAGCAGCAGTCTCACGGTGCGACGCGTTTGTTAGTGCGGAGGGGCACAATAAGTCCCGCCGCGGCTCGCGGCTAGATTCGGCGTGCGCGATATTAGCGGACTGCGGGCGCCGCGCCGCCCCGGTCGGAGGCGGAGGCGACGCTGCCTTGCGGCAGCGCCTGCGGCGGCAGGTCGGCGCGGCTCGCGGGGGTATCGCGGGCGGCAAGCGCGCGGGTGACGTCGTCCATGGTCCGCTCCAGCGCGGGTCAGGATCTCGGCGCCGCGCCGCGTCAGCACGTATTGCCGTCCGGCCGGATCGACCGGCCCGCGGCGCGACGTCGGCGCCGGCCGGGCGCGCGCCCGGGCCGCTGCTTGACGCCGGGCAGGGGCCGCAGCTCGATGCCCTCGTGCGCGTGCACCATGATCTGCTGCCAGGTCATCGCCGGCAGCGAGCCGCCGGTCATGCGGTTGGTCACCTGGTAGTCGTCGTTGCCGAACCAGACGCCGGCGATGTAGTTGCCGGTGAAGCCGACGAACCAGGCATCGCGATAGGCGTTGGTGGTGCCGGTCTTGCCGGCGATCGGGATGCCGGGAAGCATGGCGCGCCGGCCGGTGCCTTGTTCCGCCGCCGAGTTCAGCATCATGCTCATGTCGTTCGCGACCTGCTCGCTGATCACCTGCACCGGCTTGCGGGCCGTCGCGGTCGAAGCGCCAGATCAGGTCGCCGGTGCCGGTGCGCACCTCGAGGATCGCGTGCGGCGTGATCGACTTGCCGCCGTTGACGAAGATGCCGAAGCCGCCGGTGTGGTCGAGCACCGTCACCTCGTTGGCGCCGATCGGCATCGAGGGCGTGTCGATCAGCGGCGTGCGCAGCCCGGCCTTGCGGGCGATGTCGCGGATCTTGGCGCGGCCGGTCTTGGGATTGCCGTTGCCGAGCGCGATCGAGATCTTCACCGGGATCACGTTGATCGAGCGCGTCAGCGCCATGATCACCGTCATCGAGCCGGAATAGCCGCCGGAATAGTTCTTCGGGCACCAGTTGCCGATACAGACCGGCGAGTCGACCACCACCGAGGTCGGCTTGAAGCCGCCCGACTGCAGCGCCGCCGCGTAGACGTACGGCTTGAACGAGGAGCCGGGCTGGCGCAGCGCGTCGGTCGCGCGGTTGAACTGGCTTTCGCCGTAGTCGCGGCCGCCGACCATGGCGCGCACCGCGCCGTCGTGCTCCATCAGCACCGCGGCGGCCTGCCGCGCCTTATATTCGCGGCCGTGCTGGCGCAGCGAATTCTCGACCGCCAGTTCCGCCTGCCGCTGCAGGTTCAGGTCGATCGCGAGCCGCGCCACGAACACGCGGTCGGTCACGGTGCGCGGCAGCGTCGCGGCGAGCTTCTTCATCTCGTCGAACGCCCAGTCGAGATAGTAGTTGGGCGAGCGCTCGTCGCGGCGGTCGACGACGGCTGACGGGATTGCGCCGCGCGCCGAACACCTGGCCTTCGGTCATGAACCCGGCCTCGACCAGGTTGTCGAGCACGACGTTGGCGCGGGCGCGCGCCGCCGGCAGGTTGATGTGCGGCGCGAATTTCGACGGCGCCTTGAACAGGCCGGCGAGCATCGCCGCCTCGGCGAGGTTCACGTCGCGCGCCGACTTGTTGAAATAGTACTGCGCGGCGGCGTCGACGCCGAAGGTGCCGCCGCCGAGATAGGCGCGGTCGAGATAGAGCTTGAGGATGTCGTTCTTGGAGAGCCGCACCTCCAGCCACATCGCCAGGAACGCCTCTTTCACCTTGCGCTCGAGGGTGCGCTCGTTCGACGAGGAACAGGTTCTTGGCGAGCTGCTGGGTGATCGAGGAGCCGCCCTGCACCACGCCGCCGGCGCGCGCATTGGCGACCATCGCGCGCATGGTGCCCGGCAAGTCGATGCCGAAATGCTCGTAGAAGCGCCGGTCTTCGGTGGCGAGCACCGCCTTGATCAGGTGATCGGGAAACTCGTCGAGCGGGATCGCGTCGTTGTGGCGGATGCCGCGCGAGCCGATTTCGTTGCCGTAGCGATCGAGGAAGGTGACGGCGAGCTGCGAGGCTTTCAGCCAATCCTCGTCCGAGGTTTCGCGGAACGCCGGGATCGCGAGCGCGAGCGCGAGCACCAGCCCGCCGGCGCCGAGCGTCATGCCTTCCGAGATCGGCTCGATCAGGCACCAGCGCCGCGCGCCGGAGACGTGGAAGCGGTCCATGAAAACGGTGAAGCGCTCGTAGAGCTCGCGGCCCCAGCGGCGCGCGTGATAGAGGCCGGAATCGATGCGCGCGTCGAGGTCGAGGAAGAAGCGCGACAGCTTCGTCCTCCAGCCGTTCGGCCGCGGGTCATCGTTCAACAGGTCGCGCAAGGAAGCGTCCGCCTCTGAAGGTCCGTCGAAAACCTACGATAGCAAACTTAGGTTCCGATGAACGCTCGTTCACTGATGCTCGCCATTACCGGCGCAATTACGGCTGAGCCGGGCCGATTTCTTCAAGTTCCGGGCCGATTCTTAGCGGAAATGGGGCCTCCCCACTATTGCACCGGGGATACAGGGTGAACGGAAACGTACGGCGCCTGTGGACGGCGGTGATGGAACAGCGGGGCGCCTGATCGCCCGCGGGGTACCGGCGGCGGGTGATCTTACTGGCGGGAGGAGGGCGAGTAAGATCGGGAAAATTGTGAATTCGTATTGTCAAACAGCGCCTTAGTCGATTGTCTTACCGTCTTACTGGTCTTTCCCTGCATCTCGCGTTCTTCGTAGCCCGGATGAAGCGAAGCGAAATCCGGGGCGACCGAGCTTCGGGGCATAAACCCCGCATTCCGCCATAGCGCGTCGAAGACGCGCGTAAACGCGCTAATGGCTCCATGCGGGCTACGCACTGAACTATCCCCGTCATCCTGAGGTGCCCGCCGCAGGCGGGCCTCGAAGGACGACGGCCACCGACCCCGCCGCGCCGTAACAAGCCGCGCACGCATCTTCCTTCTCGCGAGGCACCAAACCCTCCGAGGTTTGCCAAATCCCCTCACCACAAAGTGAGGGGGCGGAGCGCCGACAGGCGCCCGGGTGCAGCGGCACCCGTCGGCGGGCCAGTGACGTAGGCCCGCAGGCGCGATCGCGCGCCTCGCATCCCCGCGCAGACCAGCTTTCGCAGTCCGCGCGCCGGGGGACGCTCGCCTCTCGGCGCTCCACCGCGGCGGTTTATTGGCCCCGAGCCCGCCTTGGCGAAACCTCCGGGCGTTGCACATGAGCGGTGCCCTTCGGTCTCGCACTGGCGCATTCGCGCGTCCCGCTCGTAGTGGCGGAAGGGCGGTGTTGCCGGGCGCCTCCCGGGCGTCTGTTTGCATGGACAAACTCGCGGGACGCCGCATCCCGGCCTGCCCAATGCGATGCCTCGCGACGAGCACCCTCGGTGGCCGGGACGGGGGACTATAGTCGTTTGAATATAATCCTGTCAAGAGCGCTGTTGATGTTCTCTATATGTTCTTGACCATTCAGCAACCCAACGCCTAATGTAGTTCGCCCTCGCACTCGGCTTGAATCTCGCAGGGGTGTGTTTGTCCGTCGAGCCGAGCGTCATGTCCGACCAGTCAAACGACCGAAAGCCTGACCGCATCGGCGCGCAATCTCTGGATTTGCGCGACGACCTGCGCACTCGCCTGCGCGAACTTGCACCCGAGGCCTTCTCGGAAGGCAAGCTCGACGCTGACAAGCTGAAAGCCCTGCTCGGTGAGAACGGCGACGTGAGCGCGGAGCGTTACAGCTTCTCGTGGGCGGGCAAGCGCGACGCCATCGCTATGCTGCAACTGCCGACACGCGCGACGCTCGTGCCGGACCGCGACAATAGCGTCAACTTCGACGAGGCGCAGCACGTCTTCGTTGAGGGCGAGAACCTGGAGGTCTTGAAAGTCCTCTACCGTTCCTATTTCGGGCGGGTGAAGATGATCTATATCGACCCACCCTATAACACCGGCAACGATTTCATCTATTCCGACGATTTTGCCGATCCGCTCGACCACTATCTTCGGTTCACCGGGCAGAAGAACGGCGATGGCGACTATACCACCTCGCAGGTGGAGAAGAGCGGCCGTATCCATTCCGCGTGGCTGAGCATGATGTATCCGAGGTTGGTGCTAGCGCGCCAGTTTCTGCGCGAGGATGGGGTCATTTTTGTAAGCGGAGACGATCATGAGTTTGCTAACCTAAGGACTCTGATGAATGAAATATTTGGCGAAGAGAATTTCCTTGCAACGATAATATGGCAGAAGGTGTTTTCGCCAAAAAACACCGCGAGACATTTCTCCGACGACCATGACTATATCCTGGCATACGCCCAGGAACGCTGACACTTGGCTTCCACAACTTTTGCCGAGAAGTGAAGAGGCTACCTCTCGATATACGAATCCGGACGAATGATTCCCGAGGAGATTGGAGTTCAAGCGATACTCACTGCTCGGAACTACTATTCGGAAGGGCTCTATGAAGTGGAAAGCCCTGGCGGAAAGAATTACAAGCCAACATCGATACTTATTGGCGCGTAAAGAAATAAAAGTTTGATCAGCTCGACAAAGACGGTCGCATTTGGTGGGGCGAGGATAAGTCGAATATGCCGCGTCTAAAGCGGTTCGTCTCTGAGGTTAAGGCCGGTGTCGTTCCGCAGACGCTCTGGTTTCACAAGGACGTTGGACATACTCAAGACGCCAAGATTGCGCTACGCGAAGGTTATAGCCTCACCTCGCGTATCGAGAAAATTCCGATACCGGCAACCAGAATTGCTGGCGCGTGACGATCCCGACCGCGAGCAATCGTTCGTCATATGCCTCGACGACACGCTGACGCTCGATGCCGTGCGCGCGCTCAAACTCGAGAAGAATTCGCTTCGTCTGCCGCGACGCGGCGCTCGACGATACGCTGTCGGCGAAATTCTCGCGCTGCAATGCCGGCTGAAGGTGCTGTGATGAAGCCGGTGCCGCGGGCACTTACCCTCTCCCCTTGCGGGAGAGGGTGCCGAGTGAGCGAAGCGAACGAGGCGGGTGAGGGGTTGTCTTCGGATGAGTTTGGCGAGGCGGACCCCTCACCCCGCTCGCTTCGCTCGCGACCCTCTCCCGCAAGGGGAGAGGGTGCACCGATTGCGTGGTGCGAGCGGTTCATGGAATTCAAGTTCGACGCTGGGCAGGAATTTCAGCTTGAAGCCATCGCGGCGGCGTGCGGGCTGTTCGAAGGCCAGCCGCTCATGCACAGCCAGCTCGTCGTGCCCAATGGCGCGTCGTTCCAGGCGATCGCGAACCGGCTCGATCTCGACGAGGGGGCGCTGCTCGCAAACTTGAACAACGTGCAGGAGGCGCGCGGCATCAAGCCCGACGCCAAGCTCGAAACCATCGAGGCTGAGATCGAGATCGTCTCCGGCACGAAGCAAGCGCGGTTCGCCAACTTCTCGGTCGAGATGGAGACCGGCACCGGCAAGACCTACGTCTATCTGCGGACGGCGCTCGACCTGTTCCGCGCTTCGGGCTGCGCAAGTTCATCGTCGTGGTGCCCGTCGTCGCGATCCGCGAGGGCGTGCTCAAGACGCTGCGTATCACCGAGAAGCATCTCAAGGAACTGTCTACGGCAACGCGCCGTACCGTTTCAGCGTCTACGACTCGGCGAACCTCGCCGCAGGTGCGGCACTTTCGCGCTGTCCGACGGCGTCGAACTCATGGTCATGACCATCGACGCCTTCAACAAGGCGAGAACGTCATCAAGCAGACGACCGACCGCCTGCAAGGCGAGAAGCCGATCCATCTGATCCAGGCGACCCAGCCGATGCTGATCCTGGACGAGCCGCAGAACATGGAGAGCGAGACCGCATGCGCGCGCTGGCGGCGCTCAACCCGCTGTTCGCCTCGCTACAGCGCCACCCACCGCAATCCGTACAACGTCATCTACCGCCTGACGCCATTCGACGCCTACCGGCAGGGGCTGTGAAACGGATCGAGGTCGCCTCGAGTTCATCGAGGAGCGACAACGCCAACCTGCCTTTCATTCGCGCTCGACGACATCACGACTGCAGAAGAGGACGCTACGGGCGCGGTTCACCGTCGCATGTCGCTCAGAAGGACCGGCGCTATCGTCGAAGAGACCGATCCATCAAACCGGGGACGATCTCGCTGAGAAACCGGCCGGCGCCGACTACCAGGGCTTACGTCGTGCGACGAGATCAACGCGGGCGGTGGGCTTCGTTCGCTTCGCCAACAACGTGGAGATCAGAAAGGGCCGAGGCCTGGTACTGAGCGAAGGACGCAATCTTCGAGGCGCAGATTCGCTACACCGTCGAGAGCACTTCCGGAAGCAGGCGCGGCTCGCGAGCGCGGCATCAAGGTGCTGTCGCTGTTCTTCATCGACAACGTTGACAATTACGTCGAACGACGGACGGCATGATCCGCAGGCTGTTCGATCAAGGCGTTCGACGACGTGAAAATCGGCCTATCCGCGATTGGCGGAATATTAAGCCTATGGCGGTCCAGGCTGCCTACTTCGCCAGCAAGACGCGCAAGGGTGCGGCGAGGTGGAATACCATCGATACACCGGGGCGAACCAAGGAGGACGAAGCCGCCTATGATCTCATCATGCGGGACAAGGAACGGCTGCTTGTCCTTCGACGAACCGGTGTCGTTTATCTTTTCACATTCGGCGTTGCGCGAAGGCTGGGACAATCCCAACGTCTTTCAGATTTGCACGCTTCGCGAAGTCGGCTCGGAGACCGAGCGCCGGCAACAGGTCGGGGCGCGGCGTCCGGCTGCCGGTCGATCAGGCTGGCGACCGCGTGCGCGACGAAGCAGTGAATGTGCTGACCGTGGTCGCGAGCGAGAGCTATGAGCGCTTCGTCACCGGTTTGCAAAGCGAGATCGAGGAGGCCTACGGCATCGAAGGTGTGCCGCCGAAACCGGCCAATGCACGCAAGCGCAAGACGCTCAAGCTTCGCAAACACTACCTGCTGAAGCCGGAGTTCAAGGCGCTATGGGATCAGATCAAGCACAAGACACAGTATGCGGTGAAAGTAGACACCGAGAAGCTGATTGCAGATGTAACTCCGGAACTCGACAAGGCGACGATCCGCAAGCCGCGCGTCACGATCGCCAAGGCTGAATTGCGTGCTGCCAAAAAAGAGGACCTGTTCGAGGCGATCGTGCAAAGCGGGGCGCGCACAGCCATTGACCTGACCGGGCGTTACCCGCTGCCGAACCTCGTCGAGATCATGGAAAGCTTGATGGAGAACACGTCGCCGCCCATGCGGGTATCGCGCAAGACGCTATTGGAGGTATTCAAGCGGAGCGCAAATCGGCAGGCAGCGCTGGACAATCCGCACGAATTCGCGACCGTCGCTGTTGGCATTGTCAAAGCCAAACTCGCAGACCAGCTCGTCGACGGCATCAAGTACGAGAAGATCGACGAGTGGTACGACCAGACGCTGTTCAAGAGCGAAATTGAGAACGTTTGGGCGGACTACCTCTGTGCCGAGCGAAGCAAGCGCTGGCGTTGGCGGCACGCATATCTACGATGGGGTACCCTTCGATTCCGAGGTCGAGAAGACCTTTGCCGAAGACCTCGAAAAGCGAAAGGATGTTAAGCTCTACATCAAATTACCGAACTGGTTCGAGGTCGCGACACCGATCGGCGCTTACAATCCCGATTGGGCGATAGTGATGGAAAATCCGGAAGGCGGGGCGGACCTTCTCTATCTTGTACGCGAAACCAAGCACACGCTCGACCTCAATAAGCTGCGACCGGACGAGAAGCGGAAAATCATCTGTGGCCGCAGTCATTTTCGGGGGGCATTGAATGTGAACTACAAGCTTGTAACCAAAGCCTCGGAGCTGCCGAACGAGGGCGTCTGAAGCGCGTTGAATGAGGCGAATGCACGACGACGTCCCTTCTGGAAACGCAAATCCCTCTCGGAGATGACCGATCGGGAGTGGGAATCGCTGTGCGACGGCTGCGGCAAGTGCTGCCTGGTCAAGCTCGAGGACGCCGACGATTCAACCAAGACCTATTTCACCGATGTCGGCTGCAAGCTGCTCGACGGCGAGACCTGCCGCTGCACCGACTACAAGCACCGCACCGACAAGGTGAAGGATTGCGTGCGGCTCACGCCGCGCAACATCCGCCGCATCGTCTGGCTGCCGCCGTCCTGCGGCTACCGGCTCGTCGCCGACGGCAAGGATCTCTACTGGTGGCATCCGCTGGTGTCGGGCGATCCGGAGACCGTGCATCATGGCCGGCGTCTCGGTGCGCGGGCGCGTCGGCGCGACGGAGGAGGCGGTGCGCGACGAGGAGCTCGAGGACCGGATCGTGGATTGGCCGCTGCGGCTGTCGCGGATGCGCGAGAAAGACAGGCGGGGTAGGGCAGGCGCTTGCTCAGTGTCCGCGGACGCGGTGCAGTCCGTGAAGCGGAGGCAAGTGGTGCACCGCAGGTGCCGGGAACCCGGTTGCTTGCTTCGTGCTTTGAGCAAGAAACGCGGGGTCACCGGGCTCGGCACCGCGCAGTCATCTGCGTGCTGCAGCTGCGCCACGGGAGGCACGAGATCTGTGCTCGCGCGCGTACATTATCGCGTGTTGTGAAGCGTTGGCGGCGGTGGCGCTACGCCACCCGGTGCCCGAGCACGAATTCCGGCCGGGCCGAGCGGCGGGCGGAACGCCACCACCGTGAACAGCGCGGCCGGGATCGTCCTCGGCGACGATGATGTGGATCCGCTTGACCCGCACCTGGCGCCGCGCGCGCGCGTCGCGAGTAGACGCCGGTCTCCTGGGGCAGCCGAGCTCGCCCCAGCGATGATGCCTGCGGCGCAATCGATCTGCGCCTTCCCGTTGCGCCGTCGCCACCCGCCGCGCCGTCATCCGCCGATCCCCCGAGCCGTGCGCGGACGCTAAGGCGATTCCCGTTTTGCGCGATGCACGGAATGAGCGGCGACGCACGTTGTGCACAATTTCAACAGGCAATTGAGGCTAGCTGGGGCATATGTCGGGGTGTGTCGGACCGGTCAACGCGCATCAACCTCGACGCCGTCATCGCTGAGGTGTCCGCGCGTCATGCCGACGCCTTGTAATGGACGACGGCCCGGGTGGTGCAACGAGCGTGGGCCGTGCGATCCTTCGAGGCCGCGCGCTTCACGCGGCCACCTCAGGATGACGGGGAGAGGGAGTGCGCTTGCGGCATGCATTCGCAGGCAACGACGAGCCTTCGTATAAGGTGCCGCCCGGCATGACCACCGCCGCCGCCGCAAGCACCGCCCGAACCCCCCGCCGCTCGACCACGCCGCCGTCCGCCCGATCATCGCCGGGCTGATGCTGGCGATGTTCCTGTCGGCGCTGGAGCAGACCATCGTCGCGCCGGCGCTCGCCGCGATCGGGCGAAGCCTCAACGACATCGAGAACCTGTCCTGGGTGGTGACCGCTTATCTGCTGTCGGCGACGGTCGCGACGCCGCTGTTCGGCAAGCTCTCCGACATCTACGGCCGGCGCGCGATGATGCTGATCGCGGTCGCGATCTTCCTCCTCGGCTCGCTCGCCTGCGCGCTGGCGCCGACCATGGGCGTGCTGATCGTCGCCGCGCGCGCTGCAGGGCTTTGGCGGCGGCGGCATCCTGCCGCTGGCGCAGACCGTGATCGCCGACATCCTGACGCCGCGGGAGCGCCCGATCTTCCAGAGCTATTCGTCGGTGATGTTCATGACCGCGTCGATCCTCGGCCCGCTCGCCGGCGGCTTCCTCACCGACTATCTGCACTGGTCGTTCATCTTCTGGATCATGCTGCCGATGGGCGTGGTCGCGCTGGCGATGACCGACCGCGCGCTCAAGCTGATCCCGCGCAACGACCGTCCGCACAAGCTCGACGTGCATCGGCGCGGCGCTGATGGTCGCGGCGGCGCTGGCGCTGCTGCTCGCGCTGTCCTGGGGCGGCGTGCGCTATCCCTGGGGCTCGGTCCCGATCGATCGCGCTGCTCGTCGCGCTCGGTCGCTGCTGTGGCTCGCCTTCGCGTGGTGGCTCAAGCGCGCGCCGGAGCCGTTCATCCCGCTGTCGCTGATCCGCGAGCCGCTGATCGCGCTGATGGTGGTCGCGGCGTTCTTCTCGATCGGCACCGTCATCGGGCTCTCGATCATGGTGCCGCTCTATCTCGAACTGGTGCTCGGCTTCTCGGCGTCGGGCGGCGGCATCGCGCTGATCGCCTATGTGGTCGGCACCTCGTTCGGCTCGCTGTCGTCGGGGCGGCTGATGTCGCGGCTCACGCACTACAAGCGCGTGCCGCTGTCGGCGCTGCCGCTCTCGATCGCGACGTTCGCTGCTGCTGGCGTGGCAGCCGGCGGGCTGGTCGCTGCTCGAGCGTGTGCGCGATCCTCGCGGTCAACGGCTTCGGCGTCGGCACCATGTATCCGTTCACCACGGTGGTGATCCAGAACGCGGTCGCGCCGCACCGGTTCGGGATCGCCACCGGCACGCTCAACTTCTTCCGCCAGCTCGGCGGCGCGATCATCGTCGGCGGTGTTCGTCGCGATCGTGCTCGGCGGCTTCGAAGGCGGCGAGGGCGCGCGGCTGCTGGAGACGCTGACGCGCGCACGGCGCCGATGGCGCCGCCCGCGCGGCCGGCGCCGCGCATTTTGCGCCGCTGTTCGCCTAGGTGTTCCTGGCGGCGGCGCTCTGCTCGCCGCGGCGATGCTGGCGGTGCTGCGGTCGAGGAGCGGCCGCTGCGCGGTCCGGCGACGCGGGTGAAGGTGAAGGAATAGGCACCGCCTGTGCAACGCATTCGGTGTGTTCCCTCTCCCCGGAGGGGAGAGGGTTAGGGTGAGGGGGTTCGAACCTATCGAGAGACTTATTCCCCCTCACCCCACCCCTCTCCCCAACGGGGAGAGGGAGCAGACCGAGTCCGCTGCTCCTTTGTCGTCTACTTCTGCTCCTCCGGCGGCTTCACGTGCCGGAACGAGTACAACAGCGCGAGGTCGTAGACGATCTTGAGCACGCCGCACATGATGAGCGGCAAGCTTAGGAACGGCGTCGCCAGCAGGTAGCCGGCGACCGATGGGCCGAGCGAAGAGGCGAGTGAGCGCGGCACCGCGGTGACGCTCGCGGCGGCGGTGCGCTCCGCCGGCGTCACCACCGCCATCACGTAGGACGAGCGCGCCGGCACGTCCATCTGCGACAGCGCGGCGCGGATCAAGAGCAGCGTCAGCGCGACATAGAGGTTGGTCGAGAACGCCGCCAGGATGAGAAAGAGGCTGGCCGGGATGTGGGTGAACACCATGGTGTTGATGAGGCCGATTCGTTTCGAGAGCCACGCCGCCACCGGATAGGAGAAGGCGGTGAACACGCCGCTCCAGAAGAAGAACAGGCTCGCGGTCGCAAGCGACAGCTCGAAGCGTTCGAACAGCCAGAGCGCGAGCAGTGACTGCACGAGCAGTCCGCCGGCGAACGAGTCGAGGCTGAACAGCGCCGCGAGCTTGTAGACGGTCCAGCGCGACGGCCCGAGCGGCGTGCTCACCGCGCGGTCCTCGCGCCTGCTTGTGCGGCAGCTGCCGGTAGATCACTGCGCCGACGAGGCCGAGCGCGGCATAGAGCGTAGAACATCGCCTGGAACGAGGCGATGCGCGTGAACCCCAGCGTCACCAGCAGGTCGGGCGTGGCGGCGGCGAGCGAGCCGGCGGCGGTCGCGAGCGCGCCGATGAGGCTGTAGCGCGCGAAGGCGCGGGTGCGGTCGGCGTCGGCGACGCCGCGCGCCAGCATCGCGTGCTCGAGCGGCACCAGCACGCCGGCGTCGCCCGACTGCGGATTGATGGTGCAAGGTCAAAGCTTGACGCGCAGCAGCGCGCGCAAGCTCGCCGACGATGCCGCGGCGGAACAAGAGCACGCAGCCGACGAAGATCACGCCCTGAACGACGAGCACCCATGGCCGAGCTGGGTCAGGTAGTTCTCGATCGTGACGATGAAGAAGGCGCCGGCGACCGGGCCGAAGATGGTGCCGAGACCGCCGACCAGCGTCATCAGGATCACCTCGCCGGACATCGGCCAGTCGACGTCGGTGAGCGAGGCGAGCTGGAACACGATCGCCTTGGTCGCGCCCGCGACGCCTGCAAAGGTCGCCGACAGGATGAAGGCGACGAGCTTGTAGCGATCGGTGCGATAGCCGAGCGAGACGGCGCGCGGCTCGTTCTCGCGGATCGCCTTGAGCACCTCGCCGAACGGCGAATTGATGATGCGATAGATCATCAGGAAGCAGCCGAGGAAGATCGCGAGCACGGTGAAATACATGTTGGTCTGGTTGGCGAGGTCGATGAGGCCGAACAGGTGCCCGCGCGGCACCGCCTGGATGCCGTCCTCGCCACCGGTGAACGGCGCCTGCACGGCGAAGAAGTACATCATCTGCGCCAGCGCCAGCGTGATCATCGCGAAATAGATGCCCTGGCGGCGGATCGCGAGCGACGCCGACGATCAGGCCGAGGCCGGCGGCGACGGCGGCGCCGAACAGGATCGCCAGCTCCGGCGGCAGTCCCCAGACCTTGGCGGCGTGCGCTGAGGCATAGCTCGCCCAGCCGAAGAACAGCGCGTGGCCGAACGACAACAGGCCGACATAGCCGAGCAGCAGATTGAAGGCGCAGGCGAACAGCGCGAAGCACAGCGCCTTCATCAGGAACACCGGATAGACCACGAGCGGGGCGACGATCAGGCAAGCGACCATCAGCACGAAGGCTGACGGCTTCGCTCCATGACGCGGCGGGCGGCTTGATCGCCACGTCGGCGCGGCGCTCGGCCAGATTGTCGGTCATGTCACGCGCCCCGCCCGAACAGTCCGGCCGGCCGGATCAACAGCACGATCGCCATGATGACGAAGATCACCGTGTTCGACGCCTCGGGGAAGAACACCTTGGTCAGGCCTTCGATGATGCCGAGACCGAAGCCGGTCACGATCGCACCCATGATCGAGCCCATGCCGCCGATCACCACCACCGCGAACACCACGATGATGAGGTTGGCGCCCATCTGCGGGCTGACGCTGTAGATCGGCGCCGCCATCACGCCGGCAAGCGCCGCGAGCGCGACGCCGAAGCCGTAGGTGAGGGTGATCATCCGCGGCACGTTGATGCCGAAGGCGCGCACCAGCGTCGGATTTTCCGTCGCCGCCCGCAGATAGGAGCCGAGCTTGGTGCGTTCGATCACGAACCAGGTGGTCAGGCAGACCGCGAGCGAGAACACGATCACCCAGGCGCGGTAGTTCGGCAGCAACATGAAGCCGAGGTCCTGGCCGCCCTGCAGCGCCGGCGGCATCGGATAGGGCAGGCCGGACGATCCGAAGAAGTTGCGAAACACGCCCTCGATGATCAGCGCGAGGCCGAAGGTCAAGAGCAGGCCATAGAGGTGATCGAGCTTGTAGAGCCATTGCAGAAACAGCCGCTCGACGATGACTCCGCTGATGCCGACGACGATCGGCGCGATCAAGAGCGCCCACCAATAGCCGAGCCCCGCATATTCGCAGCAGGAAGATCGCGACGAAGGCGCCCATCATGTATTGGGCGCCGTGCGCAAAGTTGACGATGTTGAGCATGCCGAAGATGACGGCAAGCCCGAGGCTGAGCAGCGCGTAGAACGAGCCGTTGATCAGGCCGATCAGGAGTTGCCCGAACAGCGCCTGCGAGCTGATGCCGAGGATCTCGAACATGCGATTGCTCGCGAACTCGGCCTCGGGCTCGCGCCTCTCCCCTGTGAGGGCTCGAGAGCCGAGCACGGGAGTGAGGGGGTTCCGTCGAAGCTTCTGCGAGCGACCTCGTCCATCGACGCTGCTAGCCCCAGCCCTCTCCCCGAGGGGAGAGGGCGCAGTAAGCTGCCGCTCCCGGCTCCGAGGCGCTACAAGTCGTCTCAGCTCTTCACCAGCGGGCAGCCGCCGTCCTCGAGCGGCCGGAACGCTTCGTTCGCCGGAATCGTGGCGCGCAGCTTGTAGTAGTCCCACGCTCCCTTGGACTCCTTGGGCGTCTTCACCTCGAACAGATACATCGGATGGATCTTGCGCCCGTCGGCGCGCACGGTGCCGCGGCCGAACAGGGCGTCCTCGGTCGGCATCTCCTTCATCTTGGCGACGATCGCCTTGCCGTCGCCGTCGTTCTTGAGCGCTTCGACCGCCTTGAGATAGTGCGTGACCGCCGAATAGACGCCGGCATGGACCATGGTCGGATGGATGCCTTTGAACTGGGGAGCAAAACGCTTGGCGAAGGCGCGGTTGTTGTCGTTGAGGTCCCAGTACCAGGCCTCCGTCATGATCAGGCCCTGCGCGGTCTGCAGGCCGAGCGCATGCACGTCGGTGATGAAGGCGAGCAGCGCGGCGAGGTTCTGGCCGCCCTTGACGATGCCGAACTCGGCCGCCTGCTTGACCGAATTGATGGTGTCGCTGCCGGCGTTCGCCAGCCCGATGATCTTGGCCCGCGACGTCTGCGCCCGCAGCAGGAACGACGAGAAGTCGGTGCCGGGGAAGGGGTGGCGCACCTGGCCGAGCACCTTGCCGCCGTTCTTTGTGACCACCGCGGCGGTGTCGCGCTCGAGCGCCAGCCCGAAGGCGTAGTTGGCGGTGAGGAAGAACCAGGTGTTGCCGCCGGTCTTCACGATCGCCTCGCCGGTGCCGTTGGCGAGCGCCCAGGTGTCGTAGGTCCAGTGGATGGTGTTGGTCGTGCACTGCGTGCCGGTGAGATCGGAGGCCCCCGCACCGGACACCAGGAACACCTTGTTCTTGTCGCGCACGATCTGGCTCACGGCCAAGGCCACGGAAGACGTCGGCACGTCGACGACGACATCGACCCGGTCGACGTCGAGCCATGTGCGCACGATGTTGTATCCGACGTCCGGCTTGTTCTGATGGTCGGCGCCGACGACCTCGACCTTCATGCCTTTCTTGGCGGCCCCGAAATCCTCGACCGCCATCCGCGCGGCAACGACCGACCCCTGACCGCTCAGGTCGGAATAGGTGCCCGACATGTCGTTCATCACGCCGATCCTGATGACGCCATCGGTGTATTGCGCGTGCGCAACACCACCGGCGACGACCAGCGCGAGCGCCGTCAGACTGGCTAATCGCTTCATGTGCTCCTCCCGTCGGTCTTTCGCCGTCTATTTTCAAACGCCGAGATAGTCGTGAAGTTTCGCCATATTGGCGTCGAGCTCGGAGTTGGCGAATTGATCGATGACGCGGCCATCTTCCATCACGTAGTGGCGGTCCGCAACCGTCGCGGCAAAGCGGAAATTCTGCTCAACCAGCAGAATGGTGAAACCCTGGTCCTTCAGCATGCTGATAGTCCGGCCGATCTGCTGGATTATGACGGGTGCAAGACCTTCCGTCGGCTCATCGAGCAACAAGAGGCGCGCGCCAGTCCGCAGGATACGACCGATCGCAAGCATCTGCTGTTCGCCGCCGGAGAGCTTGGTGCCCTGGCTGCGAAGGCGCTCCTTGAGATTCGGAAACAGCGCGAAGATGTCTTCGACCTCCAGGCCGCCGGGACGCACCCTGGGCGGCAACAGCAGGTTTTCTTCGACGGTGAGGCTGCCAAAGATGCCGCGCTCTTCAGGACAAAACGCCAGTCCGCGCCGCGCGATCCGGTCGCTGGCGAGTCCGATCAACTCCTGCCCCTCGTAGCGCACCGAGCCGGTTCGCTTGCCGACGATCCCCATGATCGCCTTGAGCGTCGTCGTCTTGCCGGCGCCGTTGCGGCCGAGCAGCGTGACGACCTCGCCGGCGCGGACCTTGAAGTCGACGCCGTGAAGCACATGCGACTCGCCGTACCAGGCCTGCAAGCTCTCGACGGCCAGCAGCGGCACGGCATCGGGGCTAAGCATGGCCGACCCCGAGATAGGCTTCGCGCACCGCCGGGTCGGCCGACACGGCGTCATAGTCGCCTTCGGCCAGCACGCGGCCGCGCGTCAGCACCGTGATGCGGTCGGAGAGATTGGCGACCACACTGAGATTGTGCTCGACCATCAATACGGTGCGATCGGCGGCGACCGACTTGATCAGCGCGCTGATGCGGTCGATGTCCTCGTGTCCCATGCCCGCCATCGGCTCATCGAGCAGCAGCATCTCGGGATCGAGCGCGAGCGTGGTCGCGATCTCGAGCGCGCGCTTGCGGCCATAGGGCAGCTCCACCGCCGTCGCGTAAGCGAAGGGCGCAAGCCCGACGTCGTCGATCAGCGCGAGCGCACGATCGTTGAGGGCGTCGAGCACATGTTTGGACCGCCAGAAGTCAAATGACGCGCCGCGCTTGCGCTGAAGGGCGACCCGCACATTTTCGAGCACGGTGAGATGAGGGAACACGGCCGAGATCTGGAACGACCGCACCAAACCAAGCCGCGCCACGTCGGCTGGGGCGAGCGGCGTGATATCGCGCCCGTTGTAGACGATGCGTCCGTGGGTCGGACGGAAGAATTTGGTCAGGAGATTGAAGACAGTTGTCTTGCCGGCGCCGTTCGGCCCGATCAGGGCATGGATGCTGCCGCGGCGGATACGCAAGTCGACGCCCCCGACGGCGACGAAGCCCCCGAATTCCATTCTGAGATCGTTGGTTTCGAGGATGATGTCGTCAGGCACGACGCGACCGTCCCTGGCTGGATCGGATGATGGTAGCACGCCCGTGCCGGCGCGCCTGGAAGTCTTTGTATCGCTTGTGCGATTAGCGAAACCGGATGCGGAGCGCGACGCCGCAGTGGCATCCACTACGACCCGCCGGGCGCCAAAAAATCTGCGGGGTGCCAGAACAAGGAACCGACCGGTTACGATAACTTATCGTGCATCACTTGCTGCGCGAAATCGATTGTTGGTAGCATAGTAACATAGTTCGGCCTTGGGGGGACGTCGTCATGACTAAGGCGGTGCTCGGCCTGTTTGGCATCCTGCTGGTGGTGATGTTCGCGCTGACGGCGGTGTTGCCTACGCCGGAGGCGGGCGCCCAGCAGCGGGTGCGCGTCGGCGTTCCGGGCTTTGGTGTTTTCACTATTCACGGCGGCGGCCGGCGGGCACCTGGTACCCGCCGGGGCGGCGGACAGCCGCAACAGGCGGCCGACAGCACAAATCTGGAGGGAGACACCGCGCAGGTGCAGGCCGCGCTGGCCGCGTTCGAATTCAATCCAGGGCCCATCAATGGCAAGATGGGCCAGCAGACCCGCAACGCCATTTCACGGTATCAGAAGTCGCAGGGTGAACGCGCCACCGGCCGCCTCACCGAGGAACAGCAGGAGTCCCTGCTGAACAGTTATTGCGTCGGTTCGGCCCCGGTGCGCAATCCTACGTTGGAAAGCCTGTTTCTGGGGCGCCGGTCGGATAACAGGACCAGTAGCGTTGCGCCCGACAGTAGCCAGGGCGCGAGCCTGAGTGCGGTATGCGTGCGCACCTTTTCGAGCGAGGAGTCGGGAGAGACACCCAAGCTCTTGCCCGACCAGTTCTGCGTGTCCCGCACCTATGCGATGGATACCGCGGCGCGGACCATCGAATTGCGGCTGGAGGCGCAAAAGCAGACCACCCGCGAGACAATCCGCGCGGAATGCAACCAGCGGGCTGAGGCCGGTCGTGCTCGCGCTGCGCAACTGGATTCGCTGCTGCCGGCTGAACTCGCCAAGCAATTGACCTCCGAGAACACGGTGCCGGAAGACGGGATCGAACTCGCGGTCGCCCAGGCGCAAATCTGTCTCGGGGTCGGCTACGCCGATGACAGGCCCGACGTCGCGCTGGCGGCGGCGCTCGATCTCATCAGCCTTGGGGAAACAGGATTTGGCGAACTGATTGCGGCACATTTCGCGCTCGGGGCAGGCGTCAGGCGCAATGTGGAGCGAGCCATCCTGTGGCTGGAACTGGCTGCGACGGAGGTGAAAGGCGGCGTTAGCCCCGCGGCCGATTCCGAAGCGGCCTGCCGCTGGCGCGTGCTGCGCCAGATGGCCGACGAACTCAGAAAATAGGGCAGATCCCGTTTGGATCGCAACGGAAGGTTTTGGATTTACGCTTGCGTGGAATGAGTAGTCGAGAGATTTGAAATCGGAATGGAATGCGCTCCTCGTGCGTAATCCGAGAACGTTATCGATCGTTTCGCGCCGACGGATGAACGCCGATGAAGCTGCTGTGCTATTCGTTGAACAACTTCGCACCGAAGATCGTTGCGGCGAGCGCGCAGCGCGAGTGGATGGACGCCTTTCCCGATCGCCACGCCTATCGCTGCCTGCCGTTGTCGATCGCAAACGCCCATGGGTGGGAGGTGTTGTGCCCGGTCCCGATCGAGATCGAGTGGAATGGCGGCCCTGCCGTCGACGATCTCGCGGTGCGCGCGCTCAAGCCGCTGCCGGGCGGAATCAAGACCGAGGAATTCTGCCGGTCGAACTTCTCGCGCGGCATCGCTACGTTTCATCTCGACTACTTGTTCCGCACCGAGCCGGGATGGGATTTGCTTGCGACGGGGCCGTTCAACCGCCCAAAGGATAACGCCGCGCCATTGACGGGCATCATGGAAGCCGACTGGCTGCCGTATCCTTTCACCATGAACTGGCAGATCCTGCGGCCCGGCCGCGTGGTGTTCGAACAAGACGAGCCGTTCTGCTTCATCGTCCCGATCAAGAAGCAGGCGCTCGTCGACTGTCAGCCTGAAATCCGCAACTTGGCGGACGACCCCGAGCTTGCCCGCCAGCACGAGGAATTCCGTGCTGCGCGCGACAATTTCATGCAGCGGTTTCACGCCGGCGACGAAGCCACGATCCGGCAGGCTTGGCAGAAATACTACTTCACCGGCCGCCATCCGGACGGTACGGCCGTCGACAATCATCTGAGCAAGCTGCGCCTGCGCGAGCCGCTGGACCTGCGCGCGCCGTCCATGGCCGCTTTGGAGGCCAGCACAGCCGACGCTCAACACACGCAGGACGGCAGCGCGAAATGGTCGGACGAAAGTCCGCTCAACGCCATGTACGACGAGCGGCTGTGCGAGCGCAATGAACGCGGGCGGCGACGCATCGACGCCAATGGGCGTGTCGCCGACTGGAGCGGCATCCGCGTCGTACGGTCGAGCGCCGATGCCGACTACTGCGACTTCATCGTGGCGGAAGGATTGCTCTCGCCCGAGCAATGCGACGAGCTAAGTCGTGCGTACCGCGAACTCGCCGGTCTGATGTTCCGGAGTGACCAGATCGATCCTTACTGGAACAATCGCTTCATCTGGCATGCCGACATTGCCGCAGCGAGGCCGGCGACCGGCGCGCTGATGATCGATACGCAGCGGCGCGCCGTCGAGATCGTGAAAGAATTCTACCAGATTTACGCACCGCTCTATCCGGACCTGCTGCAGATCGTGTCCTGGCAGGCGGGCATGTTCATGTCGCCGCACGCGGACAATGCCAACCCGGACGGCAGTCAGCACCACATGTCGCATCGCGACCTGTCGGGGATAGTCTACGTGAACGACGACTACGAGGGCGGCGAACTTTATTTCACTGCGCTCGATATCGCGATCAAGCCGAAGCGTGGGATGTTCGTCGGGATGACGGCCGGGTTTCATCACGAGCATGCGGTGCTGCGCGTCGAAACGGGCGATCGGCTGACGATGCCGTTCTTCCTGACGTTCGATCCGGCCAAGGCCGAGGCATCACTGGTTGGCTGATTGCAAGAGGGGATGGTCATGGCTCGCAGGCTGAAACTGTCGATGCTGGGGTGGTGGCCCATCAAGACGTTCAACATGCTGCTGCTTGCCACTGCGCTCGTCTGGTCGGTGGGTCGCGATTTACTGGCCGAGGGAGGCGATCAACCGGGCAGAAGAAATCCGTTCCGGACAGATCCTCCCAGGAAGCCCCCCACGCATGACACTGGTGTATCAAGGCTGCGACGGGAGGCGAACCCGCCGCCCGGCGTAAGGCCGCCATACATCAAGCCGAAGGGCCCGCTGCCAAAGGAGTTTCCTAACCCGACAATCGTCGACCGGTCGCGGCAGACCATCGGACGGCCGCGACCGGCGCAGCAGCAGCAGCAACAACAGCAGCGCTCACAGGCGGCGCGCATACAAGCGATGCAGCAGCGTCAACAGGCGCAGCAGCGCCGGCAGCAGGACCAGCAGCGCCAGCAGCAGGTGCGGCCGTCGCCGATCAATCGTCCGATCCCGCAGGTCAACCGGCCGCCAAGTAATCGGCCGCCGCCGGCGCAGCAGCAGCGACAGCAGCAGGTGCGGCCGCCGCCCGTGAACCGGCCGCCCCCGCCACCGCCGCCCCCGCGCGCTGCGCCGCCTCCGCCGCCTCCTCGGGTCGTTCGGCCACCGCCGCCGCCACCGCCCCCACCGCCGCCGCCGCGGCGTCCGCCGCCGCCACCACCTCCGCCACCGCCGCCACCGCCGCGGCGATAAGCGCGGACGTGCGGCCCGCGTACGCTGCTGCATGCGGCCGGTCGCTCATCAGAAAGTCGGACGCGAACCGAAGGTCTCGCGCCCGAACGGCAGCGAGAGCGCGCTGGCATGCCGGTGTGAGCCACCGCCCGCGAGACAACGTGTTACGCTGGCACGTGCGCAACGCGGATAAAATCCCAGGCGATATCGATGCATAGCAGCCTTCCGCAATGCAGCATTGTGCTTAGGCCGGCGCGGGCGCACATCTAATGCATGCTCCAATTCACCCGCCTATCTGCCGTGTCGGCAGCCGCTGGCCATTAGTCCGCGGCCATGAGTTCCCTGCAGAAGCGCGCCGAGGTTGCCGCCGATCCTGAATCCGCGGCGGCGGACCCGCCGCGCCTGACCCATCCCGAGATTCGCTTCGTCTTCTACGGCCTGATGCTGGGCGGGTTCCTGCAGGCGTTGAACCAGACCATCGTGGCGAGCGCGCTCCCGACCATCGGGCGCGACCTCAACGACTTCCACAATCTCTCCTGGATCGTCATCGCCTATCTGCTGGCGTCGACCATCGTCTCGCCGCTCTACGGCAAGCTTGCCGACATCCATGGCCGCCGCGGCATGATGATGCTGGCGCTCGGCCTGTTCGTGGCCGGCTCCGTGCTGTGCGCGGTGGCGCCCGACATGGCGACGCTAATCGCCGGCCGGACGTTGCAAGGCATCGGCGGCGGCGGCATCGTGCCGATGGTGCAGATCACGGTCGCCGACATGGTCACGCCGCGCGAGCGCGGCCGCTACCAGGCCTATATGGGCACGGCCTGGATCACCGCCGGAACGGTCGGTCCCGCGCTTGGCGGCGTCATCGCGCAGAACTGGCACTGGTCGCTGATCTTCTGGCTCAACGTGCCGCTCGGTCTCATCACCGCCGCGCTGCTCAACCAGTCGATGAAGCGGCTGCCGGCGGCGGGGCGCCGCCACAAGCTCGACTTCCTCGGCGCGGCGCTGGTGATGGCGGCGGCGACATTGTTCCTGCTCGCGGTGACCACCGGCGGCACGCGGGTGCCGTGGTTCTCGCCGACGATCTTTTCGCTGATCGGAGCGTCGATCCTGCTCACCGTTGTGGTCGGCTGGTGGCTCAAGCGCGCGCCGGAGCCGTTCCTGCCGCTCAACGTGCTCGCCAATCCGGTGATGAAGCTCGGCACCGCGGCGACCAGCTTCGCGATGGCGGTGATGACCGGCTTCATGATCTACATGCCGCTCTATTTCCAGATGGTACACAAGCTCACGCCGACGCAGGCCGGCCTCGCGCTCATCCCGGTGATCGTGATGACGACGCCGGGCTCGATGGCCTCGGGCCGCGCCATGATGCATCTCGACCGCTACAAGCTCTCCCCGTATTTCGGCTTGGTGGTGTCGACCTTGTCCGTCGCGGCGCTGGTCTGGTGGCCGGCCATGCCCGTGCTCTGGGCAGTGGTCGCAACCGCGCTCGTCGGCTACGGCGTCGGCACCGTGTTCCCGATCGCCACCGTCTGCGTGCAGAACGCGGTGTGGCGGCACGAGGTCGGCGTTGCGACCGGCGCCATGAACTTCTTCCGCGCGCTCACGTCGGCGCTTGCGGTCGCGATCATGGGTGCGATCCTGCTCGCGGGCTTGGGCTTCGCGCCCGAGCGGGGTGGGGTTGGTACCGAGGTGCTGGCGGCGAATGCCGGCGCGTCCGGTCTCGACGCGGCCCATGTCTTCCAGTGGGTCTTCGTCGCGGCGCTTGTCTTCTCCGTGATCGCACTCGCAGCGGTCGTGCTGATGGAGGAGCGGCCGCTACACGGGGCGAAGGAGATGCCGCCTTCGGAGCCCGCCGAGTAGGCACCCTTCCGCAAGTTGTGGTTCGCACCGCTGGCGGCGACGGTTAACCACCAGCCCCGTATTCCCAGCCCCTTCCAGCCCCATCATCGACCGAGTACGCTACCGGGGTAGGGTTGGTCTGCGAGCTGTCTGGGGAAATCCCGTTGCCGATGATGCCGGTTCGCTGGCGGGACGCCACACATCGGTCGTCACGTTTATGGACGATCATATTCGGATAGACCGCACCAGCTCTGCACGTTCGAGTTCCGAGATTGCCGTCGCATGACATGAGTGGAATGATTTTCATCAGTTACCGCCGGGGCGACGATCCCGGCAGTACCGGCCGCCTCTTTGAAAGGCTGCAGGTCGAAGGATTCTCCTCCGACCAGATTTTCATGGACATCGACAGCATCGCGCCGGGCGTGGACTTCATCCGCGAGCTGCATACCCAGGTCACCAAGGCCGACATCATGCTGGCGGTGATCGGCAAAGGCTGGATCGACGCCCGTGATAGCAACGGCGCGCGGCGTCTGGATAACCCCGACGATTTCGTCCGCGTCGAGATCGAAGCCGCGCTCAAGCAGGACAAGCGCGTCATTCCGGTGCTGATGCAGGACGCGCCGATGCCGCGCGCGGACGAGCTTCCGGCCGGCCTCAAGTCGCTGTCCACGCGCAACTACATTCGACTGACGCACGAGCGCTTCCGCCTCGATACCCAGGTGCTCGTCAAGGCGGTCCGTCAGGCGCTCGACGAGGTCGCGGCGGCGCGTGTGGAGATAGCCAGGCGCGACGCCGAGGAAATAGAACGCCGGCGTCAACAGGAAGAGGCCGCCCGGCGCGCCCAGACGGAGCGCCAGGCCGAGCAAGAGGCCGCCCGGCAGGCCCAGGCACAAGAAAAGGCCCGGCAACAGGTGGAGGAAGCGCGGCGGATGGCGATGGCCGCGCTTTCAGCCGAGCAGATCACCAAGGCCGAGGAACTGGCGAACTGGGATTTCATCAAGGAAAGCACGGACCCCGCAGACTTCCGCGATCATCTGGCGCGCTTTCCCGGCGGTGTGTGCGAGCGCATGGCGCGCCACAAGCTCTCAACGCTGGCATGGTCGGCGCTCGGCTCCGAGCGCAGGAAAGAGGCGCTCGAAGCTTTTCTGAAAGAATATCCGGACGGTCCTCTTGCCGAGAACGCCAAGCGCGAGCTGGCGGCGCTCGAACGTCAGGAGTCCGACCGCGCGCGCGAAGAGTCCGACCGCGTCCGGGCGGTCTTCGAAGCCGCCAAGCGCGAGGATCGCGCGTCGGCAATGGACCGGTTCCTGGAGGCCTATCCCGACAGCCTTCTGGCGGCCGAGGCCCGGACGTTGCGGCAGACGCTGATGACGCGCGACCAAGTCTACAAGGACGCCATGTCCGGCGGCGACACGAAAGTGCTCCAGGCCTTTCTCGACGCCTATCCGAACAGCAGCCAAGCCTCTGATGTGCGTCGACGACTGTCGAGCCTTGAGCCGAAACCGGCGTCGAAGGTGCCCGGCTGGGCCAAGGCCGTGCTGGGCCTTATCGCATTGATCTTCGGTGGGGCGCTGATCTACACGCTGCAAAAGCCCTCTGCGCCGCCCTATACCACGCCCAGTCCGCAGACGGTCACGCCAACGACCAAGTCATCGCCGCCCGTGGCCACGGCGGCGCGATGCCCGACCGCCACGCAAAGCGCCCTGTTCGACCTGACACTGAACCCAGGTTTCAAGTCGTTCCGACGGTCCGTTTCGCCGGGCGGTGGCTTTCCCCTCAACGGTTGCTCGAATATGTCGGGATGGGTCTCGACAATCGCAAACGTGGGCTTGTGGTTTGAGACAACGAGCGGCCGAACCATTACGATCGAAGTCGATTCCGACATCGATACGGTTCTTGCCATCCTGGATCCCCAGGGTAACTGGCACTTCAACGACGACGGCGCCGGGAAACAACAATCCCAGAATCATTTTGTCGAATGCCACCCGCGGCCGCTACAGCATCTGGGCCGGCACCTACAGTGAAAAAAGCTCGAGTTCGAAATCCCAGATCATCATCATCGAGGGGCAGCCATCGGCCGCACCGACGGCAACGCCGCAACCGGAAGCGAAGCCTCCAGCCGCCGCGCCGGGATGCCCTTCGGCTTCAGAGAGCGCGATCGCCGACTTGTCGCTGAACGCGGGCTTCAAATCCCACAAGCGGACCGTCACTCCGGGCGGTTCAGTCAACTTGTCGGGCTGCAGGTCGGACATGACGGGCTGGGTGTCGCCACGCCCCGATGTGGGTTTGAGATATGAGACGCCGGGGAACCGAACGCTCACGATCGAAGTGAATTCAAGCATCGACACCGTTCTGGCCATCGCGGACCCGCAGGGAGCCTGGCACTACAACGATGACGGCGCTGGCGGCAGCAATCCTCGGATCATTTTCGCGAAGGCGTCGCGCGGACGCTACGCAATCTGGGTCGGAAAATTCAGCGACGGCGGCAACAGCCCTACCTCTTCACTCATCGTCACCGACCGATGACATTGCGCCGATCGTCGCCGATCAGGCCAGCGGCGCAACGCTGAAAGCCCTCGGTGGTTCACCGCGCTGCCACGTCTCCCACATCGTCGCGTAGGCGGATTCGATGTGGTGTGTGAAGCGCGCGGTATCGAACAGCGGCCAACTCAGCCGGTTCTGCTCGAGCTTCTGCCGGAGCGCTTGCAGCCGCAACGGATCGCGGCCGAGCGCTTCCGCAAGCGTGACATAGTCCGTCAGGTTGGCGGCCACGAGCTCGGGCAAGCCGCATGCATGCAGCATGCTCGCCGCCGTTCGGCCGACCAGGCTTGAGCCGAGGCAGGTCACCAGCGGGAACTCCGGCCCATAGTGCCGCGCCTGCCGTCGCGCCGGCGTTGTAGGGCACCGTGTCCAGGAACAGATCGGCGAGGTGCTGGCGGTCGAGATGCTCGGCGAGGTCCACGCGGGGGGCAAAGATCAGCCGCGCGGGATCGACGGAACGTGTCGCGGCCGCGCGGCGCAGATTGGCGACCGCGTGCTCATTGGTCTCGATGAGCCACAGCACGCTTCCTGGAACATCGCGGAGGAGCTGCATCCAGACGTCGAACACCGGCTCGCGGATCTTGTAGCTGTGGTTGAACGAGCAGAATACAAATCCATCCTGCGGCAGCCCGACGTCCGCACGGGACCGCGTGCGCGGTGCCGCCTGCCGTCGATCGTGGACCATGAAGCAATCGGGAAGGTGAACGATCGCCTCGCTGTAGAACGGCTGTTGGTCGAACGGCAGCACGATCGAATCCGCGACCACGTAGTCGATATAGGGCGCGCCCATGGTGGCAAGGTAGCCGAGATAGCTCACCTGGATCGGGGCGGGCCGGTGCGCCAGAACGCCGGGTCTGGCATTCTCGGCGTGGCCGATCAGGTCGACGGCAATGTCGATGCCAAGGTCGCGCAGCGCCCGCGCGACGTCATCATCGGACAACGCCGCCGCGTCGATGAAATGGTCGAACGATCGTGCGATGCGCGTTCGGATATCGCTCGTGTCGTCGGGACCGAACGCTGTGCCGACGATCTCGAAACGTGCGCGATCGTGACACTCGAACAAGCCGGCGGTCAGGGAGGAGACCGGGTGCCGGTTGAAATCTCCGAGATAGGCGATCCTGAGCTTGGCCGACTCGGCGGGCGCCGGACGATGCTCGAGCGCATCCACCAGCCGGGTCTCGCGCGCGACGAAACGGGCATTGCACTCCCGCAGACGCTGCGGAGCGACGTCGAGGCGGAGCAGCGTGAACGGCGAGATGATGCTGCGCCCGTCCGCCATGGCCTTGTCCAGCCGGGGCGTGTTGCGCGCCAGATTGTCCCAGTCGCATGCCATCAGATAGCAGTTGACGAGCTCGCCGACGGCGCCCGTGCGGTCCGGCGCGATCGTCAGCAGCCGCTCGAAGCAGGCGACTGCGTCGTCATACCGCTTGAGCTTGCTCAGCACGCTACCGCGATTGTAGAGCGCGTCGGTGTAGTTCGGCTCGATGGCGAGCGCAGCCTCGAAGGCGGCGAGGGCGTCTTCGTAGCGCTCAAGGCCGACCAGCGCATTGCCGCGATTGAACTGGGTTTGTGCGCTTGCAGGATCAATCGCGGCAGCGCGTTCGAAGCTTTGCACCGCCTCGGCGAAACGCCGCAGCTCATGGAGCACGGCGCCGCGATTGCACCAGTTCGCGAACGAGCCCGGGTCGAGCGCAATGGCGCGGTCGTAGCTCGCGACCGCCTCCCGCCTGCGGCCGACCTCGGCGAGGATGTCGGCGCGGTTTCCATGCGCGTCGGCGAGATCAGGGTCGACGGCGATCGCCTCATCGAAACTCACCAGGGCGTCCGGTGTTTGGCCGAGGCGGCCCAGCGCGAGGCCGAGCAGATTGTGGGCGCGCGCCTCCCGGGGATCGATCGTCAGGATGCGGCGGAGGAGGCCGATGCCTTCAACGATGCGATCCTGCCGGTAGTTCACCTGTGCAAGATGGTAGAGCGCATCCGTATTCGCGGGATCGCCACGAAGGATGTCGGTGTAGATATGCGCTGCGTCGTCCAGCGCGCCCTGGCGCTGAAGCGCACGCGCCTCATCGAGCAGCTTGCCGACCTCGGAATCCATTGTGCCCCTGCGGCCTAGTGGTCCAATTCTAACATTCGCATCCCGTTTCCGCAGGCGAGTTTGCGAATGTTAAAATCAAAGGACCACTAGCAAGTATTAAGTGCTAGTGGAGTTTTGGATTTGACATTCGCTTAGCGATCCCGCTGCCAGATGGGTAGCGAATGTCAAATCCACTCCACTAGGTCAGGCGACCAAACCCCGGCGGGACTTAGGCATGCAAACGCGGCGGTGACAATCCAACCCGGGCTTACTTGCCGAGCCCTTGCCCGATCGTATTCGCGTCGGGGAGTTTGCGGGCGTCGCGCTTCATCTCGAGGCAGGTCAACAGCTCGGTGTAGGTGCCGGGCGTGCCGGTGGTCGTCAGCCGGAAACAGCTCCCGCGATCGGCCGCCAGGTAGCTGCTCCAATGCTGGACCAGGATGTCGCGCGCGCCTTCTTCGCTCTTGCGGCAGCTATCGTAATCCTGCTGCAGCCCGACGCTGCCTTGGGCGGCCGCGCGGCAGGTGGGGCCGATGTCGATCGTGGGCACGCCCTGTTGGGCGGCGGCGATGCTGGCGAACGCAACAAAGAGAACCGTGAGGAGGGACTTCATGGCCGTGCTCCCGTGGTCGTTCAATTGGGGCATTGTATAACGCGGAAGGTGACTGGGAAGTTGCAGTCTGGTTGCCACGGTAAACCAACTCTTCACCGGATCGCTCAGCCGCGCTGTCAGCCGTCTTGGGTGTCCAGCAATGTCAGGCCGGTATGCAGGGCGAGCCAGCGGTGGCGGCGCGAAGCCCAGTAGAGCCGGAGCGGCGGATGAAAATCCGGGTCGGCGAAGCAGCCGACCGGAATACCGGTCAGGCCGGGCATCCCTTCGGAATGGAAGCCGACCGAAATCCCGCAGGTCGGACAGAAGACACTGTCGATCCAGCGGCCGGAGTCGCCGTTGCGCCGCCAGGTCTTGCGCTCGCCGGCGATCGCCACCGCGGCGCTCGGAAACATCGCGGCATAGCTGAAGGCGCTGCCGCTCTTGCGCTGGCAGTCCGCGCAGCTGCAGCCGTAGACGGTGACGGGGTCGCCGATTACGGTCGCCGTCAGCGCGCCGCAGCCGCATTGCGCGATGCGCTTGCCGCCGGTCGCCGTCATGCGTCGCCCCCGATGCTGGTGATCGCTTTATCGCTTGAGCCGGTAGCCGGTCTTGAAGATCCACCACACGATCACGAGACACAACGCCAGAAACGCGAGCGTCATCGCGAGGCTGATCCCGACGCTGACATCGGCGATGCCGTAGAAGCTCCAGCGGAATCCGGACACGAGATACACGATCGGATTGAACAGCGCGATGGTCTGCCAGACCGGCGGCAGCACGTCGATCGAATAGAACGTGCCGCCGAGGAAGGTCAACGGCGTGATCACGAGCAGCGGAATGAGCTGAAGCTGCTCAAAGCCGTCGGCCCAGATGCCGATGATGAAGCCGAGCAGGCTGAAGGTGACGGCGGTGAGCACCAGGAACAGCAGCATGAACGTCGGATGGTCGATCCGCAGTGGCACAAATATCCATGCGGTTGCGAGAATGATCAGCCCGAGGATGATCGACTTGGTGGCGGCGGCGCCGACATAGCCGACCACGATCTCGATGAACGAGACCGGGGCGGAAAGGATCTCGAAGATGGTGCCGGTGAATTTCGGGAAATAAATTCCGAAGGAGGCGTTGGCGGTGCTCTGGGTGAGGATCATCAGCATGATCAACCCCGGCACGATGAACGCGCCGTAGCTCACGCCCTGGATTTCCTGGATGCGGGTGCCGATGGCGGCGCCGAACACGACGAAATAGAGCGAGGTCGAGACCACGGGCGACACGATGCTCTGGAATAGCGTGCGGGCGGTGCGCGACATTTCGAACACATAGATCGAGCGGATGGCGCGGACGTTCATGCGTCTTTCCTCACCAGCCCGACGAAGATGTCCTCGAGCGAGCTTTGTGTGGTCTGCAGGTCGCGGAACCGGATATTGGCGCGCGCGAGATCGTCGAGCAGCGCGGTAATGCCGGTGCGCTCGCCCTGGGTGTCGTAGGTGTAAGTCAGCTCCTTGCCGCCGGGTCCAAGCGAAAGCTTATGGCGCGCGAGGTCGGGGGGGATCGCGTCGAGCACCTGGTGCAGTTGCAGCGTCAGCTCTTTCTTGCCGAGCTTGTGCATCAGCTCGGCCTTGCGCTCGACCAGGATGATCTCGCCCTTGTTGATGACGCCGATGCGATCGGCCATCTCCTCGGCTTCTTCGATGTAGTGCGTGGTCAGGATGATGGTGACGCCGGAGGCGCGCAGCGCGCGCACCACGTTCCACATGTCCTTGCGCAGCTCCACGTCGACGCCGGCGGTCGGCTCGTCGAGGAACAGTACCTGCGGCTCGTGCGCGAGCGCCTTGGCGATCAGCACGCGCCGCTTCATGCCGCCGGACAGGGTGATGATCTTGGAGTCCTTCTTGTCCCACAGCGAGAGCGACCGCAGCACCTGTTCGGTGTGGCCGGGGTTGGGCGGCAGGCCGAACAGCCCGCGGCTGAATGTGACGGTCGCCCAGACCAACTCGAATGCGTCGGTGTGGAGTTCCTGCGGCACCAGCCCGATCAGCGCGCGCGCGGCGCGGTAGTCGGTGAGGATGTCATGGCCGCCGACCGTGACCGTGCCGGTCGAGGGTGTCACAATTCCACAGATGATGCTGATCAGCGTGGTCTTGCCGGCGCCGTTCGGCCCGAGCAGTGCAAAGATCTCGCCCTTGTCGATGTCGAGATCGATGCGCTTGAGCGCCTCGAATCCAGAGGCATAGGTCTTTGACAGGTTGGAGATCGACAAGATCGGCGGCATGGGATTTGCGGGTCAGGGAATGTGGGGTGGGGGCCCGTCTTAGATATGAAGCCTGCTCCCGGTGTCCAGTCGCCAAATGTCTGGAATTTCCAAGGGTTGTGCGACGTGCGCGCGGCCAACCGAACGTACATCATGCGCATGCGTGCGCACGCGCAATCAACCGCGGGCGGCCGTGGATTGGAAAGTCAGAGGGCGCCGGCAGTCAACGGCGCGTCCGTTCGGCTGAACGTCTAGCTGTGCGCAGCTAGTGCGCAGTCTTCGGCTCGGTCAACTTCACGGCCGCGAGCCACGAAATCCACAGCACCAGAAAGAACATCAGCAGATAGACCGGCAGGCTTGCGACCGGCCACACCCGCTCAATGCCGAGCCCGATGACGTAGATGACGCCGTTGCCGACTATCGCCAGCACCAGGTAGGTAATGAGTAGCCACATTGGTCGCCCCTCTCGTAGAGATATCGTCGTAGTTATGCGGAGATTAGCAGCGCCGGGCGGGGGGCGACAACGCCGGATTCGGTGAATTCCGCGCGACGGCGGGCGCGTTCAGCCGGGGCCCGCTTGGGGGCCCGTGTTACCGGATCGGGGAACCGCGACCGTTCGCTTGCGTCAGGTGCCGGATCTGAAGGTTCTTGCCACGAACTCAGTGGCTTGAACGCCGTAGTAGCCGTGAAACCTGAATTGGTCGACGATCACCAACGTAGCGAACACAAGAACGACAATCATCAAGCGCATGGCGAGATGCTCCGTTCAAAGCGCGCTAACAGTCGGCCGCGCGCGGGCCGTTCGATCAGCCGCTGCCGAACAGCCTCAACGCAGTTTTGTCGGCCTCGGCAGCGAGCGAGAGCGAGGTCAGGGCGAGATCGCGGCGCGTCTGAAGCGCAAGCAGCATCGCGCTCTCGGAATTCATGTCGGCGGCGACCAAGTACTCGGCGCCGGTCTTCAGCAGGTTTGACATCGACTTGGTGAAATCTTCGCGCGCCGAAACCACCGCGATCTGGGCGCCAAAGTTCGACGAAATCTGCTGGAGCGATGACGACGCCGCATCGAGACCGGCGATCAAATCCTGGATGTCACCGTCGAACTGGAAATTGCCGCCGGAACCGCTCGCAGCGCCGACACCGAGGCCCGCAGCGGTTACGGTCGATCCGGTGATATTCGCGCTGGCGCTCCCGGTCTCGTTCAGTGCAATCGAGAGGATGTCGCCACCGAGCAGGTTCTGTCCGTTGAAGCCGGCGTCGGCCGCGAGCTCGTTGATCTGGGTGCGCACGGTATCGAATTGCTGCGCCAGCGCCTGGCGCAGGCTGTTGGTCGAGCTCGTCGTCGTGCCCGCGGCCAGGCCGATCGCGCCAAGCTCGCCGACCGAGGCCGAGCCGCCGATCACGACGTTGTTGACGCCGGTGGCTTCAATCTGGATTCGGCCGTCCGAGGTCAGCCTCGCCTCGACGTTGAGGTTTGTCGTGTTGTTCACCGCGTCGATGAAATCCTGCACGTCCTGGCCGCCGGCGTGCGTGTAGGTCGCCGTCGTGGTGCCGTCGCTCACCGTGATGGTGTCGCCGTTGTCCATGGAGATCGCGCTCGCGCCGGTCAGTCCGGTGACGTTGCCGGTGACCTCGGCGAGCGTGCTCGGCGACTTGAGCGCCTCAAGCGCGAGGGTGCGTGCGTTGTCGACCAGCGACTGTATGGCTTCGACGCCGAGATTGGCCGCCTGGATCGCCTTCTTGCCGTTGCTGATGCCGTCGAGCACGGTGTCGAGCGCGGCCGCCCGCGCGTTGTAGGCGGACGCGGTGAAAAAAGCCGCTGGGCCTTCTGACGGGCTGTTGACCCGCTTACCGGTTGCAAGCCGCGTCTGCACGCGCGTCATCTCGCCCGCGATCTGCTGCAGCGAGAGCAGGTTGGTGCGCACGGCGGCCGAAAGGCCGTTACTCATGGTTCGTCGCCTCCGCAATTATTTGGGGTGAGGCAATAACGGACAATCTTCGATTTTTCGCTGCGAAATTGGTTCTAATTCGCGATTGAGTTGGCGTGAATTCGCGCTGGAATTAGCTCGAATTCTACGGATCGCGAGATGCTGGCGTGTCAGCGGGGAGGGCGGAGAACGCAGTGCTGCCTGCGCAGAGCAGCGCAGGCAGCTTCAGCAGAGACAGGCGCTTGTGCAGGGCGTCCGTATCAAACCGAAATCAATCGAGGCGGCCGTACTCGCAACCCGGCGCGTTGTAGCTGTAGCGCGGCATGCCGTAGCGATCCTGCCGGGCCAGCGGTTGGCAGCGCTCGGACCAGCGCCGGTCGCGCGCTTCAACCGCTTTGCGCTCTTCTTCGGACTGCGGTCCGGGAAAGACGATCACGTGCGGATTGAACGGACCTTTGCGATGCGTCTCGACGCAATTTTGAGTCCCCCACCACGGGCCGGAACAGCTGTAGGTGCTAACGCCCAAGGGCTGGGACCGTGCCGGCGCGCTCATCATGCTTAACACCAGCAAGGCGAGTGCCGCGAACCAGGCGGTCAGTGAAAATCGGCGTGACATCGTTGTCCTCAACGGTTTCCAAAACGGCGCGCTATCGTCGCCGGTGGCGCGCGTGTGCAGACCGTTGCAATCCTGGGGCCAGCGAAAATGTGCCGCCCCGACACGCAGGTGTGCCGATCCGGGATGAAAACGTTAACGCGATTCACAAAGGCGTATCGCGACAGGGTTAAGGCGCGAGCGGCGATCCCATCCGTTTCGCCTGCTCGACGATCCACGCGCGATAACGCGTCAGCGGAGTCACGCCGGTGAGCCCGCCGCAGCCTTCCGAGTTCTTCGGGCCGGTCACCCAGCTCACCACGCCGATCACCGCGAGCGCACCGTCGGCGTTGGTAAACACCGGACCGCCGGAATCCCCGACGCAGGCGCCGAGCCCGGCGCGCTCGTTCCGGGTCGCGGCGTCCATCAGTCGGATCTGCAGAGTGCCCGGCTGACCGGTCGCGACCAGGGTCGCGGTGCGCACCGTGCCGCCGCTGCGGCCGTCGTCCGGCGTCGCGAGGCCGTAACCTGCGACCAGGAATGGATCGCCGGCTGCGAACTTGATGTCGGCGGGGCCGAGCGGCACCGGCGCGCTCGAAATGGCCGCGGCGAACCTGAGAAGCGCGACGTCGGCTGTGACGCGGTGCCGCCGCACCGCCTCGGCGTCGAATTGCGGGTGGCGCGCGATGGAAGCGATCGACTTGAGCGACGGTTGGCCGCCCGCCTCAAACGTCACGAGCTTGTAGTCGCCGCCGGCCGGGACGCAATGCGCAGCGGTGAGCACGAGGTCGCGCGCAAGCGCGACGCCACTGCAGAAACCGCGCTGGCCCGCCAGCATCACCACGGCGTGCGCGAATTTCGGCGCGGTCTGCGCCCCGCCCACCATCGCGGCGGCCGGCGTGCATAACGACACAACAATGAGAGGGACAATCGCGCGCGTCATCGCGGCGTGATGAGCCCATTTTAGCACGGCCTGTCAACAGCTGATCCCGACGCGAACGCTCTCTCCGCCTCGTCCTGAGGAGGCGCCATAAGCGCGTTTACGCGCGTCTTCGACGCGCTACGGCACCGTCTCGAAAGGCGAGGGTGGTTCGGTTGTATCGATTCGGCAGCGGTGGCCTTCATGGTTCGTAGACGCTTAGCGCTTTGCCTCGCTCCTCGACCATGAGGATCAACTGCGTGCCTGCGATGATGTAACGTCAGGACGTTCTGCCGATCGGTCACCGTCTGCGGAGCATAAGAATCATGTGGACAAGGGTGATTGCCGCCACTCTGCTGCTGCTCCTCTGGCAGGAGTTTACGCCGCCACTGCATGCGGAGCTGATCATGCGCCCGCCACCTCCGGTCGAGGTTGAGGTGCGGCCGGGCGTGACCGTCAAGTATCTTGCGCTGGCGAAACCCAAGACGACGCCGACCAACGCGGTCATGCTGTTCGCGGGGGGCAACGGTCTGTTGGACCTGCAACCCAACGGTTCGATCGGCACCAATCTTTCCGGCAATTTCCTGGTCCGCTCGCGCGACCGTTTCGTTGAGCAGGGCCTTTTCGTCGCGGTCGTCGATACGCCCAACCAGGTTGCGATCGACGGCAATGTCCGGCTGTCGGCCCAGTATGCGCAGGACATGGCGCACGTGATCGCGGACGTTCGGGGCCGTATCGACAAGGGCGGGAAGGTTTGGCTGGTCGGCACCAGTGCGGGCACGATGTCGGCGGCGAGTATCGCCGCCCGCCTGCCGCGACTCACGCCGCCGGCCAAGGACAATCTGCGGCGGCCGGACGGCATCGTTCTCACCGCGACGCAGACGACCGTGGTCAAGGGCTACTGCGGCCGGACCGTTTTCAACGCGCAACTGTCGGCGGTCAATGTGCCGGCGCTGGTCGCGTCCCATTTGGCGGATGCCTGCGGGTGCAGCCCACCCAAGACGTCCGTCAAGGTGATCGCCGCTCTGACCGGTGCGCCCGCCAAGAAGAACGCCACGTTCACCGGTGGCGATCCGCCCAAGTCCAAGGACCCGTGCATGGCCTTCACGCCGCACGGATTCCTGGGCGTTGAAGATCAGGTGGTCAAAGCCATCACCGACTTCATCGCGACGCACTGAGCGTCGTAAGGGACGTCACGTCGCCTTCGGCTTCCCGAAAATGATGCAGCCCTCCATTGCAAGGTCCTTCAGCATCTGTGGAGAGAATGCCTCGCGGTCGTAGCGGTCGAAAATCTCGTCCATCCAGGACGGCAGACCGGCCGGATCGTCACCGCGATAGGATTGCATCATATAGGTGAACTGCTGCCGGAACTGACCTTCACGGTCGTGGAGAGGGTAGACCGTCACCGTGGCGCCGGCGTTGCGCGCAATATCGTCGATCACGGAGCGCGGAAACATCCATTTGTCGTTGCGGCTTTGCCAGCCGGGCAGGGCTTCGCGGAATATCTGCGGCGCGAATCCGGTCACGACCCAGCGTGCGAGCCTGACCGCAGGGCTGTTGTCGTCACGGCGGCCGGCCTCGCGCACGATCTCCTGGCACATCAGCCGGAGCACGGCATGGCCGCCCTCGAACGGCTCGAAGAAGATCGCGGCGCCGCCGGGGCGCAGGATGCGCATCGCCTGCGCGACGAAGGGCGCCGGCTCGACCAGATGGTGCAGGATGGCCGAGCCGACGACGATGTCGGCGGACTCCGGCCGTACATAATCCTTTTGAGCGTCCATCGCGATCGCGATGCAGCGGTCGCTCAGTCCGCGCGCCGCCAGCAGACGATTGAGGATCGCCAGCAGGTTCGGGCTGATGTCGGTTGCGACGACGTGCGCGCGCGGAAACAGATCGAGCAGCGGCAGCGTGCTATTGCCGAAGCCGCAGCCGAATTCCACGATCGCGTCCGCATCGGTGATGCCGGCGCGCTGCGTCGCCTGCTGGATCAGGCTGCGCCAATACTCGAAGCTCTGGTATTTGCGGTAGTAGTCTTCCGCATCATCCAGAAAGACATGATCGACGCCCTGCCGCGGCGCGCCTACTTCGTCCGCGGGCGTGAGCACGCCGGCAAATTCCTGGCGCTCGATGGCGAGATCCAGCAGCGGCTGCTGGATGAGCGGATGGTGCGTCTGCGGGAGATCCGTCTTGCGCTTACGCAGGCGGGCTCGGAGCAAAGCCTGGTGGACGGAATATCGGGCCGATGAAACCAAGCTACGCAGTGTCGGCACCAATCCGTCTCCGTCCAATCCTTCGGCGAAGGATAACCTTGCGTTGCGATCGAAGCCAGCGACGGTAGCCGGATCGATTTGGCAGCCCGCCCAATGTCCTCAGGGGGTGAGGGCCGTGGCATTTGGCCTCGCGGGCTGGGCGGAAAGTTATACCCTGTCACAACTCCCAATTGCGACCGTTCATGATCGGTTCAGCGGGCTGGGCTATCGTACCGTCCCATGGTGGTTCTGAGATTTGCGCTGGTCGCACTCGCGCTCGGGATTCTCGGCTCGCCGTCGGTCGTTCCGGCCGAGGCCGAGCCACGCATGCGCTGCCTCACCCGCGACCAGCAGCGCGCCGCGATCGCGGAGCGCCGCGCGGTCCCCCTGGCGGCGGTAAGGAAATCGGTGCGGGCCCGGGTGCCCGGCGAGATGGTGCGCGCGCGGCTCTGCCAGGAGCCCGAACGCCTGATCTACCTGCTGACAGTGCTGCCGCGTGATGGCAAAGTGCGCCGCGTGATAGTCGACGCGAAGAACGGCGCCGTGGTGAGCGTCCGCTAGCGAAACAATCCGACGGAGAAAAAGCCGTGCGGCTCCTCGTCATCGAGGACGATCCCGATCTCAACCGGCAACTGGCGACGGCTTTGACCGACGCCGGCTACGTCGTCGACCGCGCCTTCGACGGCGAGGAGGGGCATTTTCTCGGCGAGAGCGAGCCCTACGACGCCGTGATCCTCGACATCGGACTGCCCAAGATGGACGGCATTTCGGTGCTGGAAGCCTGGCGGCGCGCCGGCCGCGCCATGCCGGTGCTGATCCTTACCGCGCGCGACCGCTGGAGCGACAAGGTGCAGGGCTTTGATGCCGGCGCCGACGACTATGTCGCCAAGCCGTTCCACCTCGAGGAGGTGCTGGCGCGCATCCGCGCGCTGCTGCGCCGTTCCGCCGGCCACGCCAAGAGCGAACTCATTTGCGGGCCGGTGCGGCTCGACACCCGGACCGGGCGCGTGACCGTGGAGGGCAATCCGGTCAAGCTGACCTCGCATGAATACCGGCTCTTGTCCTATCTCATGCATCATACCGGCCGGGTGGTTTCGCGCACCGAACTGGTCGAGCATCTCTACGACCAGGACTTCGACCGCGATTCCAACACCATCGAAGTGTTCGTCGGCCGCATCCGCAAGAAGCTCGGCATCGACGTGATCCAGACCGTGCGCGGCCTCGGCTACCTGCTTTCCCCGCCCGATGCGCGCTAATTCGCTCGCGCTGCGCCTGTTCTTCTCGGCGACCACCTGGATCGTCGTGATCCTCGTCCTCGCCGGAATCGTGCTGTCGGGCGTCTATCGATCCGCTGTTGAACGCGCCTTCGACCGCCGGCTGCAAGTCTATCTGCGCACGCTGGTCGCCGACGTCGCGACGCCCGACGACTCCGTCGAACGTTTCCCGCAGTCGCTCAGCGAGCCGCTGTTCGAATTGCCGCTGTCGGGCTGGTACTGGCAGGTATCGCGGCTCGACACGGCGCGGCCGGAGCTGCGCTCCTCGCGCTCGCTGTGGGATTCCACGCTCTCGCATCTCGACGATCGCGTCGCCACGACCTCGGTGGGCGGCGCCCGTCAGGGCTATGTCGACGGCCCTGAGGATCAGCGCCTGCGCGTGGTCGAGCGCACGATCGATCTTGGGGACGAGGGCCGCTTCGTGGTGACGGTCGCCGGCGATGCCGCCGAGATCGACGAAGAGATGCACACCTTCGACCGCGCGCTGGTCGCCACCTTCACAGTGCTGGCGATCGTGCTGCTGTTGACCACGACTTTCCAGGTCCGTTACGGGCTGGCGCCGCTCAAACGGATTTCCGAGGGCCTTGCCGCGATCCGCTCCGGCGCGTCCGAGCGGCTCGAAGGCGGCTTCCCGATCGAGGTCGCCCCGCTGGTGCGCGAGACCAACGCTCTGATTGATGCCAATCGCGAGATCGTCAATCGCGCGCGCACGCATGTCGGCAACCTCGCGCACGCGCTGAAGACGCCGATCTCCGTCATGATGAACGAGGCGGCCACGCACGCACAGGACCCGCTTAGCGACAAGGTGCGTGAGCAGACCGAGATCATGCGCGACCAGGTCGCGCGCCATCTCGAGCGCGCACGGCTCGCGGCCCGCGTTGCGACCATCGGTACCGTGTCCGAGGTCCGGCCGGTGATCACCGCGCTCGCGCGCACCATGGAAAAAATCCATCACGGCCGCGGCGTTGCGATCGAGATCGACGCGCCGGAGGAGGCGCGCTTCCGCGGCGAGCAGCAGGATCTCGAGGAGATGGTCGGCAACCTCGTCGACAACGCCTGCAAGTGGGCGCAGTCACGCGTCGCCGATCGAGGCGTTCCCGGAGCATCCCGACGCGAGCGCCGAGCGCCGCTTCGTGCGTATCGTGGTCGACGACGACGGACCGGGCTTGACGCCGTCGCAGCGCGAGCAGGTGGCGCGGCGCGGCCGGCGGCTCGACGAGACCAAGCCGGGCTCGGGACTGGGGCTTTCGATCGTGATGGAACTTGCAACGCTCTATGGCGGGCGGCTCACGCTCGGTACCGCACCGATCGGCGGCTTGCGCGCGGAATTGGTTTTGCCAGGAGCGTGAATGGGCCGGAAATGCAATGCCAGTGGAGTGGATTTGACATTCGCTACCCATCTAAGCCGCGGGTCCGCTAAGCGAATGTCAAATCTAAAACTCCACTGGCACTTCAATACTTGCTAGTGGTCCTTTGATTCTAACATTCGCAAACTCGCCCGCGGAAACGGGATGCGAATGTTAGAATTGGACCACTAGCGGCCGATTCGGGAACAGAGTTTTGCCCCATTTTCCCCATCTAGGTTCAGCGCTTTTCCGCTCCGGGGGATCTTGATGCGTCCATTCAGGCCGGTTGCCGTGCTGCTTGCCGTTGCTACCGTTGCGCGCCTGCGCCAGTGATCCGTATTCGCCGACGCCGAAGCAGGATTCCGGCGCGATGACCGGCGCGCTCATGGGCGGCATTCTCGGCGCGGCGGTCGGCGGCCGCGGCGCCGGCAATCGCATCGCGGGCGCCGCCGTCGGCGCGCTCGCCGGCGGTCTGATCGGCAGCGCGATCGGCGCGTCGCTCGACGAAGAGGATCGCCAGTTGGCCTACGCCGCGGAGATGCAGGCGCTCGAGGCTGGCGCCCCCGGGGTTGCGGTCGGATGGCGCAGCGAGCGCACGCGGTATTACGGCAGCGTTGTTCCCGGCCCATACTACGAGAACGGTGGGCGCCGCTGCCGCAGCTTACACGCATACGATCTATGTCAACGGGCGGCCGGAAGCCGCACGCGGCACCGCATGCCGGGCTCCCGATGGTCGCTGGGTTGCTGTAAGCTGACCGCCGGATGGGAATTCATGGAGAAAGCGATGATGAGAATGACCTGGAATTTTGCACGCGGCGCGTTGTGCGCTGCAGCGCTCACGGCCGTGTCCGCAGGACTGGCCGCTGCCGCGCCGGCGACCGTCGGCACCAACACCAACCTGCGCCAGGGGCCGGGCACGAATTTCGGTGTCATCATGACGGTGCCGGGTGGCAGCGTCGTTGACGTCATCCGCTGCGGTGGCGAGTGGTGCAATGTGATGGCCGATGGCCGTCCCGGCTACATGATCGCCCGCAATCTCGGCTTGGGCGGCGCTCCCGTCGCCGTGGTGCGTGCCGGGCCGCCGGTCGTGGTCGTTGGGCCCGGCCCCTATTACGGATACGGACCCTATTACTGGCTATGGGCCCGCGCTACTATGGTCCGCGCCGCTATTGGCGCCGCTGGTGACGGTTCCAACGCTTTGAAATTGCAGGGTTATCGCCCGATATTTGCTTAACGCGTTCTTAAGCCCGCGGCGGTATCAATCGTCGCGAGTATCAAAGAAATGCGTGGTGCGCGGCATGGCCTCAGGCGCCTTGCCCCTCGATCGGCTGCGGCAATTTCTCCGGGAGCTTCCGTCCCCGGCGCTCACTCTGCTTATCACCGAGCTTGAGCGCGCGGTGTTGCGTGGCGACGAAGTTCCCGGCGGCGACATGCTGTTGCAGGAGGTTCGCGCCGCCGTGCGCGATTCCGGGCAGGGCGCTCCGCGCTTTGGAGCGCCCGCACGCGCGTTCTTCCGTCCGCTTGAGCCGTTCCTCATCGACGTCAAGAGCGACCGCAAAGTTCCGGGCCGGATCTCGCGCACAACGCTCGAGCCGGTCTGGACCTGGATCTCGCGCGACCTCGCGCCCGCGGAAGCGAAAGTCTATTGCGACGGCGTGAGCCGCGCGCTGTCCGGTGGAGACACCGAGCCGCCGGATTCCCTGGTCCATTCGTTTCAGGCATTCGCCACCGGGCGCATGCGCGCCATGCTCGAGGCCGTCCGGTCGGACGAGAAGGCGCGGCGCAGAATGTCGAATCTGCTTGCGACGCCGAACATGCTGGACGTCATCAAGGACATCCAGACGATCGTGTCCTCGCGCGATACGCTCGATCTGATCGCAACGCGGATGCCGGGCCATATCCGGAATCTCGGCGGCGGTGTGCTCGACAACATGAAGCACCTGCTCGACTCGCCGCTCTGTGCCCAGGACCAGCTGCAACCCTATGCGATGATCATGGTGGCGAACCGCCTCGCGGTGCCGTGGCAACTGATCCGGCTCGCCGTGAAGGCGGCCGAGAGCGACGATGTCGCGCGCATCGCCAACTCGCCTTATGCGCCCGCGGTCAGCATCACCCTCGGCGACATCGAGCGCATGGTCGACGAGCTCAGGGCCGACCTCAAACGCGGCGCGACCGTCGCCGTCACCTCGCTCCTGAAATGCATCCACGATGCGGTTCGCGGTGTGCGCACCGAACTCAATCTGTCCGGGGATTCCGCCTGGGCGCGCCAGCTCGCGGCGATCCGCAGCGAAATGTCGACTTTGCTGACCGCCGAGATCGAATTGGTGCCCGGCCGTGTGCGCCGCCTGATGCGGCCGCGACCGCCGCAGGACATCGTGCGCGGCTCGGTGCTGAATGCGGACGAGGTGCTCGAAACCGAGGCCATGATCGAATTCATCGGCGCCTGCCGCAAATACGCCGGTGAGCTCGCCGCCAGCCAGGTGACGCTGCAAGACCTATCAGGAGATTCAGCAATATCTCGACGGCGGCACGCGTACGCTGCTCGATGCGCTGCGGGTGGCCAGCGATCACGACCGTTCGTTCCGGAAGTCGCAGATGGATGCCGCGATCAAGTTCTGCGGCAAGGCGTTCGGTCAGGACTATGCCACGCTGCTCGTGAAGGCGGCGGAGAAGGCCGACAACTCCGACCGCAGGATGGTGGCGAGGGGCTGACGTTGACCGGCAGGGCGTCCCTCGTGCGGCAAGCACCGGCGTGACCCCGGTTGCGGCGCTGCGGTGGCCGTGATGTAAATCGGCGCGGCGATGACCTGCGTGGCCCAAAAAGGGTCGCCTCCGGAATGCCCCATTCGGCCCGATGAAATGACGCCATGACGCTCTGGTTCGTGCTCGCGCTGATGACGGCGGCGGCGATTTTCGCCGTGCTGTGGCCGCTCTCGCGGCGCGAATCCGCGTTGCGCTCGGGCAGCGATGTCGCGGTCTACAGCGACCAGTTGGACGAGATCCGGCGCGACCAGGCGGCCGGGCTGATCGGCGACAGCGAAGCCGCGGCGGCGCAGGTCGAGGTGTCGCGCCGGCTCATCGCGGCCGCCGACGCCGCGGCGGCGGCGCCGCCGGCAGCGCCCGCCGACGCGATGACGCGGCGGCGTCGGACCGTTGCCGCCATGGCGCTCAGTCTTGCTGCCGCTGGGCGCCGTCGCGCTCTATCTGGCGGTCGGCTCGCCCACGCTGCCCGGCCAGCCCTTGACGTCGCGGGCGCCGGGGGAGCGGCAAACGATCGCGGAGATGGTGGCGCAGGTCGAGGCGCATCTTGCGAAGAATCCGAACGAAGGCCGCGGCTGGGAAGTGGTCGCGCCGATCTATCTGCGGATGGGCCGCTTCGAAGACGCGGTGAAGGCGCGGCGCATCGCGCTGGACCTCAACGGTCGCAACCGCCGAGCGTCACGCGGGTCTTGGCGAGGCGTTGACGGCGGCTGCGAACGGTATCGTGACGGCGGAGGCGCTGGCGGAATTCAAGGCCGCGATCGCGCTCGACTCCGAGCACGTCAAGGCTCGCTTCTTCCTTGGCTTGGCGGCCGAGCAGGACGGCCGCCCGAACGAGGCGGTCGCGACCTGGCGCGCGCTGCTCGACGGCGCGCCGCCGGATGCGCCGTGGGCGGAATTCGTCCGCGCCGAACTGATGCGCCTGGCAGGCGGTCCAAGTGGTCGGCCCGGTTAGCGGTCCGAGCGAGGATCAGGTCGCTGCGGCGCAGGACCTGCCGCCGGATCAGCGGATCGCCATGATCAAGGGCATGGTCGAGCGGCTTGCCGAGCGTCTCGGCAAGGACGGTTCCGATATCGAAGGATGGCTCCGGCTGGTGCGCTCCTATATGGTACTGGGCGAGCGTGAGCGGGCGCTCGCGGCCGCCGGCGATGCGCGCCGCGCGCTCGCCGCCGAGCCTGACAAGCTCAAGCGGATCGACGAACTGGTCAAAGGCCTCGGCCTCGACGGCTGATCGTGACGCGCAAGAAGGGGAGCAGCCGGGAAACGCGATGACCCGCAAACAACGACGCCTCGTCCTGATCGGTTCCGCACTCGCCGTGCTGGTGCTCGCGGTCGGTCTGGTGCTCATCGGCGCTCAAGGACTTCGATCGTCTTCTTCAATTCGCCGACCGACGTGGTCGAGAAGCAGGTCGCGCCCGGCGCGCGCATCCGCCTCGGCGGCCTTGTGAAGGAGGGCAGCGTCGCGCGCGGCGAAAATCTGCAGGTCCGTTTCGCCGTGACCGACGGCCGGCACACCATCCCGGTCGCCTATCAGGGGCGTGCTGCCCGATCTGTTCCGGGAAGGGCAGGGCGTGGTGACCGAAGGCGCGCTCGATCAGGCCGGCACCTTCAAGGCCGACAGCGTGCTCGCCAAGCACGACGAGAACTACATGCCGCGCGAGGTCGCCGACCGCCTCAAGCAGCAGGGACACTGGAAGGACGACGCCGGCAAGAAGACCGGCACCGCAGGGAAGGGGATCACGCAGTGACTCCCGAAATCGGCCACTACGCGCTGGTGCTCGCCTTCGCGCTCGGCATCGTGCAGGGCTGCGTCCCGTTCTACGGCGCGCAGCGCAACGATCCGGTGCTGATGGGCACCGCGGTGCCGACCGCGGTGGCGCAGCTTCATCTTCATCGGCATTGCATTCGCGGCGCTGACCATCGCCTATGTCGGCTCCGATTTCTCCGTCGTCAATGTGTTCGAGAATTCGCATTCGCTGAAGCCGCTGCTCTACAAGATCAGCGGCGTGTGGGGGAACCACGAAGGCTCGATGCTGTTGTGGGTGCTGATCCTCGCGCTGTTCGGTGCGCTGGTCGCGCTGTTCGGCGGCAATCTGCCGCTCACGCTCAAGGCCAATGTGCTGGCGGTGCAGGCGTGGATCGCGGTCGCCTTCATCCTGTTCATCCTGGTCACGTCGAACCCGTTCCTGCGGCTGGTGCCGGCGCCCGCGGAAGGTCGCGACCTCAATCCGCTGTTGCAGGATCCCGGTCTCGCGATCCATCCGCCGCTGCTCTATGTGGGCTATGTCGGGCTCTCGATCTCGTTCTCGTTCGCGATCGCCGCGCTGATCGAAGGCCGCATCGACGCCGCCTGGGCGCGCTGGGTGCGGCCGTGGACGCTGCTCGCCTGGATCTTCCTCACGCTCGGCATCTCGATGGGCTCGTACTGGGCCTATTACACGCTCGGCTGGGGCGGGTGGTGGTTCTGGGACCCGGTCGAGAACGCCTCGTTCATGCCGTGGCTGATCGCGACCGCGCTGCTGCACTCCGCTGTGGTGATGGAGAAGCGCAACGCGCTGAAGATCTGGACCATCCTGCTCGCCATTCTCGCGTTCTCGCTGTCGCTGATCGGCACCTTCCTGGTGCGCTCCGGCGTGCTCACCTCGGTGCATGCGTTCGCGACCGATCCGACGCGCGGAGTTTTCATCCTCGCTCTGCTGGTGATCTTCATCGGCGGTGCGCTCGCGCTGTTCGCCTGGCGGGCGCCGCTGCTCAAGCAGGGCGGGCTGTTCGCGCCGGTGTCGCGCGAAGGCGCGCTGGTGCTGAACAATCTCTTCCTGGTTACCGCCTGCATGACGGTGTTCGTCGGCACGCTCTATCCGCTTGCGCTCGAAGCACTCACTGGCGAGAAGATCTCGGTCGGTGCGCCGTTCTTCAACGCGACCTTCGGGCCGCTGTTTCTTGTCTTGCTGGTCGCGGTGCCGTTCGGTCCGCTGCTGGCCTGGAAGCGTGGCGATCTTCCGGGCGTGGCGCAGCGGCTGATGGCCGCCGCCGGCGTCGCACTGGTCGTGATGGCCGGCACTTTTGCGATCACCTGGGGCGGCCCCGTGCTGGCGCCGTTCGCCATCGGGATTGCAGTCTTCGTGATCGCCGGCGCGTTCACCGACTTTGCCGAACGCGCCGGCGTATCCAGGGTGCCGCTCAAGACGTCGTTCCGGCGCGCCGCCGGACTGCCGCGCTCGGCCTGGGGCACGATGCTGGCGCATCTCGGGCTCGGCATCACGCTGATCGGAATCGTCGGCGAGACCCAGTTCGGGAGCGAGCGCATCGCCGAGATGAAGCCGGGGCAGACGATCTCGATCAGCGGCTACGACTTTCATTTCGACGGCATGACCACGCAGCAGGGCCCGAACTATCGCGACCAGGTCACGCGGTTCACGGTTCGCCGTGGCAATGACGTCGTGGGCGTGATGGAGCCGTCGAAGCGGACGTTCCCGTCGCGCTCGACCACCCGCACCGAAGCGGCGCTGATGGCGCGCGGATTCAGCCAGCTCTATCTCTCGCTCGGCGATCTTTCGGCGGCCGGAACGGTTGCGGTGCGGGTCTATCACAAGCCGCTGGTGCTGCTGATCTGGCTCGGCACCATTGTCATGGTGATCGGTGGAACGCTGTCGCTGACCGACCGGCGGCTGCGCGTCGGCGCACCGAAACCGGCGAGAGGCAAGCCCGCGATGCAGCCGGCGGAGTAGAGCTCAATGCGCTGGCTGCGGCTCATCGCTATTCTGCTGCTTCTCGGCCCCGCGTCGCACGCCATCGCGGTGCAGCCCGACGAGATCCTCAAAGATCCTGCGCAAGAGGCGCGCGCGCGTGTGCTGTCGAAGCAGTTGCGTTGCATGGTCTGCCAGAACCAGTCGATCGACGATTCGGATGCCCCGCTCGCGCGCGATTTGCGCATTCTGGTTCGTGAGCGATTGCAGGCGGGCGACAGCAACAGCCAAGTGCTCGACTTCCTGGTCCAGCGTTACGGCGAGTTCGTGCTGCTGCAGCCGCGGTTGCACTGGCGCACCGCGCTGCTCTGGCTCGCGGCGCCGGTGCTGCTGATCGGCGGCGCGCTCATCCTGTTTCTGATGGCCCGGCGCCGCAGCCGGGGTAGTGCCGTCGATGCGGCTTTACCCCAGGGCGGCGCGCTGACGGCGGACGAGGAGAGGCGGCTGGCGCGGCTGATGAAGTCCGACGATCGTTGAATTTCCTGAGTATTGTGCTCTAAGTCATTGAAATAACCCGTCATTCAAGAAAGACGCGACGTTACCAAGTTTTAATCCCGCCGACAGGACCTTGTAAGGCGGCGGCCCCCATCTTCGCTTTCGGACGACGCAAACAGACGAGCTCGACCCGGGCGGGACGGGCATCCGAACGAACAAGATGGAGACCGAATTCATGACCGACAACGTCAGCCCGACCTCAAAGCCCCGCGGCGTGCTCTCTGCCCGCCGTCTCGCTCTTCTCGCAACCGCCGTCGCCGGCCTTGGCGCGACCGCCGTTTTCTTTGCGCCCGACGTTTCGGTGCGCTCGAATTTCCCCCCCGTCGCTAACGCCCAGAACCTGTCGCAGCAGGCGCAGAACGCGCAGCGCCCGGTCGGCTTCGCCGACATTGTGGAGCGCGTGAAGCCCGCCGTGATTTCCGTTCGCGTGCGCGTTGACGCCGATCCGCGCGTGAGCATGCAGAACGCGCCGTTCCCGCAGGGCTCGCCGATGGACCGTTTCTTCCGTCGCTGGGGCGTGCCTGAGGGCGAAGAGTTCGGACCGGGAGCAGCGCCGGACGGTCAGCGCGGTCAGCAGCAGCAGGAAGGCCCGCGCGCGCAGCGCCCGGTTCCGATGCCGCCCCCCGGCAATCGCGGTGTCACCGGCCAAGGCTCGGGCTTCTTCATCTCGGCCGACGGCTACGCCGTGACCAACAATCACGTCGTCGATCGTGCGAATAACGTTCAGGTCACCTCCGACGACGGCAGGACCTATACGGCCCGCGTGATCGGCACCGATCCGCGCACCGACCTTGCTTTGATCAAGGTCGACGGCCGCACGGACTTCCCGTTCGTCTCGCTCGCCGAGGCCCCGCCGCGCATCGGCGACTGGGTGCTCGCGGTCGGCAATCCGTTCGGCCTCGGCGGAACGGTGACAGCCGGCATCGTGTCGTCGACCGGCCGCGACATCGGCGCGGGTCCCTATGACGACTTCATCCAGATCGACGCGCCGGTTAACCGCGGCAATTCCGGCGGCCCGACCTTTGACGTCAACGGTCATGTCATCGGCGTGAACACCGCGATCTTCTCGCCGTCCGGCGGTAACGTCGGCATTGCCTTCGCCATTCCGGCGAGCACGGTTCGCTCGGTCGTCGCGCAGTTGCGTGACCGCGGCTCCGTGACCCGGGGATGGATCGGCGTGCAGATCCAGCCGGTCACGGCCGAGATCGCCGAAAGCCTCAACCTGAAGTCCACGCAAGGTGCGCTGGTCGCCGAGCCGCAGGCCGGTAGCCCGGCTGTGACGGCCGGCATTCGCGCCGGCGACATCATCACGCAGGTCAACGGCAATCCGGTCCGGGATGCTCGCGAACTCGCGCGCACCATCGGCGCCATGCCGCCGAACACCAGCGTGCGGCTGACGGTGCTGCGCAACGGCGCCGAGCAGCAGATCACGCTCACGCTCGGCGAGTTGCCGAACCAGCGCGAAGCCCGCGCCACGCCTGAGCGGCGCGAGCAGAGCCGGGGAACCGAAGTCCCGCGTCTCGGCCTCACGCTTTCGCCCGCGGGTGACGTCGCAGGCAGCGGCAGCGAAGGCGTCGTCATCACCAATGTCGAACAGAACAGCGTCGCGGCCGAACACGGTTTCCGGACCGGCGACGTGATCCTGAGCGTCGCCAACAAGCCGGTGACGACCCCGGCGGAAGTTCGCGACATGATTGCCGAAGCGCAGAAAGGCGGCGTGCGTAACGTTTTGGTGCGGGTAAAGACCGGCGAAAGCATTCGTTACGTCGCCGTGCGTCTCGGTAGCGCCTGATCCGAATGGGGCGTTCCGCCGGCATCCGTCGCCCCCGCCGGTGGCGCGAACCAGGGGGACGGGCGCGTCAGTAGCCCGTCCCCAGCTCTTGCTAATTCCGGCCCGGTTTCCGTCGCCCCCACTGGGCTGGAATTGGTTGAGGGGCGGTGGGTTCATCCCCGCCGCCCCTCGCACATAACGTGTGGCCAAATGTTTTGGCCGGACGCAGGAACTTGCAACGAGGCCCTTTTTAGGTACGGTCGCTATGACAATTGCAACGCAAGGCGTTCCCACTCCGAGGACGCAGAAGAAGGACCAGGACAGTGAGGTTGCCATGCGCCTCCTGATCATCGAAGACGACCGCGACGCGGCCGACTACCTGGTCAAGGCTTTCCGTGAGGTCGGCCATGTCGCCGAGCTTGCGACTGACGGCGAGGACGGCCTCGCGCACGCGCTCGACGGCCAATACGATGTTCTCATCGTCGATCGCATGCTGCCGAAGCTGGACGGCTTGAGCGTTATCGGCACGCTGCGCAGCAAGGGCATCGATACGCCGGCGCTGATCCTCTCGGCGCTCGCCCAGGTCGACGACCGGGTCAAAGGCTTGCGCGCCGGCGGCGACGACTACCTGCCCAAGCCCTATTCGTTTTCGGAACTGCTGGCGCGTATCGAAGTGCTGGCGCGCCGCCGCGGCGGCCGCGAGGAGATGGTGTACCGCGTGTCGGACCTCGAGCTCGACCGCCTGTCACATCAAGTCAAGCGCGCGAACGAGGAGATCATCCTCCAGCCGCGCGAGTTCCGCCTGCTCGAATACCTGATGAAGCACGCCGGCCAGGTGGTCACCCGCACGATGCTGCTGGAGAACGTGTGGGACTATCACTTCGATCCGCAGACCAACGTGATTGACGTGCACATTTCGCGGCTGCGCTCCAAGATCGACAAGGGTTTCTCCCAGCAGCTGCTGCACACGGTCCGTGGCGCGGGCTATATGATCCGCGACGGTAGGTGAGGTCGGGGGCTGCGGACGCCCGCGCGAATCTCTGGCATGTTGTCGCCGCGGTGAAAGGTGACGCATGACGGCGCTCGGTAAGCTCTTCCGAACGACGACCTTCAAGTTGACGCTGGTCTACTTGACGGTGTTCGCGCTGTTTGCGGCCTTCCTGCTGGCCTATTTCGCCTGGAATACGCGCCGCCTCGTCACCCAGCAGATCGTCGCGACGGTCGACGCCGAGATCGCGGGCCTGTCCGATCTCTACCAGCAGGGCGGCATCCGGCGGCTGATCTTCGCCATCGACGACCGCGGCAGCAGGCCGGGATCAAGCCTCTATCTCCTCACCACCGCATCAGGCGAAGGCGTCACCGGCAATATCGGCTCGTTGACGACCGGTATCCTCGACAAGTCCGGCTGGACCGAGACTGCCTATCGCCGCATCGACGACAGCGATAGCGCGGCGGAACATCAGGCGCTGGTGCGTGTGCTCCAGCTTCCGGGCGGATTCCGCCTTCTGGTCGGCCGCGATCTCCAGGAGCGCGAGCGGCTGCACGACATCATCATCAGCGCCGGGCGCTGGTCGATCGCGATCGTGGTCGTGCTCGGCATCGCAGGTGGGTTCTTCGTCACGCGCCGCGTGCTCAAACGCGTCGACGCGATGACCGGAACCACGCAACGGATCATGAGCGGCGACCTGTCGGGACGGCTGCCGATCGCGGGCAGCAACGACGAGCTCGATCGCCTTGCCGGCAACCTCAACGTCATGCTCGAGCGGATCGAGGCGCTCATGCACGGCCTCAAGGAGGTCACCGACAACATCGCGCACGACCTCAAGACGCCGCTCACCCGGCTGCGCAATCGCGCCGAGGAGGCGCTGCGCATGGCGGAGGACGAGTCGCAATACCGGGCTGCGCTGGAAGGGACGATCGAGGAGTCCGATGCGCTGATCCGCACCTTCAACGCGCTCTTGATGATCGCGCGCGCCGAATCCGGTCAGGCACGCGACGGCATGACGACCTTCGATGCGGCCGAGATCGCGCACGGGATCGGCGAGCTCTACGAGCCGCTCGCCGACGACAAGGGCCTCACGCTGCGGGTCGAGGCCCCCGCCACCGCTCCCATGCACGGGAACCGCGAGCTGATCAGCCAGGCGCTCGCCAATCTGGTCGATAACGCCATCAAATACGCCGCGCCGGAAAGCACCACGCTGGCGCCGGACCCGTCGCCGCCGGTCAACGGCGTGCAGCCCGAGATCGTGGTCAAGGCAACAGGTGACGGCGACCGTATCCTGCTGACGGTTGCCGATACCGGACCCGGTATTCCCGCCGACGACCGCGCGCGTGCGGTCGAGCGCTTCGTACGTCTCGAACAGAGCCGGTCCCAGCCGGGCTCTGGATTGGGGTTGAGCCTTGCCAATGCCGTTGCCCGCCTGCACGGCGGTGAATTGCGGCTCGAAGACAACGGGCCCGGCTTGCGGTCGGTCCTTGCGCTGCCGCGCGGTGTGTTCCGGTCAACCGGCCGTTCCGGCTCCGGCCCGCGAAGGCATACCCGATTCCATAGCCACGAACCTTGCGATTTCTGCCCCGCAGTGACTAAGTCGCGGGATGGCGGCGGCATTCGCAACGACAGCGGACGAGGCGGGCGAGCGCATGCTCGCGCCCCGTATCGTGACGCGCCGCAGCTTTCCGCACCCGACGCCGCGCAGAAACGGTTCGACGGATGGCTCGCCGAGCTTCGACGGCCAACCCGCCGGCACGACGCTGCGGCGCCTGCTCGCCGCGCATCCGCAGGCGCGCGCGCTGGTCCTTGGTCTTGCCGATGGCTCGCCGCATCTCTGGGATCTGGCATCGGCCGATCCTTCGCGGCTCGCCGTGCTGCTCGAATCCGACCCCGAGGTCCGCTTCGACGCCATCCTTGCCGACACGGTGTCCGCGATCTCCTCGACGCGCGATGAGGCCCATGTGATGCAGCTGCTGCGCCACATGAAGGCGGAGGCGTCGCTGTTGATTGCGATCGCCGACATCGGCGGCGTCTGGCCGGTGACGCGCGTCACGGCCGCGCTCACTGAGCTCGCCGACGCCGCCGTCGGCGCGGCGGTGCGGCATCTGCTCGATCAGGCGGTGCGCGACGGCAAGCTTCGCCCGGCCCGGGTATCGGAGCCGGAGCAGGGAAGCGGCTATATCGTGCTGGCGATGGGTAAGATGGGGGCGGGCGAGCTCAATTATTCGAGCGACATCGATCTCATCGTTTTCTACGACGCGAATGCGCCAGCCCTGGTGGCCGGGACCGAGCCTGGGCCGTTCTATGTCCGGCTGACGCGCGGGCTGGTAAAGCTCCTGCAGGAACGCACCGGCGACGGTTATGTGTTCCGCACCGATCTGCGGCTGCGGCCCGACCCTGGCTCGACCCAGATCGCGGTGTCGACGGCTGCGGCGCTCGACTACTACGAGAGCATCGGACGCAACTGGGAGCGCGCCGCCATGATCAAGGCGCGCGCCTGCGCCGGCGATATCGCGGCCGGCGAGAAGCTGTTGCGCGACCTGTTGCCGTTCATCTGGCGCAAATATCTCGACTTCGCCGCCGTCGCCGACATCCACAGCATGAAGCGCCAGATCCACGCCTATCGCGGCCATGGCGAGATCGCGGTGGAGGGCCACAACGTCAAGCTCGGACGCGGCGGCATCCGCGAGATCGAGTTCTTCGTGCAGACCCAGCAGCTCATTGCCGGCGGGCGCCATCCGGAGCTGCGGGGTCGCGAAACACTGGCGATGCTCGATGTGCTCGCCGAGCGCGAATGGATCGACGCTGCAGCGCGCGACGAGCTGGGCGCCGCGTATCAATTCCTGCGCATGCTCGAGCACCGGCTGCAGATGGTCGCCGACGAGCAGACCCACACGCTGCCCGGCGACCGCGAGGGGCTCGAACGCTTCGCTCGTTTTTTCGGATTTGCCGATCGCGACAGCTTTGCCGACACGCTGCTCGGCCACCTGCGCAATGTGCAGCGGCAATACGCGACCCTGTTCGAGAGCGCGCCGGCCGCCGAGGCGCGCGCCCGCGCGCTGTCGTTCCCGGCCGAGGCCGACGACCGCGAAACGCTCGACAAACTCACCGGCATGGGCTTCAAGCAGCCGCTCGAAGTCTCGGCGCACGTGCGGCAATGGCTGTCGGGTGGCCATCGGTCGTTGCGGGGCGAGCATGCGAGCACCCAGCTCGCGGATCTGGTGCCGCTGCTGCTGACGCATTTTGCGCGATCCTCGAATCCGGACGCGGCGCTTCTGGCGTTCGACCGCTTCCTGGCGGGATTGCACGGCGCCGGCCGCCTGTTCTCGCTGCTGCGGCAGAATCCGGATCTGATCGCCCTGATCGCGATGGTGCTCGGCACCGCCCCGCGGCTGGCCGACGGCCTCGCGCAGTTCCCGGACATCATGGATGCCGTGATCGATCCGAGCTTCTTCGGCGCGCTGCCGGAGGAGGACGAGCTCAGGGCGGTCCTCGACCGTTCGCTCTACCAATCAGGCGGTTACGAGGATTTCCTCGATCGCGTCCGGATCTTCGCGCAGGAGCAGATGTTCCTGATCGGCACGCGGGTCCTGTCCGGCACCGTGTCGGCGGAGCAGGCCGGCGAAGCGTTTGCACGCCTTGCCGACATGCTGGTGCGTTCGCTGCATCGCGCGATCGAGGACGAGTTCATCAAGCTGCACGGGCGCATCGCCGGGCAGGAGGTCGCGGTCGTGGCGCTCGGCAAGCTTGGCGGCCGCGAGATGACGGCGGCCTCCGACCTCGACCTGATCGTGATCTATGATTTCGATTCCGAGCATCCGGAATCGGACGGCAAGCGTCCCTTATACGGTGCGCAGTACTTCACGCGTCTGGTGCAGCGGCTGATCAGCGCGCTCACGGCCCAAACCAATTATGGCGTCCTCTATCAGGTGGACATGCGGCTGCGGCCGTCCGGCCGCTCCGGCCCGGTCGCGACACGGATCGACAGCTTCGCAAGCTACCAGGAGACCGAAGCCTGGACCTGGGAACACATGGCGCTGACGCGTGCTCGCGTGGTCTCGGCTTCGCCGGCGTTCCGGGAGCGGATCGAGGCAGTGATCACGTCCGTGCTCGGCACCCCACGCAATACCGAACTGATCGCCGGCGACGTCGCCGAGATGCGTCACGCGATCGCCAAGGAGAAGGGCGACCAGGATCGCTGGAACCTCAAATACGCCGCCGGCGGGCTGGTCGACCTCGAGTTCATCGCGCAGTACCTGCAACTGGTGCATGGCGCGACCAAGCCTGAGATCCTCGATACGTCGACCGTCCGCGTGCTCGACAAGGCCTGGCGCCTCGGTCTGTTGCCGACAGAGGACGCCGAGGTGCTGCGGCCGGCGGTGCGGCTCTACCACAATCTCACGCAGATCCTGCGGCTGTGCCTGCCGGGCGATTTCGATCCCAAGACCGCGGCGCCGGGACTTTGCGGTCTCCTGGCGCGGGCGGCCGACGTCCCCGACTTCGCCACGCTCGACGCCTTCATCGCGGAGACGGAAACCAAGGTGCGCAAAAGCTTCGAGACGATTGTTGGAGCGGCGTACTAGCTGTCCAATTCTGAGCAAGCCGTCACTTCAGCTCGAACTCCAACAGGTTGATGGCGGTGGTGCCGCTGTTGCGGATCGCGCGCGTCACGCCGGGCTCCTGCCAATAGAAGTCGCCGGACCGCAGCGCCAGCGGGCGGTCGATCTCGCCCTTGATGATTTCCACAAGCTCGTCGCCGTCGATGATGACCCGCAGCCCCGGTGCGGTCTGCGTGATTGGCCCGGCGGTCTCGCCCGGCGGGAGTTGGAGCCGCCAGCCGCGCACCCGCTCGTTGTCGAACAGCTGCCGGTAGCCCGGAACATCGCGCGCTTGCGGCGTGAAGCTGCCGGGACCGGGCTTGAGCAGCGCGATGACCAGATTGTTGAACGGGCCATCGGCGGTGTTGGTCGAGCGGTGGATGAATGTCTTCTTGGAGAAGGGAGTGAAGCCGACACTGCCGCGCGTCCCGGCCTTGGCGGGGATTTTTTCCGCCTTGCCGAAGATCTGCCCTTCGTTGGCGCCGGCCTCGACCAGGATGCTGATCTGGTCGTTCGAGTGGATATGGAAATTCGAGCCCTTGCCGGGCCGCATATAGACTCGCAGCATCATGATGTAGTCGTTGCTGAAGATCGGCCAGTGATATGCCGCCTTCTCGACCGGAACCGGCTTGCCTTCGTCCTGCGCCAGCATCGGATGGATCGGTGCGAGAAGGCAGACGACAAGCAACGCCTTCAGCAGATACCGCATGGATAGCCTCCCTTGATTGCGCCGCCTTGTGGCGGTCGCGTTGGCGAGAAGAGTGCGCCCGCCCCGGACGATGCGCAAGCATGCGGCGCTAAGACCCGGCGTTCTTACCAACAGCGGCCGCGAATGACATACTTTCATCCGTCACCCTGAGGTGCGAGCGACCGGAGGTCGCGAGCCTCGAAGGGCGACGGCCCGGCTGTTGCAACACCGGGCCGTGCATCCTTCGAGGCCCTCGCTGCGCGGGCACCTCAGGATGACGGGTCGACGTTTAGTGCTCGGATCAAAAGGAATGCTTATGCCGCTCGCCCGCCGCCGATTTCTGCAAGCCGCCGCCGGCGCGGCGCTGTCCGTTCCCGTTGTCGGCGCAGCAAGCGCGCAGGCCTATCCCAGCCGCTCCGTGCGCGTGATCGTTCCGGTCGGGGCGGGCGGCGCCAACGACACCTCGACACGGCTCATTGCACAAAAACTTTCTGAGAGCCTCAAGCAGCAGTTCTATGTCGAGAACATCGTCGGCGCCGGCGGCAATATCGGCATGGCGCAGGCGATGAAGACCGCGCCGGACGGCTATACGGTGCTCTCGGTCGCGCCGAGCTTCGTGATCAACCCGACGCTCAATCCCAAGACGCCGTTCGACCCGGTGAAGGATTTCGCGCCGGTGACGCTGATGTGCGCGACGCCGACGGTCGTCGTCGCGCACGAGTCGCTCGGAGTCCGCAACGTCAAGGAGCTGATCGCGCTGCTCAAGGCCAACCCCGGCAAGTTCAGCTATTCCTCGGCCGGCACCGGCACGCCGGCGCATCTCGCCGGCGAATTGTTCAAGGCCGCCTACGGCGTCGACATCATCCACGTGCCGTTCACCGGCGGCGGCCCGGCGATGAATTCCACCGTCGGCGGCCATACCCCGATCAGCTTCCCGGCGCTGTCCACCGCGGCGCCGAGCATCCTGGGCGACAAGGTCCGCGGGCTTGCGGTGATGAGCCCGAAGCGATCGCCGACGTTGCCGGACGTGCCGACCATGGTTGAATCCGGCCTCGACGATCAGCAGGCCGACGTCTTCGTCGGGATCTTGCTGCCCGCGAATGCGCCGCGGCCCGTGGTCGACCTGCTCCACCGCGAGATCGTGCAGGCGCTGGCGCTCGCGGACGTCAAGGAGAAGCTCGCGACGCTCGGCTTCGATCCGATCGGGAATTCCCCGGACGAGTTCGGCGCCTGGATCAAGACCGAGGTCGCCAAATGGGCCAAGGTCATCCGCGACGCCAATATCAAGCTGCCGTAGCTCCCGCCGTCGTGATCGCCGGTGCGCGCCGGGCGGGTCACCAGAGCTCGGCTTCCTGCTTGCGGCTTCTGCCGCGGCAACTTCCAGCATGTAGGCGGCCGTATCGAGACCGTGGTGATGGGCGATTTTGGCGAGCTCGACCGACAGGGCCGCCACATAATTGGCTGCCGCCTTACGTTCTTTACGCATGACATCCCCCTCAAACAGGTGAGGGCTCAACGGTAGAACCGGTCCAGCCGCAGTTGTGTGAACCAGTTCACACAGGAAAAGAAATCTCTGACCTCACCTTGCGGCTCGCCCCGCGACCGGGGAGAGGGGGATGGCGCGGGCTGCCTGGGCATCGAGCGCGACCTCCGCGGTTTCGTACCGGGCGTGCCAGCCCTCGGCCGGCAGCCGCAGCAGCACCAGCGTGCCCTTGCCGGGCGTCGAGCGGATGCGGAGCGTGCCGCCGTGCAGTTCGGTCAGCGACCTCGCGATGGCGAGGCCGAGCCCCGAGCCCTGGTGGCTCTTGGTGAGCTGGCTTTCGACCTGCTCGAACGGCCGTCCGAGCTTGGCGAGCGCTTCGCGCGGAATGCCGATGCCGGTGTCGACAATGGCGATGCGCACCCAGTTCTGCGGATGACGCGCGCGCGAACGGTGATGCGGCCCGCCCTCGGGCGTGAACTTGACCGCGTTGGAGAGGAGATTGAGCACGATCTGCTTGAGCAGGCGCTGATCCGCGCGCACGCGGATGCCCTTGGCGATGTCGGCGGTCGAGCTCGATCTGCTTGTCGTCGGCGCGCGCCGACACGACCCGCATGGTGTCGTTGAGGAAGCGGCCGAGCCGGACCTGCTCGAAATCGAGGCGGATGCGGCCGGCCTCGATCTTGGACATGTCGAGGATGTCGTTGATGACGTCGAGCAGGTATTGGCCGCTCTGGTGGATGTCCTTGCAGTAGTCGCGATACTTGTCGCCGCCGATCGGGCCGAACATCTCCGACTTCATGATCTCGGAGAAGCCGATGATGGCGTTGAGCGGCGTGCGCAGCTCGTGGCTCATATTGGCGAGGAAGCTCGATTTCGCCTGGTTGGCCTCCTCGGCGCGCGTCTTCTCGTCGGAATATTTCTCCGCGAGGTCGACGAGCTCGTCGGCCTGATGCTCGAGCGTGCGTTGCGAGGCGCGCAGGTCGGCGACCGTCTTCATCAGCCGCTGCTCGGAATCCATCAGCTTCTCTTCGTGCCGCTTGATGGTGGTGATGTCGGTGCCGACCGACACATAGCCGCCGTCCTTGGTGCGGCGCTCGCTGATGTGCAGCCAGCGGCCGTCCTCGAGCTGGGCCTCGAAGGTGCGCGCGCCGGGCATCTGGCCCTCGCTGATCACCTTGGTGCGCACGACCGGCTTGCGCCCGGCGGCGACGACGGCGTCGTAGGGCGTTCCGGCCTGCACCGCCTCGTCGGGGAGGTTGTGCAGCGCCAGGAAATTGGAGTTGCACAGCACCAGGCGGTTGTTCGCGTCCCACAGCACGAACGCCTCGGGGATGGTCTCGATGGCGTCGCGCAGGCGCAGATCGGCTTCGACGGTCCGCTCCACCAGCGTCTTCTGCTCGGTGATGTCGACGGCGATGCCGATCAGGTGCGGGGAGACCTCGCCCGGCTGCTGGACCAGCTCGCAGCGCGCGCGCAGCCAGACCCAGTTGCCGTTGGCGTGGCGCATGCGGAAGGCATGGTCGATCGACGAGGTCTTGGCTTCGGCGAGCTGTGCGGCAAGCTCGTAGAGGTGCAGGTCCTCCGGATGGACCAGCGCATTGACCTCGCCGAAGCTCAGGAGCTCGTCCTTCGGTTTGAGGCCGAGGATCGCGAACATCGAATGCGACCAGAAGATGCGGCCGCGCCCGAGTTCCCAGTCCCATAGCCCGCAGCGGCCGCGATTGAGCGCGGTGTCGATGCGGGTGCGCACGGTCTCGTAGATGACGTCGGCTTCGCGGGCGCGCGTCGCCTGCCAGTGGAAGGCAAAGCCGAGGATCAGCACGACGAAGCCGGTGGTGGCCGACAGCGTCATGGTCAGCGCCGTGTCGGACCGCCAGGCGGCCAGCGCGTCCGCGCGCCGGTGCACGACCGTGATCTGGCCCTGCCCGGAGCTGAGCCAATGCACGGTTGCGTAGGCCGGCGTGCTGTCGGCGAGGGCGATCTCCAGCACGCCGGCCACGGCCCCCAGAGTGTCCAGTGGCTGCGATGGTCCGAGAACGTCGGTGAGGCGGCGGCCGAGCGCCGCCTTGTCGGGCAGCGGGATCGCGGTCGTCATGCCGTCGCCGGTCAGGACGCCGACCCGCACCGCCGCGACGATCACGCCGTCCGCATTGGTCAGGAGGATCTGCCGGCCCGGCACCAGCGCCCAGGCCGGGATGATCTGCTCGAGCTCGGTTTGCTTGCGGCGGTCGTCCGATGCGGACGAGCGCGCCGAACCGGTCGGCGAGGAATTCCGCGCTGCCGGTCATGCCGCGCACGACCTCGGCGATCGTCTGGCGGCGATGGTCGAAGACCTGCACGAACGCGCCGATGCAGATCGTGACCAGGAATGCGATGATGAGCGCCGGTACCGCGCGCCGCAGCGCCGGCTCGGCCGTCAAGAGACGGCGGTACGCCGGCTTGGCGATCGATTGCGCCAGACCCTTTGATGGAATCACTACTGACAGACGCGCTCGCCGCCTCGACGCGCGCCATGCGTGGCCCCCGTTCGGATCATCCAGACCAGACTTCGATCGGAAGGATGTGCCGCATCTCCCCGAATCACTTTGCATTGGAGTCCGAGATGTGAGAATTTGTCGAGAGTCATTAATGAATTTTTAAGAACCCACGGCTTTTTCGCAAGACGCCTGAGACTCAAGACTGATTCCGCGAATCTTTGCGCCGGCCGCCGGCGCGGCAAGTGCCGCCAAGTCCTGGGAAAACGGTCAGTTTTCAGCAAGCGCGCGCGAGACGATGTCGCCGACGTCGCGCGACAGCGACGGCTGCGCGGCGACCTTGCGCAACGCCGCTTCCGCGTGTCGCGCGCCGTGCCGGGCTCGAGCACGCGCCAGCTCTTGAGCGCGGTGAGAAGACGCGCGGCGACCTGCGGATTCTTCGGATCGAGCGCGAGCACGGTGTCGGCCAGGAGATCGTAGCCGGCGCCGTCGGGGCGATTGAGCTGGGTCTGGTTCGACATGGCGAACGCGCCGAACAGCGCGCGCACGCGATTGGGATTGCTCATCGAGAACGCCGGATGCGACGTGAGCGCCTTGACGCGCGCGAGCGTCGCCGGCTCCGGGATCGACGCCTGCAGCGACAGCCATTTGTCGATCACCAGCGCGTTGTCCTTGTAGCGCTCGTAGAAATCGTCGAGCGCCGCGGCGCGTTCGGGCACGTCGCTGCAGCGACAGCGTCGTGAGCGCGGCCATGCGATCGGTCATGTTGTCGGCGTCGCGATATTGCTGCGCGGCGAGCGCGATCGCGCCCGGCGCCGCGCGCTGCGACCATGAGGTCGAGGCAGGTGTTGCGCAGCGCGCGGCGTCCGGCGCCGGCGGCGTCCGGCCGGTAAGGGCCTGCGTCGGTGAGCGCCCGGTAGCGATCCTGGAGTGCGGCGGCGAGATGCTGCCCGGCCGCCTCGCGCAACGCGGTGCGCGCCGTGAAGATCGCGTCGGGATCGACGTCGCGGGCGATCTCGCGGGCGATGTCGGCCTCGCTCGGCAGCGTCAGCGCGAGCGACACGAAGGCGGGCTCGAGCGACGTGTCGGCGAGGATCGCGGCGAGCGCATCGAGCAGGCCGTCGTCGCTGCGCGCTGCGCCGCCGGAGCGGATCGCCGCGACGTTGTCGACCAGCAGGCGCGTCGCCAGCGATTGCAGCGCCTGCCAGCGATTGAACGGATCGGAATCGTGCGCCGCCAGGAAGCGCAGGTCGTCGCCGGACTGGTTGGCGACCACGCGCACCGGCGCCGAGAAATTGCGGTTGAGCGACATCACCGGCGGCTCGGCGATGTCTTCGAAAACAAAGACTTCCGAGGAATTGCGCAGAGGCAGGATGCCGCGCTCGACGCGTCTCGCCGCCGGCGAGCTTGAGCGGCAGATCGCTGCCGTCGCGCCCGACCAGGCCGACCGCGAGCGGGATCAGCATCGGCTCTTTCGTGGGCTGGCCCGGCGTCGGCGGCACCGTCTGCGCGATCTCCATCCGAAAGGTCTTGGTGCGCGCGTCGTGGCTGCCGGACACCACGACTTCCGGCGTGCCGGCCTGCGAATACCAGAGCATCAACTGCGAGAGGTCGATCGCCGCTCGCGTCCGCGAAGCATTGCACGAACTGCTCGACGGTCGCCGCCTCGCCGTCATGGCGGGCGAAGTAGAGGTCCATGCCCTTGCGGAAATTCGGCGTGCCGAGCAGCGTCTGGATCATGCGCACGACTTCGGCGCCCTTCTCGTAGACCGTCGCCGTGTAGAAATTGTTGATCTCGCGATAGACGCTCGGCCGCACCGGATGGGCGAGGGGGCCGGCATCCTCGACGAACTGCATCGCGCGCAGGCCGCGGACATTGCGGATGCGCTCGACCGCGCGCGAATTCTGGTCGGCGCGGAATTCCTGGTCGCGGAAAACGGTGAGCCCTTCCTTGAGGCAAAGCTGGAACCAGTCGCGGCAGGTGATGCGGTTGCCGGTCCAGTTGTGGAAATACTCGTGGGCGATCACCGCCTCGATGCCCATGTAGTCGGAATCGGTCGCGGTCTCGGTCGAGGCCAGCACGTATTTGTCGTTGAAGACGTTGAGCCCCTTGTTCTCCATCGCGCCCATGTTGAAGGTCGAGACCGCGACGATCATGAAGATGTCGAGGTCGTATTCGCGGCCGAACCGCTCCTCGTCCCAGCGCATCGAGCGCTTGAGCGCGTCCATGGCGTAGGCGCTGCGATCCTCGTTGCCGGGCTCGACAAAGATCCGCAGCACGACGTCGCGTCCGGACATGGTGCGGAAGCTGTCCTCGACGCACGCGAGATCGCCGCCGACCAGCGCGAACAGATAGGACGGCTTCGGGAACGGATCGTGCCAGACCGCGAAATGCCGTCCGGTGCCCTGCACGTCGCCGGACGCGACGAGATTGCCGTTGGCGAGCAGCACCGGGCATTCGGCCTTGTCCGCCTCGATGCGGGTGGTGAACACCGCCATCACGTCGGGACGATCGGGGTAGTAGGTGATGCGGCGGAAGCCTTCGGCCTCGCACTGGGTGCAATAGGTGGCGCCGGAACGGTAGAGGCCCATGAGCTGGGTGTTGGCGGACGGATCGATGATGGTCTCGATCTCGAGCGTGAACGGCTGCTGCGGCGGCTGCGCGATGGTGAGGCTGTCGGGCGCGGCGACAAAGCGGTCCGATGCGAGCGCTTCGCCGTCGAGCTTGAGCGAGACGAGCTTGAGGCCGTCGCCGTCGAGGACCAGCGGGGCGGGGGCGGCCGCCTTCGGATTGGGCTTCAGCCGCAGTGCCGCGCGCACCCGCGTCGCGGTCGCCGATCGAGCGACACGTCGAGATCGACGGTCTCGACCAGCCAGTCGGGCGGGCGGTAATCCTCAAGACGGATGGGTACGGACTGCTCGGTTCGCATGGTCGGATGGTCTCGCCTGGGGGCTGAAACGGGGACGATCTTTCTCTTAGCACACGCCAGCGACGGAACGGGGGCGGCCACGGCCTGTTTGGCAACGCCGGGACCGCCGAATTGCCGCGAATAGCCCGGGACAATGCGGCAATTCGCTGTGTTCCCTCGGGTGGCGCCATGTTCTAGGCTGCCCGCCAATTCAAGACTGCCAGCAGTTCCGGGAGGAATACGATGAATAGAACCCGCGCAATCGGTCTCCGCGCATTTGGGCTTGGCCTTGCGGCCCTGTTGGCCGCGAGCAGCGGTGCCTTCGCGCAAAGCTATCCAAACCAGACGGTGCGGATCGTGGTGCCGTTCTCCGCCGGCAGCATCACCGACGGGCTGGCGCGCATTCTGGCCGACAAGCTGTCCACGCTGTGGAAGCAGCAGGTCATCGTCGAGAACCGTCCCGGTCTGCCGGGGACCGCCAGCGTCGCCACCGCAGCAAAGGACGGCTACACGCTGATGCTGACCTCCAATGGCCACACCATCGCGCGCGCGATCAACAAGAGCGTTCCGTTCGATCCGGTGAAGGATTTCGCCGGCATCAGCATCGTGGCGTCGGCACCGGTGGCGGCGCTCGTGCCGGCGGACTCGCCCGCCAAGACGCTCAAGGAATTCATTGCGCTGGCGGAGAAGAATCCGGGCAAGTTCAATTTCGGCTCGGCCGGCGTTGCCAGCACGACCTTCCTGGCGACCGAAGTCATGCGGCAAGTGGCGAAGATCGACATGGTGCACGTCCCGTTCAAGGGCGCGCCGGAGGCGGTGACTGCGGTGCTGCGCGGCGACGTGCAGCTCTATTTCGCGCCGATCCCGTCGGCGGTGTCGCTCGGCAACGCCGGCAAGGTCAGGGTGCTGGCGGTCAATTCTGCCAAGCGCGTTCCGCAGCTCCCGGACGTGCCGACCGTCGCGGAGGCGGCGCTGCCGAACTATCAATACGAGGCCTGGTTCGGCGTCATGGCGCCGACCGGAACGCCGGCGGCGATCCTCAACAAGGTCAGCCAGGACATCGCGGCGGTGCTGAAGATGCCGGACGTGATCGACCAGATGGCGAAAGTCGGCAACATCCCCGCGCCGACCACGCCCGCTCAGTTCGACAAGATCATCGCCAGCGACACCGTGCGCTACACCAAGGTGATGGCGGACGCGGGCATCGCGCCGCAATAGCGCGCCGGTTCATGCGCGCGTGACCGGCCGTGGCGAGGCCGGCATGTGCGGCATCACGGATCAGAAGTCGGGAGAAGCGTCATGAAGTTCCGCGTCATTTGCGCCGCCGCCATGCTGGCGGCAATGGGACAACCGTCGGCCGCACAGCAGTATCCGAACCAGATCGTGCGCATCGTCGTGCCGTTTTCGGCCGGCAGTAACACCGATGCCCAGGCGCGCATCATCGCCGACAAGCTGTCGCAGATGTGGAAGCAGCAGGTGATCGTCGAGAACCGGCCCGGCATCGCGGGAACCGCGAGCGTCGCCAAGTCGGCGCCCGACGGCTACACGCTGATGCTCACGTCGAGCGGCCATCCGGTCGCCAATGTGATCAGCCCGTCGGCGAACTTCGATCCGGTCAAAGATTTCGCCGGCGTGACGCAGGTGTCGGCGGTGTCGGCGGCGTTCGTGGTGCCGCCCGAGCTGCCCGCGAACAACCTGAAGGAGTTCATCGCGCTGGCGCAGCAGTCGCCGGGCAAGATGAATTTCGCTTCGGCCGGGACCGCCAGCACGTCCTATCTCGCGGGCGAGATCTTCAAGCAGGTCGCGAAGGTCAATCTCGTGCACATTCCCTACAAGGGCGCGCCCGAGGCATTGAACAGCATCCTGCGCAATGATGCGCAGGTCTATTTTGGCAGCAGCCACTTTCTCGCCCGACCTGATCGCGTCCAAAAAGATCAAGGTGCTGGCGGTGTCGAGCGCCAAGCGCGCGCCGCAACTTCCCGATGTGCCGACCGCGCGGGAATCCGGGCTGCCGGACTATGTCTACAACTCCTGGTTCGGCGTCATGGCGCCGGCCGGCACGCCCGCGCGCGATCCTCAACAAGGTCTCAGCCGACATCGCGAGCGCGTTGCGCATGCCGGACGTCGTGAAGGCGGTGACACCCAGGGCCTTGTGGTGGTGACGCAATCGCCGGCCGAGTTCGACAAGCTGATCGCGTCGGAGGCCGCCCGCTACGGCAAGATCCTGCGTGAGGCCGGCGTCGGCAAAGAATTCCGCGCTGTGTGCCTCGAAATCGGGCTGCCGTTCAAAACATCAGGCGGTTGATCGCCGCGGCTCGGCGTGGCCGACGACGCGCTTGATGCGTCGCGAACCGCGCACGCAAGCGCGCGCTCGAGGTCGTCGACCTTTTCGTGGACGTCGTCGACCGGTCAGCGCCGGATCGACGGTAGCAGTGGAAATTCACGATCTCGCCGCCTGGGGTTTCGCGCACGCGCACGTCGTGCACGTCGCGCACGGCGGCAGAGTTTGCGGCAAACTCGCCAGCGCGGCCTGCACCTGCGCCACGCGCTCCGCCGGCGCATCGCGGCCGGCCAGTCCCTGGATTTGCAGCGGCTCGATATGGGTCTCGACCTCGACTTCGGGGCCGAGCTCGTCGCGCAGCGCCGCTTCCAGCCCGTCGGCGATTTCGTGCGCGCGGGCGAGCGACAGGCCGCCGTCGACTTCGAGATCGAGCGATACCGACAGCCGGCCGCCGATGGCATGCACGGTGACGTGATGCATGGCGAGCGCACGATTGCGCGCGATCACCATCACGCGTTCCATCACGGTCTCGTCGTCGAGCGCGCGCGGCACGATGTTGACCGTGGTTTCGGCGGTGCGGAACTGCTCGCGCACGGCGGCCTCGACTGCGCTCCTTGATCGCGGCGACGCGTTCGAGCGGAAGCGTCCGGCTCACCGCGATGTCGAGATCGACGAACAGCACGTCGCCCGCCGGCCGCACCCGCACGCGATCGATCTCGACCACGCCGGGAATTCGGGTCGCGATCGCGCGGACCTTCTCGGCCGCGCCGGCCGGCGCGGTATCGGTCAGCGTGTCGATGGTGCGGCGGCCGAGCCGCCAGCCGGCGATGCAGATGAACACCGCGACGACGACGGCGGCCGCCGAATCCGCCCACGGGTAGCCGAGCGCGACGGCGCCGAGCCCGATCAGCACCGCGATCGACGACCACATGTCGGAGCCGAAATGCAGCGCGTCGGCTTCCAGCGCCTCGCTCGAGGTCTCGGTGGCGACGCGGTAGAGCAGGCGGGCGCGGAAGAAATCGACCACGATCGAGACCGCGATCACCGCGAACGCCCAGAGCGTCGCCTCGACCGCATGATGAGCGCCGCCGAACAGGCGGTGTCCCGCTTCCCAGATCACGACACCGGAGAGCAGGAACAGGAGCGCCGTCTCCGCCAACGCGGTGACGCTCTCGACCTTGCCGTGGCCGTAGTGGTGCTCCTCGTCGGCCGGCTTGCCGGACACGCGCACCGCGAAATAGGTCATGATCGTCGCGACGAGATCGAGCAGCGAATGCGCGGCCTCCGAGAGCACCGCGAGCGACCCGGTGGCGAGCCCGACCAGCGCCTTTGGCGATCGTCAATCCGCCGGACGCCAGGATCGAGGTGAGGGCGACGCGCTGCTTGGTGATCTGCTTCTGTTGCATCGGCCGTTTACCACGCGGTCTCCTCGCCGGAGCGGTAGCGGCCGCAACCGCGGGCGTCAATGAAAACGCGCTGTCGGCGGCCCTTGTTTCAGCCCATATTCTCGGCCATGAGAATGCCAATGACTTGCAATTCATCGCCTATCGATACCGCGCGCCGCTTCTCGGTCGCGCCGATGATGGACTGGACCGACCGCCACTGCCGGTTCTTCCACCGGCTGCTGACGCGGCGCGCGCTGATCTACACCGAGATGATCACCACCGCCGCGATCATCCACGGCGATCGCGCGCGGCTGCTTGGCTACGACCCGGCGGAACATCCGGTCGCGCTCCAGCTCGGCGGCTGCGAGCCGCGCGCGCTGGCCGACTGCGCGCGCATCGGCGCGGACCTGGGCTATGACGAGATCAATCTCAATGTCGGCTGCCCGTCCGATCGCGTGCAGGAGGGCCGCTTCGGCGCCTGCCTGATGGCGGAGCCGGCGCTGGTCGGCGATTGCGTCGCCGCGATGAAGGCGGCGGTGACGATCCCGGTCACGGTGAAATGCCGCATCGGCATCGACGAGCAGGACCCGGAGCTTTCGCTCGACGCGTTTGCCGGCGCGGTCGAGCGGCCGGCGTCGACGCGCTGATCGTGCATGCGCGCAAGGCCTGGCTGCAGGGACTGTCGCCGCGCGAGAACCGCGACGTGCCGCCGCTCGACTATGATCGTGTGTTCCGCCTCAAGGCTGCGCATCCCAAGCTCCCCGTCGTGCTCAATGGCGGTGTCGCAACCGTCGAGCAGGCGGCGTCGTTCCTCGACCGCGTTGACGGCGTGATGATGGGGCGCGCCGCCTATCAGGAGCCGTGGCGGCTCATGGCGGTCGATCCGCTGATCTTCGGTGAAGCGGCGCCGTTCCTGCATGCCAAGGCGGCGGTCGAGGCGTACATGCCTTATATCGAACGCGAGCTTGCGCATGGCACGCGGCTCGCGAGCATCACCCGCCACATGCTCGGCCTGTTCCGCGGCGTGCCGGGCGCGCGCGCGTTCCGCCGCCTGCTGGCGACCGAAGCGGTGAAGCCCGGCGCCGGCGTCGAGGTGCTCGCCGACGCGCTGGCGCAGGTGGTGGACTCGCCCGCCGATCTCGCGCACATCGCGGCGTGATGTTCGGCATTCCCATCGGCGAGCTTGCGTTCCTCGCCGCGGTCATCATCGCGGGCGGCATCGTCACCGGCATTCTCGCGGGCCTGTTCGGCATCGGCGGCGGCGCCATCATCGTGCCGGTGCTTTACGAGGTATTCCGTGTGCTCGAGGTGCCGGAGGAAGTGCGCATGCAGCTCTGCGTCGGCACCTCGATGGCGATCATCGTGCCCACCAACGTGCGCTCGTATCGGGTGCATCGCGCACACGGCGCGGTGCTGATGGATGTGGTGCGCGCCTGGGCGATCCCGTCAGTGGTCGGCGTCGGCGTCGGCGCGCTGATTGCAGGCATCGCGCCGGGCGCGGTCCTGAAGGTTGCTTTTGTCATCATCACCGGCACCATCGGATTGAAGCTCTTGATCGGCCGCGACGACTGGCGGATTGCGAATGAGCTGCCGGGCCGCGTTGCGATGACCGTTTACGGATTCATCCTGGGACTTGCCGCTTCGTTGATCGGCGTCTCCGGCGGCTCGATTTCCGCCATGATCCTCACGCTGCATGGCCGCGCCGATCCACAACGTGGTCGCGACCTCCGCTGCGCTCGGGGTACCGATCACGATCGCCGGAGTCGTCGGCTATGTCCTGGCCGGCCTGCCGCAGCAGGCGATGATGCCGCCCTTGTCGATCGGTTTCGTGTCGTTCATCGGCTTTGCGCTGATGGCGCCGGTGTCGAGCTACACCGCGCCGTTTGGTGCGCGGCTCGCGCATGCGCTGCCCAAACGCCGGCTCGAGATTGCGTTCGCGGCATTCCTGCTGGCCGCCTCTTGTCGGTTCCTCATCAGCCTCATCTGGTAGTATCGCCGGAAAGAGAAGAATCGCATGCTGGGGGCGCCGCTCGGAGAACTCGCGCTGCTCGCCGCCGCCATCCTCGCGGGCGGTGTGGTCGCCGGTGTGCTGGCCGGATTGTTCGGCGTCGGCGGCGGGGTGGTCGCCGTGCCGGTGCTCTACGAGGTGTTTCGCATCCTTGGCGTGCCGGAGTCGGTGCACATGCAGCTCTGCATCGGCACCTCGCTGGCGATCATGGCGCCGACCAATATCCGCTCCTATCTCACGCACCGCGCCACCGGCGCGGTGCTGACCGACGTGGTGCGGCAATGGACGCCCGCGGTCATCCTCGGCATCGCGATCGGATCGCTGATCGCCACCGTCGCGCCGAGCCCGGTGTTCAAGATCGCCTTCATCGTTATCGCCGGGATCATCGCCGAGCAAGCTCCTGTTCGCGCAGGAGCGCTGGCAGCTCGGCGACGACCTGCCGAAGCATCCGCTGGCGCGGCTCTACGGTCTGGCGGTCGGCCTGATGGCGTCGCTCACCGGCGTGAGCGGCGGCTCGCTCTGCACCATGGTGCTGACGCTCTACGGCAAGCCGATCCACCAGGCGGTGGCGACCTCGGCCGGCATCGTGGTCCCGATCACGCTCGCCGGCACGCTCGGCTATATCCTCGCCGGGCTGCCGCACCAGGCGCTGCTGCCGCCGCTGTCGATCGGCTTCGTGTCGCTGATCGGTTTTGCGCTGATGGCGCCGGTGTCGAGCACTGGCCGCGCCCTATGGCGCCAAGCTCGCCCACGCGATGCCGAAGCGCGCGCTCGAAATCGCCTTCGGGCTGTTCCTGCTGGCCGCGTCGCTGCGGTTTCTTGTCAGCCTGGTGTGGTGACCCGCAAGCGCCCGTCATTTCAACAGGTGCGACCCGTCCATTAACGGGCCATTAGTCACAAATATTCATGATGGTGCATTAGTACCGATCCGCCTTCGCGCGCCGCTGATCCCCTCGGGAGTCAGGGGCGAGTGGGGTCGATCACGACCGGGGTGAAGCGGGAGCCAGCCGAACTCATTCGAGCCTTTTTTCTCATTGCATTCCAGCGCCCTATGACTGGAAGCGTTTCTGGGGTGGGAACATGTTTGGAATTCATTCTCGCGTTCTTTTGACCCACAAGATTGCAGCGATCGGCGCGATCGGGGTCATTGGCGTCTTGGTGCTCGGGGCGATCTATCACGTCGGCTTCTTCACCCAGGACCACTTCCGGCAGCTCGCCGAGCGCGCGCAGGTAACGTTTGCGCAGGCCAACGCTTTGCAGGTCAAGCTGCTGGAGGGCAGGCGCGCGGAGAAGGACTTCCTTCTGCGCGGTGACATGAAATACGCCGCGCGACATACCGAGCTCAACGATGCGATTCGTGCCGACCTTGAACGGTTGCGCCAGCAGGCGGTCGCCGCCGGCATCCGCGATCTCCAGAAAATCGATTTCATCACTGCGGGATTCAATAAATACCGGACCCATTTCCTGGCCGTGGTGGACGCCAAGCAACGGATGGGCCTCAACGAGACATCCGGACTTGAGGGCACGCTGCGCCGCTCGGTTCAAGCCATCGAGGTCAAGCTGAATGAATTGAAGATACAGCAACTGCTCGTAACGATGCTGATGATGCGGCGCCACGAAAAGGATTTCATGCTGCGGCGCGACCCGCGATACGGCAAGGACATGAAGGCGCGCGCGTCCGAGATGATCGCCGGCCTCGACTCCATCGACCTCCCGCCCGCCGTCGGCGACGACATCAAGCAGAAGCTTGCCGACTATCAGCGCGATTTCTTCGCCTGGATGGAGGCCGCGATCAAGCTGGCAAACGATCAGAAGCTCACGTCGGATGCCTATGCGGAGATCGAGCCCGTCATCGACGCATTGCTCAACGCAACCTCCGAGACGGGTACGCAGGCGGAGAACGCGAACAGGGACTCGCGCGATCACACCAAGCTCCAGATGCAGCTCGCGATCGTGCTCATTGCCATCACTGCGTTCGGCTTCGCCTTCTGGATCGGCCGGCTGGTATCGCGGCCGATCACGGCAATGACGAATGCAATGCGCGAACTGGCGGCTGGAAAATTCAAGATCGAGCTGCCGGGCGTCGATCGCAAGGACGAAATCGGCCAGATGGCCCGTGCGGTCGTGGTGTTCCGGGATTCGGGTGTGGAGAAGATCCGCCTGGAGGCCGAGGCGCTTGAGCAGCGGCAATTGGCGGAGCAGGAGCGGCAGCGCAAAGAGGACCTGCAACGGGAGGCGGCAGCCGAGCTGGCGCGCGTCGTGCGATCGATTGCCGAAGGACTGCAGAGTCTGGCGCGGGGTGAGTTGAGGTATCGCATGTCCGAACAGTTCCCGGACGCCTACGAGCAGATTCGCCAGGATTTCAACGCGGCGATCGCGCAACTGCACGAGACCGTTCAGGCAATTACAAACGTAACGAGCGAGGTAGGGCACACCGCCGGTGAAGTGTCCGCCAGCACCACCGATCTCTCGCAGCGGACGGAGGAGCAGGCCGCAAGTCTGGAACAGACCTCGGCCGCGATGGAGGAGATCTCTGCGACCGTGAAGAAGAGCGCCGAGAATGCGCAACATGCCAGCCAGGTGGCGGTCAACGCCCGCGAGGTGGCCGATCGCGGCGGCGAGGTGGTCATGCAGGCGGTGAATGCCATGGCGCAGATCGAGGAATCTTCGCGCAAGATCTCCGATATCATCAGCGTCATCGACGAAATCGCCAGGCAGACCAACCTGCTGGCGCTGAACGCAGCCGTCGAGGCTGCGCGCGCGGGCGAGGCTGGGCGCGGCTTCGCGGTGGTGGCCTCGGAGGTGCGGAGCCTGGCGCAACGCTCATCGCAAGCGGCCAAGGACATCGCGGACCTCATTACCAGCAGCGCCACGCAGGTGCAGAGCGGTGTGGAACTGGTCAACCGCGCGGGTGCGTCGCTGACCGAAATCGTCGATTCGATCCGAAAGGTCGTCGCGATCGTGTCCGACATTTCGGCAGCCAGCGCGGAGCAGTCCACCGGACTTGATCAGATCAACACCGCGGTCGCCCAGATGGACGAGCTGACGCAGCAGAATTCTGCGCTGGTTGAGCAGAACGCGTCATCGGCGAAGGCGCTGGAGCATCAATCGCAGGCGATGACCGAGCGGATAAGATTTTTCCAGGTCGCTACCGAAGTGTCAGAGGGGGCGGCACGAACCGCCAAGGCGGCCTAGGCGGCCTAGGGATACGCCCGCAGCACCAGCCGGTCGCCGCGGACCTCCCAGCCTTCCAGGCGATTGAGGAAGCTCATCCCGAGCAGGCTCTGGCGCAACTGCCCCGGCTGCGCAATGAGCGCCGACACGTCGCGCTCGACGATGCCGCCGACGGCGATGGTCTGCAGCGTCACCGGCGCCGCGCGGGTGCGCCCGTTGGCGGTTTCGACGTTCACCGAATAGGACAGCACCTCGAGCGGCAATCCCGCCGCCTTGGCGGCCTCGTAAGTGAGCACGACCGAGCTCGCGCCGGTATCGAGGATCATCGATGTGCGCGCGCCGTTGACCTGTGTCGTCACCACGAAATTGCCGGTCTGGCCGCGCGCGATTTCGACGGCGCGGCCGCGGGTCGCTGCGTGGCCGGGCACGAATTCCGCCATCACGCGGTCGGCGGCCTCGCGCGCCTCGAAGCGGAAGGTGTAGCCGACCGCAAGCGCGAGCACGATCAGGATCCAGACCAGGATCGATTTGATCGCGTGCGAGAAACGCTCGCGAAACAATCCAACCAAGATAACCGCCGCCACCGCGAGGATGCCGATCTTGACGCTCATCGACGATGTGTCGAGGCCGGCGACCGTGATGTTGTTCTGCTCCAGGTAGATGAACAGGACCGCGATCAATCCGATCGCCAGCAGAAACCAGAGCAGGCTGCGCACGGCGTCGTCCCTCAGGCCTGCTTGGCTGCGCCGGATCCGCGCAATGACGCGAGGCGCTGCGGCAACTCAGCCATAATGCGGGTTCGCTCGCCGTCGCTGTATCCGATCCAGTTCGCGATCTCCGTAATGCTGCGCCCGCACCCTATGCACAGGCCCGAAACCGGCTCGACCGTGCACACCTTGTTGCACGGGCTTGCGATGGCCGGGGGGTTGGCTACGACGGTCATGAATGTGGGCGCCGCGACAGGAATTGCGAAGATAAGCATCGCCGCCGGGAACGCAATCATTCTGCCATGGCCCCCGCCACACCAGCGCTCAGACCCGGAAGAACGGGAGCTTGCGCACCGCCGACGGCGGCGCCGGCTGCGGATTTGCGCTCTCGGTCTGGAATTCCGGCTGGGTCGGTGGCGCGGGCTCGGCCAGCGGTGCAAGCGCCGCCATCACCCGCTCCGGCGGGAAGGTGACGATCACTTCGGTGCCGATGCGCAGCTTCGACTTCAGCGCAAACGTGCCGCCATGGAGGTCGATCAGGCTTTTGGCGATCGGCAATCCGAGGCCCGCGCCCTGTTCGGCGGATTTGATCGAGTTCGATCCCTGGCCGAACGACGCCAGTACGATCGGGATCTCCTCTTCCGGGATGCCGGGGCCGGTGTCCTTGACGCTGAGATACTGGCCGCCAGAGGCCGTCCAGCCGGCCTTGATCCAGATCTCTCCGCCCTGCGGCGTAAACTTGATCGCGTTCGACAGGAAGTTCAGGCAGATTTGACGGATCGCGCGTTCGTCGGCCCACAGTTTCGGCATGCCGGATTCAAACACCTCATGCAGGGTCAGGCCGCGGTTGCGGGCGCGCATCTGCAGCAGGTGACAACACTCGCCGACCACGCCGACGAGTGAGACCGCTTCCTCGTTGAGCTCGTAGCGGCCTGCTTCGATGCGAGAGAGATCGAGAATCTCGTTGATCAGGCCGAGCAGGTGAACGCCGGAATTGTGGATGTCGCCGGCGTAGTCCTTGTAGGCCGGCACACTGTGGGGTCCGAAGATTTCGGTCTTCATCACCTCGGAGAATCCGAGGATGGCGTTGAGCGGCGTGCGCAGCTCGTGACTCATCTGGGCCAGGAAGCGCGACTTGGCGATGTTGGCGGCCTCCGCGCGGCGCCGCGCCTCGTCGGAGATCGCCTTGGCGGTTTCAAGCTCGCCGATCAGTGCGTCCTTCTCGGCGCGCGCTTCGAGCGTGGCGAGCTGCGTCGAATAGAGCCGGTACGTCAGCAACGTGAAATAGCATTGCGCCGTAACCGCGAGGATTGCGAGGATGTAGTCCTGGAGCGTGCCGCGAAGCGCGAAATCGAGCGCCACCGCCGCGGTGACCGGCGTGGTGGCGGCAATCATCGCCATCGGCACGCTCGCCGACAACGTGCTCGACAACGCCACCACCAGCAGCATGATGAACAGCATGAAGGTGCCGGTGCCGTCCTGAACCCCGACCGGATGAATCAGGATGAACATCCAGGCCAGTCCGAAGAACATGTCGAGGACAATGAAACGCCGCCGCCAGGAGCGGCTGTTGGCAGCGCTGGCCGGGTCGGCGAGGAATTGCCGGCACTTGGTGATGATGATGGCGTGGATGACCAGGACGGCGCTGGTCCAGGTACCGGCGGTGATGGCGCCGACCCACAGGCTCGACAGGAATCCGACGGCGCCGACCAGCAGCAGGATTACCAGCGACGCCGAAAGCCGGTTCTGTGCGAACAGCCGCAGCAACTCGTTGTCGAAAGCCGGCCGCGTGCCGGTGGTTGAGGTCAGGCGGTCGCGGGCCTGGCGCACGTGCTGCGCGGCCTCACGTCGGCGCTTGGCCGACGACCCATCCGAGGACGCCGCGACGTCACGCTGGTCGGTACTCAAACTCATGATTTGTTGTTGCTACGCGTCCCCACAACCCGTGCAAAAGTCTCACAAAATCCTTAAGAGCACGCTTAAGGGCGCGCTAAGGACTGCGGTTAACGGTAGGTTTCCAAGTACCGGACGGGCCGAAAGGCCGGGGCCAGGGGCGGGACCAAGAGCCGGACCATGGGGCCTTGTGGGAGGGAAAGCCGATGAAGCTCTATGACGGCGGCCGGGCGCCGAACCCCCGCCGGGTGCGGGTGTTTCTGGCCGAAAAGGGCCTCACCGTGCCGATCGAGCCGGTCGACCTCGGGGCGCTCGCCCACCAGTCGCCGGCCTATGCCGCGATCAACCCGCTCCAGCGTGTGCCGGCGCTGGTGCTTGACGACGGCACCGTCATCACGGAGTCGATTGCCATCTGCCGGTATTTCGAGGCGCTCAACCCGGAGCCGCCGCTGTTCGGGCGCGGCGCGCTGGAGACGGCGCTGATCGAGATGTGGAACCGGCGGCTTGAGCTGCACCTCCTGCATCCGATCTCCCATGTTTTCCGCAACACCCATCCGGCCATGGCGAAAATGGAGATCCCGCAGGTCCCCGCCTGGGCGGAGGCGAACAAGCCGCGGATCGAAAACTTCCTTGGAATTTTCGACCGCGAACTCGCGAAGCGGCCGTTTGCTGCCGGCGACCGCTACAGCGTTGCCGACATCACCGGCATGATCGCCATCGACTTCCTGAAGCCGGCGAAGCTTGCGGTGCCTGAGGCGTGCGCGAATGTGCGCCGCTGGCATGCCGACGTGTCGGCACGCCCGAGCGCGGGGGCGTAACCATGCAGCTCACCATTGTCGGCTGTGGCGATGCCTTCGGATCCGGCGGCCGGTTCAACACCTGCTTTTGGCTCAAGACCGCGAAGGCGACGCTGCTGGTCGATTGCGGCGCGTCCTCGGCGGTGGCGTTGAACGCGCACGGGCTCGACCACGGCAATGTCGACGGCATCATCCTGTCGCATCTGCACGGCGACCATTTCGGCGCGCTGCCGTTCCTGCTGCTCGACGCACAGCTTGTGGCGCGGCGCGAGCGTCCGCTCACCATCGCCGGGCCGCCGACCTCGCGCGCGCGCATCGAGGCGGCACTGGAAGTGTTCTTCCCGGGCGCGCTGACCAACCAGTGGCGTTTCCCGTTCGAGATCGTGGAGATCGAACCGGGCCGGCCGGCGGAGATTCTCGGACACACCGTGTCGACGACCCAGGTCGTGCACCAGTCGGGTGCGCCGTCGACCGCGCTGCGGATTTCCGACGGCGAAAAACTGTTCGCCTATTCGGGCGACACCGCCTGGACTGACGCGCTGATCGGCGTGGCGGCCGGCGCCGATTTTTTCATCGTCGAATGTTTTGGCTACGCCGGCGTGCTCAAGGGCCACCTGAGCTGGGAAATCCTCAAGCCCAAACTGCCGAGCCTGCGCGCCAAGCGGATCATGCTCACGCACATGAATCCCTCGATGCTGGCGAAGGTCGAGGAGGCGAGGGCGGCCGGGCTGGAGATCGCTGAGGACGGGATGGTGGTGGAAATTTAGGCGAAAGCCGTAGCCCGGATGGAGCCATAAGCGCGTTTACGCGCGATGGCGAAATCCGGGTAGCTTTTCGAGCTGCGCTGCCGCTCCCGCATTGCGCTTCGCTTCATGCGGGCTACAAGCTTGGGCGTCTTACCGCTCCAGCCTTGCAAGGAGGCTCGACGTGTCCCAGCGCTTGCCGCCCATCTTCTGCACTTCGGAATAAAACTGATCGACCAGGGCGGTGACCGGCAGGTTGGCGCCGTTCTTGCGCGCCTCGCCGAGGCAGATCGACATGTCCTTGCGCATCCAGTCGACCGCGAAGCCGAAGTCGAACTTGCCTTCGTTCATGGTCTTGTAGCGGTTCTCCATCTGCCACGACTGCGCGGCGCCCTTGGAGATCGTCTGGATCACCGCCTCGATGTCGAGGCCTGCCTTCTTCGCGAAGTGGATTCCTTCCGCCAGTCCCTGCACGAGGCCGGCGATGCAGATCTGGTTGACCATTTTGGTGAGCTGCCCCGCGCCCGCGGGCCCGAGCAATTTGCACATTCGGGCATAGGCGGCGATCACCGGCTCGGCGCGCCCGTAAGGCGTCGCGTCACCGCCGCACATGACCGTGAGGACGCCGTTCTCGGCGCCGGCCTGGCCGCCGGAGACCGGCGCGTCGATCGCATCGAAGCCGCGCTGCTTGGCTTGCGCATGAAGCTCGCGCGCGATCTCCGCCGACGCCGTGGTGTGGTCGACGAACACCGCGCCCTTCGCCATGCCGGCGAACGCGCCGTTGTCGCCCAGCGTGACCTCGCGCAGGTCGTTGTCGTTGCCGACGCAGGCCATGACGAAATCCTGGCCTTGCGCCGCCTCCTTGGGCGTCGCCGCGCGCCTGCCGCCGAATTTTGCGACCCACGCATCGGCCTTGGCGGCGGTGCGGTTATAGACGGTAAGCTCATGGCCGCCCTTGGCCTTGAGATGTCCGGCCATGGGGTAGCCCATCACGCCAAGCCCGATAAACGCCACCTTCGCCATCGTTTCCTCCTGCCAATGGGCCCGTTGAGAGCCTATCTGTACCGTGATTGCGACGGCCTGCATCGTCCGTCAACTGGGCGTTGACCCGGTTCGTGCCGCCCGTATGGTGGCGGCCACATCAGCAAACGGCGGAGCGCAATGGCGCCAACCAAGCAACAAGTCCTCGACGCCCTCGCCAAGGTTCCGACCCCGGACGGGACGCCGCTCACCAAGACCGATGCGCTGTCCGACGTCGTGGTGACCGACGGCAAGGTGTTCTTCTCGGTTGCCGTCGATGCCGCTGCCGTGAAGGCCTGGGAACCCGTGCGCGAGCAGGCCGAGAAGGCGGTGCGCGCGGTGCCGGGCGTCACCTCGGCGCTGGTCGCACTGACCGCCGAGCGCAAGGGAGGCGCCGCGCCTGCGCGTCCTGCGGCCGGCGCCGCGCCGCCGGCCGCGCGCACGGCGGCGGCGGAGCGCAAACCGGCGTGCCCGGCGTCGAAGCGATCATTGCGGTCGCCTCCGGCAAAGGTGGCGTCGGCAAATCGACCACCGCTGTCAATCTCGCGCTCGGGCTTGCATCGCTTGGATTGAAAGTCGGCATCCTCGACGCCGACATCTACGGACCCTCGTTGCCGAAGCTGCTCGCGATCAAGGAACGCCCGCAGACGCTCGGCGGCACCCGGCTCAAGCCGATTTCGCGCTACGGCCTCACCGTCATGTCGATCGGCTTCCTCATCGACGAGGAGACGCCGATGATCTGGCGCGGGCCGATGGTGATCTCCGCGCTCACGCAGATGCTGCGCGAGGTCGAATGGGGCACGCTCGACGTGATGGTGGTCGACATGCCGCCCGGCACCGGCGACGCGCAGCTCACCATGGCGCAGCAGGTGCCGCTCAAGGGCGCGGTCATCGTCTCGACGCCGCAGGATCTTGCATTGATCGACGCGCGCCGCGGCATCGCCATGTTCCGCCGCGTCAACGTGCCGGTGCTCGGCATCGTCGAGAACATGAGCTATTTCCTGTGCCCGAAATGCGGGGAGCGCACCGACATTTTCGGCCACGGCGGCGCGCGGGCGGAAGCCGACCGGCTCGGCGTGCCGTTCCTCGGCGAGGTGCCGCTGCATGCGACCATCCGCGAGAAATCGGATGCCGGCCTGCCAGTGGTGGCGACCGAACCCGATGGACCGCACGCTGCGATCTACAAGCGATATCGCCGCGCGCGTGCGCGACCAGCTCATCGGGCAGCCGGTGCGCGCGGCGCCCAAGATCGTGATCGAGGGCTGAGCCGGTAGCTCGCGTTTCAATCGCCGGAAGATAGATGGTGCCGCTCGAACTGGAGCGCGCTATGCCTCAGCGAGAGCGCTCTTGCCGCTTTCGACGACGAAGCTCTTGCGCGTCGACATGCGGCCGTCCGGCACGCTCACCTTGTCGAGCACCTGGAAGTCGGCCTGCCAGCGGGCAGGCGTCACGATGTGGCGGACGTAGCCGCGCTGGCTGTTGAAGAATTTGACGTAGGGCTGCTGCTGCAGCAGGGCCTTGATAGGTGTCGTTGATGTCGAAGCCGTCGCCGTCCGAGGAGATCGACGTCGCCACGAACTCGACGCCGAGTGTCGCCGACTTTTCGTCCAGGAAGTTCTTCTTGAGTTCGCCGGCCCAGTTCTGGTGGATGTCGCCGGCGAGCGTGACCACATTGCCGAGCTTCGCCTCTTCGACCGCGGCGAACAGGCGGTCGCGCGCCGCCACCGCGCCGTCCCACTTGTCCATGCTGGGCGCGAACATGTTGGGATCGGGGTCGCGGTCGTTGCGCATCATGGTGACCTGCTGGGCGAGCACGGTCCAGCGCGCCTGGGCGGTCTTGAAGCCGTCGTAGAGCCAGCGCTCCTGCGTTCGCCGAGCATGGTGCGATGCGGCTCCAGCGCTTCGGCGCAATCGGCCTTGCGCCGGCCGCTGCGCAGGCCTGCGGCGAACGGAAGCTGGCGCGTGTCGAGCACGTTCATCGCGATGAGGTCGCCGACGCCAAGCGCCGGTAGGCCAGGATGTCGGGCCCGCGCGGCAACTGCGCCCTGCGCACCGGCATGTGCTCGTACCAGGCCTGGAACGCGGCGGCGCGGCGCAGCAGGAACAGTTCCGGCGGCGCGTTCCCTTCGGTGGTGTCGCCGGCCCAATCGTTGTCGACCTCGTGGTCGTCGAAGCTCATGACGAAGGGCGCCGACGCGTGCGCCGCCTGCAGATCGGGATCGAGCTTGTAGAGGCTGTAGCGATGCCGGTAGTCGTCGAGCGTGTAGCTCTCGTCCGGATCGCCCGGCATGACGCGCACGACGGGCAGGTTGCGCTCGCCCGGCCGCAGCGTGCGATACTCGTAGATGTAATCGCCGTAGTGGAACACGAAATCGAACCGCTCCTCGGCGATGTGGCGATAGGCGGTAAAGTAGCCGTCCTCGTATTGCTGGCAGCCGGCGACGCGCGAAGCGGATCTGCGCGACCGGCGCGCCGGCCGGCGGCAGCGTGCGCGCGCGTCCGACGCGGCTGCGCTCGTCGCCGATGGTGAACTGATAGAAGTAGTCGCGCGCCGGTTCGAGCCCGCCGACCTCGACATGCACCGCATGGCCGAGTTCGGGATGCGCGACCGCCGTGCCCTTGCGGACGACCTGGCGCATGCGCTCGTCGGTCGCCACCGCCCAGTCGACCTCGACCGGCCGCTTCGGCATGCCGCCGCCGTGCTCCAGCGGCTTCGGCGCGATCTTGGTCCAGATCACGAAGCCGTCCGGCGCCGGATCGCCGGAGGCGACGCCGAGCGTGAACGGATAGGCCGCGAATACCGGGCTGCCCCAGACCGGCCGCGCGAACAGTCCGCCCGTCGCGGTGACGAGCGCCGAGGCGCCGAGGCTGTGCAGCAAGCCGCGGCGATTGACGGTTGCGAAGTCGTCGACGTCGAGACGTGACGAACATCGAATGGTCATGGCGCGCTCCTTTGATTGACTTAAAGGTAGTACCGGGGCGATGACCAGTGAATGACAATTCCAGCGGACCTATCCTTGCGGATGGGCGGAAAATCCGCATTGTTGGCTCGCCATA
>CAWKMR010000066.1:0-20464 GCA_963850705.1 uncultured Alphaproteobacteria bacterium | reverse complement strand
CGACAGGAAGTTCAGGCAGATCTGCCGGATCGCGCGCTCGTCCGCCCACAGTTTCGGCATCTCGTTCTCGAACACCTCGTGCAGCGCGAGGCCGCGGTTGCGCGCGCGCATCTGCAGCAGGTGGCAGCATTCGCGACCACGCCGACGAGCGACACCGCTTCCTCGTTGAGCTCGTAGCGGCCGGCCTCGATGCGGGAGAGGTCGAGGATCTCGTTGATCAGGCCGAGCAGGTGGACGCCGGAGTTGTGGATGTCGCCGGCATAGTCCTTGTATGCCGGCACGCTGTGCGGACCGAAGATCTCGGTCTTCATCACCTCGGAGAATCCGAGGATGGCGTTGAGCGGCGTGCGCAGCTCGTGGCTCATCTGCGCGAGGAAGCGCGACTTGGCGATGTTGGCCGCTTCCGCGCGGCGGCGCGCCTCGTCGGAGATCGCCTTCGAGGTTTCCAGTTCGCCGATCAACGCATCCTTCTCGGCGCGCGCCTCCAGCGTGGCGAGCTGGGTCGAATAGAGACGATGGGTCAGCAGCGTGAAATAGCACTGCGCGGTAACCGCGAGGATCGCGAGGATGTAGTCCTGGAGCGTGCCGCGCAGCGCGAAATCGAGCGCCACCGCCGCGGTGACCGGCGCGGTCGCCGCGATCATCGCCATCGGCACGCTCGCCGACAGCGTGCTCGATAGCGCCACCACCAGCAGCATGATGAACAGCATGAAGGTGCCGGTGTTCTCCTCGACCCCGACCGGATGGATCAGGATGAACATCCAGGCCAGACCGAAGAACAGTCCAGCATGATGAAGCGCAGCCGCCAGGCGCGGACGTTGGCAGCGCTGGCCGGTTCGGCGAGGAACTGGCGGCACTTGGTGATGATGATGGCGTGGATGACCAGCACCGCGCTGGTCCAGGTGCCGGCGGTGATGGCGCCGACCCAGAGGCTCGACAGGAAGCCGACGGCGCCGACCAGCAGCAGGATCACCAGCGAGGCCGACAGCCGGTTCTGCGCGAACAGCCGCAGCAATTCGTAGTCGAAAGACGGCCGCGTGCCGGTGGTCGAGGTCAGCCGGTCGCGCGCCTCGCGCACGTGCTGCGCGGCCGCGCGCCGGCGCTTGGCCGACGACCCGTCCGAGGGCGGAGGTCGCGCTGGTCGGTACTCACACTCATGATCTGTTGTTGCTACGCGTCCCCACAATCCGTGCAAAATCTCGCAAAATCCTTAAGAGCACGCTTAAGGGTGGGCTAAAAGACTACGGTTAACGGTTGGTTTCCAAGACCGGACGGGCCGACAGGCCGGGGCCAGGGGCGGGACTAAGAGCCGGACAGGGCCGGGGAGGGTTAACCGATGAAGCTCTATGACGGCGGGCGGGCGCCGAACCCGCGGCGGGTGCGGGTGTTCCTGGCGGAAAAGGGCATTTCGGTGCCGATGGAGCCGGTCGACCTCGGCGCGCTGGCGCAGAAGTCGGAGGCCTTCACCGCCATCAACCCGATCCAGCGGGTGCCGGTGCTGGAGCTGGACGACGGCACCGTCATCGCCGAATCCATCGCGATCTGCCGCTATTTCGAGGAGCTCAACCCGGAGCCGCCGCTGTTCGGGCGGGGCGCGCTCGAGAAGGCCATGGTCGAGATGTGGAATCGGCGGCTCGAACTGCACCTGCTGTTTCCGATCTCCCATGTTTTCCGCAACACCCATCCGGCCATGGCGAAGATGGAAGTCCCGCAGGTGCCGGCCTGGGCGGAGGCCAACAAGCCGCGGATCGCGGACTTCCTTGGAGTTTTCGACCGCGAACTGGCGAAACGGCCGTTCGCTGCCGGCGACCGCTACAGCGTGGCCGATATCACCGGCATGATCGCCGTCGATTTCATGAAGCCGGCGAAGCTCGCGGTGCCCGATGAGTGCGCGAACGTGCGCCGCTGGCACGCCGAGGTGGCGGCGCGGCCGAGCGCGAGCGCCTGACCATGCGGCTGACCATTGTCGGCTCCGGCGACGCGTTCGGCTCCGGCGGCCGGTTCAACACCTGCTTCTGGCTGGAAACCGCGAAGGCGACTCTGCTGGTCGATTGCGGCGCGTCCACCCCGGTGGCGCTGAAGGCGCGGGAGCTCGACCACGGCAATGTCGACGGCATCATCCTGTCGCACCTGCATGGCGACCACTTCGGCGCGCTGCCGTTCCTCCTGCTGGACGCCCAGCTTGTGGCGCGGCGCGAGCGCCCGCTTACCATCGCCGGCCCGCCGGCTCGCGCGCGCGGATCGAGGCGGCGCTGGAGGTGTTCTTCCCGGGTGCGCTGACCAACAAGTGGCGGTTCCCGTTCGAGATCGTCGAGATCGAGGCCGGGCAAGCCGGCCGAGTCCTCGGACACGCGGTGACCACCACCGAAGTGGTCCACCAGTCCGGCGCGCCGTCGACGGCGCTGCGCATCTCCGACGGCGAAAAACTGTTCGCCTATTCCGGCGACACCGAATGGACCGACGCGCTGATCGGCGTCGCCGACGGCGCCGATCTTTTCATCTGCGAATGCTACGGCTACGCCGGCGTGCTCAAGGGCCACCTGAGCTGGGAAATCCTCAAGCCGAAACTGCCGAGCCTGCGCGCCAAGCGCATCATGCTCACGCACATGAATCCGTCGATGCTGGCGAAGGTCGAGGAGGCGAGGGCGGCGGGGCTGATGATTGCCGAGGATGGGATGGTGGTGGAAATTTAGGCGAAAGCCGTAGCGCGGATGGAGCCATAAGCGCGTTGACGCGCGATGGCGAAATCCGGGTAGCTTTTCGAGCTGCGCTGCCGCTCCCGCATTTCGCCTCGCTTCATGCGGGCTACAAGCTTGGGCGTCTTACCGCTCCAGCCGCGCGATCAGGCTCGACGTGTCCCAGCGCTTGCCGCCCATCTTCTGCACTTCGGCATAGAACTGATCGACCAGCGCGGCGACCGGCAGGTTCGCGCCGTTCTTGCGCGCCTCGCCGATGCAGATCGACAGGTCCTTGCGCATCCAGTCGACCGCGAAGCCGAAGTCGAACTTGCCTTCGTTCATGGTCTTGTAGCGGTTCTCCATCTGCCAGGACTGCGCCGCGCCCTTGGAGATCGTCTCGATCACCGCCTCGACGTCGAGGCCCGCCTTCTTGGCGAAGTGAATTCCCTCCGCCAGTCCCTGCACCAGCCCGGCGATGCAAATCTGGTTCACCATCTTGGTGAGCTGGCCCGCGCCCGCGGGCCCGAGCAATTTGCACATCCGCGCATAGGCCGCGATCACCGGCTCGGCGCGCCCGTAAGGCTTCGGGTCTCCGCCGCACATGACCGTCAGGATGCCGTTCTCGGCGCCGGCCTGGCCGCCGGACACCGGCGCGTCGATCGCATCGAAGCCGCGCTCCTTGGCGTGCGCATGAAGCTCGCGCGCGATCTCGGCCGAGGCCGTGGTGTGGTCGACGAACACCGCGCCCTTCTTCATGCCGGCGAAGGCGCCGTTCGGCCCGAGCGTCACCTCGCGCAGATCGTTGTCGTTGCCGACGCAGGCCATGACGAAATCCTGGCCTTGCGGCCGCCTCCTTCGGCGTCGCCGTGCGCGTGCCGCCGAATTTGGCGACCCACTGCTCCGCCTTGGCGGCGGTGCGGTTGTAGACCGTCAGCTCGTGGCCGCCCTTGGTCTTGAGATGGCCGGCCATGGGAAAGCCCATCACGCCAAGCCCGATAAACGCCACTTTCGCCATCGTCGCCTCCTGCTTTCGGCCCGTTGCAGTCCTATCTGTACCGTGATTGCGACGGCATGCATCGTCCGTCAACGGGGCGTTGACCCGGTTCGCGCCGCCCCTATGGTGGCGGCGACTTCAGCAAACGGCGGAGCGCAATGGCGCCGACCAAGCAACAAATCCTCGACAGCCCTCGCCAAGGTTCCGGCGCCCGACGGCACGCCGCTCACCGACACCGGCGCGCTGTCGGATGTGGTGGTGACCGACGGCAAGGTGTTCTTCTCGCTCACCGTCGATGCCGCGGCGGTGAAGGCCTGGGAGTCGGTGCGCGAGCAGCGCCGAGAAGGCGGTGCGCGCGGTGCCGGGCGTCACCTCGGCGCTGGTCGCGCTGACCGCCGAGCGCAAGGCGCGGCGCCGCGCCGCACGCCTGCCGGCCGGCGCCGCGCAGCCGCGCCGCGCCGGCGGCGGCGGAGCGCAGACCGGCGTGCCCGGCGTCGAGGCGATCATCGCGGTCGCCTCCGGCAAAGGCGGCGTCGGCAAGTCCACCACCGCGGTCAATCTCGCGCTCGGGCTTGCCTCGCTCGGGCTGAAGACCGGCATCCTCGATGCCGACATCTACGGGCCGTCGCTGCCGAAGCTGCTCGCCATCAAGGAACGCCCGCAGACGCTCGGCGGCACCCGGCTGAAGCCGATCTCGCGCTACGGCCTCACGGTCATGTCGATCGGCTTCCTGATCGACGAAGAGACGCCGATGATCTGGCGCGGGCCGATGGTGATCTCCGCGCTCACGCAGATGCTGCGCGAGGTCGAGTGGGGCGAGCTCGACGTGATGGTGGTCGACATGCCGCCCGGCACCGGCGACGCGCAGCTCACCATGGCGCAGCAGGTGCCGCTCAAGGGCGCGGTCATCGTCTCGACGCCGCAGGATCTTGCGCTGATCGACGCGCGCCGCGGCATCGCCATGTTCCGCACGGTCAACGTGCCGGTGCTCGGCATCGTCGAGAACATGAGCTACTTCCTGTGCCCGAACTGCGGCAGCGCTCCGACATCTTCGGCCACGGCGGCGCGCGCGAGGAAGCCGAGCGGCTCGGCGTGCCGTTCCTCGGCGAGGTGCCGCTGCACGCGACCATCCGCGAGAAATCCGATGCGGGGCTGCCAGTGGTCGCGACCGAACCCGATGGCCCGCATGCAGCGATCTACCGCGATATCGCCGCGCGCGTGCGCGACCAGCTCACGGGCGGCGGCAGGGCGCGCGGCGCCGAAGATCGTGATCGAGGGCTAGCGTAGCCGCGTCGGCCGAATAGTGCCGCTCGACTGGAGCGCGCTATGCCTCAGCGAGAGCGCTCTTGCCGTTCTCGACCACGAAGCTCTTGCGCGTCGACATGCGGCCGTCGCGGCACGCGTGACCTTGTCGAGCACCTGGAAGTCGGCCTGCCAGCGCGCAGGCGTCACGACGTGGCGGACGTAGCCGCGCTGGCTGTTGAAGAACTTGGCGTAGGGCTGCTGCTGCAGCAGCGCCCGATATGTGTCGTTGATATCGAAGCCATCGCCGACCGATGAGATCGACGTCGCCACGAACTCGACGCCGAGCGTCGCCGACTTCTCGTCCAGCGAAGTTCTTCTTGAGCTCGCCGGCCCAGTTCTGGTGAATGTCGCCAGCCAGCGTGACCACATTGTCGAGTTTTGCGTCTTCGATCGCGGCGAACAGGCGGTCGCGCGCCGCCACCGCGCCGTCCCACTTGTCCAGGCTGGGCGCGAACACGTTGGGATCGGGGTCGCGGTCGTTGCGCATCAGGATGATCTGCTGGGCGAGCACGGTCCAGCGCGCCTTGGCGGTCTTGAAGCTGTCGTAGAGCCAGCGCTCCTGCGTTTCGCCGAGCATGGTGCGATTCGGCTTCGTTGGCCTCGGCGCAATTGGCCACGACCCGGGGACCCGGCGCAGGCCTGCGGCGAACGGAAGCTGTCGCGTGTCGAGCACGTTCATCGAGAGCAGGTCGCCGATGCCGAAGCGCCGGTAGGCCAGGATGTCGGGCCCGCGCGGCAACTGCGCCTTGCGCACCGGCAGGTGCTCGTACCAGGCCTGGAACGCGGCGGCGCGGCGCAACAGGAACAGCTCCGGTGGTGCGTGCTCCTCGGTGGTGTCGCCGGCCCAGTCGTTGTCGACCTCGTGGTCGTCGAAGCTCATGACGAAGGGCGCCGACGCGTGCGCGGCCTGCAAATCCGGATCGAGCTGGTAGATGCTGTAGCGATGACGGTAGTCGTCGAGCGTGTAGCTTTCGTCCGGCTCGTCCGGCATGACGCGCACGACGCGCAGGTTGCGTTCGCCCGGCCGCAGCGTGCGGTATTCGTAGATGTAGTCGCCGTAGTGGAAGACGAAATCGAACCGCTCGGCCGCGATGTTGCGATAGGCGGTGAAGTAGCCGTCCTCGTATTTCTGGCAGCCGGCGACCGCGAACCGGATTTGCTCGACCGGTGCGCCGGCGGGTGGCAATGTCCGCGCGCGGCCCACGCGGCTGCGCTCCTGCGCCGATGGTGAACTGGTAGAAATAGTCGCGCGCCGGTTCGAGGCCGCCGATTTCGACATGCACAGCATGGCCGAGCTCGGGATGCGCGACCGCGGTGCCCTTGCGGACGCCTGGCGCATGCGCTCGTCGGTGGCCACGGACCATTCGACTTCGACCGGCCGCTTCGGCATTCCGCCGCCGCGCTCCAGCGGCTTCGGCGCGATCTTGGTCCAGATCACGAATCCGTCCGGCGCCGGATCGCCGGAGGCGACGCCGAGCGAAAACGGATAGGCCGCGAAAACCGGGCTGCCCCAGACCGGGCGCGCGAACAGTCCACCGGTTGCGGTGACAAGCGCCGAGGCGCCGAGGCTTTGCAGCAAGCCGCGACGATTGACGGTTGCGAAACCGTCGACGTCGAGACGTGACGAACAGCGAATGGTCATGGCGCGCTCCTTTGATTGACTTAAAGGTAGTACCGGGCGCGATGACCAGTGAATGACAATTCCAGCGGACCTATCCTTGCGGAGTGGGCGGAAAATCCGCATTGTTGGCTCGCCATACTGAATCGGTTGGGGGATCGGAATGAGCTATCTGCGCGCCGGACAAGGGGGCTCCTCGCAATTGTCATCGCCGGCCTTGGCGCGATGTCTGCCGGTTCGCCGGCGCTTGCACAGAAGCCGCCGGATCCGTTCACGCAGGAGGTTCTCGTCAAGTCGACGCTGCTGACCTTCAACGACGCCAACGTCACCGGCAATTACGCGGTGATGCATGCCAAGCTGTCGAAGCCGTTCCGCGACAAGTTTTCGCCGGATCAGCTGGCGGAGGCGTTCAAGGTCTTTCGGGACAACCGGATCGATTTCGACCTGATCGTGGCGAAGCCCCCGGTCGAGAGCCAGCCGGCGCGGGTCACCGACAACGGCGTGCTGATGCTCTACGGCTATTTCGATACGACGCCGAGCCGCGTCCATTACGAGCTCGAGTTCATCATGTCGGACGGGGAGTGGAAGCCGATCCGGATCAACGTCCAGCTCAAGAAACCTTGAGAAATGCGGGTGAATTGACGGTATTTTGTTGCCGTATTTGGTACGCATGATCCGGCGTGACGCCAGCCTTATCCGGCGCAGGAGTTCGATATGAAACGCCGCCAATTCCTTCAGGGTGCGGGCCTTGCCGCTGCCGGTACCGCCGTCGCCGCGCCGGCCATCGCACAGTCGATGCCGGAGCTCACATGGCGGCTGACCTCGAGCTTCCCGAAGAACCTCGACACCATCTACGGCGCGGCGGAGGAGTTCGCCAAGGCGGTCTCCGAGATGACCGACCGGCGCTTCCAGATCCAGGTGTTCGCAGCGAATGAGATCGTGCCGCCGCTCGCCGCCGCCGATGCGGTGCAGAAGGGCACCGTCGAGATGGCGCAGACCGCGTCTTACTACTATTTCGGCAAGGATCCGACCTTCGCCTTCGGCACCGCGGTTCCGTTCGGCCTTAATGCGCGCATGCAGAACGCCTGGATGTACCAGGGCGGCGGCATGGAATTGATGAATGAGTTCTACAAGAAGTTCAACATCTACGGGCTGCCTTGCGGCAACACCGGCTGCCAGATGGGCGGCTGGTTCCGCCGCGAGATCAAGGCGCCCGCGGATCTGCGCGGCCTCAAGATGCGCATCGGCGGATTCGCCGGCACCGTGATGACCAAGCTCGGCGTTGTTCCGCAGCAGATTCCCGGCGGCGAGGTCTATTCGGCGCTGGAGAAGGGCACGATCGACGCCGCTGAATGGGTCGGCCCCTATGACGACGAGAAGCTCGGCTTCGCCAAGATCGCGCCGTACTACTACTATCCGGGCTGGTGGGAGGGCGGCGCGATGCTCCACCACTTCTTCAATATCGACAAGTGGAACGCGCTGCCGGCGAACTACAAGTCGATCGTGACCACGGCGTCGGCTTTGTCGAACCAGTGGATGCTGTCGAGATACGACGCGCTCAATCCGGTTGCGCTCAAGAGCTTGCTTGGCGCCGGGCAGGCGAAATTGCAGGCGTTCTCGCCGTCGATCATGGATGCGAGCTTGAAAGCGTCGCTCGAGGTCTACAACGAAGTGTCGGCCAAGAACGCCGACTTCAAGAAAATCTGGGACGCGATGCTGACGTTCCGCAACGATCAGTATCTGTGGTGGCGCGTCGCCGAATACACGTATGACGATTTCCTGATCCGCAACCGCACACGGACGTGACGACTTTCCGGCAGAATTTTCCGAACGCGACAGGAGATGCCAATGCGCGCTTGCGTCAATCGTCGTGACGTTCTGGTGGGGGCCCTCGGCGGTGCGGCCGGCTTTGCAGGCGTTTTGACGCCGTTCGCCGGCGCCCAGGAAACCAAGCTCAAACCGGGCGAATTCCGCTGGCATCCGGAGCTGGCTTCCGAGGGGCCGGTCGCCATTATTGTTTCAATTCCGGATCAACTCGTTCACGTCTATCGCAACGGCGTGCGGATCGGGCTTTCGACCTGTTCGACCGGCAAGCAAGGCCATTCGACGCCGACCGGCATCTTCACGATCCTGCAGAAGGACAAGCATCACCACTCAAGCACGTACAACAACGCGCCGATGCCGAACATGAACCGGCTGACGTGGTCGGGCATTGCACTCCACGCCGGCAATCTGCCCGGATATCCGGCGTCCCATGGATGCATTCGCTTGCCGATGAAATTCTCGGAATTGCTGTTCGGCGTCACGCACATCGGAACGGCGGTCATCGTCGCCGACGATCACAGCCAGCCGGCGGACGTGGCCCACCCCGGCGGGATCCTGTCGGCGATCGCGGAAGATGAAATGGATCAGGCGGTCGCCAAGCTGGCGGAGAAGTCGTTGCCGCCGCAGGATCGCCATCCGGACATGCAGCACGCGGCGTCGGTGCTGGTGAGCGGCGCCGATCGCGAGATGTACATCATCAAGGATGGCGAGATCGTTGCGAAAGGCGCGGTTACGATCCGCGAGCCGAAGGCTCCGTTGGGCTCGCACGTGTTCGTGCTGGTCGGGCCGCATGATGACAGGCGCTCGTTGCGCTGGCATTCCGTCAGCTATGCGGCGTCGCAATCGAAGCTCGGGTTGACCGAAGACGGCACGGTGATCCTGAGCCGCCTGCAGCCTTCGCCCGATATGGCGAAGCAAATCATCGCGCTCATGCATCCGGGATTGGTGATGACGATGACCGATCTGCCGGCCCATCCGGAGACGCGCTCGGCGCGCGATTTCGTCGTCGTCACTCAGGACGAAAACTCGTAGCAGTCGGGCGTCACTGGACCCTGATGCCGGCCGCTTTCACCAAGGCGATGTTCTCCGCGACCTCTTTCTTGATCAGCGCATCGAACGCTTGCGGTGTGATCGGCATGGGATCGATGCCGTTCTGCGCAAGCCGTTTGTCCATGCCGGGCGCTTGCAGCACCTTCTGCACCTCCTGGTGCAGTCGGTCGACGATCTCGCGCGGAGTCTTCACCGGCAGGAACATGCCCACCCAGAACGTGTAGTCGGAATTGGGGTAGCCGGCTTCGATCGATGTCGGCACGTCGGGCAGGGCGGGGCTTCGTTTCGGCGTGGTGACGGCAAGCGCGATTAGCTTGCCTGAGCGAATGAGCGGCACCGCGGGCGCGATGCTGGAGCAGGAGAAGTCCACGCGCCCGGTCATCACCTCGGTGAGCGCTTCGGGCATCCCCTTGAACGGCACATGCACGGCCTCGAACCCGGCGGCGACGCGGAAGCGCTCGGTGCTCAGATGCGTCGCCGAGCCGACGCCGGCGGTGGCATAGGTCAGGCCGCCCGGCCTGGATTTGGCGGCGGCCACCAGTTCCTTCAGCGTCTTGATCCCCTTGTCGGGCGAAACCACGGTGACGTTCGGCGAGCTGCCGAGCGACGCCACCGCCGCGAAATCGCGCGCGGTGTCGTAAGGCACATTGGGATAAATCGCCGGGATCGCCGAATGCGCCGACGAATGGATCAAAATCGTATAGCCGTCGGGGTCGGATCGCGCGACCATGGTCGCGCCGGTCATCCCGCCGGCGCCGACCCGGTTCTCCATAACGACGGTGTGGCCGAGCTGCTGCGACAGCGGCTCGGTCAGGAGCCGGCCCACGACGTCGACGGTGCTGCCCGCTGAAAACGGCGCGACCAGGCGGATCGTCTTGTTCGGCCAGGCTTGTGCCCGGGCAATGGAGGGCGCGAACGGCACCATGGCGGCTGCGCCCGCGAGGCGCAGGAATTGACGGCGGCGAAATGTCATGAAAGTCGGTTTCCGAAGGATGGTGTGGCTTGGTTTCTTGATATCGCCGCGACGATAGCGGCCGCGGCGGCGGCAAGGAATAGTTCTTTCGGAGGACGGTTAGCGCTCCGGCACGCGGCTTAGAGTTCGCGGCGGATCGAGCTGGATCGGCGGCAGATCTGGCATGTCCGGCATCGGGATGTCGATCTTGATGGTCGACGGATCGACCCTGGGGCCGCGGTCGATCCAATAGGTCACCGACTGCGGCCAGAAGATCAGGATCGCCACCAGGATCACCTGCAGGATCACCCACGGCACCGCGCCCCAATAGATGTCGGTGGTGCGGACCGTCGGCGGCGCCACGCCGCGCAGATAGAACAAGGCGAAGCCGAACGGCGGATGCATGAAGCTGGTCTGGATGTTGGCGCAGATCATCAGGCCGAACCACACGAGATCGATCCCGAGCTTGGCCGCGACCGGCGCGAGCAACGGAACGACGATGAACGCGATCTCGAAGAAGTCGAGGAAGAAGGCGAGCACGAAAATGAAGATGTTGACGAAGACCAGGAAGCCGACCACGCCACCGGGCAGGGAGGTCAGCCAGTCCTCGATCCATACTTTTCCGCCGACGCCCTGAAACACCAGACTGAACACGCGCGCGCCGATCAGGATGAAGACCACCATCGCGGTGATGCGCATGGTCGTTGCCATCGCCTGATAGGTCAGCGGCCAAGTAAGCCGGCGATTGACTGCCGCCAGCAGCAGCGATCCGACCGCGCCCGCGGCACCCGCTTCGGTCGGTGTCGCAAGACCGTAGTATATGGTGCCCAGCACCAGGAACATCAGGCCAAGCGACGGGATGATGCCGCGCAGGCATTTATCCAACAGCGCCCAGCCGCGAAGCGTGCGCGCCTCGGGCGGCAGCGCCGGCACATCCTTCGGCCAGATCAGGCTCACGATCAGCACCCAGGCGCAGAACAGCCCGACCTGAATGAGGCTCGGCCCGATCGCTCCGGCATACATGGCGCCCACCGACTGGTTGAGCTGGCCAGCGAGCACGATCAGAACCAACGACGGCGGAATGAGCTGGGTGATGGTGCCGGACGCGGCGATCACGCCGGTGGCGTGGCGGACCGAATAGCCGTAGCGCAGCATCAGCGGCAGCGCGATCACCGCCATGGCAATGACCGAGGCCGCGATCGTGCCGGTGATGGCGCCGAGGATCGCGCCGACGAAGATCACCGCATAGGAGAGCCCGCCGCGCACGGGGCCGAACATCTGCCCGATCGAATCCAGCAGGTCTTCGGCGAGCCCCGAGCGTTCGAGGATGGCGCCCATGAAGGTGAAGAACGGAATTGAGAGCAAGAGCGCGCCTTGCTCCTCTGAAACGATGGAGAACACCTGATAGACGAGATTGCCGAGGAAGTTCGGCTCGATCAGTCCAAGCTCGATCCCGATGAGGCCGAACACCAGCCCGACGGCGGCGACCGAGAACGCCGCCGGATAGCCGAACAGCATGAAAACGATGAGCCCCACGAACATCAGGGGCGCGATATTGCTGCGCACGAAGTCGATCATTGCAGCGGCGTCTCGTAGTCGTATTCGAGCCGGTAGCTGTTGGTGAGCGCGGCGATGCGCTTGATGAGCTCCGCGATGCCTTGCAACGCCAGCAGCGCGAAGCCGAGCGGCAGCATGAGCTTGACCGGCCAACGGACGAGACCGCCGGCATTGGATGACATCTCACCAATGCGCCACGAGTCCAGAAACCAAGGCCAGGTGAAATAGAGCAGCAGCGCGCAGAACGGCAGCAGGAACAGGACGGTCCCGATGATGTCGATCCAGATGCGCTCGCGTTCCGACAGAGCCGAATAGATCACGTCGACCCGCACGTGCTCATTGACCTTGAGGACATAAGGCGCACCGAGGAACACCATCGCCGCGAACATGTACCACTGGACTTCGAGCCAGGCGTTCGAGCTGTTGTTGAAGACATAGCGGCTGATGGCGTTGCCGGTCGAGATCAGGCAGGCGAACAGCACGAGCCAGGTCGCGAGCGTCCCGAACCAGCCATTGACCGCGTCAATGACGCGGCTCGCTTTCAACAGCCCGCCCACGTCCTTGGTCCCCTTGGCTCGGCTTCCCCCGCGATTTCTTATCGCTAAATCGGCTGCGACGCCAACGAGCCAGATGGCGGCGTAGCGCCGCTGTTATCGGTATCGGCGCCGGGACAGTTCGCGCCACGCCGCTCGTCGGTGACGCGCCGGGCGGCGGCGCGGTCCTCGCGGAGGGCCAGCGCTGCGGCGCGTGATCGCCATCAGCCCCCGGTCACGCTCATGTGCCGGGCCACCGCCGGCCGCTGGTGGCGGCGATCGATGATGAAGTCGTGGCCCTTGGGCTTGCGCGCGATCGCCTCTTCGATGGCGGCGTCGAGCAGGCCGTTGGCTTCCGACGCGCGCAGCGGCGTGCGCAGGTCGGCGGCGTCTTCCTGGCCGAGGCACATGTAGAGCGTGCCGGTGCAGGTGATCCGCACGCGGTTACAGGATTTGCAGAAATTGTGGGTCAGGGGCGTGATGAAGCCAAGCGTGCCGCCGGTTTCCGCGACCCGCACATAGCGCGCCGGACCGCCGGTACGATAGGCGATGTCGTCGAGCGTGTAGCGCTCGGCGAGGCGTGCGCGCACGATCGACAGCGGCAGGTACTGGTCGAGCCGGCCTTCGCCGACGTCGCCGAGCGGCATCACCTCGATCAAGGTGAGCTCCATGCCGCGGCCATGCGCCCATTCGATCAGAGCGGGGATCTCGTCCTCGTTGACACCCTTGAGCGCGACCGCGTTGATCTTGACGCGCAGGCCGGCCGCCTGCGCGGCGTCGATGCCGGCGATCACCTTGTCGAGTTCGCCCCAGCGGGTGATGGCGCGGAATTTCTCCGCATCGAGCGTATCAAGCGAAACATTGATGCGCCGCACGCCGTGATCGGCGAGCTCGCGTGCGTATTTTGGAAGCTGCGAGCCGTTGGTGGTCAGCGTCAGCTCGTCGAGATCGCCTGCGGCAAGTGGCGCGACAGCGAACCGACAAGCGTCATGATGCCCGCGCCGCACCAGCGGCTCGCCGCCGGTCAGCCGGAGCTTCCTTACGCCGCGCGCAACGAACGCGCTGCACAGCCGGTCGAGTTCTTCAAGCGTCAGCAGATCCGCCTTCGGCAGGAAGTTCATGTTCTCGGACATGCAATAGACGCAGCGGAAATCGCACCGGTCCGTCACCGACACGCGCAGATAGGTGATCGCGCGCGCGAACGGATCGATCAGCGGTCGCGGAACCTCGAACTCTGAAACTGCCTGCGTCATTCCATCCTTCAGCCGGCCATGCCGGCGGTCGCCGCGGCTCATGTCGCGTCCGCCCGTTGCAGCAGATCGGGCTGTCCTTTCTACGTTATTTAGGGACTCTGACGGATATCGGCCAGAGCGTCCAGAGTTGCCCATGTTGCGGGGGGCAGGGCCGCCACGCGGTAGCTCAGGGCTGGCTGGGCATTACTGCCCCGGCGGGGGCGGCGGCCAGGGGTAGTTCGACGGGTAGGAGCCACCCGGATCTTGCGCCGTTTGGGGCTGCGCGGCCATCGGCGCAGGCTCGCCGCCGGGTCCGGATTTCTTTGCGGCCACTTTCTTCTTCGGTGGCCCGCCCTTCTTCTGGCGCTGCGGCGCCGCAGGCGTGAGCTCCGCATAGACCGGATTCGGCTGCATGCGGGCTGGCGGTGCGCCTTCGGCGTAGCTCGCGGTGGCGGGCGCTTCGGCGCGAACATTGATGGTCTGCGGAGCATAGCCTTGCAGCGCGAACGAGATCGCGACCTCGCCGGTTGAGGGCACAGTCAGTTCACAAGGCGTGCGGCAGGATTGCCCTTCGGCGGTGCGCGCATCGGCGCCCGGTGGCTCGGATTCGATCCGCAGGACTTCCGTTGCGGGTCCTGACCGGAAGACATCGAGGCTCGGCATCGACATCGAACACGCGGCGAGGATGAGGCCACATGCCGCGATGGCAATAACTCGGCTCATGGTCGTACCCACCATTGAGACGGCCTACGGCCGTCTGGTCCCGAGGTAACCATACGAGCGCGACCGCAGGCGCGCAACATCGACACCGGCGCCGCCAGCCTAGGGTCAATGCTTAGTATCTCCCCCTAAGTGTGGCGGCGGTAAGGTAAATTTCATCATTAACGCTCCCGGCAAATTCACGCCGGGGGCCTGCCAATGAGGGCCAAAACGGCCTCGGGGAGGTCGTCGAAATGGCTGATGATCCGGTCGGGTGCCAGCTCCGCGACAGGGGTATCCGTGTACCCGAAATCGACCGCAATTACTGGGACTTGGGCGGCACGGGCGGTGGCGATGTCGGTGAGCGAAGTCTCCCACCATCACGGCTCCGTCGCCATCGGCGCGCGCGATGGTGCGGTGCAACATCTCAGGATCGGGTTTGGCGACGCCAAACGTGTCCGCGCCGCAGATCGCCGAAAATCGTTTCGACAGATCGAGCGCATCAAGCAGCAGCATCGAAAGCTTCTCGATCTTGTTGGTGCAGACGGCGAACCGGTAGCCGCGATCGGCAAGCGCATCGAGCGCCGGCCTCCACGCCCGGAAATGGCGCAGAACTGTCGGCAATATGCGCGGCATAGTGGTCGATGAAATCGCGCGTAAATCCGTCGATCGCGGCGTGCCGGCAGGTTTCGGCCAGCCGCCGTCAAACCCGCGCTCGACCATCACCCGGGCGCCACCTCCAACAAAGTTGCGCGCCGCCTCGTAGTCGACCGGCGGCAGGCCTTCGCGTGCCAGGATGGTGTTGAGGGTCGCGACCAGATCGGGCGCCGTATCGACCAGCGTTCCGTCGAGATCGAAGACGACGAGGGGGGACATCCATGACCGGCGATCGCTACCGGGCGACACCGGCGATGGCAAGCGCTGCCGTCGGACATCAATACGAATGGACTATGCCTGGCGGCGGATCGACGCTAGATAGACGCTAGATATACAGCTTTTTCAATGTCAGACCGCAGAGCCGGCCGATTTTCGCGATGGATCCTGAAGCGCAGAAACGTGCCGCGGCCGCTCGCGCGATTGAATTCGTCCGCCCCGGCATGCGGCTCGGGTCTGGGCACCGGCTCCACGGCCAAGCATTTCGTCGAGCTGCTCGGAGAGCGCGTGCGAGACGGCCTCAAGGTCGTGGGCGTTCGCGACCTCCGACGCGACGCGGCGCGATGCCGAGCGGGTCGGCGTGCCGTTGTCGACGCTTGGACGAGACGCCCGAGCTCGATCTGACCGTCGACGGCGCCGACGAGATCGCGCCCGATCTCAGCCTCATCAAGGGCGGCGGCGGCGCGCTGTTGCGCGAGAAGATCGTTGCCGCGGCATCCGCGCGCATGGTCGTCATCGCCGATGAATTCGAAATGGGTGCCCGCGCTTGGTCGCTTCCCGCTGCCGGTCGAGGTCGAGCCGTTCGGACTGGAGTCGACGCGGCGCGCGGTCGAAGCCGCCTTTGCCGGCACCGGCTCGCCGGCGGCCGCGACCCTGCGGCGGACCAAGGACGGCCACGCTTTCGTCACGGATGGCGGGCACTGGATTCTGGACGGCGCGCTGCAGCGGATCGCCGATCCGAAGGCGCTGGCGGCTCGGCTGTCCGCCATCCCAGGCGTCATCGAGCACGGATTGTTCATTGGGCTCGCAACCGTCGCCATTCTCGCAGGAAGCGCGGGCGTGCGCGTGATCGAGCGGCCTTAGCCATCAGATCGACCGGAGAGGAGCATCATCATGATCGCCAAAATCAGGCTCGCCGAGCCGTCGCCGGCATCGCGCGGATCGCGCTCGTGCTTGTCGCTGGCGCGGTCGCGCTTGCCGCGACCGAAGCAGGCGCCGCAGCCGCAGCAAGCGCAGCCGGCCGAGCCGTCGCCGGCTGCGATGAGATGGCCCGGGAAATCCTCGAGCTGAAGAACGGACGCGCGCTGTTCGCGCCGATGGTTCCGGGCGTGATCGAGCGCGTCCGGACCATGCATTTGCAGACCAATCCGACCCTTCGCAAGGACCTGGACGATGTGTCGAGCAACTTGCGCAAGGCTATTCGCAGCCGCGCACCGACCGATCTGATGAACGATATCGCGTGGCTCTATGCGTCGCGCTTCACCGAAGCGGAGCTCAAGGAAATCGCTCACCTTTTACCGGACCCCGACCGGCAAAAAGGCCATCGACGATGGAGCCGCGGTCTTCGACGACGCTATGGCTGGACCTGAAGGGCTGGCAGGAGAAGTTCGCCGAAGAAGTGATCGCGCCGCTTCCGCACCGAGATGAAGAAGCGGGGGCATGACCTGTAAGTCTGCAGGCATCGAAGGTCGGCACGACGGGCATGGCTGACCACGACGTCGACCTGTTCGTCATCGGCGGCAGGCTCGGGCGGCGTGCGCGCCGCGCGGATCGCATCCGGCCACGGCGCGCGCGTCATGGTGGCCGAGGAGTATCGCGTCGGCGGCACCTGCGTGATCCGCGGCTGCGTGCCGAAGAAGCTCCTGGTCTATGCCTCGCGCTTCGCCGACGAGTTCGAGGACGCCGCCGGCTACGGCTGGACGCTGGGCGAGCCCGACGTTCGACTGGGCGACGCTGATCGCCAACAAGGACCGCGAGATCGCGCGGCTCGAGGCGGCCTATACGACCAACCTGGAGCGCGCCAACGTCGCGATCGTGAAAAGCCGCGCGGTGCTGGAGGACGCCCACACCGTGCGTCTCGTCGCGACCGGCAAGACCGTGCGCGCCGGGACGATCCTGATCGCCACCGGCGCCACGCCGCATCTCGGCGCCGAGATCGCCGGCCTCGAGCACGTCATCTCGTCGAACGAAGCTTTCCACCTGCAGGAACTTCCGAAGCGCGTCCTGATCCAGGGCGGCGGCTACATCGCCGTCGAGTTCGCCAACATCTTCAACGGTCTCGGTTCCGAGGTGACGCTGGTCTATCGCGGCGAGCAGATCCTGCGCGGCTTCGACAACGATGTGCGCGACCATCTCGCCGCCGAAATGGGCAAGCGCGGCATCAAGATCGTGTGCAAGCAGACCGTCGACGCCATCGAGAAGGTCGATCACGGCCTCGACGTCGAATTGTCCGATCGCGAATCCTTCGTCGTCGATTGCGCGATGTTCGCCACCGGCCGCAAGCCGAACGTCGCGGGGCTCGGACTCGACAAGGCCGGCGTGACGCTCGCGAAAGGCGCGATCGCCGTCGACGAATTCTCGCGCACCTCGGTGCCGAACATCTATGCCGTCGGCGACGTGACCGACCGCATCAACCTCACGCCGGTCGCGATCCGCGAAGGCCACGCCTTTGCCGACACCGTGTTCGGCGGCAAGCCGACCAAGGTCGATCATGCCGATGTGCCGACGGCGGTGTTCTCCGAGCCGGAGCTGGGCGTCATCGGCCTGACCGAGACGCAGGCCGCGAGCGCTATCCGCGGGTCGACGTCTACAAGACCTCGTTCCGGCCGATGAAGGCGACGCTCGCCGGCCGCGACACCCGCTCGTTCTTCAAGCTGATCGTCGATGCCGCCTCCGACCGGGTGCTGGGCTGCCACATCGCGGGCCCGGACGCCGGCGAGATGATCCAGCTCATCGGCATCGCGGTGAAGATGAACGCCACCAAGGCCGATTTCGACACGGTGATGGCGGTGCATCCGACCGCCTCCGAGGAACTCGTCACGCTGCGCACCAAGGCCTACACGGTCGAGCGGCAGGCGGCGGAATAGGGCCGATCCGGGATTATTCTGGCCTTCGGCGCCCCGCCTCGTATATAAGCCGCTGAAATCGACCGGAATTAGCGTATTGGAGCCGCGTGATGGCCGAGCGTTGGACGCCAGAGAGCTGGCGCAAGAAACCTGCCCTGCAGATGCCCGACTACCCCGACAAGGAAGCGCTTGCCGAGGTGGAGCGGCAGCTTGCGACCTTCCCGCCGCTGGTTTTTGCAGGTGAGGCGCGCAACCTGATGAAGGCGCTCGGCCGCGTCGCCAAGGGCGAGGCTTTCCTGCTGCAGGGCGGCGACTGCGCCGAGAGCTTCGCCGAGCACGGCGCCAACAACATCCGCGATTTCTTCCGCGTCTTCCTGCAGATGGCGGTGGTGCTGACCTATGCCGCCGCCTTGCCGGTGGTGAAGGTCGGACGCATCGCCGGCCAGTTCGCCAAGCCGCGCACCTCGCCGACCGAAAAGAAGAACGGCGTCGAGCTGCCGATCTATCGCGGCGACATCGTCAACGGCACCGAGTTCACGCCGGAGGCGCGCACTCCCGATCCGCGCCGGCAGTTGCAGGCCTACCGGCAGTCGGCGGCGACGCTCAACCTGCTGCGCGCGTTCGCGCAGGGCGGCTACGCCAATCTCGCCAGCGTCCAGCAATGGATGCTGAGCGCGATCAAGGACTAGCCCGCAGGCGCGCCGCTACCAGGAACTCGCCGAGCGCATCTACGAGGCGCTCAACTTCATGCAGGCCTGCGGGCTCGATCTCGAGAGCCATCCGGAGCTGCGCACACCGATTTCTACACCAGCCACGAGGCGCTGCTGCTCGGCTACGAGCAGGCGATGACGCGCGAGGACTTCGACGCGGCCCGGCAACTGGTACGCGACCTCCGGCCACATGGTCTGGATCGGCGACCGCACCCGCCAGCCCGACCACGCCCATGTCGAATACTGCCGCGGCATCAAGAATCCGCTCGGCCTGAAGACCGGTCCGTCGCAGAAGCCGGACGACCTGCTGCGCCTGATCGACATCCTCAATCCGGAGAACGAGCCCGGCCGGCTCACGCTGATCTGCCGCGTCGGCGCCGACAAGGCCGGCGATCTTCTGCCGCCGCTGATCCGCGCGGTGAAGAAGGAAGGCCGCATCGTGGTGTGGTCGAGCGATCCCATGCACGGCAACACCATCACCTCGACCACCGGCTACAAGACGCGGCCGTTCGACCTGATCCTGAAAGAGACGCGCACCTTCTTCCAGGTCTGCGCGGCCGAAGGCGTGCATGCCGGCGGCGTGCATCTGGAGATGACCGGGCAGAACGTCACCGAATGCACCGGCGGCGTGCGCGAGATTTCCGACCAGGACCTCAACGACCGCTACCACACGGTCTGCGATCCGCGGCTCAATGCCGAGCAGGCGATCGACCTCGCCTTCCTGCTCGCCGACCTGCTGAAGAAGGAGCGCGCCGGCAAGGTGCAGCCGCTGCCGGCGGCGGCGGGACTTAGCCGGCTCGCAGCGCACGGGCTGCGAGCGGGTTGAGAGCATTCGATGGCGCTTCCCGCCCTCTACATCTCGCACGGCTCGCCGCGGCTGATCATCGAGGATTCCGCGGCGCGCGATTTCCTCAAGGCTTCGCCAAGAGCCTGCCGAAGCCGCGCGCCATCGTGATCGCGACCGCGCATTTCGGCACCAGCCGCCCGGCGGTGGTCGGCGATGCGAAGCCCGGCATGATCTACGACTTCGGCGGCATGCCGGAATTGCGCAAGCTCGTCTATCCGGCGCCCGGCGATCCGCAGGTCGCGATCAAGGTCGCCGGCCTGTGGAGGCCGCGGGCTTCGCGCCCGCGGTCGTCACCGGCTACGGCTACGACCATGGCACCTGGGTGCCGCTGATGCTGCTCTATCCGGAGGCCGACGTGCCGGTGGTGCAGATCTCGGTGCAGCCGCAGCTCGGGCCCGCGCATCACATCGCCGTCGGCAAGGCGCTCGCCTCGCTGCGCGAGGAGAACTTCCTGGTGATCGGCTCGGGCTCGATGACCCACAATCTGCATGAGTTCTATTCCAGCGACCTGCCCGGGACGCGCCGGCGAAGCAGTGGGTCGCCAAATTCACCGACTGGGTGCACGACAAGATCGAGGCCGGCGCCATCGACGATCTCGTGAACTACCGCAAGCTCGCGCCGCATGCCGCCGACAATCATCCGACCGACGAGCACTTGATGCCGCTGTTCATCGCGCTCGGCGCCGGCGAAGCCAAAGGACGGCGCATCCATGCGTCGACGCGCAGCGGCGTGATCTCGATGGACAC